>NZ_NBOA01000005.1:0-403522 GCF_002213235.1 Thioclava sp. F34-6
CTCCACTCCTCTTCCAGCCAAGGAAGCGTAGCGGAAAACTCCAGCTTCAAACGGTCCAGTTTCCGGGGATCAGATCACCTCAGTAATGTGCGACCCGAAACGCCCGTATCCACGCCACTCAGAACCGCATCCCCATGCTTTCGGAAGACCAAGCATGCCGAAGATCAGCCAGCAGAAAGGAGTTGAGTTCCCTCAATCCTGTTGATACCCGATTCATAAATATTTGCGCGGAATGCCCCAATGATAGCTGCCTTTCCAATCTTTGTTCTAACACTTTCCGGAGACGACGAACGTCGCGGACCGCTGCTGGAACGGCTTGACGCCCTTGGGCTGCCTTATGAGCTTGTGTTCGGCATCGACGGTCGCAAAGGGCTTCCACCTGAATGCGAGAAGATGATTGATCGCGAAGGAACGCCCGCCATTACGGGTCGCGAACTAAGCGATGGCGAGTATGCCTGCGCCCTCTCCCACAGGTTAATCTATAGCTACATCGTTGAACGAGACCTACCCGGAGGTATCATCCTTGAAGATGATGCCATTCTTATGGATGATTTCGCGAAATTTGTTCGCTCAGGCGATTTCGAAAAAGCACCGATGATCTTGTTGGATCACGCCTTTGGTCGCGCACTGCCTTTCAGGGTGCGCCAAATGCAATCGGGTACACTCCACAAATGCGCCACTCAGCCGACTATGGCCTCGGCCTACAGCGTTGCGAAGGGAACAGCCCGACGTCTTTTGTCAGCCACAACGCCAGTTCGGGCTTTGGCAGATTGGCCAATGTCGCTTTACCATCTCAATGCATGGATCGCCGCACCGAGACTGGCGCGCCATCATGCACCCGGTTCGGGGCAACCATCGCATCTTCATGAAGGGCGCGATAAACTCACAAAAGCGAAATTTAGACCAAATGTCCCCGGCACAACCGGTCTCGGTGCCAAGTTCAGAAGACGTATCTCCGTCCGCGTTGGCCGTGAAAAAGGAGAAAGATGATCGCCCCTCTTTTAATCCTGACGATGAAGTGGGGAGATCTCTATGGCCCCCACTACGTGAACAACCTGGCACGTGGGGTACGGCAGCACCTGCAACGACCGCACCGGTTCATCTGTTTTACAGATGACACCAGCGGCCTCGATCCCGAGATCGAAGCGCTCCCCCTTCCCAACCTTGGCGTATCTGAGAGCCATGGCGACACGCGCTGGCGCAAACTCGCGCTATTTCGTAAGGATCTCGCAGGGCTAGAAGGAACAGCACTGTTCCTTGACCTTGATCTTGTCATCGTCGACGATTTGGGGCCGATGTTCGATCTTGAAGGTGAATTCTATATCATTCGGGATGACGATCTGTTCCGCGCCAAGCCGCTGCGCAAGATCAATCCATCACGAGATCAGTTCCTGCATTCGGTCGGCAACTCGTCTGTCTTTCGGTACGAAATCGGGGCGCATAGCTACATTCTTGATGCATTCCTTGCAGATCCTGTCGCCGCTACGTCGCGCTACGAAATCAGTCAGCAATTCCAAAGCGCCCAGCTAGCCAAAAACGGCCACCTCGCCTATTGGCCAAAAGAGTGGTGCGTCAGTTTCAAAAACCATTGTGTGCCGAAAGGTTTCAAAAGCTACGTTGCCGACCCATCCTTGCCCAAAGGTGCGAAAATCGTGGTCTTCGCGGGTTCACCCAAAATGGACGATGCGCTGAACGGAAAAGGCGGAAAATGGTATCGCCGGATCGGGGATGTCAGCTGGCTCAAATCTCTTTGGCAAGCTCCGGAGCAACGCAGATGAGCCTGTCCGACTGGCTGCGCCGCTATAAATTGAAAAAACGGGTACACGCGAACCTGCGCGAGATCGAAACGCGTCATGTCATACCCCGTGCGCATGAGCTAGACGCTCCCCTTGTCGTTTCTCTTACCAGTTTTCCGCCCCGTTTTCCGCAGCTCGTTCATACTCTGCGTTGCCTGTTAAACCAGACCATACAGCCCGACAATGTGGTCCTTTGGTGTGCAGTCAGTGATATTCCTGCGCTTCCGCAAGAGATCCTGGACATGAAATCTCAGGGCCTAAGCATTGCACCCTGTGATGATCTGCGATCCTACAAAAAACTCGTGCCAGCGCTGATCGAAGACCCGCACCGCTATATCGCTACGGCGGATGATGACCTGCACTATCCCGCAGACTGGCTAGAGCAGATGGTGAAAACTGTGCGCAAGCATCCTCGCCGTATCGCTGCACACCGAGCACATCGCATAGCATATACGTCTGAGGGCGAAATTCGTCCCTACCGCGATTGGGCAAAGAATATTGAGGGCGCGGTCGAGGGAGACGACATCTTCGCAACCGGGGGCGCTGGTGCCCTTTATCCACCAGGTTCTCTGCACCAATCCGCGACGGACCGCGACAAATTCATGGCCCTTTGCCCGACCGCAGACGATCTTTGGTTCTACTGGATGGCGCGCAAACAAGGCAGCATCGTACGTCACATTGGCCCTAAGACGAGAATTGTAGAATGGCCAGGATCGCAACAAGTGAACCTGCGTTCCGTCAATCTTGGTGACGGTACAGAGAATGGAAATGATGTTGCAATTTCTGCATTGCTTGCAGAGTTTGGGCCTCCAGTTCCTGCCTGAATTCTGTTACCAAAATGGCGGTCAGATCATACCTACCAGCGCTGCCACCTGCCCTCCACAAGCCCGCAGCGCGGCGCGGTCCCTGCCCCAACCAAGCTCCACATCACGCTCACTCATTGCCCCCGGAGGGATCGCTACCGGCGCAGAGCAAGGCACCAGCAGCGACGGCGGGATAACTGGCGCAATCGATCCCGCCTGTTCATTGCTGCCGCAACCGCTCAATACGGCCAGCAGACAGGCCGCAGCCATTTGACGTGTCAGCATATGCCTGATCCTCTAGTTTGCGCCCCAGCGCGTAATCTGCGGCCTGTGCAGTGAGGCGCGCGACCTCTGCGGTGGAGTTGGCGGTGTTGGTGGCGGTTGCCTTAGCCTGAGCCTTGTTCTGCGCCTCGATCTGGCTCTTGAGCGCAGAGGCTTGCAGCGATCGGTCATAGACGCCGCGCGTGATCCAGCCGCCCAGAACAAGCGCCACGGCGTAACCAGCGACCGCTAAGAGCCGCCAGTTTTTCGCAAACCAGATCATGGCACGGTCTCCAGGTCCGGCAGGTCGACAGTTTGCCCCGCCAATTCATGGGTGCAGTCGCTCAGGAACTGGATACGACCATCGCGCACAAAGGAGTGGCAGCGAAGTAGCTTAGTATCGACCTTTTCGCCCGCTATGATCAGGTCATGTTCTTCTTCTTCGGTGATCGGGACAGTACCTTGGACCAGAACAGATGGCGCAAAGGTCGGCGCATCAGCATCTCTGTTCCATGTCCAACCACGCGAACCGTCGACCGTCACATGATGCATCGTCCTGCAACCTGGGCACATGAACGCGACCATACCGCCCTCAAGGCTGCGCAGCTTCTTACCAATGCGCGCCATCAGTGCAGCCCCGACAGGCAGAGCTTGCGCTCATCGAGCCGCCGGTTCAGCAGCCCCTGCAGGAAGCGCCCGCCCGATCGCGTCCACTTCGGCAGCTCGTTGCAGGCTCCGCGCCAGTCGCGGGCGCGCAGCTTCTTCGCAAGCGTCGATTTAGCGGCATTCCCGAGGCCAACGTTATAGGCCCAGCTCGTGACCGCTGCCTGCACCTCGACAGGAGCCTGCCGCATCGGCGGCGCAATCCTGAGCATTCCGGTGTAGAACTCGGCCCATCGGCCCTGGAGCATGGCCGTGCATTCGGCGTCGGTGTAGGCGTCGCCAGCCTTCACGCCACGCGTCTCGCCATAGCAGACAGTCATGACGCCGATCACATCACGATAGGCCGTATTCTCCTTGCCCTCCCACTTCGCCGTGAGAGGCACGCCGAACGCCAGCACGGCCGCCATGATCGCCGCTGCCGCCTTCTTGCTGATCGCCCCACCCTGCTCTGTCAGGTACGCCGCGATCGCCTCGGCCAGCTTCTGCTGCTGGATGAGACGCGAGCCGCCGGTGACGGCCGCCAGCATCGCGCCGACCATGAGGTAGGTCGACGTCTTGAGGTGCAGATCCTCGGGCGCGAACGTCTCCCACCCGGCAGCCGCGGCGAGAAAGATCGCGTTCGCGATCGAGAACAGGAACGACCAGGCGCGCTGCGCGATCAGCTTCCACTCAGGAATCATCATTGGGTCACCTCGAAGATGTTGGAATCGATGCACTCACCGCGCTCTCCGACGAGCGGGATGCCTGTCTTCACGAAGACGCAGGTCGTCAGGACGTATTGTCCGGGGATCAGCTGCTGCATGCAGGGCGGCATGGCGCCGGCAGTCCACCAGTCGAGATCGATGGACTCGCGCAGCGCGGCACCGGCTCGGTAGGGCACATCTTCACCGCCTGAGCACATCACCTCATTTTCCGGGAAAGATCGCACCGTGGTGACATATCGCCCGTTGAAGTCGCGCAAGATCACCCGGCTCGGCGTCACGCGGATCTGATCGCCGAAGTCTGCGTCATCGACCTTCACCTCGCTGAGGACGTACCAGCGTGAGGCGGGCCAGAGAGCGCGCCAAAAGTAGATCGCGCCGACCGTGCAGCCGACGAGAATGCATGCCAGGAGAGCGAGCCCGCCGATCTTGTCGACGAGCGTCCAAGGTTTCGTTTTCCTCATTTCCAGATGCTCCCCTTGATCGTGCTCACCGTGGCGAGGATCGCTCCGAGAGCGAGGAAGATGCGGACCGACCACTTGATGCCCCATGACCCGCTCTCAGCCGCGTTGACCACCCTGGCGGCGCGCTGCAGGAACGGCGGGGTGCCATCTGGCTCCGGCAGCAAAAGCGCCCGGTTCAGCGCCGAAACCTCGTCACGCAGCTCGGCCATCTCCGAGCGCAGTTCCCGGATCATTTCATGCTCTTCAGGCGTCACGTCCGCCCCCCTTTCGGCATAAAAAAGCCCGCCTGTTGGGCGGGGTCGTGGTCGTCAGGTTGTGGGGTGTGTTAGCGCCGACCGCGCAGCGCGAGACCGAAGACGCCGACAAGGCGATCATCCACCACCTTCGGGCGGAACCCGGCGTAGGCTTCCCAGCGGGTGAACTGGACAGCAAAGAAGGGCAGGCCATTGATCGCCAGAAGGACATGACCATCAGGCCAGAACGCAGGCGGGTTGCTCACTCGACCAATCAGAACGCGCTGTCGCTTGAAAGGGACAGCCAGCGTGCGGTGCGTAAGATTATGCAGTGGGTTGCGTGTCCACCATGCCCATGTCGCGCTCCAGTTCGGATCAGGCTTCGACGCGTCGCGCGGAAGCCAGCCATAGGGGCCATCCTCGACGTTCCCAAATATCGCCCAGATCAGATAGGCGGGAAGGTTCCACGGTGAGGGACGCGGGCCGAAGGCGATGTTCCAGAGACGGGCCATTAGACCCACGCCCGCAAGATAATACTCCAGCTAGCCCGATTTAGACTAGCTGACGAGCCACCGTTTTTGCCTGCGCAGAATATTCCGACTGTAGCATCTATAGAGAACCCGCACTCAGTCGCGCTACCCCAAGTAGTTGTCGAAATATCGTTCCCAAAATCCTTCTCATAGAACATATCGTATATGCGATCACCGACAGAAAACCCGGAATTATCGCTAGTGCATACAAGGGAGTATGTAACTAATGACGGTGCCACTCCAAGCCCGTGAGCAGCAGTAATCTTGTCGCTAGAATTGAGAGGAATTGGCGCACTTTCAAAAGCAATTAGACTGTTACGCACCACGTCATGAGACGCTGGTTGCAGTGAACGAATGTTCCATTCTTCAGCTTGACCGGTGCAGTCTTGATCGCCGCGTTCAGCTTGTAGCCTTGGCTGATCGGGCAGATCATCGACATCTCGAAGTCTGCCTCGACCAGAGCGTCAATGATCGAGCCGCCCCCTTCCGGGTCCATCCCGATCCCGCGCTCCTCCGGCAATAGCCCCGCCTCGCGCAACCGCATGCAGATCTCGACGATCTGCGGGTTCGCTTCGTCCTCGATATTGTCGACGAGCGTCAGCTGACCGATTTGCTCTAGTTTCGTCAGTTCCGGCGCGATGACTTGGCGCAGCCGCAGTACATCGCGATCCGCCCAGGCGCGCCCCCAATGCTGCCATTTCTTCGTTTCCGAATGCCGGCCAACCACCGACAGGCCAAGAAGATCATCGAGACCGCCGCCGTCGATCCCGACGACGCAGACCTCGGACGTCTCAATCACATCGTCGAGCGACATGTCGCGCCCGGCCTTCTCCCAGTAATCAGCGCCGACCCAGCGGCCGCTGCCGAGACCGATCCCGATCTGCACGTTCAAGTGCTGCGAGGCGAACAGCGCGAGCGCTTCCGGCCCGTCGCTTTCGGCCTCGATCATCTTGTCGCGCAGATAGTCGAGCGATACAGACCGCTCCAGGTTCGGATTTACCAACCCCCAAGTCTTCTGGTCGCGCCATGCTTCCGCTTCGATCATCTTCTTCGGCAGCTCATAGAGAACTGCCAGCACAGGCAGGTCGAGCTTCCCGTCGCGCACATCTCTGGCCCGCTGCAGCTCCTTCTCGAACTGTCCGGTCGGCCGATCCTTCGACTGCGTCGTGATCTGCAGCATAAAACCTTCAGGCCGCGAGGCGAGACCGCCGCGCAACTCGATGAAGATGTCCGGTGCCTTGTGCTTGCTCGCGAGCACGTGCGTCTCATCGACCAAGATGTAGGTGAGCGGATCAGCTACAGCGACGAGGAGCTTGCGTGGATCGAGGCGCATAAGTCGATGATCCGGCGCGAGGCGCACGCGCTGTTTGTCGAGAAGTTCGATCGCGAAGACGTTTCCCTCGCGAACTATCATTCGTTGTGCAAGCGGCGGGGCTGGCTCACCGGCCGCACCGGGCAGTTCAAGCGCGGCCACGAGACGCACAACAAAGGCATGAAGGGCTTCTGCGCACCTGGCTCAGAGAAGGGCTGGTTCAAGCGCGGTGAGCGCCGCGGCGTGGCCGTTCGCCTCTATCAGCCGATCGGAACCGAGCGGGTCTCGAAGGATGGCTACCTCGAGCGGAAAGTCAACGACGACCTGCCTCTCCAGAAGCGATGGCGCGCGGTTCACCTGATCAACTGGGAAGCCGTCAACGGGCCGATCCCGGCGGGCCACGCGCTCAAGTGTCTGGATGGCGACAAGCAGAACACAGCCCCGGAGAACTGGGCCCTGGTGTCGCGGTCGATGCTCCCCCGCCTCGCCGGGGCAAAGAAGGGCGTACACTACGACAGCGCGCCGAACGAGCTGAAGCCGACTCTGCTCGGGATCGCGCGCCTCGAGCAGGCGGCGCGGGAGGCGAAGAAGTGAGCGTCTACGTCGACCACATGCGAGCCCGCTTCGGGCGAATGAAGATGTGCCACATGATCGCGGACAGCACCGAGGAACTGCTAGCGATGGCCGATCAAATCGGCATCCAGCGAAAGTGGCTGCAGAAAAGCGGCACCACGCGAGAGCATTTCGATATCGCGCTCACAAAGCGGAGGCTGGCAGTCGAAGCCGGCGCCGTCGAAATTTCGATGATGGAGCTAGGTCGCATCCTGCGCGCCCGGCGTCAGTCCAGCTAACCCACTAAAGGAGGACAATTATGCCATCATACCCATCACTTTCATCGGAACCTATCCCGGCGCACAGATCGAGGTCGCGATGCTTGGAGAAATCGAGGTTGGCCGCGTGATGTTCGATGGTCGATCCAGCGCATTGGCCAGTCACCTGCGCCCAGCCTGGACATGGGACTGGCGCCCGGCGAAATCGCCAAAGGCTGCGCGCGAGGCGCTGAAGAAGCCAGTCGAGCAGTGGATTAAAAAAGCTGGTCTCAAGCTTAAAGGAGGAACTGATGGGACAGCATGACAGATTCAAAGATACGCGCCGCGCCATGACCCCAGAAATGGTTGCCGAGCGCTGGAAATGCAGCGCCGAGACCGTCCGGAAAATGGTAAAACGCGGAGAATTGCGTGGCTTTCGCGTCGGGCGCATGATCAGAATCACGCAAAACGCCATCGAGGACTATGAATGTCAACAATCAGTATCGGACGCCTGCGCGGAGGATTCTGCGTCTACTGGGATGAGACAGCGACCGGAAAGCGCCGCCGTTATCAGCTTAAGGCACGCACCAGAGCGGAAGCAGAAGCCGAAGGCCGAGACCGATATCTGAAAGAGATGGCCCCACGTGCTGGGGCAACTGTGGCGCAGATATGGGATGCATATCTCAACCACTTGGGTGACAAGCCAACCGCCACGACGATGCGCTACACTGGGAAAGCGATCCTGCCAGAGTTCGGCAGCTTCCGGCCGGAACAGATCACCATCCAAGATTGCCGCTCCTATAGCACAAAGCGCCTAGCGGAAGGCCGTAAGATAGGCACAGTCCATACTGAGCTTGGCCACCTTCGATCGGCGCTCAGATGGGCTGCAAAAATCCGCCTGATAGATCAGGCCCCGCACATCGAGCAGCCGCCAAAGCCATCCAGTGATGTTCGACCGCTCAGCGATCAGCAGATCACTGCCCTGCTAGATGGCTGCACCGCCCCACACATCAGACTTGCCGTTATCCTACTGCTGGCCACTGGAGCGCGCGTCGGTGCGATCCTAGACCTGACATGGGCGCGCGTTGACTTCGATCGCGGCGTGATTGACCTACGTTTGCCGGATGGCGTAACGCGCAAAGGCCGCGCCGTAGTCCCAATGAACAGAATGGCCCGCGCTGCGCTGGAGACTGCCTTTCAGGCGCGCCTTACCGATACTGTTGTGGAATGGGCCGGAAAGCCCGTCAGATCTATCCGGAAGGGCTATGCAGCTGCGCTTGAGCGTGCAGGCCTTTCCGATGTGAACATTCACCAGATTCGCCACACAGTCGCGGTGCGTATGCTATCGGCAGGCCAGCCCATCGAGGCCGTCGCGCAATACCTCGGACACTCGAACACGGCGATTACATACAAGACATATGCGCGGTTCATGCCGGAACACCTAGCGAACGCTGCAGCGATTCTTGAGTTCGATAGGTTTATCGAACCAAGGCGCACTTCGTAAAATCTGCGTAAGTTATTGAAAACAATGGTGGGCGGTGAGGGGCTCGAACCCCCGACATCTTCGGTGTAAACGAAGCGCTCTACCAACTGAGCTAACCGCCCCCGCCCCTTCCTCTAGCTCCGCCTTGCGCGGGGATCAAGGGCTCAGACGCCTTCGCGCATCCGCGCCTTGCGGGTCGAGGAAAGTTTCATCCCCGGCGCGGTCAGCCGCGCTTCCGGCCCGACCCAGGCATAGGCAAGCAGGCAAGGATCGAGATCGGCCGTGGTGATGCGGTGTTCGTGATCGGGTCGGTTCAGGATCAGCGACCCCGGCGCATGCACCGCAGTGTCATTTTCCGACCACGGGCCCGCGACCGAGATATAGCTTTCCTCGATCTCCTTATGGCTGTGCTGCGGATAGGTCGTGCGCGGCGCGAACAGGACGAATCCCAGCACCAGCCGATCCGAAGCCACCGGACCGCGCGGGCCCAGCACCTCGCAATAGGCATATTTGCGTGCCAGCGCCTTCGGCACTTTCTCGTAGCCATATTCCCATGTCAGCTGGCTCGCGACACGCGACAGCGCCCGCGCCATGCCCGCCACCGCACCGCGCTCGCCCAGATCGAGTGCCCGCGACAGATGCGCGGTCACCGGTTTCGGCTGCGGCTGGCGCGGCGTCACCGGGGGATTGGTGTCGATGATCTGCGAGAGCGTGTCGCGCACCCGTTTGCGGTGGCTGCGGATGAGGCGACTGCCGCCCGCCGAGCCATGACGGTAGAGCGTGTCGAATTCCCGCAGCAGATAGAGCCAGTCCGGACAATCGGAGACGCGCAGCCCCTCGTCGGGGGTCGTTTCGTTCATCGGCATCGTGTCGGTCATCGCATCCTCCGCGTCTCGCGCCTCGGGCGCTTCTCTGGCGTGCTGTCTGGCCCATAATCTGACGCCGCGGGGCGCAGAAAACTAACCGGAAAACGACGAAGGCGCGTCTGTTCAAGACGCGCCTTCGTAGGAAAATGGTGGGCGATGAGGGATTTGAACCCCCGACATCATCGATGTGAACGATGCGCTCTACCGCTGAGCTAATCGCCCTCCGTGGCGGGCTTTTAGCGCCCCGCTTCTGGCTCCGCAAGAGGGTTTTCGACGAAATCTCAGCCCCGGTTTTCGACCTCGCTTTCCAAGGCGTCGTCCTCGGCCTGCACGGCGCCATCCGCCTCTGCCGCGACGGCCTCCAGCATGCCCGAAGGGCGGCGCAGCTTGACCACGAGGATCTCGTCGCCGTTCTTTTCGAACTGGCGGTTGATCTTCAGCTTGCCGAGCGGCGGGATGCTGAGTTCCTCGCCTTCCGAGAGCGCCTCGCCCAGAACCTTGAGGACCGCTTCCGACATGGCCTTCGCCTCGCCGCGCTTCACGCCGGCCTCGACCATCACCCGATCCACGAAGCTTCTCTTGCGCACGAGCGCCTTCGCCTCGGCCCCCGGATCAGGAGCTGCCGGCGTGAGCGTCGCGGCGGAGGCCGGAGGTGTCGCGGCGGGGGGCTTGCGGGTCGATTTCGGCTTCTGGCTCTTGGCCATGGCGGCTCCTTTTTTGACCGGAATAAAAGGAGGTTACGTGCAAATGCCTTCAGATGCAAAAACGCCCGCCGCGATATGCGACGGGCGTTTTCGTTTTCAATCCAAAGCCGATCAGTGCGCGGTTGCGCCCTGTGCGTCCGATTTGGCCGCGGCTGCGGCGGCGGCTGCCGCCTCTTCGGCCTCTTCGTCCCAATCGACCGGCTCGGGCTGACGCACCAGCGCGCGGGCGAGGACTTCGCGAACGTGAGTGACTGGAACGATCTCCAGCCCTTCCTTCACGTTGTCGGGGATATCCGCGAGGTCTTTTTCATTCTCCTCGGGGATGAACACCGTCTTGATCCCACCACGCAGTGCCGCGAGCAGTTTCTCTTTCAAGCCACCGATCGGCATCGCGTTGCCACGCAAGCTGACCTCGCCGGTCATGGCGATATCCTTGCGCACCGGGATTCCGGTCAACACCGAGACGATGGAGGTCACCATCGCCAGACCCGCAGAGGGCCCGTCTTTCGGCGTCGCGCCATCCGGCACGTGGACGTGGATGTCCCACTTCTCGAAGCGCGGCGGCTTGATGCCGAATTGCGGCGCGACCGAGCGGACGTAACTGGATGCCGCGTCGATCGATTCCTTCATCACGTCGCCCAGCTTACCGGTGGTCTTCATCCGGCCTTTACCCGGCAGGCGCAGAGCTTCGATCTGCAGCAAGTCGCCGCCCACGGAGGTCCAGGCGAGGCCGGTCACGACGCCCACCTGATCTTCCTTCTCGGCCAGACCGTAGCGGTGCTTCTTGACGCCCAGATATTCGCCCACCTTCGCCTCATCGACGGTGATGTGCTTGATCTGACCCTTCGACTTGATGATCTCGGTCACCGCTTTCCGGGCGAGCTTCGCGATATCGCGCTCGAGGTTCCGCACGCCCGCCTCGCGGGTGTAGTAGCGGATCACGTCGGTCAGCGCGCCATCGGTCAGTTCGAACTCGTTCTTCTTGAGCCCGTGACCCTTGATCTGCTTCGGGATCAGGTGCTGCTTGGCGATCTCGGCCTTCTCGTCCTCGGTGTAGCCCGCGAGCGGGATGATCTCCATCCGGTCCAGAAGCGGGCCCGGCATGTTGTAGGAGTTCGCCGTCGTCAGAAACATCACGTTCGAGAGGTCGTATTCCACTTCGAGATAGTGGTCCACGAAGGTCGCGTTCTGCTCGGGGTCGAGCACTTCAAGCATGGCCGAAGCCGGGTCGCCACGGAAGTCCTGACCCATCTTGTCGATCTCGTCGAGCAGGATCAGCGGGTTCGTGGTTTTCGCCTTCTTCAGCGCCTGAATGATCTTGCCGGGCATCGAGCCGATATAGGTCCGACGGTGGCCGCGGATCTCGGATTCGTCGCGCACGCCGCCAAGCGAGATGCGGATGAATTCGCGCCCCGTTGCCTTGGCGACAGACCGGCCGAGCGAGGTCTTACCCACGCCGGGGGGACCCACGAGGCACATGATCGGGCCTTTCAGCTTGGCCGAGCGCGCCTGCACGGCGAGATACTCAACGATGCGTTCCTTGACCTTCTCGAGCCCGTAGTGATCGGCATCAAGCACGGCCTCCGCCTTGCTGAGGTCTTTCTTCACGCGGGATTTGGTGCCCCACGGGATCGACAGCATCCAGTCGAGATAGTTGCGCACGACGGTGGCTTCCGCCGACATCGGCGACATCGACTTGAGCTTCTTCAGCTCGGCCTCGGCCTTTTCCTTGGCCTCTTTGGAAAGCTTCGTGTTCTCGATGCGCTCTTCCAGCTCGAGGATCTCGTTCTGGCCGTCTTCGCCATCGCCGAGTTCCTTCTGAATGGCCTTCATCTGCTCATTCAGGTAGTACTCGCGCTGGGTCTTCTCCATCTGCGTTTTCACACGGGACTTGATCTTTTTCTCCACCTGGAGAACCGAGACCTCACCCTGCATGAGCCCGTAGACCCGCTCCAGCCGCTCGGAGACGTCGAGCGTTTCCAGAAGCTCCTGCTTCTGGGCCACTTCCAGCCCCAGATGGCCCGAGACGAGATCGGCCAGCTTGTCCGCTTCGGTCGCGTCGGCCACGGCCGAGAGCGCCTCTTCGGGGATGTTCTTCTTGATCTTCGCGTAGCGCTCGAATTCCTCGGCGACCGAACGCAGCAGCGCGCGGATCGTCTCCACGTCGCCCTCGGTTTCGATCAGCGGCTCGGCATTCGCTTCAAAGTAGTCGTCATTCTCGACGAACTCGCTGATGCGCACGCGGCTCTTGCCCTCGACCAGAACCTTCACGGTGCCATCGGGCAGTTTCAGCAGTTGCAGGACGTTGGCGAGCACGCCAACGCGGAAAATCCCGTCCGTGTCAGGGTCGTCTTGCGACGGGTCGATCTGGCTCGCGAGCAAGATCTGACGGTCATCCGCCATCACCTCTTCGAGTGCGCGCACGGATTTCTCGCGCCCGACGAAGAGCGGCACGATCATGTGGGGGAAAACCACGATATCGCGCAACGGCAGGACCGGATGGGTGACAGAGCTAAATTCGGTCATCGGCGTTCCTCTCTTGGCAGGAGGGTCCGGCCCCGTTTTCGGCGACCACGTCCCTCCCCTGTTCGACCCAATATCTAGGAGCCGCGAAGCGTCCATTCAACTAGGCCATGTCACTCATCCGTCACAATGCGTGGCCCCGGGACAGGCCGCAAGAGGCGATCTCGCTGCCGTGAGCGGTTCGTGCGCGCGCGTGATCGACCGTGTAGCCGCTCACCGCGGCAGGATCATCTCGGCCATCAAGCCGCCAAGCCGTTCGGATCGCCCGAGTTTCAGCGATCCGCCATGGCGCCGCAGGATGTCAGCGGTGATCGAGAGGCCAAGGCCCACCCCCTGCCCGCGATCCTGATTGCGCGCCGGATCGAGCCGCGTGAAGGGCAGGATCGCCTCTTCGCGGCGTTCGGGCGGGATGCCAGGGCCGTCGTCATGCACCGCGATTCGCCATCCCGTGCGCGCGATCGAGACGCTAATCTCGGCGCGGGTGCCGTAGCGGACCGCATTGCCGATCAGGTTTGCCAGCGCGCGTTTGAGCGCATCGGGACGGAAAGTCGCCTCCTCCTCCGTGTCGCAATCGACGAGCGTCACGTCGCGGCCCATCCGCCGCATGTCTTCCACCACGCCTTCGACGAAGCCGCAGATCGGCAGCGTCTCCGGCTCGCCATGCGAGGCGCCGTCGCGCGAAAAATCGAGGAAGGCATCGACAAGGCGACCCATCTCCTCGACGTCGCGCTCCATCGCGCGGACCTCGTCCGTCTCCTCCATCATCGACAGCCCGAGCCGCAGACGCGTGAGCGGTGTGCGCAGATCGTGGCTGACACCCGAGAGCATCAGCGTGCGCTGCTCGATCTGCCGCTCGATCCGGTTGCGCATGTCGAGAAAGGCGCGGCCCGCGGCGCGCACCTCCGTCGCCCCCGAGACGCGGTAATTCAGGTTGCGCCCCTTGCCGAATTCCTCCGCCGCATGGCTCAGCCTGCGGATCGGGCGCAGCTGATTGCGCAGGAAGATATAGGCGATCAGCGTCATCAGAATGGAAACAAAGACCATCAGAACGAGCAATTGGTGGGGATTCGACGCCGATACCCGGCTGCGCGCGAAGGTCACCGCCAGCGGCCCGTTCGGCGTCTCCTGCACCACCCGCACGGAGTTGGTGGTGTTGTCGAGAACGATCGAGCGAATCTGCGACAGATTGGTGCGCAGGGTCGAGATCACCACGATCCCGGTGAGATCGAAGAAGTTGCGCGTATCGCCCCGCTGCGACGCAATATCCGTCGGCGCCGGGAATTGCGAGGTGAAGTTCAGTGTCTTGTCGAGCACGTCGAGCCGCTCGCGCGCAACCTCGGCCGTCGGCGCATTGGTCGCGACCTGATCGAGCAGCGCGATCTCGCGCACCATCCCTTCGGTCATCTGCTGGGTGACACGTTCGAAATGGCGCTGGATGAAGACGACGGATACCACCAGCTGGATCGTCACCACCGGCAGAATCAGGATCAACGCGGCCCGCCCATAAAGCCCGCGCGGCATCATCTGTTTCAGCCAGCGAAAATTCATGCCAGAACCCTAGCGATGGCCGCGACGGAGGGAAAGATGGAAGAATTGCAGCCCGGCTTGCGTCGGATCGTGGCTCCGAACCCATCCCCCATGACTTATACCGGCACCTGCACCTATGTCATTGGCACAGGCGAGGTCGCGGTGGTCGATCCCGGCCCCGCCGATCCCGCCCATCTGCAGGCGCTGCTCGACGCGCTCGCCTCCGGAGAGCGCGTCAGCCATATCCTCGTGACCCATGCGCATCTCGACCATTCCCCCGGCGCGCGGCTCTTGGCCGAGGCCACGGGCGCGCCCATCCTCGCTTTCGGCCCGCCCGAGGCCGGGCGCGCGCCTGTGATGGCGGAACTTGCAGCGCGCGGCCATGCCGGCGGCGGCGAAGGGGTCGATCACGCGTTCGACCCCGACATCCTTATCGAGGATGGCGAGACGCTGAGCCATGGCGACTGGTCGCTCACGGCGCTGCATACGCCCGGCCATTTCTGCAACCATCTGAGCTTCGCGATGGGCGATGCGCTTCTGACCGGCGATGTGGTGATGGGCTGGTCCTCGACGCTGATCTCACCGCCCGACGGAGATCTGGGCGACTACTATCGCTCCCTCGCGCGCATCGAGGCACTCCGCCCGCGCATTCTCTATCCGGGCCATGGCGAGCCGGTGACCGATCCGCAAACGCTGATCGCGAGTCAGCGCGCACATCGCGACGCCCGCACCGCGCAGATCCGAAGCGCCTTGGCAGAGCGCCCCGCCACCCCGCAGACGCTCACCCGCGCGATATACACTGACGTGCCCGCAGCCCTCCTGCCAGCCGCCGAACGGAATGTATTCGCCCATCTCGTTGAAATGTCGGTACAAAACGAAGTCATCGCCGCGCCCGACCTGCGCCCGGAGGCGCTATTTTCGCTGACGTGACGAAAGCCTGAATTTTTTCGCCAGAACCCTCTGGACATCCCAATTCGAGATTCATATACACCCTCACATGTTCCGGCGTAGCTCAGCGGTAGAGCAGTTGACTGTTAATCAATTGGTCGTAGGTTCGATCCCTACCGCCGGAGCCAAATCTCTCGCAAGAGACTGATTTCAAAGAGAAAAGCCTAGAGTTCGCTCTGGGCTTTCTTTTTTCCGGCGTCCCAAAGGCACAAACGCGGCACGGACCGACGAAGGCCGCGGCACATGGCTCTGACGACGAACTGCCCGCGATGCTCGGCCGCGAACGCGTATCTCACTTTGCATTCCAGGCGAAATAAGCGGGGACCATTTTTAAGATGTCGCGCTCCTCCGAGACCCGTGCCAGTTCCTTCTTCAGCCGACAGATCTCGGCATCCGTCTCCGTGTCGCTAGCCGACGCTTTCTAGAACTTCTTCTTCCAGGAGCAGAGGGAGCATTGGCTCACGCCCAAGCGCTCGGCCACCTCTCTGACCGGGTAGACCCTCTCCGTGATCTGCGCGACGGCATCTTACTTGAAATCGTCGCACGATCCTGATCATCGGGAAGCAGGCGTATTCCTGAAGACGATCAGAGCCGAAATTTAGCTTTGTGCCGGAAACTTGATACAGACGCGCAGCCCGTCGGAGCCGTCCACGGTCAGCGTCGCGTCATGCTGGAACGTCAGGGTCCGGATCAGGCGCCAGCCGAGTGAATTCGACCGTTCCGGGCGCTCCGCATCCGACGGCAAGCCGATGCCGTTGTCAGAGACGACCAAGGCGATCCCGCTTTGCAGGTCGCCGGAGACGTCGACGCGAATGGTTCCGCTCTCCCTGCCGGTAAAGGCATATTTGAACGCATTGGTGATGAGCTCTCCGATGATGAGCCCAATGTCGATGGCGAGCTTGCTGTCGAGCATCAGCTCTGCGCAGGTCACCTCGATATTGGCGTCGAGGCTTTCGCCGCTGAACGCACGCTCCGAAGTTCTCGCGACTTCGGCAGCCATCTGCGCGAGATCCACCTTTCCGGTCTCCTTCCCGCGCTGCATCAATTCGTGGGCCTTGGAGAGCGCCCCGACACGGACTTCGAGTTCGGTCAGAACCTGCTGGGTCTCCGGTTGTTGGGCCCGCGACTTGCTCATACGAATGAGCGCGGCGATGAGCGCGAGGTTATTGCCGGTCCGGTGGTGTAGCTCCTGCATCAGCAGGTCGCGTTCGGTGATCCCCTCCGAGAGTTCGCGGTTCTGTTCGCTGAGGGCCGCTGTCGGGTCCTTCATGCTGAGATCGTTTAGCGCTTCTGTCGCCTGATCGATGAGCCGGGCATCCGCCGACAGATTTGCCGACGAGCGGAAAACCGCCTCGATCCGAGTTCCTTCGTGACCGGTCTCGACATCGAAACGCGTTGCGATGCGCTGCACGCCGCGCAGTCCCAGCCCCATCCCCGTCGAGGAGGACGGCGCCCCATCCGGCTGAAGTTTCTCCTTCGGGATGCCGCGCCCCTGGTCGGTCACGAGAAGCCCGAGTGCCGGTTTGCCCTCCACCTCGGTGAGCGAGAAGGTCGCGCGTCCCTTCTGCCCATGTTCGATTGCATTGCGACCGAGTTCGACGACGGCGGTGATGGCCCGTGTGCGCTCGAACGCGCCGAATTGCAGGACGTTGGTGAGCGTCATGGCGACATCGCGCAGCCGGGCCACGTCGGCGCTCTTCTCAAGGGTCACGGTGGTGAGTTTTGCCATGGTAACTGGTCGCCTCCCCGGTTTATGCGCATGACGACGATGCTCGCATCATCGCGCCCGCGGAACGCGCGATCCAGAAGAAATCCGGCGATCAACAGCGGGCTTTTCTTCAGCAATCCGGGCGGAAAATGCGCCTCCCGCAGGGTTTTCAAACCGTCGCTATGCAGGATCACCATGTCCCCCGCCTCCAGCTGCACGGCTTCCTCGTAGCCATGAGTCGCCGCGCCACCGATGCGACCGTCGCGCACCGCCAGCCGCCTGATACCCTTCGCGCCGATCAGCAAGGTCGAGATATTGCCAAGCGCCGCGTAACGTAGCTCCATCTGCGGCTGTGCGACATGCATCAGAGCTACCACCGCCCCGCGTCGACCGACCAGCCGCTCGGTAATCTGGCGCATCAGCTTACCTGGCTCCGATGAAAGCCCGCCCGCGGCGCCTGCAGCTGCGATCACCTCGCTGGCGGCTTCGGCGGCGGCGGGGCCATGCCCAAGGCCGTCGCAGAGCAACACATCGGTCGCCCGCGGGGTCTGCCGGATCTGAAAGTCGTCGCCGCAGGTGTCTTCGTTCGGGTGGCAAACACGCAGCCCCACCGCTTCGACGCCGCAATCAGCACCGCCGCTTTTCCCGCCGAAGGTGCATACGATCGTCGTTCCGGTGTCGGGCGAACTGAAAATGTCGAACGTATCCGAGAGGCGCACGATCGCCCCGAGCCCGAGACCGGCGGAGTCAGTCGAGCTTTCGCCATCTTGGAACATCCGGTCGATATCCGAGATCCCCGGCCCTCGATCCGTGAAGATCATGTTGATGACGTCGGCACCGGGCTGGCGCACAAGTTCGATCAGGGCTCGCCCGCGCTCTGCGTAGCGCAGCATGTTGGTCGCGGCCTCCGTAGCCACGATCGCGAGTTCGCCGACGCGTGTCTCGGGAAGACCGATCGCGACCCCATGGCGCCGCGCGAGCCGCCGAACGACTGCCACGGCACTGCGATCATCAATTTCCACCCACTGGTTCATAGCTTCACGCTCATGGAAACGGTTGTGCCCTTGCCGGGGGCAGAGCGGACCTCGAACCCGTGTGAAAGGCGCTTGGCGCCGCCGAGCCCTCTGCCGAGGCCTCCCGCGGTCGTGTAACCGTCGGACATGGCCAGCGTTACGTTTTCGATTCCCGGCCCCTCGTCGCGGCATTCGACGCGCAGATACTCGGAACGGTCGTCGAGATAAATTGAAATCTTGCCGCCGCCTCCGTGCACGATTGCGTTGCGAGTGATTTCGCTCACAGCCGTCGCAAAACGGGTGATCCGCACCGCCGACAGCCCGCGCTCCTTGAGAATTCGAGCGACGGCCTGACGCGCAGCGACCACATCGCGGCTGGTCGCAAGCGTTATCTCCGCGACGGCGGGTCTGCTGGATGTTTCGTTTGGATCAGGCACGCCGCAACTGGGTAAGTGCATGGGTCAGGCTGAGCGCCGTGCGGGTCTCGGGCAGATACATCCCCAGTTCGACCAAGGTCACCGCAACCGCTGGACGCATCCCGACAACGTAGGTTTCCGCGGCCAGCAGCTTGGAAATGCCAGCGAGCTGGGCAATGACGCGGCCGACGAAGGTATCGACGATCTCCAGCGAACTGATGTCGAGGATCACGCCCTTGACGTTTTCCTTGGCGATCCGGTTGGAGAGCGTGTCCTGCAGTTCCACGATTTCCGTATCGGTGACGTCGTCCTGAATGGAGACCAGAAGCGCGTTCTCGACCAGGTTTATGGACGTCACACCCGACACGTCAGGAGACCTCGCTGGTTTTGATGACGTAGCCGACCTTCTGCAATGCATCGGCCAGGGCCGTGCGGATGCTGGACCGGGTGGACACGGTGCCCACGTCGATGCCGAGCTGCACCATGGTCTGCGCGATCATCGGGCTGATGCCGCTGATGATGCATTCCGCGCCCATCAGGCGCACGGCGGCCGCAGCGCGCAAAAGGTGCTGCGCCACCTGCGTATCGACCGTGCCGACACCGGTAATGTCCATGATCACCACCTCGGCCTGCCGCTCGAGAATGGTCTGCAACAGGTTCTCCATGACCTCCTGCGCCCGGGCGGAATCCAGAGTGCCGATCAGCGGCAGCGTGAGAACGCGATCCCAGAGTTCGACCACCGGGGTCGACAGCTCGAGCATTTCCTGACGTTGGCGCTCTATGATCTGGTCGCGCTCGCCGATGAAGATTTCGTTGGTGTAGATCGCGAAGGCATCGACGAGACGGGTCACCATCAGCACGTCGCTGATAAGCTTCCCGCTTTCGACATCCGTCATCGCCTCGAGCCGCTTGAAAAGCGGAGCTTTGAGGGCGAGCACGAATGTCGCCATCTCGGTCGGCGTGACGCCACGGCCGACGCGCTCCTTGCTGACGTCTGCGAGGACGGCACGCAGGTCTTCCCACTCGTCGTCGTCCAGACTGAACTCTTCGTTTACGACGCCGGCACGGATACCCTTGGTGAAGGCTTTCAGAAGTTCCTGGTTCTGCGCACGACTCTCGGAGTCGGAGAACAGGTCAGAGCGTTTCACGCCCTCTTTCACCTGAGTGCCAAGCCACTCCTCGACGACTCCTGAGAAATCAGTTTCGAGTATGGTCAGGATATTTGCCGTCGCTGTCTGCGGCATGTGCAGGAACTCCCGTTCTTATGAATAAAACAGGTAAGCCAATTAGCTGCGGCAAAGTCAACGCATGGTCTTCAATCTTGCGCCGAGGACAAGCCCCTGATCGTCGACGTCCACGGGCACTGCGATCTTGCAAACCGGTCAATGGAACCGACGTCCCTGTCACTCGAAATCGCAAAAGCGAATGCGCCGAACACCGTTCGTGACGAACCGCATCACTCAGCTGAGCCCAGAGAGCCTCTTCACGCGATGCACCATCTCGTCGAAATCAAACGGTTTCAAAAGGACTTCGGCGTCGACCTGAGCCGGCCCTGTCGCGGCTTCTTCGTCATATCCGGTCATGAATATGATTTTCAGGTCTTCGCGGGACTCTTTCGCCCGGGATGCGAGTTCACGACCCGTCATCCCGCCGGGCAAGCCGATATCCGTCAGCAGAACCGACACCCCCGGCTGTTCGTGCAGCAACGCGAGGCCGTCAGCCGCGTTCCCGGCTTCGTAGACAGTGAACCCTGCCTCTTCCAAGGCCTCCACCACGACGAAGCGCACGATGACTTCGTCATCGACCACGAGGATCGAGTGATCGGCGCTCGCGTCCGGAGCCTCTGCCACCGGACGCTGCGCAGTGGGGAACTCGATCGCCGCCGTAGAGCGCGGCAGAAAGATGTTCACTGTCGTTCCCACACCGCAATCGGCTTCGATCGTAGCGCATCCGCCGCTTTGCCGCGCAAACCCATAGACCATCGAGAGGCCCAAGCCGGTGCCTTTACCGCTGGGCTTGGTGGTAAAATAAGGATCGAACGCTTTCGATATCTCTTCTGCGGACATCCCCGTTCCGGTGTCACGCACGGAAAGGCGCAGGTAGTTACCGGGCTGAAGTTCCGAATGTCCATCTTGTATGACTTCGTTGGCCGTGCTGATCGTGATCGTGCCACCGTCGGGCATGGCATCGCGCGAATTGATGCAAAGATTTAGCAGCGCACTCTCGAGCTGGTTCGGATCGACCATCGCGGGCCAAGGCGCTGCGCTGTGCTCCGTTCTGATCAAGATGTGCGGCCCGATCGTGTGCCGCAACAGGTCCTCCATACCGTGCACCAGCTGGGGGACGTCGGTGGGCTTGGGCATGAGCGACTGCTGACGCGAGAAGGAAAGCAAGCGCTGGGTGACGCCTGCGGCACGTTCGGTCGACGATTGCGCGGCTTCCAGATAACGCAGGATTTCCTCGGGACGCCCATCTTCAAGGCGCTTCGCGACGAATTCGAGGGATCCCGAAATCGCGGTGAGGAGATTGTTGAAGTCGTGAGCGAGACCGCCGGTCAATTGCCCCACGGCCTCCATTTTCTGGGCCTGCCGGAGTTTCTCCTCCTGCTGCATCAGTTTCGCGGTCTGCTCTTCGACGCGCTGCTCCAGAGTCTCATTCAGCTGAGACAGCGCCGCGGCCGCCTTGTCGCGCTCCTCGAGAATGGCGCGCCGATCATCGAGATCCATCAGAACGCCTGCGAAAATGCGCGGTGTTTGCGATTCCATCCGGCCGTTGGCTTCGACCCAGTGATAGCGCCCGTCGGCCCGCCGGACACGGAACTGATGCGCGTAAGGCGACGTCTGCTGCGTCGCGCGTTGGATCGCCGCCATCAGACCCGGCTTGTCGTCCTCGTGCACGTTTACGACAATCTGCTCGATGGTCAGGCCTTCGACAGCCCGCGCGGGGTCGAGCCCCATGCTGCGGGAAAAGTCGTCATCGAGGTCGAAGGTTTCGCTGTCGAGATACCAGACCCAAGTGCCCAGGATCGCCCCGGCCGAGAGCGCTCGCGCGACGTGACGCGCGTTCTTTTCCGCGCGCCGCTGGCTTTCGCGTAGCTCGCGCTCCTTCTGTTTGCGATCGGTGATATCGCGAAAGAGAACCGCGACCTGAGCTTTGCTTGCGGGCTCCACCCGCCTCGCAGAGACCTCGATGTGCCGCCCGACCTCAACGAATTCGCGCTCGAACCTCAGAGGCTCCCCGGTTCTGAGCACTTCGCCGTAGATTTTCACCCACTCGTCCCCATCTTGCGGAGCGACATCGAAAACGGTCTTGCCGACAATGCCGTCAATCCCGGTATGCCTCTCGTAACCGGAATTGGCTTCGATATGGACGTAATCGCTGAGTGGTCCTCTGGGACCGTCGATGAACTGGATGACGCAGAACCCGTCATCGATCAACTCCATCAAGGCCTTGTAGCCAGCGTCAGGAGCAGTTTGGTCCTCGGCGCCGCGTGCTCCCGGCATCAAAGCGTCTTGCGAATTCACTTAATCGGTCCAATGCAGATTGGGTTTTCTGAACGAGCGCAATAGTTAGAGCTTTTCATGAATCTTACAAACAGCATTTGACCCAAATGGGGCAGAAACAAAAGCACGCAAAAACGCCCCGCCAACACTCATCCAGCAGCTAATCTCGCGCGACAAATAGGGGAAGGGCCATTTGGCACGCGTTAACCCACAACGCCCATGATCCCGAGAAGGCGCGGCGCATCAACGCAGTGACAGGTTGCGCCGTGCTGGCCGAGGCTAGGGCAATCCTCCCCAAGTCAGGCCGGTTGCCCGGTGTCGACGGCAAGGCCAAAATGTAGAAATCCGGTGATAATGCCATTGCGCTGTCCGCATCGCCGGAGACGATCCAAAGCGCGGTTCGGGCGATGTTCACCGATCCGAGCGACCTGCGTGTCGAAGATGCGCCCCGCTGCCTCGCGCTCAAGCTCTTGCAAGGCGTTGCCCCCGTGATCACCGCAGCTTCGTGGCAATCTCTTCCGGCTTGTGTCGCTTCGTAGCCATTCTGATCCTCCGTTTTTCTAAACATAACGGCGGACAGCTTCATTGGGGGAGGATCAACGGACGCATTCGCGCTGTTCCAAACCGCCCCGCCCATGCGATGCTGACGCCAAGATGCGGATCGCGAGCCTCAACACCCAAAACATGCGCCTGCTACCGAACCGGGAGCTAGGGCGGCTGCATGGGGCTTGGGACAGCGACGACCCCGAGGACCCGCGCCTCGATCCGATCGACCGGCGGTTGACGGCCGATCTGCTCGCCGGGATCGACGCCGATCTGGTCGCGCTGCAAGAGGTGTTCGACCTCGCGACCCTGGAGCACTTCCACGCGCGCTACCTGCTGCCCACCGGCACGCGGCCTTACCCCGAGCGGGTCTGCCTGCCGGGCAATGACGGGCGCGGGCTCGATTTGGCGGTGCTGTCGCGCCGGAAGCTGGGAGCGGTGCGCAGTCACGCCGCGCTGACGCCGGGCGATCTGGGCCTAGAGCTGCCCGAGGGCGTCGATCCCGAGATGCCGATCTTCCGGCGCGATTGCCTGATGGTCGAAGTGGGCGCGCTGACGCTGTTCATCACGCATTTCAAATCGCCCTACCCCGACGAGGCCGCCGCCTGGCGCACCCGGCACCTCGAGGCGCTGGCGACGCGGGCGCTGATCGAGCAGCACTTCGACAATCCGGCCGAAGCGCTCTGGCTGATCCTTGGCGATCTCAACGAACCCGACGACTCCGAGCTACCTCTGCCCCGCGCGACGGCGCCGCTTGAACACGGGTTCAGCGTGGATCTGATGGCGCGGATGCCCCGGCCCGAACGCTGGACCTATTACGACCCCCATTCGGCGCGTTACCATTGCCCCGATGTGCTGCTCGCCTCGCGCGCGCTCGCCGCGCGCTACCCCGATGCGGCGCCGCGTATCCTGCGCAAGGGCTTGGGCACCGAGGCCGCCCGCTATCAGGGCGAGCACCTGCCCGGCATCGGCCGCCACCGCCCCCATGCAAGCGATCACGCGGCCGTCGCGATCGACCTGCCGGGGCTGTGAGCGCGGCTAGAGCTCGAAGCTCTGATGCAGCTCGGGCATCACCACTTTCGCCGGGTCGAGCCCTTCCGCGAAGGCTTCCATCGACTTTTTCTCGCCATGCACGAGGAAGATTTTTTCCGGGTGGCGGGTGCGGGCCAGCCAGCGTTTCAGATCGCTCTGGTCGGCATGGGCGGAAAAGCCGTTGATCGTGTGGATCTGCGCACGCACCGGGATCTCCTCGCCGAAGAGTTTCACATGTTTCGCCCCGTCCACGATGATCCGCGCCAGCGTCCCTTCGGCGGCATAGCCCACGAAGATCACAGCACTTTCTTGCCGCGCGAGATTGTGGCGCAGGTGGTGGCGCACGCGCCCGCCCGTGCACATCCCCGAACCCGCCATGATGACCGCGCCCGAGCGGATCTCGTTGAGTGCGATCGAATCCTGCGTCTCGCGGGTGAAATGCAGCTCGGGCAGCTGGAACGGGTCGCGCCCCTTGTGGATGATATTGGCCAGTTCCGGGCGCAGCGCCTCGTCATGGCGCGCGAAGATCCGGGTCGCGGAGATCGCCATCGGAGAGTCGAGGAACACCCGCAGCGATTTCTCGATCTCGCCCGAGGCCATCCCCTCGCGCAGGAACCACAGCAACTCCTGCGCACGCTCCAGCGCGAAGGTCGGGATGATGACATTGCCGCCCCGCCCCGTGGTCGCGCGGATCGCGGCGAGGAATTCCGCGATCGAGGCCTCGAGCCCGCGATGGTCACGCTCGCCATAGGTGGTTTCCATCACCACGATATCTGCATCCTCCGGCGGGTCGGCATCGTTGAGAAGCGGACGATTGTCGGGGCCCAGATCGCCCGAGAACAGAACCTTTCGGCTGCGGCCATGCTCGGTCAGGTCAAGCCGGATCGAGGCCGAGCCGAGGATATGGCCCGCGTCGAAAAAGGTCGCCTCGATCCCGTCGAACAGCGAGAGCGTCTTGCGATAAGTCGCGTTGCGCCCGAACCGATCGACCGCGTCGAGCGCATCCATCGTGTCGTAAAGCGCCTCACGCGACCCGCCGCGCCGCCCATGGCGGTGATGACGGCGCGCCTCTTCCTCTTGCAGATGCGCCGCGTCGAGCATCACCAGTCGCGCCAGATCGCGCGTGGCCGAGGTCGCGATGATCTCGCCCTTGAAGCCGCGCTTGACCAGAAGCGGGAGCCGCCCGCAGTGATCGAGATGGGCATGGGTCAGCAACACCATGTCGATCTCTGAGGGCTCGAAGCCGAATTTCGCGGCATTGTCTTCGACCAGTTCCGAGCGGCCCTGGAACATGCCGCAATCGATCAGGATCTTGCGCCCCGCGCATTCGACGAGATGGCAGGAGCCCGTCACCTCATGCGCGGCACCGTGAAATGAAATCTTCATCCTCTCCTCCCATTGGTTCGTCGATATTGCGACCGAACTGCGCATACCAACGCCCGATATCCTCCCAGATCTCCTCGGCGCTTTCGGCATACCAGAACAGGTCGCGGTCCTCGGGGTCGATCACCCCCTCCTCCACAAGGAAATCCGGATCGAAGACCCGGCTCCAATACTCGCGCCCGACAAGGATCACCGGCAGCGGGCGGATCTTGCGGGTCTGGATCAGCGTGAGCGTCTCGAACAGTTCGTCGAGCGTGCCATAGCCGCCCGGAAACACCACGAGCGCCCGCGCGCGCATCAGGAAATGAAGCTTGCGCAGGGCGAAATAGCGGAAGCGGAAACACAGGCCGGGCGTGATGTAGGGGTTGGGGAATTGCTCGTGCGGGAGCGTAATATTGAGCCCCACCGTGCGCGCGCCCGCATCATAGGCGCCGCGATTGGCGGCCTCCATCATCCCCGGCCCGCCGCCGGTGACGATCACCAGCCGGTTGCCATGCGGGCCCTCGCGCGCACCGACGATCCGGCCAAATTCGCGGGCGACGTCGTAATAGCGACTTTTCGCGGCGACGCGTCTGGCAATCTCGACGCGTCGCGTCAGATCGTCATTGCCCGGATCGGCCGCGCTTCGGGCCTCCATCTCTGCCAGCTTCTCATGCGCGCCTTGCGGTTCGGGGATCCGGGTGCCGCCGAAGACCACGATCGAATGGGCGATGCCCTGTTCGCGCAGCAGCGTCTCGGCCTTCTGGTAATCGAGCTGCAGGCGCGCGCCGCGCATGTCGTCGCGGTTGAGGAAATCGACATCCTCATCGGCCTGCAAGTAATTCGGATGCGCCATGATCTCGCGGGTCAGATCGGGGGCGCGGACATCCTCGTGGCTGGGCTTGGGCTCGCACCACGGCAGATCGACCTCGCGCGCCACGTCATCGGCGGGCTGGGGCTTGGTGCGTTCCCCTTCGATTGTCTCCGACATCGGCTCCTCCTCGATTACCGAACCGGCAGGCTTGCGGTGGCAAGCTCCACGATCTCCTCGGTGATTTCGTCCTGCCGCAGGCTGCGCGAGGTTTGGATCAGCTCGGTCAGCGTGTCGGAGGTATTGTCCTGAGCGGCGATCATTGCGCGCATCCGGGCCTTGTCAACGGCGGAGTAAAATCCGGCCACGGTAGCGGCGGGGTGCTCCTGCTGCGGGCGACGGTGAAATCGCTAGGCTGACCCTTCTATCAACTCGGAAGATTTATTGGCTTAATCACCTGTGCGGACTACCGAAAAATTCCCTGCCGCGCCGAATTCGAATATCTAGCCCCGGAACACCCGGATGTAGCAAAAACCAAGAGGCCACGCAGAAAAACAATAACGCATGCAATGCCTTAAGCATGAAGGCAAGACGGATCAACTCCTTACCGCCGGCAGCCAAAGCTCTCGCAAGAGATTGATTTCAAAGATCAAAGCCCAGAGTTCGCTCTGGGCTTTCTGTTTTCCGGCTTCCCGTCGCGGCGCGGCGATTTCAGCGTCCTGCTAAAAGTCTGCCGCATCGAGGAAATCGCCGACCAGCCTGTCGAACCGGTCCGGTTTCTCCATGTGAACGTTATGCGCGCAGCCGGGCATCACGGCGAGATCCGCCCCCGGGATGCCGCGCCAGAGCGCTTCGGGCTGCGTCCAGTCATAGGAGCGGTCGCGGCTGCCCCAAAGGACGAGGGTCGGGCTTGCAATCGCGCCAAGAGCGGGCGTGCCATCCCAAGCTTCCCAGGCCGTGAGGCTTGCGAGTGCGGCCTGCAGGCGCGCCTTCTGCCCGAGCGACAGGCAGAGCGGAAAACCCTCCGCCGCCTCTCCCTGCCGGAACCATGTCGCCGCGATCCGCCGCGCGGTCGCGGGCACCCCGTCGCGCAGAAGCCGTTCACGGGATTGCGCGATCGTCTCGAACCGCCCCGGCATCACGCCGCGCGGCCCGGTGCCGTAGAGTATCAGCTTGCGGATGCGCGCGGGGGCCAGCCGGATCATCTCCTGCACGACCATGCCGCCCATCGAATGGCCGAGAAGATCGAAGCGCTCGACCTCGAGCCGGTCGAGAAGTCCGAGCACCATGCGCGCGTGACCTTCGATGCTCTCGGGCGCCTCGAGCGTTGCGCTTGCCCCGAACCCCGCGAGATCGGGACATATGACATCGCGGAACGGGCTGAAATGCGCAAGCTGCGCGTCCCACATTGCGCTGCCGCCGAGATAGCCATGCACGAGGACGAGGGGCGGCCCGTTGCCTGCCCGGGTGAAGGACAATTCCGGCATCCCTGCCTCCCTTCTCCGTCCGCGCTCCGCGTCAGCCCTGGACCTGCGCCGGACGCAGGTCGAAATGCTCCTCGGGGAAGAACTTGGAGAGCCGGATATCGGCGGACCGCGCATGCCCCTCCATCCCTTCGAGCCGCGAGATTCGTGCCGTCGCCTCCGCGAGCGGTCGGGCCGCCTCGCGGGTGGCGCGCTGCCAGGTGATCGTCTTCATGAACTTGTGCACCGAGAGCCCGCCAGTGTAGCGCGCGGCCCCAGAGGTCGGCAGCACATGATTGGGGCCCGATGTCTTGTCACCGAAGGCTACGGTCGTCTCTTCGCCGAGAAACAGCGAGCCGTAGGATTTCAGCCGGGCCAGCCACCAGTCGAGATCCCGACACTGCACGTGCAGATGCTCGGGCGCGAGTTGATCGGCGAACCGCGCCATCTCCTCGGCGCCGTCGCACAGGATGACTTCCGCGAAATCCGCCCAGGACGCTTTCGCGCTGTGGCGATTGAGTTCCGGCAGGGTCTCTATCAGCTCCGGCACGAGGCGCATGACCTGATCGGCCAGAGCGCGATCGGAGGTGACGAGCGAGACGGGCGAGTTGTAGCCATGCTCCGCCTGCCCCACCAGATCATAGGCGACCATCTCGGGATCCGCCGTCGCATCGGCGATCACCATGCTGTCGGTGGGGCCAGCGAACATGTCGATGCCGATCTGGCCGAAGAGGATCCGCTTGGCCTCAGCGACATATTGGTTGCCGGGTCCGACGAGGATATCCGCCTTGGGCAGGCCGAACAGACCATTGGCCATCGCGGCCACCCCCTGCACGCCGCCCATCGAAAGGATCACGTCGGCGCCGCACAGGTCCATCGCGTAGAGGATCGCGGGCGGGATGCCGAGACCGGGCCGCGGCGGCGAACAGGCGGTGATGTGGGGCACGCCCGCGACCTTGGCAGTGGTGATCGTCATGATCGCGCTGGCAACGTGGCTGTAGCGCCCGCCGGGCACGTAGCAACCGGTGGCCGAGACCGGGATCTGCTTCTGCCCGGCGGTCAGGCCCGGAAGTATCTCGATCGTGCAATCGGTGACCGTCGCGCGCTGCGCCTCGGCGAAGCGGCGCACGTTGTTATGGGCAAACTGGATATCGGCCTTGAGCTGCTCGGGCACGGCGGCGCTGGCGGCGGCGCGCTGCTCCGGGGTGACGACGATCTCGCCGGTCCATTTGTCGAGTTCTCTTGCATAGTGACGCGCCGCGTCCTCGCCGCCGGCCGCGATCTTCGCCAGCATCTTCGAGACGATGTCATGCACGCCTTCCTGATCCGCCTCGGCTGTCCGGACGGCTTTCTTCAAGTAGATCATGGTGGTTCTTCCCGTTACATTCTGCCTTTCCAGGGCACGAGGCGACGCTCGACGAAGCGCATCAAAAGATCGAAAGCGAAGGCAATCGCGGCGATCACGAAGATCCCCATGATCACGACCGGTGTCTGCAGGAACTGGCTGGCGGAGAGCACCATATAGCCAAGCCCCTTGGTCGAGGCGACCATCTCCGCGGCGACCAGCGTGGTCCAGCCGAAGCCGACCCCGATCCGCATCGCCGTCAGGATCTCCGGCATCGCGGAGGGCATGATGACATGGCGCATCACCTGCCAGCGTGTCGCACCGAAGGAATAGGCGGCGTGGATCTGCTCGATCGCGGCGGATTTCACGCCAGAGCGCGCCCCCAGCACGACCGGCGCGAAGACCGACAGGAAGATCAGCAGGACCTTGGAGGTCTCGCCGATGCCGAACCAGATGATCATCAGCGGCAGGTAGGCGAGCGGCGGAATCGGCCGGTAGAACTCGATCGGCGGGTCGAAAATGCCGCGCATGATCGGGCTCATCCCCATCGCGAGCCCCAACGGAATCCCGATCACGCAAGCCAGCAGGAAGGCGCCGAAGACTCGCACGGTCGAGATCACTACGTGATCGAGAAACGAGGTGCCAGTATAGCCGTCGCTCCAGACCGAGAGAAACTTCGACACGATCGCCATCGGCGAGGGGACGAAGAGCGGCTTCACCCAGCCCATGAAGGTCACGAGCCACCAGACGAAGAAGAAAAACAGGATCGAGCCAATCGAGAGCCACAGCGTATTGCCCTGCCCCGGGACGCCGTAGGTCTGGCCGGGCTTGGTCGCGCGCGAGCGGGAAATCCGCGCCCACAGTCCGGGCGGTTTCGTCGGGGTTTGAGTTGTTTGCTCCGTCATGCCGCGGCCTCTTCGTCGGCGAAGATGATCTTCAGGACTTCTTCGCGAAGTTCGATGAATTTCGGGGAGGCCTTCACCTGTCGGGCGGGCATCCCATCGAGAAACTGCCGCGAGAACGGCAGGTCGAATACGTGGGTGATCCGCCCCGGGCGCGGCGACATGACCACCAGCTTGGTGCCCATGAACAGTGCTTCCTCCACGCTATGCGTGATGAAGAAGACCGATTTATGGGTGTCGTTCCAGATGTTCAGGATCAGTTCCTGCGCCTTTTCGCGGGTCAGCGCGTCGAGCGCGCCCAGCGGCTCGTCCATCAGCAGAACGCGCGGATCGCAGGTAAGCGCGCGGGCGATGCCGACGCGCTGCTGCATCCCGCCGGAAAGCGAGTACACCGGCGCGCCCTGAAACCCGTCGAGCCCGAGCATGCTCAGGAACCTGTTGGCGACCTTCTTGCGCTCGGCCTCGGCGACGCCCTGAATCTGCAGGCCGAAAGCCACGTTGTCCAAAACGTTCAGCCACGGCAGGAGCGCGTGTTTCTGAAACACCACCGCGCGGTCCGCGCCCGGGCCGGAGACCTGCTCGCCATCGAGCATCAGCGCCCCCGAGGACGGCGACAGAAACCCCGCGATCAGGTTGAGAAGCGTGGATTTCCCACACCCCGATGCGCCGAGCGCCACGACGAATTCATCGTCCTCGATTGTCAGGTTGATCCGGCTCAAGGCCTCGACGGGCGGGCGACCATCCGCCGCTGGATAGACGACCGATACGTCCTCGACATTTAATCCCACGTCGCTGCTCCCTCTCGGTTTCTTGGTCCTGCCCGGATCGTATACCCGGGCAGGAAAGACTGTTTCACTTCAGGGCGTCTTCGGCGATCTTCGTATTCACGAAGGCCGAGTAATCGTCGGCGACACTGTCGATGCGGCCCGCGGATTTCAGGAATTCCGCGGTCGATTTCATGATGTTCGCGGCATTGCCAAGCCAGGTGTCGCTGACTTGTTCGGACAGCGGCACGAAGGTGTAGCCCTTGAGAATGCCGGGGATCTGGTCGGCGCCCGCGCCGGTCACGCTGGCGATCTCCTTGACCTTCTCGTTATCGGGCGTCCAGGCCGAGGGATCGTCCAGATAGGCCTTGTTCGCCGCGTTCATCGCCTTGGCGAAGGCCACCATTTCCTTCTCGTGGGACTCGGCGAACTTGGTGTTCACGGTCCATGCGTTGAAGGTCGGATAGCCCCATTTCGCGGTTTGGGCGGCGCTCACGATACGGCTGCCGGTCTCGAGGATATTTGTCTGCACCGGCGGCCAGATGAAAGCGGCGTCGATCGTGCCCTGATCCCATGCGGCGGCGATCTGGTCCGGCGGCATCGAGATGATGGTCAGATCGGATTCCTTCATCCCGGCATGGGAAATCGCGCCCATCAGCGAGTAATGCGCGGTGGAGCCCACCGGCACCGCGACGCGCTTGCCCTTCAGATCTTCCAGCGATTTGATGCCCGAGCCGTTATGCGCGATCAGGCTCTCGGAATCGCCGATCGCGTAGGACACCATGAACATTTGCAGGTCGACGCCCTGGCTCGCGGCGATCGCCAGCGGCGAGGAGCCAAGTTCCGCGACCTCGACATCACCCGAGGCCATGGCTGCGATCACGTCGGTGCCCGAGTTGAACACCCGCCATTCGATCGTCCAGCCGGTGGCCTTCTCGAAAGCCTTTTCGGCGCGCGCGGCGTTCATCGGGGTCGGATCGCTGAACGTCCCGATCGTCATCGTCTCGGCCCAGAGCGCGGACGTCGAGAGCGTCAGCGCGGCCGCCGCCGTCATCATCATCTTGTTGAATTTGTTCATGTCAGAACCTCCGTTGGTAACATTGCGAGATGTATCTCTCGCTTTGATGGTTATCGCGTTCCACTATCGCTGTGCCCCTCCGCCGGTGCGGTCGCAAAGGCGACGATAGCACTGACAAGCTCGTCGAGCGTGTCAAATACGTCCGCCCGGGGACTGACTGCCTCCGGAATAAGCGAAAATTCGGTGCAGGCGATCATCTGCACAGTTGCGCCGCGCTCGAACAACGCGCTCGAGGCGGCCGCCAGTTTTTCGCGCGCGCCCGGTTGCGGGCCGTCCGCCTTGATCTGGCGGATCGCAGCCAGAAGGTCGTCTTCCGCCTCGCTGTAGCGCAGGTCCAGCCCGTGTCGCGCTGCGGCTGAATCGAAGAGTTTCACCTTGCGCAGCGCGGGTGAGCCAAGAACGCCGACCCTACCACCCTGCCCGGCCAAGCGTGCGCCCCGGGCAACCGACAGCTCCACCATGTCGAGCACCGGCACGTCGACCGCCGCGCGGATCGCGGGCAGGTAGTGATGCGCGGTGTTGCAGGGGATCGCGAGAGCCTGCGCCCCGCCTGCCACCAGCCGGCGCGCCATGTCGGCGAGACCCGGGCCCGGATCTTCGCCCGTACCTTCGATCAGGTGGCGGATACGCGAGGGGACCTGCGGGTTCTGATCCACGATCAGCGGCACATGATCGGCATCGTCGCGCGCCGTCACGCTGGCCAGAACCTTCTGCATAACCAGGATCGTCGCCTCCGGTCCCATGCCGCCCAGAATGCCGACCCGCCGCATCATGCGCTCACCCTGGCGCGGACGCTCTCGACTGCATCGACGATGTGACCTGCGAGATGCGCGCAATCCTCGAGACTGAACGTCAGCGGCAGGCGCATATCGAAGAGGCTGGCGAGAACCGCATCGGTCTGGGGCAGCTCCTGCGCGGCGACGTAGCGCCAGCTGCGATGATCGGAGGTGAAGCCCCGGGGCTGATCGGCCCCGAACCATTTCACCTCGACCCCCGCCTCCGCAAGCCGCGCGATCAGGACCTCGGCCTCGGAAGGCGCAAGGCCGGGCACCCGAAACTGGATCGAGGAGCCGACATAGAATTCCGCCTTCGGTCGACGCGGCAGGCAGATCGCGGGCGAGCGCGTCAGCCCATCGGCCACCAGATCGTAGCGCGCGTTCCACGCGGCAACACTCTGTTCCAGCTGGCGAAGCTGCGGGCGCAGGATCGCCGCGCGCAGATTGTCCATCCGGGCGGACATGTTGGGCGTCTCCAGCCGGATCTTGTCGTAGATCTCGGGCGCGGGCCCGGCCCCATGGCTCTCGTAGTTCATGTAGGAGCCCGACAGGACCGTCGCGCGCGCCATGAATTCGGCGTCATCCGAGGTCAGCAAGCCTCCCTCGCCGGAATTCATGTGCTTGTAGGTCTGGGTGCTGAAACACCCCGCCAGCCCGAAAGAGCCGGACAACCGACCGTTCCACCGCGCCCCCATCGTGTGGGCGCAATCCTCGATCACGGTCAGCCCATGCGCCGTCGCGATCTCCATCAGACGGTCCATGTCGCACAGGTGACCGCGCATATGCGACAGCAGAAGGTGCCGCGCGCCGCTTTGCGCAGCCTTCGTCTCCAGCGCTTCGAGGTCGAGCACCAGATCCTCGGTGATCTCGACCAGAACCGGGACGCCCCCCACCGCCGCGATCGCGCCCGGCACCGGGGCGAGCGTGAAGGCGTTGGTCAGCACGCGATCGCCCGGCATCACCCCCGCGGCGCGCAGGGCGATCTGCATCGCCTGTCCGCCCGAAGCCACCGCGAGGCAATAGCGCGCGCCCTGCCATTGCGCGTATTCGCGCTCCAGCTCCACCACCTCGCTCGCCTCGCCGGGTGCATGGTTGTAGCGATGCAGCCGCCCCGAGCGCATCACCGCCACGGCCGCCTCGATCCCCTCCCGGGGGATCGGGGGCTGCTGGGTGAAGCTCTTGGAGAAGCGCGGCCGGATCATGATCTCAGGCCACCACGAGGGCTTTGTTGGCCTCGGCAAAGACGGTCTCGTAGCCGAACAGCGCCGCGGCGCCGCCGGTATGCAGGAAGACCACGCGCTCGCCTTTCTTGAAATGCCCCTTGCGGCAATAGTCGATCAGCCCGGCCGCGCCCTTGCCGGAATAGACCGGATCGAGAAGGATCCCTTCGAGCTGCGCGAACATGCGGATCGCCTCCAGCGTATCCTCTCGCGGGATGCCGTAACCCTCGCCGACATAGCTGCAATCGGCCACCACGTCCTCGCGGGCCACCACACCGGGGCAGCCCAGCTTCTCGGCGGTCTTCTGCGCCAACGCGAAGACATTGGCCTCCTGCTTGTCCTTCGGCGCGCGCACCCCGAACCCCGTCAGCGGGATCCCGGCATTGATCGCCTTGAGTCCGGTGATCAGCCCGGCCTGCGTGCCCGCCGAGCCGGTCGCCGTCGCGATATGGTCGATCACCAGCCCGCGGTCATTCGCCTGCCCGACCAGTTCGAAGGCGCAGTTCACATAGCCGAGCGCGCCGGTCGCGTTGGAGCCACCGCCGGGAATGACGTAGACCGTCCGGCCCTCGCCGCGCAGCTTCTCGGCGACCGCCTCCATCTCGGCCTGCATGTCCTTGCCGCCCGCCCGTTTCGACGTCGTCGCCCCATGCAGATGGTCGAGAAGCACGTTGCCGTTCTCGTTGTAATTGGCGTCGTTCGAGCCGGTGCGATCCTCAAGCAGGATATGGCAGGCCATCCCGAGCTTCGCGGCAGCCGCCGCCGTCTGGCGTGCGTGGTTCGACTGGGTCGCGCCCTGCGTCATCACGGTGTCGGCGCCCATCGCCTGCGCCTCGGCCATCAGAAATTCCAGCTTGCGCGTCTTGTTGCCTCCGGTCGACAGGCCCGTGCAGTCGTCCCGCTTGATCCAGATTTCCGGCCCGCCCAGCTCTTTCGAGAGGCGATCAAGCTTTTCGAGAGGGGTCGGCAGATGCGCCAGATGAACGCGGGGAAAGCGAGCGAGATGCATATGGAGTTCCTTGGGTAACTTGTCTGTATCGAGCGTTGCGCAGATCAATCCCGTATGCAAATTCGAAATTCTTGATATGTTTTGCACTTCTTGCAAGTTAGGGGTGATATGCGACTGGAATGGCTCGAAGACATCCTCGCGATCGAGGATACGGGATCTTTCAGCGGCGCAGCCGAGCGCAGGATGCTCACGCAATCCGCATTCTCGCGCCGAATTAAGCAGATCGAGGATTTCGTCGGCGTCGAATTGTTCGACCGCTCGCACAAGCCGATCCGTCTCAAGCCGACGACGCGGGCACAGCGAGAGCAAATCATGCAGCTGTCGAACGGGCTGCGTCAGCTCGTCGCCGATCTGCGGCGCGGCGACAGCGTGGCAAGCAACCGCGTGGTGATCGCCTGCCAGCACTCGCTGACCACCGGGCATATACCATCGATCCTGCGCAAGATGCCGACAGAGCGCGAGGGGATATATGTCCGCCTGCGCTCGGCCAATCTCGACGCCTGCACGGGGCTACTGCTCTCGCGGCAGGCCAATGTCGCGATCGTCTACCGCACGCCGGACGAAAGAGACGACGCCCGTGCCGATTTTCTCGAGGAGATCACGATCGGCACCGACCGGCTGATCCCGGTCTTCAACTCCAGCCTGCCGAAAGCCGCGCCCGAGGGCGCCGGTCCCGTCGAGACGCCTTACATCGCCTACCCCTCGGACGTTTTCTTCGGCCAAGTGATGGAGCGCAGTATCCTGCCCTATCTCAGCCCGGCGATCCGCTATGCGCCCAAGGTCGAGACGGCACTGACGCTGGCGGCGGTCGAGATGGCGGTGATCGGCATGGGGGTCGCGTGGGTCCCGGAATCGCTCGCACTGGAGCCGATCACGGCGGGACATCTGGTCGATCTCTCCACGGAACTTCCGGTCTGCGAATTGCAAATCAAGGCGATGCGTCTGCAAGGCAATTACAACCTCGCGGAAGAGACTTTCTGGTCGTCGCTCAGGTCTTGAAACCTGGTCGTCGCTCAGGCGCCAAATTGCCCGGAACTTGCCGCCGAGATCCATGGAGTGCGGTCGCAACCTCGATCGTGGCAGACGAGGATCGAGAAGCACGGAGTCGGTCTGTGACGCGGTTAGATAGAAATATTCATCATATTGATAGGAATCAAAGTTCGCTCTCTTCTCCTGTGATTTTCTCTGATCGACGCGGGTTCCATGCGTCATCAAAGTGGAGGAAGATGAAATGCGTAATCCATTGTTCACGGGCAAATCTCGCGTCTCGCTCGTCGCTCTTGCAGCGGCGCTGGGAGTCGCGATCGCATGGCAGGCACCGGTCACCGGTCCGCTAAGCTTCGCGGCCAATGCACAGGAGTCCGGCGGCCAAGGGACCGTCAAGGGAAATCAAGGCGGTCAGGGTCAGGGTAGCAAAGGCGCTCAGACCGGGCAATCGCAAGGTCAGGGACAAGGCGGCCCGGGAGAAGATTCCGACGGCAAGGGGCCGCAGGCAGGCGCCCCCTCCTCTTCGGGCGGCGGCAAGCCGACCTGGTCTCAGGAAGGAATTCCGGAGGTCGAACTCGGTCGTCTGAACGTCGCGCGCTCGCCCGAGCACGTAATCGATCAGGCCTATGAAGAAGCACTCGCGTCGATCTCGCCCGAGATGGTCTCCTTCTACAACCTGTCGCTGGACAAGGCGATCGAGGAGCTTTCGCTGAACTGGGACAACGTGAGCTTCATCGACTCGCCGTTGCAGAACCTCGGCCTTCTTCAGGCAACGCTCGACGGCTCGACGCCGCTCTCGAGTTCCGGCGTCTCGAATGATGCCGACACGCTCGCGGCGATCTTCCTCGGCGCGGCGTCGGACAAGAATGTCCCGATCTCGACCGATACGGTGATTGCGGTGACGCAGATCCTCGGGGTTCCGGTGACGGGCACCGCAGCGGCATCCCTCGCTGCAGATGCCGAGGCCGTTCGCATCGCGATCCTCGCCGGGCACGGCTGATCGCATCTGAAACGCAAAAGCCCGGACCCGCCCGTCGGCGCGGGGTCCGGGTCGACAGACCCATTTCCAACATAACAAGGAGGCAGTCATGACACGCAAGACTGCAAAACGCGCAACGACCGTAGCCGGCATCGCGCTCATCGCGGGGCTGGGCCTTACCGTGCAGCCCGGCCCGACCTTCGGAACATTCCATCTGTCCGTGCCGAGCGCTTTTGCGCAGGACAGCGGCTCGCATACCGATGGCGATCACACGGATGGCGGCCAGCAGAAGGGCAAGACCGGCGAGGCTGGCCATGGTAGCGGCGGCCACGAGGACGACGGCACGCATGAGGAGAGCGGCGGCCATGGCGGCGCCAGCGGCTCTTCCGGGCAGGGTCAGGGCGGCCCCGGCCCCGATTCCGAGGGCAAGGGTCCGCAAGCCGGCACCCCGTCGGGCACGCGCGGCACCAAGCCCGTCTGGTCCAGCGAAGGAATTCCGGAGGTCGAGCTCGGGCGGCTGAACGTGGCGCGTTCACCCGATCACGTGCTTCAGCGCGCCTATGAGGAAGCCCTGGCGACGATTTCGCCGACCATGGTTTCGTTCTACAACCTGCCGCTCAATCAGGCGATCGACCAGCTTTCGCTGAACTGGGACAACGTCTCTTTCATCGACTCGCCACTGCAAAACCTCGCCCTTCTCAAGGACACGCTGAATGGCAGCTCGGCGCTCTCGAGTCTCGGGGTGACGAACAACACCGCGACGCTGGAGGCGATTTTCCTGGGCACGGCCTCGGACAAGACCGTGCCGATCACGGCCGCCACGGTGACGGCGGTGACGACCATTCTCGGCCAGCCGGTGACGGGCGCGGCAGCGACCAGCCTCGCCGCGCAAGCCGAAGCGGTGCGGATCGCGGTTCTCGCCGGGCATGACGGCTGAGACTCTATGGAACCTAGGCAACACTCTGCCCTCGCGTAAAGCGTGGGCAGAGAATTTCACTTCTGCTTGCACGGTTCGGAGATCATTATCCCGCGACGTGGGGATATCCGACCCGGCGAATGACTAAAGACGGACAGAGAGGCATCGAGATGGAATTTTCAACGAAGCTGGCCGCGGCCTGCGCCCTTGTCTTCAGCCTTGCGGCCCCGGCGGCTGCTACGGCACAAGACTCGGCCAACTTCTTCAAGGTGGGCACGGCAAGCGTCACTTACGGACCTTACGTACGCTTCGGGCTCGGGGTCGCAAACACCCGACCCTCCGACGAGCACTGGCTCCCGCCCGGACCGTCCGATCCGCGGATCGATTTCAACCTGAGCAACGATACGAGTGGCTTCGGAGAGATCGCCTTCGGCTATGACTGGATGAACGGCTTCCGCGGTGATGTCAGCGTCCTCACGACTGGCTCGGCCACGACGACCGGTCCGCACACGACCAGCGGCGAGCATGCCGACATCACCTCGGCTTCGGTTTCGACCAGCGCGGTGATGGGTAATCTCTACTATTCCCCGTTCGAGCAGATGGGCGTCAATTCCCGCCTGCATCCTTTCGTCGTGGCGGGACTTGGTTACGCCAACAACAAGGTCAGCGACTGGACGCGGACGAATACCGCGAAGGATTCCGTAGACCGGACCTTCTCGGGCGACACCCACGGCGATTTCGCCTATTCGCTCGGAATCGGCATGGCCTACCAACTGACGGCTCCCGGCAAGCATCCGGCGATCCTCGAGATGTCCTATCGCTATTACAGCTTCGGGACCGCGAAGGGCGGCAGCACGCCGCTGACCGAAGGTGAATCGCCGGTCGCTCCATTGACCTTCGAGAACGACGCGCATGTGCTCTCGATCAGTCTGCGCATCCCGCTGCAGCGACTCTGAGGCTTCTTGCGGGGGGTGCCGGACTGCTTGCAGCCCTATCCAGCCCCCCGCAGGACTTCCGATAAAGCAGCTCCGCCAGATACGGCTGCGCCCCTCCCTCTCACATCCGCGACGCGAGAAACCCCGCGGCAAGATCCGGGGTGGCGATCTGGGGATACTCGGCTTCGGCAATCTCGACGCCGAAGCGTTTATCGAGCGCAATCACCAAATTCAGAATATCCATCGAGTCGAGTTCAAGATCGTCCTGAAGATGATCGGACCCCGCGATTTCGGCGGGATCGAGATCGGGAGCGACGCGCACGAGCTCCTCGATATAGGCTCTGCGGATTTCATCTTCGGTCATAGCTCCTCCGGCGTTTGCAGCTTCGCGTCGATCGCGGTCAGGAATTTCGAGCCCAGCCGCCCGTCGCTCACGCGGTGATCCGCGGCGAGAGTCAGCGTCACGGCCTGCGCGGCAACCACCTTGCCGTCGCGCACCAATGCTTGCGGGCCGGGCGCGCCGGCAGTGACGATGGCGACCTGCGGCGGCACGATGATTCCGGCCATCGCCTCGACCCCGCTCTCGCCGAGCGCCGAGAAGGTCAGCGTCGCCATGCTCATCTCCGAGCTTTTGAGCCGCCCGGCGCGAGCGCGCATCGTGAGGTCGCGCATCGCCTCCATCAAATCCTGCAGGCTTTTCTTGTCGGCATCGAGGATTGCTGGGGCCACGAGCCCGCCGCCCCGAAGCGCGATTGCGAGACCTAGATGAACCGCCGGGGATGGCGTGAACCCGTCCTCCCCGAAATGCCCGTTCACCGCCTTTTCTTCGCGTGCAGCCAGCGCCACTGCCTTCATCAGGAGCGCGCCCATCAGGATGCGTTCTTCGGGCGGGCGGTCCGCATTGGCGGCGCTCAGCCAGTCGCTCGCAGCGCCGAGATCGACCGTGTGGGTGACGTAGTAATGCGGGATCTCGCGTTTGGACCGGGCCATCGCAGCGGCGATCGCCTTGCGCATCTCGGCAATATATGCGCCGCGATCTTCTGCCGGGCTCGGCGTCGCGGCGGGTTTCGTCGTCTCGACATCGGCGAGCACGATCGCGCCCCCCGGCCCGCTTCCGGTCAGGCTCTCCAGCGCGACCCCCAATTCTGCGGCGCGTGCCTTCGCGGCAGGAGAGGCGGCGATCCCTGATGGGGTGGCGGGAGGCGGCGCACTTGGCGGCGCTGCTTCCGCCACAGGCGAGGCGGGTTCGGTCGCGGTCTGCGGCGCAACTGGCGGCGCTTCCTCCGTGGGTTCCGCCAGCGCCTCCCCCGGCGCCTGAATAATCGCGAGCGGCGCGCCGACGGGCAGACTCTGGCCCAGTTCGGCCACCAGCTTTTCGATCACGCCGTCCTCGAAGACCTCAATCTCGATCGCACCCTTCTGGGTCTCGACCACCGCAACGATATCGCCGTGCTTGACCGTGTCGCCGGGCTTCACCAGCCATTCGACCAGCTTGCCCGCCTCCATATCCGCGCCGAGCGAGGGCATCTTGAAAACGGCCATCGCCTCACCCTTTCCCGAGCGTCGTCTTCACGGCGGCGACGATAGCGGGCACCTGCGGAATGGCGGCGTCCTCGAGATGTTTGGGATAGGGTATCGGCACCTCGGCGGAGCAAACCCGCCCCACCGGCGCATCTAGGTGCCAGAAGGCCTGTTCGCCGATCCGGGCCGCGATCTCGGCGGAGAGCGAACCGGACCGCCAGCCCTCGTCCACGATCACCGCGCGGCGCGTGCGCGCGAGCGAGGCCATGATCGTCTCATCATCGAGCGGGCGCAGGCAGCGCAGGTCGATCACCTCCGCCTCGATCCCCTCGCCCGCCAGCGCCTCGGCGGCCTCGAGCGTCTTCCACAGCGATCCGCCATAGGTGATCAGGCTGATATCCTTGCCGTCGCGCCGGATCGCGGCCTTGTCGATATCGACCGGCCCCGCATTCGCCGCGATCTGCCCGGTCATGTTGTAGAGCATGACATTCTCGAAGATCAGCACCGGATCGGGATCCTCGATCGCAGTCCAGAGCATCCCGCGCGCGTCCTCCAGCGTGGCGGGCGCGAGAACCCGCAGCCCCGGAATATGCGCGTACCACCCTTCGAGCGAATGGGAATGCTGCGCCGCCAGTTGCTTGCCCGCGCCGGTCGCAAGACGGATAACCACAGGCGCCCCGAACTGCCCGCCCGACATATGCCGGATCGTGGCGGCGGTGTTCATGATCTGGTCGAGCGCGAGCAACGAGAAATTCACCGTCATCACCTCGACGATGGGCCGCATCCCGGCGGCCGCCGCACCGATCCCGGCCCCGGTGAAGCCGGACTCCGACAGCGGCGTGTCGCGGATGCGGTCCTCGCCGAATTCGTCCATCAACCCTTTCGAGACCGCATAGCAACCGCCATATGCGCCCACATCCTCGCCCATCAGAAAGACCCGCTCGTCGCGGATCATCGCGTCGCGGATGGCCTGCTTGACCGCCTCGCGATAGGTCATCTCGACGGTCTCGGCGCTGGGTTCGGGCGGCGCGGGCGGCGCGGGGCGTTCCTCGGCCATGACATGGCGGGTGAGCGTCTCGAGCGGCTCCCACTCGCTCCCCTCGGCATAGGCGACGGCGGCGGCGATCTCGTCCTCCACCCCCGCCTCGATCTGCGCGACCTCTTCGGGATGCATCAGCCCGCTCTCGTAGAGCCAGGACTGGAACCGCACGATCGGTCCCTTCTCGCGCCACGCGGCCACCTCGTCCTTGTCGCGATAGAGCTGGGCGTCGAACATCGAATGGGCGCGGAACCGATAGGTCAGACATTCGAGGAAATAGGGTTTGCCAGTCTCGTGGATCGCGGCGAGCGCGCGGCGGGTGGCGGCCTCGACCGCGACCACATCCATCCCGTCCACCTGCTCGGTCGCGAACCCATAAGCCGCCGCCTTGCGCCGTATGTCGGTCACGGCCTCGGTCCGCGCCAAGGCCGAACCCATCGCGTAGCCGTTATTCTCGCACACGAACAACACCGGCAGCGACCAGAGCTGCGCGAGGTTCATCGACTCGTGGAACTCGCCCTCTGCCACAGCCCCTTCGCCGAAGAAACAGGCGGTGACATTGGGCGCACCCATCATCCGGTCGCGCAGCGCAAGCCCCACGGCCAGCGGCAGCCCGCCCCCCACGATCGCGTTGCCTCCGTAGAAATTCCGTTCGGCGTCGAAGATATGCATCGAGCCGCCCCGCCCGCCCGAGGCACCAGTGGCCTTGCCATACATCTCTGCCATCACGCGCTCCATCGGCACGCCACGAACCAGCGCATGACCGTGCTCGCGATAGGTCGCCACCACGCGATCATCGGGGCCAAGCCGCGGGATCACGCCCGAGGCCACCGCCTCCTCGCCATCGTAGAGGTGCAGGAAGCCGCGGATCTTTTCCTGCGTGTAGAGCTCGGCGCATTTATCCTCGAAATGGCGCACACGGATCATCGCCGTGAGCAATTCGCGGATGTGGTCATGGGTCAGGTGCGGTTTGTCGGCAGTCATGTCTCGTCACTCTCCAGCGTCGAAATATCGCCTTCCGGCAGGCCCAGCTCGCGCGCTTTCAACAGACGGCGCATGATCTTGCCCGAACGGGTCTTCGGCAGGGTCTTGCGGAACACCACCTCGCGCGGGGCGACCGCCGCGCCGAGCTTCTTGCGCGCGAGACCACGGATGTCGCGTTCGAGATCTTCGGACGGCTCGAACCCCGGATTGAGCGCGACATAGGCCTTCACGACCTCGCCTGCGGTCTCGTCGGGCAGGCCGATCACGGCAGCCTCGGCCACTGCCGGATGCTCGATCAGCGCGCTTTCGACCTCGAAGGGGCCGATCAGGTGACCGGAGGATTTGATGAGATCGTCAGCGCGGCCCACGAACCAGAAATAGCCCTCCGCGTCGCGCATCGCGAGATCGCCAGAGAGATACCAGCCACCCACGAAACACTTCTGGTAGCGCGCCTCTTCATGCAGATAGGCGCGCATCATCGAGGGCCAGCCGGGGCGCAACGCCAGTTCGCCGATCTCGCCGGGTTTGCACTCGCGCAGCCCATCATCGACACGCTCCACGATCCCCGCCTCAATCCCCGGCAGCGGTTTTCCCATCGAGCCGGGATGCACATCCATCGCGCGGGTATTGGCGATCATGATGCCGCCGGTCTCGGTCTGCCACCAGTTGTCGTGGAAGGGCTTGCCGAAGACCTCGTTGCCCCAGACCACGGCCTCGGGATTGAGCGGCTCGCCCACCGAGGCCATGAACCGCAGTGTCGAGAAATCGTAAGGCGCGGCCGCCTCTTTCCCTGCGCGCATCATCATGCGGATCGCGGTGGGCGCGGTGTACCAGACCTCGATCTGCTCGCGCTCGAGGATGCCGTACCAGCGGTCGAGATCGAAATCGGCCTCATCAACGATCATCCGCACCCGGTTCACCAGCGGCGAGATGATTCCGAAGGATGTCCCCGTCACCCAGCCCGGATCGGCGGTACACCAGTAGCGCGTGCCCGGCGTCAGTTCGAGCGCGTAGCGGCCTGCGGCGGCGTGCATCACCACCGCATTATGCACATGCACCGCGCCTTTCGGGCGGCCCGTGGTGCCGGAGGTGAAATGGATCAACGCGGGATCTTCGGGTGCCGTATGAACCGTCTCGAACGACTCCGAGGCCGCCGCCATCGCAGGGCCGAGCGCCACGCAACGCTCCGGCGCTTCGTCGCCGATGATCAGCACCAGTTTGAGCGAGGGAATTTCGTCCCGCCACGCGGCGATCTTGCGGCGATAGATCGAGGCGGTGGTGATCAGCGCATTGGCCTCGCCGATCTCGAGCCGGGTGCGCAGGGGCTCGGGTCCGAAGGCGGAAAAGAGCGGCGAGAAGATCATCCCTGCCTTCAGCGTGCCCAGCGCCGCGACGTAGAGATCGGGCACCCGGCCGGCGAGACCGAAGAGCCGGTCGCCCGGTTCCAGCCCGTGCGCAGTCAAAACATTGGCGAAGCGGGCGGTCCGGGCAGCGAGATCACGATAGCTCAGGCTTTGCCGCTCGCCGTCCTTGCCGACCCAGAGGATCGCCTCGTCATCCCCATGACCCGCAGCGACATGCCGATCCACCGCCTCATGCGCGATGTTTAATCCGCCATCGGGAAACCCGTCGAGCATCGCCCGCGCGGTGTCCCATGTGAACGCCTTGCGGTCCTCCTCGGAGAGCGTGGCGGCGGCGCGTTCAGCGGCCGACTTCTGGATGATCGCCCAAGTCATCACGCCTCCTCCCAAGGTGATGCCAGTCGACAGACCGCTCCCTGTCACGAACGGCCATGATCTTCCCTAGGCGAAGACAGGAGGCAGTTTCATTGATGTGGCTCAACGCGGGAGCGGAAATTATCTGCGGGTTGCGCGCGATACGACCAGATGCCCCAGCAGCGGCGGAAGCAGGCTCATCGCCCCGGCGAGCGTCAGCCCCGCGATTCCGGGCGACGGAAGCTGTAGCACGTCGGAGAGCCCGGGTAGCCACAGCGCCCCCGCGATCAGCACGAGACACAGCACGAGCGCGCCCCAGACATAAGGGTTGCGCGTCACATCATTGCGCAAGGCGTGAGTGTCCCCCTCCCGCATGTTGAACACGTTCCAAAGCTGGCCCAGCGCGAGGGTGACGAAGGCCACCGTGACGGCGGCCCCGGGGGCAAGCTGTAACCCGTAGAGCGCCCCTCCGAAGGCCAGCATCGTCGCGAGGGTTACAATGACCCCAAGAATGACGATGCGTTCCCATTCACGCCGCGCGAGGATCGGCTCCGCACGGTCGCGGGGCGGACGGCTCATTTCGTGTCCGTCGCCATGCCCCATCCCAAGCGCAAGCGCCGGGAAGACATCGGTGACGAGATTGAGAAACAGGATCTGCAGGGGCAGGAGCGGCGCGGGGAGCCCCACCCCCACGGCGATCCCCACCACGAGGATTTCCGAGAGATTGCACGACATCAGGTAGACGATGAACTTGCGGAGATTGCCGAATATCACCCTGCCCTGTCGCACCGCCTCGACGATGGTTGCGAAATCATCGTCCTTGAGCACCATATGCGCCGCCTCGCGGGCGACTTGAGTGCCGCGTTGTCCCATCGCAATGCCGATATCGGCCTTCTTCAGCGCCGGTGCGTCATTCACCCCGTCGCCCGTCATCGCAACGGTCTCCCCCTCGCGCTGGTAGAAACTGACAAGCTCCAGTTTCGTCGCCGGGGCCACGCGGGCGAAGACGCTGGCCTTGCGCAGGCGGTCGAGCGTGTCATCGCTGGCGCTCTCAAGATCGAGGCCTGTCAGCTCTCTCCCCTCGATCGCCATTACACCGTCCTCACTGATCCCGGCATCTCTGGCGATGCGTGCGGCGGTCTCGGCGTGATCCCCTGTCAGCATGATCACCCGTATCCCTGCGCTCTGGCAGGCCGCGATCGCGGGCGGGACATCCTTGCGCAGGGGATCGGCGAGACAGGCGATACCGACCAGCGTCAGCCCTTCATAGGGGGCCTCCTCCGTCCCCTCCGCCTGCTTCATAGCGAGTCCGATCCCGCGCAACCCCTCGCCCGCCGCTTCAGCGTTGCGGGCGATCCAGCTTGCCTTGTCCTCATCGCTCAGCGGACGCGCACCCTCCGGCCCCAGAACCTCGGAGCACGCAGCGATCACCGCTTCGGGCGCGCCCTTTGTCGCGTAGAGCATACCCCCCTGCGGAAGTTCATGGACCGTCGCCATCATCAGGCTGTCGGTCTCGAACGCATGCTGGAGCAGGCGTGACTCTGCTCCGTCTTCGGACACCCCTAGCTTTCGCGCTGCACTCAGTAGCGCCAGCTCGGTCGGATCCCCGATCCGGCCATCCTCGCCGTCCCCCAGCTCGGCATTGTTGCACAGCATGCCGATCTGCAGCGCCGCGCGCAGACGGTCGTCCGCGATTCCGCTATCCGGGCCGTCCAGATTCACGCTCCCCCCGTCGAGCAAGACCTGAACCACGCTCATCCGGTTCTCGGTCAGCGTCCCCGTCTTGTCCGTCAGGATCAGCGTGGTCGCCCCGAGCGTCTCGACCGAGGACAACCGGCTGATCAGGGCGTTGCGCTGCACCATCCGCCACATCCCACGCGCGAGCGACAGCGTGGCAACGACGGGAATACCTTCGGGGATCGCGGCCACGGCAAGCGCGACCCCGGTCTGGATCATACCGGTGAGCGGGTGGCCCTGCGCCAGCCCCGTGACGATGATCGCGACGGCGAGGGCGATCGTCAGCCAGACAAGTCGCTGCCCGAGCCGCGTCAATTGGTGTTCGAGCGGTGTGGGCTCCGTGCTGGCCTCCATCGCGAGCTGGCTGATCTTGCCGATCTCGGTCTCCATGCCGGTGCGCACCACCACGCCGATCCCCGCACCCCGCGTCACGGCCGCGCCCTTGAACGCCATATTGGAACGATCCCCCAACACGACGTCGGAGGGCAACGCTTCGGTGATCTTGCGCACCGGAAGAGACTCGCCCGTCAGCACGGATTCATCGCAATAAAGCCCCGACGCTTCGACCAGCCGCAGATCGGCGGTCACGACGTCGCCCGCCTCGAGCATCACGAGATCGCCCGGCACCAGATCGTGGGCGTCGACTTCGCGCAGCATCCCGTCCCGGCGCACCCGGGTACGGACCTCGGCGACACTGAACAGCGCCTCCATGGAACGGGTCGCGCGCAGCTCGGTGAAGAACCCGATCGCGCCGTTCAGGAGCAGCACGACGAGTATCGCCAACGCCTCGACGATATCGTTGATGACCAGCGAGAACACCGTCGCCAGAACGAGAAGCGCGACGATCACCCCCTGGAACTGATGCAGCAGGATGCTGAGCGCACTGCGCGGTTTCTGACGGCGCAGGGCGTTCGGGCCGTGGCGCGCGAGGCGCGCGGCGGCCTCCTCGGCGGACAGCCCGTCCGGAAACGGCACGGACAGACGCGCCAGCACCGCCTCGGCGGTTTCGACAAATGCTGGTGCGGCGTCGGTATCCTGCATTCCCGGGGGCCTTCGGTGATCCCACGTCGATGGTAAGCCTTTCCGCGGCCTACGCAATCGTCTCGCCTTGCGTAGGAATGCCGCAGAACGCTCCCCCGGCCGCACCCAGATCACGGATCGTTGATCCCGGTCAATGACGGTTCACCGATGTCGCCCCAGCCTAGATCGCAGGTCTGGCTGCGAAATTTCACCGCAAGCGCGACCGGGAGGAGGAGGAAAACATGCATATTTGTAAAGCCATGATGGCGGCGGTGAGTGTCGCTGGCGCGCTCTCGGCCAGCGCCGCGCGGGCGGATGGCACGGTCGAGGTTCTGCACTGGTGGACCTCCGGGGGCGAGGCCAAGGCCGTCGGAGAACTGAAGAAAGCCTTCGAGGCCGAGGGCGGGGAATGGATCGACTCGCCGATCGCGGGCGGTGGCGGCGATGCCGCGATGACGGCGCTGAGGGCGCGCGTCGTGGCCGGAAACCCGCCGACCGCCGTGCAGCTCAAAGGGCCCGGCATTCAGGAATGGGCCCAGCAAGGCGCGCTCAACGACGTCCAGTCCGTGGCGGATGAGGGCAATTGGGACGATGTGTTGCCGCCGGCGCTGGCCGAAATCATGAAATACGAAGGCAAATACGTCGCAGCCCCGGTCAACATCCACCGCGTCGACTGGATCTGGGCCAACCCCGAGGCGCTGAAGAAAGCGGGCGTCGAAGGCATGCCCACGACATGGGACGAGTTCAACGCAGCCGCCGACAAGCTGCAGGCGGCGGGTATCGTGCCGCTCGCCCATGGCGGTCAGCCTTGGCAGGACGCGACGCTGTTCGAAGACGTGGTGTTGGGAATCGGTGGGGCCGATTTCTACCGCAAGGCGCTGGTGGAGCTCGATCCAGAGGCCCTGACCTCGGACATGATGGTCAAATCCTTCGATCAGCTGCGCAAGCTGCGCGGCTATGTCGATCCGAACTTCTCGGGCCGCGACTGGAACCTCGCGACCGCGATGGTGATGCGCGGCGAGGCCGGTTTCCAGATCATGGGCGACTGGGCCAAGGGCGAATTCCTCGCGGCGGGCAAGGTTCCGGAAAAGGATTTCCTGTGCTGGCCCACGCCGGGCAAGGGCTTCGTGCTGAATTCGGACAGCTTCACCTTCTTCAAGGTGGAGGGAGAAGACCGCATCGAGGGCCAGAAAGTGCTGGCGCGGTTGATTATGTCGCCCGAGTTCCAGAAGGTCTTCAATCTCGCGAAAGGGTCGATCCCGGCGCGCACGGATGTGCCGCTCGATGATTTCGACGCCTGTGCCAAACGCTCGCACGAAGACCTGCTGGCCGCGATCGAGAACGACACGCTGGTGCCGTCGATGGCGCATGAGATGGCGGTGCCCCGCTCGGTGCGCGGCGAGTTCCTCGATCTTGTGACGGCGTTCTTCAACTCCGACATGAGTTCCGAGGACGCGGTCAAGCAACTCGCTGCCGCGGTCAAGCGCGCGCAGGAAAACTAGGGCCTGCAATGTCCGGGAGGACGGGCCCCATGGCAAGGTTCGGGCGGGCGCTGGAAAGGCGCCTGCCCGCGATTGTCGTCTCTCCGCTTTTCGCGGCGAGCCTGTTCTTCGTCTACGGCTTCATCGGCTGGACGGCCTATATCTCGCTGACCCGCTCGGGGGTGATGCCCGACTACCAATTCGACGGGGTGAGCCAATATGTCCGTCTCTGGCAGACGCCGCGCTGGTACGTGGCGATCCGCAACCTGTTTGTCTTTTCGGGCCTGTTCATCTCGATCTCGATGGCGATCGGCATCCTTCTGGCGATCCTGCTCGACCAGAAGGTGCGCATCGAGGGGGTGATCCGCACGATCTACCTCTACCCGATGGCGCTGAGTTTCATCGTCACCGGAACGGTCTGGAAATGGATGCTGAACCCCGGCCTCGGCCTGGAGCGGTTGATGCATCAGGCCGGGTTCGAGAGCTTCAGATTCGACTGGCTGGTGAACTCGCATTACGCGATCTACACGGTGGTGATCGCGGCCGTCTGGCAAAGCTCCGGCTATGCGATGGCGCTGTTTCTGGCCGGGCTCCGCTCGGTCGATGACGAGGTGCTGAAAGCGGCGGCGATCGACGGCGCGGGTCCGTGGCGCACTTATACCGGGATCGTGCTGCCGATGCTGCGACCGGTGTTCCTCTCCACCGTCATCATCCTCGCCCATCTCGCGATCAAGAGCTTCGATCTGGTGATAGCGCTGACTGGCGGGGGGCCGGGCTATGCCACCGACATGCCCGCCACCTTCATGTATTCCTTCGCCTTTCAGCGCAGCGAGCTGGGCGTGGCGGCGGCGAGTGCCACGATGATGCTTATGACGGTCATCGCGATCATCGTGCCCTATCTCTACTCGGAACTGAGGAAGACAGCCGGATGAGCGCACGCAGCACAGGCGGGATCGTCCGGCGCAAGGGGCTGCATCACGGCCTGATGCGCGCGCTGCTCTTCGCGGTGCTCGGGCTGTTCTGCATCTACTACCTGATCCCGCTTCTGGTGATGATATCGACCTCGCTGAAATCGCTGGCCGAGATCAGGGAGGGCTCTCTCATCAGCCCGCCGCAGGCGCTCGACTTCAGCGCCTGGGAGAAGGCGTGGAACAGCGCCTGCGTAGGTGTGCGTTGCAACGGGCTTGCGCCCTATGTCTGGAACTCGGTGATGATGACCGTCCCGGCGGTGGCGATCTCGACGATACTGGGCGCGCTCAACGGCTATGCGCTGACCAAGTGGCGCTTTCGCGGCGCCGATACGATCTTCGCGCTGATGCTGTTCGGCGCCTTCATTCCGTTTCAGGTGATCCTTCTGCCGATGGCGCGGGTGCTGGGCCAGCTCGGGCTTGCGGGCACGGTCCCGGGGCTGATCCTCGTGCACACGGTCTATGGCCTCGCCTTCACGACCCTGTTCTTCCGCAACTTCTTCATCGGGGTCTCGGACGGCATCATTCAGGCGGCGAAGGTCGACGGGGCGGGTTTCTTCGGAATCTTCTTCCGGCTCGTGCTGCCGATGTCGCTGCCCGCGATCGTCGTCACCGTGATCTGGCAGTTCACCCAGATCTGGAACGACTTCCTGTTCGGCGTCGCATTCACGATCGGCGACAGCAACCCGGTGACGGTGGCGCTCAACAACGTGGTGAACACCTCCACGGGGGTGAAGGAATACAATGTCGACATGGCCGCGGCGATCATCGCGGCCCTGCCGACGCTGGCGGTCTATGTCTTGGCCGGGGCGTGGTTCGTGCGCGGTCTCTCGGCCGGAGCGGTGAAAGGGTAGCGATGGCAGCGGGAATTTCCCTTCAGGGCGTGCGCAAACGCTTCGGGACCAACGAGGTGATCAAGGGCATCGACCTCGAGATCGAGGCGGGCGAGTTCATTGTCCTCGTCGGGCCCTCGGGCTGCGGCAAGTCGACCCTGCTCAACCTGATCGCCGGGCTCGAGACGCTGAGCGACGGCCATATCGACATCGCCGGGCGACGGGTCGACGACACCCCGCCGCGCGACCGCGACATCGCGATGGTGTTCCAGTCCTATGCGCTCTACCCGACCAAGACGGTGCGCGAGAACATCACCTTCGGGATGCAGACCCGCCACGTCCCGCGCGCCGATCAGACCAAAGCCGTCGAGGAGTTCAGCACGCTTCTGCAGATCCATCCCTATCTCGACCGCAAGCCCGGCCAGCTTTCGGGCGGCCAGCGCCAGCGAGTCGCAATGGGCCGCGCGCTCGTGCGCAAGCCCGAAGTGTTTCTGTTCGACGAGCCCCTGTCGAACCTCGACGCCAAACTGCGGATCGAGATGCGCACCGAGATCAAGAAGCTGCACCAGCGGCTCGGCAAGACCGTCGTCTATGTCACCCACGACCAGATCGAGGCGATGACGCTGGCGACACGGATCGCGGTGATGGATAACGGCCATATCCGTCAGGTGGCCGAGCCCGGCGCGATCTACGACGATCCGGTGGACCTGTTCGTCGCAGGCTTCATGGGCTCGCCGCCGATGAACATGCTGCCCGGTGTCCTGCGCCGCGGGGAGCCGGAAGGCGTATCTGTCGAAGTGGCGGAGGGCGCGGCAGAAGCGCTTCGGTTCCCCTTGTCCCAAAAGCTCGCGGAGCGGATCACCGCCCCCGACGGGCAAAAGGTCGTCCTCGGGCTTCGGCCGGAGGTGATCTTCATGGCCGGGACCGAACTGCCCGGCCCCGACCGTTTCGTCTTCGAACGTCCGGTGGATCTGGTCGAGCCGACCGGACCGGACACGATGATCGTCTTCGCCCTGGGCGAGACCGAGGTGATCGCCCGGGTCCGGCCCGAGGACGCCCTGCCCCCGGGCGCGCCCTTCAGCTTTGAGGTCGATATGGGCAAGGCCAAGGTCTTCGACGCCGAGACCGGGCTGCGCCTCTAACGCGTGCAGCCCGCGGGCGTCCGGTCACCCTTTGCCTTCGGCCTCCGCGACATGGCCTTTCACCTTCAGAAAGCTGTCCGGCGTCACCGAGATCGAGTCGATCCCGAACTCCACCAGTGTGCGGGCGAATTCCGGGTAGTTCGAGGGCGCCTGACCGCAGAGACCGACCTTCGCGCCCACGTCATGCGCTTTCTCTATGACCGTCCGGATCATCCACTGAACGGCGGCATGGCGTTCGTCGAAGAGCGTCGCGAGCCTGTCGCTGTCGCGATCGATCCCTAGGGTCAGCTGCGTCAGATCGTTGGACCCGATGGAGAACCCGTCGAACCGCTCGGCGAAGGCTTCGGCGAGGATGACGTTCGAGGGCACTTCGCACATCACGTAGATCTGCAGCCCGTTCGATCCGCGCACCAGCCCTTCCTCGGCCATCACCGCCAGCACGCGGTCGGCTTCCTCGGGCGTCCGGCAGAACGGCACCATCACCAGCACATTGTCGAATCCGGCCTCTTCGCGCAGCCGACGGATCGCCCGACATTCCAGCCGGAACCCGTCGACATAGGCCGGATCGTAATAGCGCGAGGCGCCGCGCCAGCCGATCATCGGGTTGGATTCCACCGGCTCGAACTGCCGCCCGCCAAGCAGGTCGGCATATTCGTTCGTCTTGAAATCGCTCAGCCGCAGGATCATCGGGTTCGGATAGGCCACGGCGGCGATCCGGGACAGGCCGAGCGCCAGTTGATCGACGAAATATTCGGACTTGTCCTCGTATCCCCTAGTGAGGGTTTCGATTTCCTCCCGCACTTCCGCCTCCTGAATGTCGGAGAAATGCAGCAGCGCCATCGGGTGGACCCGGATCGTGTTCGAGATCACGAATTCCATCCGCGCCAGACCGACACCGTCGATCGGCAGCCGCCACCAGCGCGCCGCGATCGCCGGGTTGGCGAGGTTGAGCATGACCTTGGTCTTGGTCTCCGGCACCGCATCGAGGTTCAGATCTTCGACCGAGAATTCGGCAAAGCCGTCATAGACCAGACCCTCGTCTCCTTCGGCGCAGCAGACGGTCACCTCCTGCTCGTCATGCAGCACATGGGTCGCATCTCCACACCCGACGACGGCGGGAACACCCAACTCGCGGCTGACGATGGCGGCATGGCTGGTTCTGCCTCCGTGATCGGTGATGATCGCCGAGGCCCGTTTCATCACCGGCACCCAGTCGGGGTCCGTCGTCGAGGTGACAAGGATCGAGCCGTCCACGAAATCGTCGATGTCCTTGACGTCCTCGATCAGACAGACCCGCCCGGTCGCGATCTGCTCGCCCACCGACAGACCGTTGACGACGACCGGACCATGCGCGCCGATCGTGTAGCGCCGCAAAGACCCGGCGGACACTCGCGACTGAACCGTCTCGGGGCGCGCCTGCACGATGTAAAGCTTGCCCGTGACGCCGTCCTTGGCCCATTCCATGTCCATCGGCTGCCCGTAATGCGCTTCGATGGTCGCCGCTTGCTGCGCGAGGTCGAGCACCTCGTCATCCGACAGGACGAACCTCCCGCGCTCGGCTTTCGAGGTCGGCACGTTGCGCACCGGGTTCGGAGCGTCCGGCCCGGCATAGATCATCTTGATCTCTTTCGCGCCGAGCTTCCTCTCGATGATCGGTTTGATCCCCGTCTTACCGAGGAACGGCTTGTAGACCTGAAACTCGTCCGGCGTCACCGCGCCCTGCACGACGTTTTCGCCCAAGCCCCAGGCCGCGCTGATCAGCACGACCTTGTCGAAGCCGGTTTCGGTGTCGATCGAGAACATCACCCCTGACCCGCCGATATCCGAGCGCACCATCTGCTGAACGCCCACGGAGAGCGCGACATCGAGGTGATTGAACCCTCTGAGCTTGCGATAGGTGATCGCGCGGTCGGTAAAGAGCGAGGCATAGCACTTGCGGCAGGCGGTCAGAAGCTCCTCCTCGCCCGAGACGTTGAGATAGGTCTCCTGCTGACCGGCGAAGCTGGCATCGGGAAGGTCTTCGGCCGTCGCGCTCGAGCGCACGGCGACGGAGACCTCGGGCACCCCTGCCCGCTTGGACAGATCGCGATACGCCTCCCGGATTGCGGCTTCGGTCGAGGCAGGCCAATCGCCTGCCACGATCGTGTCGCGAATGCTTTGCCCCGCGACATGAAGGGTGATCTTGTCCGCATCGTAATCCGCAAGATAGCCCGCGATGGCCTCTGTCAGCTTGTTTTCATCGAGAAACATCCGATAGGCGTCGGCGGTGGTGGCGAAGCCCGGCGGGACCTGAATACCCTTGGCGCCCAACTCCTGCACCATCTCGCCAAGCGAAGAGTTCTTGCCGCCCACAAGCGCGACATCCTCGCGGCGTAAGCTGTCGAAAGGAATGACTTCTTTCTTCGTCGTCATGGGCTCGCCTCTCCTGTTTGCACTTGCGGGCACTCTATCCGAGGCGCGCATCGGGGCCTTGATCTCTGTCAACGCGGAGCCTTTCGGACGGGGCTCTGCCCGCGTACCCTCCGCCGCCCAATCCGGTCTGGACAGCGAGAGATTTTCCTGCGATCAAATCCGGGATGGTGTCCGGCCCCAAAGGGTCGGCTGAAAAGGGAACACGGTGCGGGCGAGGCCCAACTCCGTGACTGCCCCCGCAACTGTAAGCGGCGAGCGCCACCGAAAACGCCACTGACCTGCAAAGGTTGGGAAGGTCCGGTGAAGCCACGACCCGCGAGTCAGGAGACCTGCCATCTCGGATGCGCCGCCGCGCATCTCGGTCACCTTAAACCCGGGCGGGGTGCCCTGGGACGGAGAGTCGAGTGATGGACCAGATCGGACCTCGCATATCGCCGTGCCGCGACCAATCCCGCCCTTTTGCGCGGAGGGCGCGATGCTTTTGGAACGAACGCTTTCACTCTTACAACTCGATATAGGACCGATCTCGCCGCTGCGGGCGCGTGAGCTGGGCACGCTGGGCTACATGGAATGGCTTGGCACGCTGCCGGGCGACATGCCCTATGCGAAGGCGGCGATCGTCGCCCATATGCAGGCCTATCCGCACTCCCTGATCTCACCAGCGGCGGAGGTGTTCTGCGAGCTGTTGCTGGAGTCGCTGACCCCGCAGCCTTTCGCCTTGCCGATCGAGATGCCCCCGCCGGTGCGGCGCGGCGGCGCACGCGCGCGGCGCGGCCTCTAACCCGTTCTTCGTCTTGCGGTCGCATTCAGCGGCCCGGCCGAGGACCATTGCAGCAGGGAACGGCACTCCGTCTCCTGTGAGGCTCGGCTCTGTCCAACGATGGTCATGGATGAACTGAGAGGATCTCTCCATGAATGACAACAAACTGACCCGCCTGCTCGACGCGCGCCCGGTAATCTGCGCCGAGGGCTTTCTGTTCGAACTGGAACGGCGCGGCTATCTGACCGCCGGGGAATTCGTGCCCGAGGTGGCGCTCGAATACCCGCAGGCGCTGCGCAATCTGCATGTCGATTTCCAGCGCGCCGGAAGCGATATCGTCGAGGCCTTCACCTATAACGGCCACCGCGAGAAGATGCGCGTGATCGGCAAGGAAGACCTGCTGGAGCCGCTCAACCGCGCGGCGCTGAAGATCGCCCGCGAGGTCGCCAATGCCAAGACCGGAAACCTGATGGCGGGCAATATCTCGAACACGAATATCTGGGACCCGGCCGATCCGGCGCGGCAGGCCGAGGTGCGCGCGATGTTCGACGAGATGGTCGGCTGGGCGGTCGAGGAAGGCGCGGATATTCTCATCGGCGAGACCTTTTACTACGCGGGCGAGGCGCTATGCGCGCTCGAGGCCGCGAAGGCGTCGGGGCTGCCGGTGGTGCTGACGCTGGCACCGATGGCGGCCAACGAGATGATGGACGGGGTCGGCATCGTCGAGACCTGCCAGAAACTTGAACAGGCGGGCGCCGATGTCGTCGGGCTGAACTGCTTCCGCGGGCCGCAGACGATGATGCCGTGGCTGCGCAAGGTGCGCGCGGCGGTGAGCTGCCATGTCGGCGCCCTGCCCGTGCCCTACCGGACCACGAAAGAGGAGCCCACCTTCTTCAACCTCTCCGATCACAACGGCTGCACCTGCCCCTCGCCGCATGGCCGGACCTTCCCGACCGCGCTCGATCCGTTGGCCTGCAACCGCTACGAGATCGGCGCCTTCGCGCGTGAGGCGCAGGCGATCGGGGTGAATTATCTCGGCGTGTGCTGCGGGGCGAGCCCGATGCATATCCGCGAAATGGCCGAGGCCGTGGGTCGCGAGACCGAGGCCAGCCGCTTCTCGGAGCGCATGGAGAACCACTTCATGTATGGCCAGAACGACCGCCTCCCGGCGCATATCCGGGCGCTCGGCGACGGGGCCTGAGGCAAGACACGCTCCTGTCACGCGAGAGTTTCGCGCGGCAGGGCAATCTATATATTGACACCACTACACCATGCATCCCAATATGATGTTGCTTTGGTTCCTGCGAGTCACTCCGCAGGCGAAGAGGGAAGCCGGTGAGATTCCGGCGCTGCCCCCGCAACTGTAAGCGGCGAGCCTGATGTCCGAATGTCACTGGTGCGATGCGCCGGGAAGACGGACCGAGAGGCGCTCGAGCCGCGAGCCAGGAGACCTGCCAGAGCACATAGACGACGACCGCGGCGGAGGGCCCGGGCGCGTGGCTATGTGCTGCGGCACCCTGCCCACGAGCCTTGTCCCGCGCTGCCGACAGCCAACAAAGGGACAGGACACATGACCATCACCGTCTATTCGAAACCGGCCTGCGTGCAATGCACCGCCACGACCCGTGCGCTGGATGCCAAGGGGATCGACTACAACGTGATCGACCTCACCGAGGATGCCGCCGCGATGGAGATGGTGCAGGACCTCGGCTACCGTCAGGCGCCCGTGGTGATCGCGGGCGAGGATCACTGGGCGGGCTTCCGGCCCGACATGATCGGACAGCTCAGCTGAGCGCGGGCCCGGATCATGGGACAGGCAAGGCTGATCTATTACTCCTCGGCCTCGGGGAACACGCAGCGCTTCGTGGAGCGGCTGGGCCTGCCCGCGCAGCGCCTGCCCCTCTCGGCGGAGGCGGCGATGCCGTACCCGCCCTGCCCCTACGTCCTGATCTGCCCAAGCTACGCCGACGGCAAGGGGCGCGGCGCGGTCGCGAAACCGGTAATCGCCTTTCTCAACGATCCCGCCCGCCGCGCGGGTCTGCGCGGCGTAATCGCCAGCGGCAATCGCAATTTCGGCGCGCTTTTCGCCTGCGCGGGCGATCTGCTGGCGCGCAAGTGCAATATCCCCGTGCTCTACCGGTTCGAACTGGCGGGGACCGATACTGACATCGACCGCGTGCGCGCGGGTCTCGACAATTTCTGGAGGCTGGAATGCTCGACAGCGACGTGAAACCGAGCGGGGCCACGGCCTCGGAATTCGCGGGGCTTGATCACCACGCGCTCAACGCAATGCTCAACCTCTATGACGCGGAGGGCAATATCCGCTTCGACGCCGACCGGATGGCGGCGCGGCAATATTTTCTGCGTCACGTGAACCAGAACACGGTCTTCTTCCATTCGCTGGACGAAAAGCTCGGCTATCTGGTGGAGGAAGGCTATTACGACGCCGCCGTGCTCGATCAGTATTCGCGCAACTTCCAGCGCGCGATCTGGGAGGCGGCTTTCGCGGCAAAATTCCGTTTTCCGACCTTCCTCGGCGCGTTCAAATACTACACTTCCTACACGTTGAAGACCCGCGACGGGCAGCGCTATCTCGAGCGCTACGAGGACCGGGTGGTGATGGTGGCACTGACGCTTGCGCGCGGCGACGAGGCGCTGGCGATGCGCCTCATGGAGGAGATGCTGGCAGGACGCTTCCAGCCCGCGACGCCGACCTTCCTCAACGCGGGCAAGAAGGCGCGGGGCGAGTTCGTCTCCTGCTTCCTGCTGCGACTGGAAGACAACATGGAAAGCATCGGGCGCGGCATCAACTCGGCGCTGCAACTGTCGAAACGCGGCGGCGGCGTGGCCCTGATGCTGACCAATATCCGCGAATATGGCGCGCCGATCAAAGGGATCGAGAACCAGTCCTCGGGCGTGATCCCGGTGATGAAGCTGCTCGAAGACAGCTTCAGCTATGCCAACCAGCTGGGCGCGCGTCAGGGCGCGGGCGCGGTTTATCTGCACGCCCATCACCCCGACATCCTGCGCTTCCTCGACACCAAGCGCGAGAATGCGGACGAGAAAATCCGGATCAAGACGCTGAGCCTCGGCGTGGTGATCCCCGACATCACCTTCGAACTCGCGAAGAAGAACGAGGAGATGTATCTCTTCTCGCCCCATGACGTGGAGCGGGTCTATGGATGCGCCTTCTCGGAGATTTCCGTGACCGAGAAATACCACGAAATGGTCGACGACGCGCGCATCCGCAAACGCAAGATCAACGCCCGCGCCTTCTTCCAGACGCTGGCCGAGATCCAGTTCGAAAGCGGCTATCCCTACATCATGTTCGAGGACACGGTGAACCGCGCCAACCCGATCGCGGGACGGATCACCATGTCGAACCTGTGTTCGGAGATTCTGCAGGTGGCCGAGCCTTCCGAGTTCGACGAGGATCTGGGCTACGCGCAGATGGGCACGGATATCTCGTGCAATCTGGGTTCGCTCAACATCGCCAAGGTGATGGATGGCGGCGATCTGGGTGCGAGCGTCGGGGCCGCGATCCGGGCGCTCTCGGCGGTGTCGGAGATGAGTGCGATCAACGCCGTCCCCTCGATCCGCAAGGGCAACGAGGAAAGTCACGCGATCGGTCTGGGTCAGATGAACCTACACGGTTTCCTCGCCCGCGAGCGCATCCATTATGGCAGCCCCGAGGGGATCGAATTCACCTCCGTTTATTTCGCCGCCGTAGCCCATCACGCGCTGGCGGAGTCGAACCGGCTGGCCGCCGAGCATGGCCGGAGTTTCAAGGGGTTCGAGGCCTCGGCTTACGCCGATGGCAGCTTCTTCGAGAAATACGTCACCCGCGACTGGCTGCCTGAGAGCGACACCGTAACGGCCCTGTTCGACCGCTTCGGGATCACCCTGCCCACCCGCGCCGACTGGGCCGAGCTGCGCGACCGGGTCATGGAGTCCGGCCTGTGGAATCGCAACCTGCAAGCCGTGCCGCCCACCGGCTCGATCAGCTATATCAACAATGCGACCGCCTCGATCCACCCGATCACCGCGAAGATCGAGATCCGCAAGGAAGGCAAGATCGGCCGGGTCTATTACCCCGCGCCCTACATGACGAACGACAATCTCGAGTTCTACCGCGACGCCTATCAGATCGGCCCCGAGGCGATCATCGACACCTATGCGGCAGCGACCGAGCATGTCGATCAAGGTCTCTCGCTGACGCTGTTCTTCCCGGCCGAGGCCACGACCCGCGACATCAACCGCGCCCAGATCTACGCATGGCGGCGTGGCATCAAGACCATCTATTACATCCGCCTGCGCCAAGCGGCCCTCGAGGGAACCGAGGTGCAGGGCTGCGTTTCGTGTTCTCTGTGAGGCCCGCCATGAAAGATCTGCACACATCCCGCCCCGTCCCCCGTGCCGTCAACTGGAACCGCCTTCAGGACGACAAGGATCTCGAAGTCTGGAACCGGCTCACGTCGAATTTCTGGCTGCCCGAGAAGGTGCCGCTGTCGAACGACATTCAAAGCTGGTCGCAACTGACCGAGGATGAACAGACGCTCACGATCCGGGTCTTCACCGGGCTGACGCTGCTGGACACGATCCAGAACACCGTGGGCGCGCCTGCGCTGATGGCGGATGCGGCGACGCCCCATGAGGAAGCGGTGCTGTCCAACATCGCCTTCATGGAGGCCGTGCATGCGCGCAGCTATTCGTCTGTTTTCTCGACGCTGTGCAACACCGCCGAGGTCGACGAGGCTTTCCGCTGGTCGCAGGAGAACCCGCATCTGCAGGCCAAGTCGCGGCTGATCCTCGACGAATACGACGCGACGGCGAGCCCGCTGAAGCGCAAGGTGGCGAGCGTCTTTCTCGAGAGCTTCCTGTTCTATTCGGGCTTCTACCTGCCGATGCACTGGTCGAGCCGCGCGCGCCTGACCAACACCGCCGACCTGATCCGCCTGATCATCCGCGACGAGGCGATCCACGGCTATTACATCGGCTACAAGTTCCAGCGCGCGCTGGAGCATGTGACCGAAGCCGAGCGCGCCGAGATCAAGGATTTCGCCTTCTCGCTGATGTTCGACCTCTATGACATCGAGGGCCGCTATACCGAGCAGCTCTATGACGGTCTGGGCCTGACGGAGGATGTGAAGCACTTCCTGCATTACAACGCCAACAAGGCGCTGCAGAACCTCGGCTACGAGGCGCTCTTCCCCGAAGAGGCTACGCGCGTGAACCCCGCGATCCTCGCCGCGCTCTCGCCCGGATCGGACGAAAACCACGACTTCTTCTCGGGCTCGGGATCGAGCTACGTGATCGGCAAGGCGGTCGCGACCGAGGACGAGGACTGGGCGTTCTGAACCCGCCGCCGCCCGCGCCTCAGACGGGGCGCGGGGCAGTATCCGGGGCTGCGGTCTCGCCGGTCGATTTCAGCGTGGCGATGAACCGCTTGGTGCGCTCGCGCTCGGGCGCATCGAAGACCTGCCGCGCCGGGCCGGTCTCGACCACCCCGCCGCTTTCCAGCACGACCACCCGCTCGGCGATCTGCGAGGCCAGCCGCAAATCGTGGGTGGCCATCACCATCGTCGTGCCCTCGCGGGCCAGCTGTGCCAGAACGTCAACGACTTCCGCCGCCAGTTCCGGATCGAGCGCCGAGGTCGGCTCGTCGCAGAGCAGCACTTTCGGCGACGGGGCGAGCGCGCGGGCAATCGCGATGCGCTGCTGCTGCCCGCCCGAAAGCGTCGCGGGCCAGGCATCGGCCTTATGCGCCATTCCGACCTTCTCCAAGAGCGACATCGCGCGCTCGCGGGCTTTCGCGGCAGGCCAGTTCTGCACGGTCACGAGGCTCTCCATCACGTTCTCGATCGCGGTGCGATGCGGGAAGAGCTGGAAGTTCTGGAACACCATCCCGGTCTGTTGCCGGATCGACTGGATCTGGCCGCGCGAGAGCCGCCCGCCCTCGGTCAGCGTCACCGAAGCGTCGCCGATGGCAAGCGTGCCGCTCGTCGGCACCTCCAGCAGGTTGATCGTTCGTAAAAGCGTGCTCTTGCCGCCGCCCGAGGGGCCGATCAACGCGGTCACGGAGCCCTCAGGCAAAGACAGCGAGATCCCCGACAGAACCTCGTTCTCGCCGAACCGCTTGGTGATATTCGACAGCTCGATCATGTGCGTTCCTCCAGAAAGCCGCCATATTGGCCGAGGCTCCGCTCGAGCCGCCCCTGCAGCGCCGACAGGACCGAGCAGAGCGCGAGATAGATCAGCGCCGCCTCGACATAGAGGACGAGCGGTTCATAGGTGGTCGCGACGATCCGCTGCGCCGCCTGAAACAGTTCCGGCACGGTGATCGCTGCGGCGAGCGACGTATCCTTCACCAGCGAGATGAAGCTGTTCGACAAGGGCGGCACCGCGACGCGCGAGGCCTGCGGCACAATGGTGCGGGTCATCGTCTGCCGCCAGTTCATGCCGATGGAATAGGACGCTTCCCACTGCCCCTTGGACACCGAGGACAGCGCCGCGCGCAGGATTTCCGACGTGTAGGCGCCGACATTCAGCGTGAAGCCGATCAGCCCCGCCACGAAGGCGTCGAGCGTGATCCCGAGGCTCGGCAGCCCGTAGAAGATCAGGAAAAGCTGCACCAGAAGCGGCGTGCCCCGGATCACCCAGACATAGAACCGCACGATCCACACCAGCGGACGCGGCCCGAACAGCCGGATCACCGCGCAGAGCAGCCCGAGCGCAAGGCCCAGCGTGAAGGTGATGAGCGTCAGCGGGATCGTGAAGGTCACCGTCGCCTGCAAAAGCGGCACGAGCGATGACCACATCAGGGGCAACCAGTCAGCCATAGCGGATCCTTTCTGCAAGCCTCACGCGCCTCCGGGCCGAACCCCGAAGGCGCGCGCGACTCGACATTCGGCTTACTTCGAGACGTCTTCCCCGAAATACTCTTCGGAGATTTTCTGGTAGGTCCCGTCGGCCTTCATCTCGTCGAGCGCCTTGTTGATCGCAGCCAGCAGGTCGGGCTGGTCCTTCGCGATGATCACGCCGGAATAGTTCGCATCGGGCATGGTCGCGGCCAGCTTCACGGGGGCGTCCGGCTTGTTCTTCTTGAAGTCGAGGAAGGACAGGCTGTCATTCACCGTCGCATCGGCGCGGTTCTGGATGACAAGCGCGATCGACTGATCGAACCCGTTCGTGCCGATCAGTTCGGCACCGTGATCCGAGGCGATCTTGCCGAAATTGCTCGAGAGCGTCTGGGCGGCGGTCTTGCCTTTCAGATCGTCGAAGCCGGTGATGTCGGTCTCGTCCTTGCGCACGATCAGCGCCGCTTTCGACGCGATATAGGGCTGCGAGAAATCGTATTTCTTCTTGCGCGCATCGGTGATGCCCACCTCGTTGATCACCGCGTCGTAGCGGTCGGCATCGAGCCCTGCGATCAGGCCGTCCCAGCGGCCTTCGAGGAACTTCACCTTCACGCCCAGCTTTTCGCCGATGGCGCGCGCGATGGCGACGTCGAAGCCGGTCAGCTTTCCCGATTCGTCATGGTAGGTGAAGGGCGGATAGGTGCCTTCGGTGCCGACGCGGAAGACGCCGTCTTTCTGGATATCAGCGAGGCTCGCGGCCTGGGCCGCGGGCGCCACGATCCCGGCGAGGGCTGCGATGGCGATGAGGGTGCGAACGGGTTTCATGCGAGATACCTCCGATAGGTCGAAGACGCCGCCGTGGGGCGCGTCGGAATGACAGGCGCCTTACCTAGTAACGCCGCATACCGGAGTCGATGCGCCAGACAAGCATCTGATAAAATTAGTCTTTTATCCCATCTCGTCGAGCGGAATCGGAACGAATTCCATCAATGTCCTACGCGAAAGAAAGCCTGTTCCACGGCGCGCGGTCTCGGCGAAACGCTATCGTCCTTCACCGGGCCGTGCGCTACGCTTCCGCCCCGGCGGAGGGACGCCCCAGACGGCGTGTGAGGGCGGTCTCCAGCAGGCTCAGGGCGTCATAGACGAGCACCGCGAACAACCCCACGATCACGCCGCCCTGAAGGACGAAGGCCGTGTTGCTGGTCAAAAGCCCGGCGATGATCACCTCGCCCAAAGTTCGCGCGGCCACGGTGGAGCCGACCGTCGCCGTGCCGATGGCGATCACCACCGACAGCCGAATGCCCGTCAGGATCACCGGCAGGGCCAGCGGCAATTCCACCCGGATCAGGCGCTGCCAGCGGGTCAGGCCGATGCCGCGGGCGGCCTCCATCGTCGCGGGCGGCAGAGTCGAGAGCCCGGCAATGGCCGTCTCGAAGATCGGCAGCAAGCCGTAGAGGAACAGCGCCACCAGCGTCGGCCCGGCCCCGAAGCCGAGCGCGGGCACCGCCAGCGCCAGCACCGCAACCGGCGGGAAGGTCTGGCCGATATTGGTGATCGTGCGCGACAGCGGCAGAAAAGCCGCGCCCGCAGGTCGCGTCACGAGGATGGCAAGGCCCACCGCGACCAGCGTCGCCAGCCCGGAGGCCAGCGCCACCAGCCCCAGATGGCTGAGCGAGAGCGACAGGATCGAGGCGCGCTCGTAGATCACCGGCCCGCCCGCCGGGGCGAAGGGCGCAAAGACCGGCGCGAACCAATGCGGACGCAGCACCAGCGCCAGCAGCAGCGCCACGCAGGTGGCCCGGATCGCGCCGCTGCGGCTCATGCCAGCTCCGCCGCGCGGGCGCGGATCGTCGCCAGAGTGACCCGCCCAAGCGGACGGTCGCCATCCGCCACCGGCAGCGCCTCGCAGCCGCGCCAAAGACACAGCGACAGCGCATCGCGCAGGCTGGTGTCGGGCGCGATCGGCTCGCCCTCGGCCGTCCCGTCTTCCATCACGTCCGAGACCGGGATCAACGACAAAAGCCGGAGCGGACGATCAACCCCGCCCACCATCTGCGCGACGAAATCGGTGGCGGGCTCGGCGATGATCTCGGCGGGCGTGCCATGTTGCAGAAGCTTGCCGCCATCCATGACCGCCACCCGGTCGCCCAGATGGATCGCCTCTTCCATGTCATGCGTCACCAGCACGATGGTCGACCCCAGCTGCCGCTGGATGCGCCGCAGATCGGCTTGCGCCCGGGCGCGAATGATCGGGTCGAGCGCGCCGAAAGGCTCGTCCATCAGCAGCAGATCGGGCCGTGAGGCCAAGGCGCGGGCGACGCCCACACGTTGCTGCTGACCACCCGACAGCTCCGCCGGATAACGGTCGCGAAACTGCGCGGGCTCCATCGAGAACAGGTCCAGCAACTCGTCGACCCGGGCGCTGGTCTTGTCCTTGGACCAGCCGAGCAGTTTGGGCACCGCGCCGATATTGCCCGCGATCGTATAATGCGGGAACAGCCCGTCGCCCTGAATGACATAGCCGATCCGGCGGCGCAGCTCGTGTTTGGGCAGCGCGGCGGTGGACTCGCCATTGATCCGCACCTCGCCGGAACTCGGCTCGATCAGCCGGTTGATCATCCGCAGAAGCGTCGTCTTGCCCGAACCGGAGGTGCCCACGATCACCGTGATCGTTCCGGTCTCGACCGTCATCGAAACGTGGTCCACCGCCGTCGTGTCGTCATAGAGCTTCGTGATCTCGTCGATTTCGATCATTCTTCACGCTCCGTTCGGGGGGTCGTCAGTTCGACGAGGATGTCCATTGCGATGGCCGAAACCAGCGCCAGGGCGACAGTGGGCAGCGCGCCCAGCAAGATCAGGTCGCCCGCCGTCTGGTTGAGGCCCTGAAAGACGAATGTGCCATAGCCGCCGCCGCCGATCAGCCCGGCGATCACTGCCAGCCCGATATTCTGAACCAGCACGATGCGCAGCCCGGCCAGCACCACCGGCAAGCCCAGCGGCAGTTCCACCCGCGCGAGACGCTGGCGCCATGTCATGCCCATCCCACGCGCAGCCTCGAGCGCGGAGGCAGGTGCGCTGCGCAGACCCGCCAGCACGTTGGCGACGACCGGCAGCAGCGAATAGAGGGTGAGTGCAAGGAAGGCAGGCGCGAAGCCGATCCCCGCAATACCGATCGCGCGGGCGCCGGGGATGATCCCGCTCAGCCAGCTCAGCACCGGGATCATGAGCCCGAACATCGCGAGCGAGGGGATCGTCTGCAGGAAGCTCAGCACCGGAAGCAATGCACCGCGCAGCGCCGCATTGCGGTGGCACATCACGCCCAGCGGCAGGCCGATCACCGCCGCGGCCAGCAGCGAGCCGAAGGCAAGGCCCAGATGGCGCAGGCTCGCGGTGTAGAAGGCGTCCTTGCGGCTCGCGAATTCCTGCGCGATAGACAGATCGCTCAGCGCCCCCGACCACAGCAGCGCCGCGACGAGCGCGATCACCAGCCCTAAAATTCCCGCCCGCGCTGCAGGCCCCGGCGACAGCGCGGAAAGCGCGTCGGCCATCATCAGCGCGAAGACCACCAGCAGGAACCAGAACCCGGCAGCCGGCGAGACACGCGCATACTCGCCCGCCTCGGTCAGCAGAAACGACGCGCCCGCGATCAGCAGCCAGACCAGTCCCGCGAGGCCAAGCGCCGCGCCCGCGATGCGCAAGTAAGGCCGCGCGGCGGGCAGGCCAAAGGCGAGCCCCAGCAGCATCAGCGCCATCGCGGGCGCCGTGACCTGCGGCGCGGCGACGGTCCACAGGGCGCGCCCCTCGCCCGCCACGATCCGGTTCGCGGCGAGCGTGAGGAAAGGCGTGAAGATCGCAGCCAGCCCCAAGAGCGCGAAGAGCACCCCGGGCGGCGAGAGGCCAGCGGTCACGCCCCGCACACGCATCGCTGCGGCGCTCAGTTCAACACCCCGATCTGCGTCAGGTAATCCTTCGCGACCGCCTCGGCAGGTTCACCGCCGACCTGGATACGGCCGTTAAGTTTCTGAAGCGTCTGCATGTCGAGCTTGTCGAAGATCGGGTTCAGCACTTCGGGGATCTTCGGATATTCCTTCAGCACCGCGTCGCGCACGATCGGGGTGGGCTCGTAGACCGGCTGCACGCCCTTGTCGTCTTCCATCACGACGAGCCCCGCCGCGCCCACGCCACCATCGGTGCCATAGGCCATCGCCGCGTTCACGCCCGAAGTGCCGCGCGCCGCCGCCTGAATGGTCGCCGCCGTGTCGCCACCCGAGAGAACCACGGTCTGATCGGGGCTCAATTTGAATCCGTAAGCCTTCTCCATCGCGGGCAGCACGGCGGGGGACGAAACGAATTCGGTCGAGGCCGCGAGCTTCACGTCACCGCCATTCGACACCCAGTTGCCGAAATCGGACATCGTGGTGAGGTCGTTCTTTTTGGCCAGATCGCCCGTCACCGCAATCGCCCAGGTGTTGTTGGCCGGCGCGGAATCGAGCCAGGTGATATCGTTCTGCTTGTCCAGTTCGGCCGCGCGATCATGGGCCTTTGCCGCATCCTTCCAGATATCGCTATCGGCCTCGTTGAAGAAATAGGCCGCGTTGCCGGTATATTCGGGATAGATGTCGATCTGGCCCGCGAGGATCGCCTTGCGAACGACCTGCGTGCCGCCCAATTGCAGCCGCCGCTCCACCGGCATCCCGGCATTTTCCAGCGATAGCGCGATGATATTGCCCAAGAGACCGCCCTCGGTGTCGATCTTGGAGGAGACGGTGATATCGGCCTGCGCGGTGGAGGCGAGTGCGCCCCCGAAGACCGCGGCGGCCAGGATAAGAGGATATTTCATGGCGTGTCTGGCTCCCTGAACAGGTGGCTGTGGTCGTCTCGAGATGTGATCTAGGTTGAGTGTAGGGCCCGGCCCGCGCCCGCCAAGCCTTGCTCCGATCGTCTTTGGTATTGAGAGGCTCGCGCCGCGCGCGTCCCCCTCCCTCCGGGGGGTGCGTCACATTTACGCTAGGTCGATGCGCGAAGTTCTGGGTAGATAGTGAAATGACATGAGTGATGAGGGACATCATGGCGGGAATTGGCACGGGTCTGGCAAGGCTCGCGATGGTGGCGGTGCCGACCGCGCTCGGTGTGGCGGCGATCGTCTTTGCGGGCGATCTGAAATCGCTGCCCAGTCCGAGCGAGGCGAACCGCCCGGCGGCGCTGGTGCGGGTGATCACGCTCGCGCCCACCGAGATGATCCCGCGCGTCAGCGGCTACGGCATGGTCGCCCCGGTGCGCGAGTGGCGCGCCATCGCCCGGATCGAGGGCGAGATCCGCGACATCGCCAAGCCGCTCGCGCCCGGTGACATCGTGGCGAAAGGTACGCCGCTTTTCACCATCGACGACAGCGATCTGAAACTGCAGCGCGCCAGTCTCGAGGCGCAGGTCGCCGCCTCGAAGGTCAAGGACGACACGGTGCGCACGAGCCTGGATCTGGCGCAATCCGACCTCGCGCTGGCACAGGATGAGTTCGACCGGCAGAAATCTCTCCACGATCTGGGCCGGATCACTCAGACCCAACTCGACGGGGTGCGCCGCCAACTGCTGACCGCGCAGACCAAGGTCGCCGATCTCGAAAGCCAGCTGAAGCTGAACGAGGCAGAGCGCGAAGTGCTGGATACGCAGGCGGCGACGATCGACCGTGCGATCGGGCTGTCGACGATCACGGCGCCTTTCGACCTGCGGGTCAATTCGCTCGACGCGGATCTCGGGCAATACGTCAATCGCGGTCAGGTCCTGCTGAGCGGCGAAGGCATCGAGGCCGTCGACATCTCGGCGCAATTCCCGATCGGGCGGATGGGGCCCCTGCTCCGGCTCGCGGGCGACGGCACGAAGGTCACGGATCTGAAGGCGCGCGTCACCCTGCCCGAACCCGAGCATCCCATTGTCTGGAAGGCCCGGGTCGAGCGGATGGGCGACGCGATCGACGAGACCACGCAAAGCGCGCCCGTCGTGGTGCGGGTCGACGATCCGTTGGGTCAGGCGCAGGCGGGCGAGCGCCCGCCCCTCCGGCGCAACATGGTCGTCGCGGTGGAACTCGCCGCGCCCAAGCAGAGCCTGCTCGTCGTGCCCGCCGAAGCGGTGGCGGTTGGGAGTGCAATGGTCGTCTCCGAGGATGGGACGCTGGCGAAGCGCGCAGTTAAGACCAGCTTCGTTTCGGGCGATCTGGCGGTGATCGCACAGGGCCTCAAGGCGGGCGATCAACTGGTGATCACCGACCCGTCGATCGCGGTACCGGGCATGGCGGTGAAAGCGACCGAGGACGAGGCTCGCAAGTCGGAGATCGCCGCCGAGGCGATCGGTCAGACACCTTCGAGCCCGCAACCGGGCAGCGGTGGCGGTGGCGGCGGCGGCGGCGGCAAAGGAGCCGCGCCCGAGGGCGACGCCGCCAAGCCCGCGGGGGCCGCGCAATGATCGCGCTTTTTGCCGGCCATCGCACGGCGGCCAATATCGCGATGATCGCGATTGCGGGCCTCGGGCTGATGGCGCTGCCGAGCCTGCAGCGCGACACTTTCCCGGCGACCCCGCCCTCGGATGTCTCGGTCCGTATTACCTACCCGGGCGCCGCGCCTTCGGAGGTCGAGACCGGCATCTGCACCGTGACCGATCCGATCCTCACGCGGGTCGAGAACCTTGCGAAGCTGACTTGCCTCGCGCGCGACAACAGCGCCCAGATCACCGCAGAGATGATCGAGGGCGCGGATATGACGCGCTTCTACAACGACATCAAGGACGCGGTGGACGGGATCAATTCGTTCCCCGACAAGGCTGACGATCCGGTGGTGCAGATCGTCGAGCGCACTGCCTCGGTCTCGTCGGTGGCGGTGACCGGGCCGGACGATCCGGCGGTCCTCTACGCCTATGCCCAGAGCTTCGCCGATCAACTGCGCGCCGATCCCGCGATCTCGCTGGTCTCGGTGAACGGCTTCTCCGACCGCGAAATCGCGATCGAGTTCGACCGTTCCGCGCTGGAGCGCTTCGGGCTCGACATGGGCGCCGTGGGTGCGACGCTGGCGCGCTACAGCCTCGACATGCCCGCGGGCTCGCTCGAGGGGCGCTCGGGCGAGGTGGCGATCCGATTCCTCGGCGAGAGGCGCACGCCTGCCGAGCTGGCGCAGATTCCGATTGCGGGAAGTGCTGCGGGCGGCGAGGTGCGGCTGGGCGACGTCGCCACGATCCGCGAAGGCTTCGCCGATCCCTCGCAGGCCACCTATTTCGACGGCAAGCGCGCCGCCATCGTCTCGGTCCAGAAGACCGCCTCGCAGGATGCGCTGCGGGTGCGGGCCGCGCTCGATCGCGAGATGGCGCAGGCGCAGGCCGAGGCACCGGGCAATATCCAGCTCGCGATCTCGGCGGATTCCACGCGCAACATCGTGGAGCGCCTGCGCATCATCGGGATCAACGGGTTGCAGGGTCTGATCCTCGTGCTCGTCGCGATGTGGCTGTTCTTCGGGCTGCGCATGTCCTTCTGGGTCGCGATGGGCCTGCCGATCAGCTTCCTCGGCGCGATCTTCGCGATGCAATTCCTCGGCTACACGATCAACATGATGACGATGGTGGCGCTCTTGGTCGCGACGGGCCTGTTGATGGACGATGCGATCGTGATCTCCGAAAACATCGTACGCCGTCGGCAACAGGGCGAACCTGCGCAAGTCGCTGCCGTCAAAGGCACGATGCAGGTCTTTCCCGGCGTTCTGGCTTCCTTCCTGACCACGGCAATGGTGATCGGGCCGCTCAGTTTCCTGACCGGCAATATCGGCGCGCTGCTGAAATACATCCCCATCGTATTGCTCATCACGCTGACGGTCAGCCTGATCGAAGCCTTCCTGATCCTGCCCGCCCATATGCGCCACTCGCTGCGCCACGACATGCGTCCCGGCCCCGTGCAGCGCGCGGTGAACGGCGCGTTTGATCGGCTGCGCGACCGGGTCATCGTGCCGCTTGCCGGGGTGGCGCTACGCTGGCGCTACCTGACCATAGGGCTCGCGATCTTCCTCGTGTCGCTTTCGATCGCGCCCTTCACCGGGGGCTTCCTGAAATACCAGAGCTTCCCGACGCTGGAGAGCGACACGGTCGAGGCACGGCTTCTGCTGCCTGCGGGCGCACCGCTTTCGCTGACCGAAGCGCGGGTGAGCAAGGTCGTCAAAGCGCTCAAGGAGATGGATGCCGAACTGAGCCCCGCTCAACCAGACGGCCAGCCGCTCGTCCGAAGCTACACGATCACCTATGGCAGCAATGCCGACAGCCCGACCACGGGGCCGAACATGGCCACGGTGAGCGCTTCGCTTCTGCCCGCAGGGACGCGCACCACCGATGTCGGCACTGTGCTCGATCGCTGGAAGCAGCTGGTCGGCAAGATGCCCGACATGGCCGCTTTCCGGATCACCGACAAGGAGCGCGGCGCGGGCGGCAAACCGATCGATCTGCTCGTCACCGGCCCGGATCTTGGCGAACTGGCGACCACCGCGCGCGAGTTGCGCCGCTTCTTCCGTGGCTTCGACGGGGTACGCGACGTGACCTTCGATCTGCAGCCGGGCAAGCCCGAGCTGGTGGTGCGGATGAAGCCGGGCGTCGCAAACCTGCTGGGCGTGACGCCTGCCGCGCTGGCCGGTGAGTTGCGCGCGGCCTTCCGTGGCGACAGCGCGGTCAGCTTTGCCGATGCGCGCGGTCAGGTCGATATCGTGGCCCGGCTCGCGCCCTCCGAGCGGCGCGCTATCGGCGACGTTCTGACGCTGCGGGTGCCCGGCAAGAACGGCGCGCTGGTGCCGCTCTCGGCGGTAGCGACGGTCAGCGAGACGCGCGGTTACACCACGATCACCCATGTGAACGGGCAGCGCGCGGTCTCGGTGCAGGGCACGATCGACCCGACGCGGGCCAATTCGCGCGAGCTGATGGCGGCAATGCGGGCCGATTACCTGCCCGAACTGGCGCAGAAGCGTCCCGACGTGAAGGTGCAGGTTCTGGGCGAGGAACAGGACACCGCGACCACCGGCGCGTCGCTCGTGCGTTTCATGACGGCGGGCGCGGTCGGGGTCTACCTGCTGCTGGCCTTCTACATGGGCAGCTTCATCCGACCCGTCGCGGTGATCGCGACGATCCCGCTCAGCCTGATCGGCGTGATGTGGGGGCATGTGCTGCTTGGCCTGCCTCTCTCGCTGCCGAGCCTCGTGGGGCTGGCGACGCTGGCGGGCGTCGTGGTGAACGACGCGATCCTGCTCGACGCCTTCATCGGCGAGAGACGCGCGACCGGAACCCCGATGCTCGAGGCTGGCAAAGAGGCCGTGCGCGACCGCTTCCGCGCGATCTTCCTGACCTCGCTGACGACGGTGGTCGGGCTCGGCCCGCTTTTGCTGGAGAGCTCGACGCAGGCGCAATTCCTGCGCCCGATCGTGGCGAGCCTCGCCTTCGGTCTGAGCGCGGCGACGGTGCTGTCGCTCTTCGTGACACCGGCGATCCTCGCCGTGCTCGAGGATTTCGGCGTCCGCACCGCCGATCCCGAGCCGGAGGCGCCGGAGCCTCCGGTCGAACACCCGGTCGACGCCTTGCCCGTCTGAGACGGGGCGCGAACAGACGCGCCCCGACCCGATCAGTCTTTCTTCGGCTTCGGATAAACCGGCAGATGCGGGATCAGGACGTGATCTGGCTGATCGATCGCGAAGAGGAAGGCGCGCGCGATGTCGTCGGGGCGCAGCGCGTCGGGTTTCGCCTCGTCGAAGAACGGCGTATCGACCATGCCCGGATGCAGGCAGGTGACGCGGCCACCGGCTTCACCTAGCTCCTCGCCGAGATTGTCGGCATAGCCGCGGATGAACCACTTGGTCGCCGAATAGACCGAGCCGAACATCGCGCCCTGCGACGCCTTCGAGCCGGTCAGCACCATATGCCCCTTTGAGGCGCGCAGATGCGGCAGGGTGAATTTCGCGGTGTAGGTCACGGCGAGGCAGTTCACCTCGATCATCTTCTGGAAGCTCTCGACCGATCCGGCCTCGGTGCCGCGCGCCGAGGCGCCGACGCCCGCATTGGCCAGAACCACGTCGAGTCGACCGTAATGCTCCACCGCGCGGGCGACCATGCGCTCCTGCGCATCGGGGTCGGTCACATCGGTGGGCAGCGCGAGGGCGTTTTCTTCGCCCAGATCCTTGACCAGCGCTTCGAGCTTGTCCGCGGAGCGTGCGACCAACGCCACCTTGTGACCCGCCTCGACCGCATGGCGCGCGCAGCTCTCGCCGATCCCGGTGGATGCGCCGGTGATGAGAATGATTTTCGACATGTCAGCCTCTCTGAATTTGGTGGGCACGAAGAAGGCGCCACCCGGACCGGGCAGCGCCTCTCGATATCAGCCCAGCAGGGCCAGTACTTCTTTCGCCGCCGCCTCGGACGACGCCGGATTCTGGCCCGTCACCAGACGCCCGTCGGCGACCGCATGGGGCTGCCAGTCGTCGACGCTCTCGAACTTCGCGCCGAGTTCGCGCAGGCGGGTCTCCAGCAGGAAGGGCACGACATCGGCAAGACCAACGCCACGCTCTTCGCTGTCGGTGAAGGCGGAGACCTTGCGGCCTTTCACGATGGAGTCGCCATTCTTGTCCTTCACCTTGTCGAAGGCCGCCGGGCCGTGACAGACCGAGGCGACGATCTTGCCGCCATCCCAGGCGGTGCTGATCGCCTTCGCGGCGATATCACTCTCGGCGAGGTCGTACATCGCGCCGTGGCCGCCGGGAATGTAGAGCGCGTCGTAGGCGGTGATGTCCTCGTCTTCGATGCGCGAGGGGTTTTCCAGAACCGCCTTCGCCTCTGCATCGTCGCGGAAGCGGGTGACCGAGGCCGGAGCGTCGTCGCCGGTCACGTCCGAATTCGGGTCGATCGGGATCGAGCGGCCGCCGATCGTGGCGACTTTCACCTCGTGACCGGCATCGAGGAAGGCGTAATAGGGCGTCGCCAGTTCCTCGTACCAGACACCGGTGGACTTGCCGGTATCGCCAAGGGCATCGGCTGCGGTCGAAAGAATAAGAATGCGTGCCATGGGTTTGGCCTCCTTGGTTGTGCGTTTCAGGGCATTTCCGGTCCTGTTCGTCTCGGGCCGTCAACGCGTCCCAGCAGAGATAGGTTGCGTTTACTGATCGAGAAATTGATGCACGCCACGTCAGAAATCGATATTCTGGAGACATGACGCCCGACATATCGCTTTTGCGCGTGTTCCATGCGGTCATGGAAGAACGCAATGTCACCGCCGCGGCCCAACGGCTCGGCCAATCCCAGAGCACGGTGAGCGCTGCGCTGTCACGTCTGCGTGCGGCGCTGGGTGACGAGCTGTTCCTGCGCGCCCGCTACGGCGTGGAACCGACCGAGAAGGCGCTCGAGATCGCGCCCGACATCGCCGCCGGACTGGAACGGCTGGAACAGGCCTTCCGTGCCGCCGAGCCCTTCGATCCCGCGCGCACCACGCGCCGCTTCCGGCTCTTGCTGGGGCCGTACGCCGAGATCGTGCTGGTGCCGGAGCTCGCTGCCGCCTTTGCGGAGCGGGCCCCGTCGGCCCGGCTGGAGATCGCGCCGATCGGGCCCGACCTGGACCCGCGACAACTCGCCGGTCGGGCCTTCGATCTGGCGGTCGGGCGCTTCGACTCGCCGCCTGAGGATCTCGTGGTCTCGGAGCTGTTCGACGACGGGTTCCGCTGTATCGTCGCGCCGCAAGCCTTGCCGGAAAGCGTGATGCTGGATCGTGACCTCTACGAGAGCCTGCCGCATGTGGTCGTCTCGCCGCCCGGCAATTGGCGCACTGGCGTTCACAAGCGCACGGAAGCGACTGGTCTGCGCCGCAACACGGCCGTCGTGGTCACGCATTTCCTGACCGCTGCACCCGCCGTCGCGCGGCTGGGCGGCATCGCCACGGTGCCAGCCCGTGTGGCCGCGATGACCGCCGGCCCCTACGGCTTGCGCAACGTGCCTGTGCCGGTCGACCTCGGCACCTTTCCCAGCCAGATCGCATGGCACCCACATCTGCGCCGCGATCAGGGCCATGTCTGGCTGCGCGAGCTGATCCGAGAGGTCGTCGCCGAATTCACGTCGCCGGACTGACGGAAGTTCTAATACGTCCGCTCAAGTGACCCGCCCACGCGCCTTGAAAGCGGGGGTATCCCAAGCCCGCTCGGCCATTACCTCGCCGAGGATTTCGGCGGCGCGCGTCACGTCGCCCTCATCGAGGTAAAGGGGCGTGAAGCCGAAACGCATCGCATCCGGGGCGCGGAAATCCCCGATCACTCCGCGCGCGATGAGGGCCTGAACCACGGCGTAACTGTCAGCGAAACCGAACGAGACCTGGCTGCCGCGCGCCTCCGGGCCGCGCGGGCTGAGCAGCGTCAGCTCGGGGCAGCGCGCCTCGACCTCGCGGATGAACAGCTCCGACAACGCGACGGAGCGCGCCCGCACCTCATCCATCGTCAGCCCGTCCCAGACCTTGAGCGCCTCTTCGAGCGCGGTCATCTGCAGGACCGGCGGCGTGCCGACGCGCATCCGCTCGACCGCGCGGCCGGGGCGATAGTCGAGATCGAAGGCGAAGGGCGCCTCATGGCCGAGCCAGCCGCTGAGTGCGGGGCGCACCGTCTCGGCAATGTCGGGGCGGACATAGATGAATGCCGGGGCGCCGGGGCCGCCATTGAGATATTTGTAGGTGCAGCCGACGGCGAATTCGGCCCCGTTCGCCGTCATGTCCACCGGCACCGCGCCGGCGCTATGTGCGAGATCCCAGATCATCACCGCCCCGACCGCGTGGGCCTTGCGCGTGATCGCGTCGAAGTCGTGCATCCGGCCCGTGCGGTAATCGACCTGCGTCAGCATCACCACCGCGACCTCTCCGGTGATCGCGTCCGCCACATTTTCCGGGGCGGGCGTGCGCAGCTCATGCCCGCGACCCAGTGAGCGGATGAGCCCATCCGCCATGTAGAGATCGGTCGGGAAATTGCCCGTGTCCGACAGGATCACTTTGCGGTCGGGGCGCATTTCCAGCGCTGCCGCCAGCGCCTGATAGACCTTGATCGAGAGCGTATCGCCCAGCACGACCGACCCTTCCGGCGCCCCGATCAGCCGACCGATGAGGTTGCCGACGCGGGCGGGCTGATCCATCCATTGCGCCTCGTTCCACCCCCGGATGAGCATCTGCCCCCATTCGTCGCGCGCGCAGCTCTCCAGCCGCTCCGCCACGCCGCGCGGCAGCGGCCCGAGCGAGTTCCCGTCGAGATAGATCACCCCCTCGGGCAGATCGAATAGGTGCTTTCTCGGCAGGTTCGGCATGATGGTCTTCCTCTTGTTGTCGCGGCCCGCGGCGCGGCTCCAAACCCGGCAATCTGCTGATGCATCACGAAAGTTTCGGGTCGGGCGCACGCTACCCGGCGAACCCTGCCCTCGCAATATCCCGCGCGATATGCTCTGTCTCCGTACAGGATGCGAAACGAGCGGGAGAGAACATGGAAGACCTGAGCGGGATCGACTGGGAAGACGCTTTCGAGAATGGCGGCTATATCGAGAATGGCAGCAGCTACCCGGATCTGTGGGCCAAGCGCGCCGCCGAATTCCGGTCGCGCCATGCCGATCGGATGAGCGAGGTGGCCTATGGGGATGCGCCCCGCGAAAGGATCGACATCTTCCGCCCCGACGGCGCGTCCAAGGGGCTCGTGGTCTTCGTGCATGGCGGCTACTGGCTGAAATTCAGCAAGGACATGTGGTCCCATCTGGCGGAAGGCGCGCTGTCTCAGGGCTGGACCGTCGCCCTGCCCGGCTACACGCTCGCCCCGGAAAACAGCATCCCCGGCATCGCGCAGCAGATCGCGCGGGCCATCGATCACGCGGCGGGGCTGGTGGAGGGCCCGATCCATCTCGTCGGCCATTCCGCGGGCGGGCATCTCGTGACGCGGTCGGTTTCGTCGGGGAGCGCGCTCTCCGACGAAACCGCGGCGCGCATCCGGCGGGTGATCTCGGTAAGCGGTGTGCATGATCTGCGTCCGCTGCAGATGCATTCGATGAATGCGCGGCTGGGGATCACGCCCGAGATCGCCGCGAGCGAGAGCCCCGCCCTTCTGAAGCTGCGCCCAGGCGTAAAAGTCACCGTCTGGGTCGGCGCGGCGGAGCGTCCGGAATTCCTGCGCCAGTCGTCCTTGCTGGCCGAGCATTGGTCGTCTTCCGATCTGGTCGCCGCCTACGCGCGGCACCATTTCGACGTGATCGAGGAGCTGTCGGACCCGTCCAGCGCGCTGATCACGGCGCTTCTGAGCACGGATTAAGAAAGCGTCATCCGCCGCCCAAACCGCCTCACCGTTCCACACATCAGCTTCACGTTCGCGCGCTCGGGCTTCGCTGCACTTGCATTCTAACGGGCCTTGGGGTCTCAAAAGAGTGCATCTGTGCACCAAAGCGTCTTGCGAGTGTCGAACATGAGCGATGCCAAGAATACCTACGAACACAGCGTTCCCTTCTTCTGGCCGATGGCTGCGGCGATGGAATGGCAGAAGATCGGGCTCGACGCGGTCGAGAAAGGTCTGACCTATCTCGACGAGGCGGCCAAGATCACGCACCCGCCAGACCCGGAATGGGCCACGAAGAACGACGTGCTGCTCGATCTCGACACGATGCGGCTGCGCGATTTCGGCGGCACGGGCGGCGGCATTCCGGTGATCGTCGATGCGCCCTATGCCGGGCATTCCTCGACCATCGCGGATTACGCCAAGGGCCAGAGCCTGATCGAGACGCTTTTGGATGCAGGGCTGGGGCGTGTTCTCTGCACCGACTGGAAAAGCGCGACGCCCGAGATGCGCGATTTCGACATCGACAAGTATCTGGCCGAGATCAATGTCGCGGTCGATGATCTCGGCGGGCGGGTGATGCTGGTGGGGCTGTGTCAGGGCGGCTGGATGTCGGCGATGTATGCCGCGCGCTTCCCCGAGAAGGTCGCGGGTCTCGTGCTGGCGGGCTCGCCCATCGACACCGATGCCGGGCACGGGCCGATACGCAAGCTCGCCCATGAGATGCCGCTTTCGGCCTATCAGGAGATGGTCGAGGCGGGTGAAGGCCGGATGCCGGGGCGGTTCATGCTCACCGGCTGGAAGAACATGCATGCCGATCAGCAGTATTTCGGCAAGTTCGTCGATCTCTACCAGCATATCGACGACCGGAACTTCATGAAGCGCACCGAGCGGTTCGAGAGCTGGTACGAGAACCCCATCGACCTGCCGGGGCGCTATTACCTGCAGGCGATCGACCTGCTGTTCAAACAGAACCTGTTCGCCAAGGGAGAGTTCGTGGGCCTCGGGCGCAAGCTCGATCTGGGCGCGATCACCTGCCCGGCCTTCCTGCTGGCGGGCAAGGCGGACGACATCACCACGCGCGAACAGGTGTTTGCCGCCGAGACGCTGCTCGGCACGCCGCGCAAGGATATCGTGAGCCGCCTCGTCGAAGGCGGGCATATCGGCCTCTTCATGGGCAGCCATACCCTTTCGAATGTCTGGCCGGAAATCGGCCAATGGCTCGGAAAGCTCGGGGCCAAAGCTGGAGACACGCACAATGGACCAGACCGTCGCTGAACCGATGACGCAGGATGTGCCGAAAACAGACCGCAAGACAGGTCTGAGCGCGGCAGAGGCGGCAGAGAGGCTCGAGCGATACGGTCCGAACGCGCTCAAAAGCGACGAGAAAACTCTGCTACAGCGGATCGCGGGGTATTTCTGGGGGCCGATCCCGTGGCTGATCGAACTTGCAGCGCTTCTGTCGCTCGTGTTGCGCGACTGGTCCGATTTCGGCGTGATCTTCGTGATGCTGCTGCTCAACGCGGCCGTGGGTTTCAAGGAAGAGAGCAAGGCGAGTTCCGCCATCGCGGCGCTCAAGGCGCAGCTGGCGCCGAGTGCGCGGGTCAAACGCGACGGGACATGGCAGGAGATCGCGGCGCGTGATCTGGTGCCCGGCGACATCGTGCGCCTGTCGATCGGCCAGATCGTCCCAGCCGACCTGACACTGTTCGAGGGCAAATATCTCTCGATCGACGAGGCGGCTCTGACGGGCGAGTCCCTTCCCGTCGACAAGGCGGTCGGTGACAGCGCCTATTCCGGCTCGGTCGTGAAGCTGGGCGAGATGACCGGCGAGGTCACCGCGACCGGGATGGAGACCTATTTCGGGCACACCGCCTCGCTGGTGCAGACCACGAATGGCAAATCGCATTTCCAGAAAGCCGTGATGCAGATCGGGAATTTCCTGATCGCAGCGGCGCTGGTTCTGGTGGCGATGATCGTGATCGTCTCGTTTCAGCGGAACAACCCGCCGCTCGAGGTGATCCAGTTCGCGCTGATCCTGACGGTCGCGGCGATCCCGGTCGCGCTGCCCACGGTTTTGTCGGTGACGATGGCGGTGGGCGCGGAACGGCTCGCGCGGATGAAGGCGATCGTCTCGCGGCTGGTCTCGATCGAGGAGCTGGCGGGCGTCGATGTGCTGTGCTCGGACAAGACCGGGACCCTGACACTCAACGAATTGACCGTCGAGGACCCGCGCCCGGCAGAGAGCATCGCGGTTGGAGACCTGCTGCGCGCATCGGCGCTTGCCTGCGACCGCGACGCGCCCGATGCGATCGACACCGCGGTGCTGGCGGCGGCGGAGGGCATCGCGCTCGACGCTATCGAGACCCTCAGCTTCACGCCCTTCGATCCGGTCAGCAAACGCAGCGAGGCGGAGCTGCGCCACGAGGCCGATCGCTGGCAAGTCGCGAAAGGCGCGCCGCAGGTGATCGTGGAGCTTGCAGCCCTGACAGATGACGCACGCAAGGCGGTGGAGGACGAAGTCGAAACCCTTGCGCAGCAGGGCTACCGCGCGCTCGGGGCCGCACAGAAACGCGCCGGGCAGGACTGGGAATTCCTCGGTCTGCTGCCGATCATCGATCCGCCGCGCCCGGATGCGGCCAGCACCATCGCGGACGCGCGCGGCATGGGGATCGATGTCAAAATCATCACCGGCGACCACGAAGCCATCGCGCGCCAGATCGCGGGCAAACTCGACCTCGGGCAGAAGATCTATCCCGCAGGCGAGTTGCTCGACGGCGACCCGGCCACGGTGGAGGCCAATGTCCGCGCCGCCGACGGTTTCGCGCGGGTCCTGCCCGAACACAAGTTCCGGATCGTCGAGGTGTTGCAGGCCGGACATTCCATCGTCGCGATGACCGGGGACGGCGTGAACGACGCCCCTGCCCTGCGCAAGGCCGATGCCGGGATCGCGGTGAGCGGGGCCACCGATGCCGCGCGCGCCGCCGCCGATCTGGTGCTGACCGACAAGGGCCTGTCGATCATCACCACGGCAATCGAGGAAGCCCGCCGCATCTTCGAGCGGATGACGAGCTATGCCACCTTCCGCGTCGCCGAGACGATCCGGGTGCTGCTATTCATGACGCTCTCGATTCTCGTCTTCGATTTCTACCCTGTCACTGCGATCATGATCGTGCTGCTGGCGGTGCTGAATGATTTCCCGATCATGATGATCGCCTACGACAATGTCTCGGTCTCGCCACGCCCGGTGCGCTGGGACATGCGGCGCGTGCTGACGGTGGCGGCGACGCTTGGCGTGACCGGGGTGATCGAGACCTTCGTGCTGTTCTGGTTCGTCGATGCCTATCTCGGCCTGCCGCGCGACCAGATCCAGACGATCATCTTCCTCAAGCTTCTCGTCTCGGGGCACATGACGCTGTTCGTCACGCGCCATCAAAGCTGGTTCTGGCGGCGCCCCTTCCCGGCGCTGCGCCTGTTCGCGACGACGGAGGCTACGCAATTGCTGGGCACGCTGATCGCGGTCTATGGGCTGTTCGTGACGCCGATCGGCTGGGGGCCCGCGCTGCTGGTCTGGCTCTATTGCCTCGTCTGGCTGCCCCTCGAGGGGGCGATGGCCTTGCTCATACGCGCGCTTTATGATCGCAGGGCACAAGCGCGCGGGCAGTAAGCCCATCACGGCGCTTGCAGGAGGCACATGACGGACGACACGCAAGAGGCAATGGAAACCCCGACAGGTAAACGCGGGCGCGGATTGCCGATCGGCATCTGGGCGCTGGGGTTCGTGTCGCTTTTCATGGATGTCTCCTCCGAGATGATCCATGCGCTGCTGCCGGTCTACCTGATGACCGGACTTGGCGCGACGGCGCTGGCGGTGGGTGTGATCGAAGGGATCGCCGAAGCCACCGCCGCGATCACCAAGGTCTTCTCGGGGGCGCTGTCGGACCGGATCGGGCGGCGCAAGGAGCTGGCCGCGCTCGGCTACGGGCTGGCGGCTGTGACGAAACCGATCTTTCCGCTCGCGCCGACCTTCGACTGGCTTGTGGCCGCGCGCTTCATCGACCGGGTGGGCAAAGGCATCCGGGGCGCCCCGCGCGACGCGCTGATCGCCGACCTTGCGCCGGGCAAGATGCGCGGTGCCGCCTTCGGGCTTCGGCAATCGCTCGACACGGTGGGCGCCTTCCTCGGGCCGCTCGCCGCGATTGGGCTGATGTGGCTGTTCTCGGACGATTTCCGCTCGGTCTTCTGGGTCGCGGTGATCCCGGCTTTCCTGTCGCTCGGGCTGATCCTGTTCGTGGTGAAAGAGCCCGCCCATCCCCGCGCGCAGCGGCAGGTGCGCAACCCCCTCGCCCGGTCAGAGCTCAAGCTCTTGGGTAACGTGTTCTGGTGGGTCGTGGTCGTCGCGACGCTGTTCACGCTCGCCCGGTTCAGCGAGGCCTTCCTGATCCTGCGCGCCAATGACGACGGCATCCCGGTGATGCTGGTGCCGCTGGTTCTGGTGGGGATGAACGCGGTCTATGCGCTGATCGCCTATCCGGTCGGGGCGCTTTCCGACCGGGTCGGTCGTGTCGGGCTGCTGCTGGTCGGGCTGGGGTTGTTGATCGCGGCGGACCTGACGCTCGCGCTGGTCGGCGGGATCGGCGGTCTTGCGATCGGTGTGCTCCTGTGGGGAATGCATATGGGCTTCACCCAGGGGCTGTTGGCCGCGCTGGTGGCCGAAGCCGTCCCGGCAGAGCTGCGCGGCACCGCCTTTGGCATGTTCAACCTCGTCACCGGCGTGGCGTTGCTGATCGCCAGCGTGATCGCAGGGGCGCTATGGGAGTTCGGCGGCGCGCAATGGACCTTCCTTGCGGGCGCGGGCTTCGCGACGACGGCGGTGCTGGGCCTGCTGCCGCTGCGCAGCCGGCTCAACGGGACGCACAAGCCCAAGAGCGTAGGCTGCTGACGCAAAAATTGCGCCGCGCGGAAGACGCGCGGCGCTTTCGTCAGATCAGGCAGTTTCCTCGACCGCGAGCCCCAGCTCCTCGATCATTGCATCGCGCATGACGAATTTCTGCGGCTTGCCGGAAACCGTCAGCGGCAGGCTCTCCTTGAACCGGATCACCGCCGGAATCTTGAAATGCGCGATCTCGTCGCGGCAGAACTCGCGGATAGCCTCCTCGGTCAACTCGGCGCCATTGCGCGGCACGATCCATGCGGCGACGATCTCGCCCAGCCGGTGATCCGGGATGCCGAAGACCTGCGCCTGACTGATATCGGGATGGGTGTAGAGGAACTCCTCGACCTCCCGCGGATAGACGTTTTCGCCGCCCCGCAGGATCATGTCCTTCACTCGTCCGGTGATGTTGCAATAGCCCTCGCTGTCGATCCGGGCGAGATCGCCCGTATGCATCCAGCCATCCGCATCGAGCGCATCATTCGTACGCTCGGGCTCGCCCCAATAGCCGCACATCACCGAGTAGCCACGCGTCAGCAGCTCGCCCTGCTCGCCCACATTGGCGAGCGAGCCATCCTCGCGCACGATCTTCACCTCGAGATGCGGCTGCACCTGACCCACCGAGGACACACGTTTTTCCAAGGGTGTATCGGTGGCCGACTGGAAGGAGACCGGGGCGGTCTCGGTCATCCCGTAGGCGATCGTCACTTCCGACATGTGCATCTTCGATTGCACCTGCTTCATCACCTCGATCGGACAGGGTGCGCCCGCCATGATGCCGGTGCGCAGCGACGAAAGGTCATGGTTCGCGAAATCGGGATGCTCCAGCATCGCGACGAACATGGTCGGCACGCCGTAAAGTGCGGTGCAGCGTTCGGCCGCGACACATGCCAGCGTGACGGGCGCGTCGAAGCCTTCGCTCGGCACGACGATAGCCGCGCCCTTGGTGACGCAGCCCAGCGTGCCCATCACCATCCCGAAGCAATGGTAGAACGGCACCGGGATGCAGACGCGGTCCTGTTCGGTCGCCAGCATCGCGCGGGTCACGAAATGCGCGTTGTTGACGATATTGCGATGCGTCAGGGTCGCGCCTTTCGGCGATCCGGTGGTGCCGGAGGTGAACTGGATGTTGATCGGCTCGTTCGGGTCGAGATGTTCGGTGACAGCGTCGAGCGCGCCTTGGTCCTGCGTCGCGCCCATCGCCTCGACATCCGAGAAGCGATGACAGCCGGGATGCTGGGTCTCTCCCAGAGTGATGATGTCGCGCAGATCGGGCAGTTTCATGGTTTCCAGCTGACCGGGCTCACTCTTCGCAAGCTCCGGCAGCAGGCGCTGGATCATCGACAGGTAATCCGAGCTCTTGAAGGTCTCGGCCAGCACCAGCGCCCGGCAGCCGGTCTTGCGCAGCGCAAATTCCAGCTCGTGCAGGCGATAGGCCGGGTTGATGTTCACGAGGATCACCCCGATCCGCGCCGTCGCGAACTGCGTCAGCAGCCATTCCGAACGGTTGGGCGACCAGATACCGAGCCGGTCGCCATGCCGAAGCCCGAGCGCGAGCAGCCCCGAGGCGAGCCGGTCGACCCGCTGCGCGAACTCCGCCCAGGTCCAGCGAATGCCCTCCGAGGTGAAGATGGCGCCGTCGCGATCGGGCCAACGCTCGGCAGTGCGCTTGAGCACGGCCGGGATCGTATCCTCGATCAGCGGGGTATCGGTCGGCCCGGCTACATGGGCCAGACCACGTTTCGGCACCACGCCGAGATCTGAGTGCGGGTTGCTCTCGCTTTGCATGACTTCCTCCTCTGGCTCCCCATCGCCGGCACATTCGGCCGATGATCCTCCTTGGGGCGCTCACATTAAATGAACGATGGTTCATTTAATGCAACCCTAAACCGCAGAAACAAGAAAATCATGCTGCGCTCGCGAAACCGTGTTCGAGGCGATCGCGCCTTCGGAGCCCTGCAAAACCTGACGACTCGCGGCATTTCTGCTATAGTTGGAAGTGGTCTAATCTTCTGAGGGAGGAGCGATGATGCGACCGGAACTCATGACACGCCGCCGCGCATTGCGTCTCGCGTTCGAGCGTTACATCGAGGCGGACAAGGCGTGGCGCGACGCGCTCGTGGGCTTGAACGACTGGTTTCCGCGCAGCGCGAACCGTCGTCCGGGGTTGATCGGAAATCCGGGTTCGCCGATCCGACGGCTTTACGATGCGCGCAGCCGGGCGCTGCTGCGCCTAGAAGTCACGCAGGTCAAACTGGCCACTGCGAAACGGCGACTGGCAGAGCGCCGCGCGCGCGAGCTGCCGCCCGTGTTTCTGATCGGGCCGCCCTGCTGAGCAAGGGCGACGCACTCGCAGATTTCACCCGACAGGACGGCGGCGGCACGTGTCCTCCGTCCGGGGGTGCTTGTCATTTCCAAAACTCTGACGCAGCTTCGCAACGGGCAGCACCGTTCGAGCGACGGCGCGGCGCGGGTCGCGACTCGCCGATAGGCCCCCGATACGACCTTTCTGGAGAGCTTCATGCGCACGTTCGTCACGATCACCCACGAGGATTGCCTCGCTCACGACACCGGGCCCACCCATCGCGAGCGGCCGTGGCGCCTCGAGACGGTGCGCGGCCTGATCGACGAGATGGAGCTGCCGGTCATCGAGGCGCGCGAGGCGAGCGACGAGGATCTCCTGCTGGGCCACAACGCGGCTTATCTTGAAGCGCTCGAAGAGGTCTTCGCACGTGAGGAACATGCAGATCTCGATTCGGACACGCATGTTTCGCCGGGCTCGCGCCGTGCGAGCCGCCTGGGCGCGGGCGGGGCCTTGCAGGCCGTCGATCTCGTTCTCACGGGCGAGGCCGAGCGCGTGTTCGTCGCGACTCGCCCGCCCGGGCACCACGCAACGCGGACGCGGGCGATGGGGTTCTGCATCTACGGCAATACCGGGCTTGCGGCGCTGCATGCGCTCGAACGTCACGGCCTGTCGCGCGTCGCGGTGCTCGATTTCGACGTGCATCACGGCAACGGCACGCAGGACATCCTTTGGGACGAGCCGCGCAGCCTGTTCATCTCGTCGCATCAGGAGCCCAAGTCGCTCTGGCCCGGCACCGGGGCGCGGTCGGAGACGGGCGCGCATGACAACGTGCTCAACCTGCCGCTCGCCAGTGGCAGCGGCGCGTCCGAGATGAAGGTCGCCTGGGAGGACGGGCTTGCCCGGTTGGAGGCCTTCAATCCAGATTTGATCATCGTATCCGCCGGGTTCGACGCGCATCGCGAGGACGATATCTCGGGCCTGCTCTGGACCGCCGGGGATTACTGGTGGCTGACGAGCGCGATCCGTGGCGTCGCGCGCCGTTGCTGCGACGGACGCTTGGTTTCCTGCCTCGAAGGCGGCTACAACCCGACCGCGCTCGCGGAAGGCGCAGCCGCGCATCTCGAGGCGCTTGCGCAGTGATCGCCGCGGCGCGCTCATATCAGGGGCGCGACAGGCGATGCCCGGTCCGCTCAGTTTCCGCGAAAACCTGAAGCAGGCACGAAATGGCACCTAACCGCTATTACACCGGCCCGGTCAGCGACCATTTCGACGGCGAGCGTTTTCACCCGCATGGCCAGCCGTCCACGGATCGCTCCTTTCGCGACATCCTCAAATGGCGGCGCGAAGGGCAGCGCGCCCGGTGGCCCAAGCACGTCCCCATTGAGCCGAGCGTGCCGCCCGAGCGCAGCGACGCGGCGCGGCTCACCATGGTCGGTCATGCCTCGGTTCTCATTCAGGTCGCGGGGCTTAACCTGCTGACCGATCCGGTCTGGTCGGACCGCGCGAGCCCGCTGCGCTTTGCCGGGCCTAGGCGCGTCACCGCGCCCGGGATCGCCTTCGACCACCTTCCGCTCATCGACGCGGTCCTGATCAGCCATAACCATTACGACCATCTCGACACCGTCACTTTGCGCAAACTGCACAAACGCCACCGTCCACGGATGGTGATGCCGCTGGGGACCGATGCGACGGTGCGAAAGGCGGTACGCGGGGCGCGGATCGAGACCGGCGATTGGCACGACCGCATCGCGCTGACCCCAGAGATCTCGGTCACGCTGACGCCCGCGAACCACTGGTCGGCACGGGGCCTCGGCGACCGGCGCATGGCTCTCTGGAGCGGCTTCTGGATCGACACGCCGCAGAGCCGGATCTGGTTCGCGGGCGATACCGGCTATGGCGACGGGGCGATTTTTCGCGACCTCCGCGCCCGGCACGGTGCGCCAGACATCGCGGTGATCCCGATCGGAGCCTATGAGCCGCGCTGGTTCATGCAGCCCCAGCATGTCGCGCCCGAAGAGGCCGTGCGCATCTTCACCGATATCGGCCCCGCCCAAGCGCTCGGCTGTCATTGGGGCACGTTCCAGCTGACCGACGAGCCGCGCGAGGAGCCGCCCACCCTGCTCGGTCAAAGCCTCGCGGCCTCCGGGATCGCGGCGGACCGGTTCCGAGCCTTCGCGCCCGGCGAGGTCTATCTGGCACCCTCGACAGGGTAACAGCGTCGCACCTTCTTGTGGTAACGCAATCGAGCGGTCAAATTGAGGGCAGCGGGAATTCGGCTGTGCCGTCCCCTTCCCCGGGACGATCACGCGGCGGAAAGAGAGGGTTGAGATGAGCTGGTCCTATTCACTCGGCAAGATCGGCGGCACTGTGCTCAGGGTCCATGTCACCTTCGTTCTGCTGATCATCTGGATCACCGCCACCGCCTGGGCAGCGGAGGGGCCGCAGGCGGCGCTGGTCAACATGCTCTTCATCCTGTCGGTCTTCGCCTGCGTCGTACTCCATGAATTCGGCCATGCGACGATGGCGGCGCGGTTCGGCGTGCGAACGCCCGACATCACGCTTCTGCCGATCGGCGGCCTCGCGCGGCTGGAGCGGATTCCGGAAAATCCCAAGCAGGAAATCCTGATCGCCGTGGCGGGGCCCGCGGTCAATGTCGTGATCTTCCTGATCCTGACGATCTTCCTCGGCGGTCGCGGCTGGCTCAGCGATCTGCAATCGCTCGACAATCCCGCGCAAAGTTTCTGGGGCCGGCTTGCGCTGGTCAACGCGCTTCTCGTCGCGTTCAACCTGATCCCGGCCTTCCCGATGGATGGCGGGCGGGTCTTCCGAGCGGCTCTCGCGCTGTTCATGGACCGGGTGAAAGCGACGCAGGTCGCGGCCCGAACCGGACAGGTCATCGCCTTGCTCTTCGCCTATTGGGGTCTGACGAACGGCAACCCAATCCTCGTGCTGATCGCGGTATTCATCTTCTTCGCGGCGGGATCGGAAAGCTCTGACGCGGCGATGCGCGGTCTGGCCCATCGGGCGGCGGCGCGCGACGCCGTCATCACCTCCTTCGTGTCGCTGACACCGGAAGATACGATCGGCACCGCCGCGCAGGCGATCCTGCACAGCTCGCAATCGGAGTTTCCCGTGCTCTCGCCCGAAGGACAGATCCTCGGCTTCATCACCCGCGAGAGCGTGCTGGCCCGGCCCGATCCCGAGTTCCGACAGACACCGGTCTCCGAGATCATGTTCAGCGATGTGCCGGTCGTTTCGCTGAAGACCGGGATGGACGACGTGCTCGACGCCTTCGCGCGGCAGCGCATCCCGGCGGTGGCGGTGGTGGGGGCGAACGGCAATTTCGTGGGCTTCATCAACCGCGAGAATATCGGCGAATGGTTCATCCTCGCCCGCGCCCCTAGCGTGCGGCGCGGAGGGTAAGCCCGAAAGCGGCGCCCTGCTCTAGAGATAGACCGACAAGCCTCGCCAGCCCGCAAGCACAGCCGAAATCGCCATGACCACGATGGCGATCGTCCGGTACTGGGCGTTGTCGAGCCGCGCGAAGGCCGTAGTGCCCGCCCATGTGCCGAGCGCCAGCGCGGGCACCGAAACCAGCGTCAGCCAGAGCGCATCGCCATTCACGGCCCCCGCAAGGATCAGCCCGGGCGTTGCCAACAGCGAGGCCACGAAGAAGAATAGCAGCAACGAGGCCCGCGTCTGCATCGCCGTGGTGCCTGCCCCGAGGTAATAGGCCACTGCGGGCGGCCCCGGCATCGCCGCGAGCCCGGAAAACGCGCCCGAGGCGACGCCCGCCAGCAGCGCGAGCCCGCCATGGGGATGCGGGCGCGCAGGCTTGTAGCGCAACAGCAGCGTCAGCCCCGCGAGTACGGCGAGCGCGATCATCACCCGCGCGGCATCGGCGCTGACCGTGCTGAGCGCGAAAATCCCGACCGGCGTGCCCACAATCGCTCCCAGCGACAGCCGCGCAAGCGAGGGTTTGTGCACATGCCCGTGAAGCGTGAAAAGATCGCGGCACCCGACCACGACCTGCAGCAGCACCGCCAGCGTCACCGCCTCGATCGGCGGCACCATCAGCGAGACGATCGGCACCACGGCCAGCGCGAAACCGAACCCCGCGACGCCGCGCAGGAAGGCCGAGAAGAACACGGCGGTGATGACCAGCAGGGTCGTTGCGCTTAGCATCCGGTCACGTCTCGGCCTGCGCGATGCGCGCTGCACAGCCTGCGGCACAGAAGGCGACCAGCCCCTCGACCGAGGCTTGCGCATCGGACTGCGAGGCCAGCGCCGCGATCCGCCATTCCGAGGTGAGGAAGGCCAGAAGGGCTGCAACCGAATAGACGAACCCTTCTGCCACCACCGCCCGGCCCACCTTGGGATGCAGCGCGCAGATTTCATCCATGAAACGCTGTGCGGTCGGGTCGAAAAGATCGGTAGAAATATCGGCCCAGGCCGGATCGGCCGAGACCATCGCCACCAGCCGCGCATAGGCCAGCCATTGCGGATCGCTGCCTGCCGCCTTCGCAAGATAGGGCCGGAAGAAGCAGCCGAGGATCGCCGTCAGATCGAGCGCCCCCTGCCCCTTCGCCTGCGCCAGAGCCTCCAGACGCAGACGCGCCAGCTCTTCGGCGCGCCGCTCCACCACTTCGCGAAACAGCGCCTCTTTTGAGCCCCCGTGATGGTTCACCAGACCCAGCGGCACCTCGGCCAGCGCGGCGATGTCGCGCACCTTCGCGCCCTCGAATCCGTCCCGCGCGAACACCGTTTCCGCCGCATCGAGAATCCGTGAACGACTCGCGAGAGAGCGCTTCGACGGCGCTCTAAGCCTTTGTTTCTCGGTCGTCTTTTTCGTCATCAGATCGGGGCTTGTTTATTTTGAACAATGGTTCAATTTAAGAACGTCTGGGAGGAGACGCAAGATGACAGATACGAGGGGCAGGTTCGCCCTGATCGGCGCGGGCCCGATGGGTCTGGCCGCGGCCAAGGTGCTGGGCGAACAAGGGGTAGACTATCAGGGGTTCGAACTGCACAGCGATGTGGGCGGGCTCTGGGATATCGAGGGCGCGCATTCGACGATGTATGAAAGCGCGCATCTGATTTCCTCGAAGCGGATGACGGAATTCACCGATTTCCCGATGCGCGATGAGGTGGCGGAATATCCCAGCCACCGCGAGATGGCGCAGTATTTCCGCGATTTCGCCGATCATTTCGACATTCGGCGCCATTACCGCTTCAACGCCAAGGTGACGAAGGTTGAACCGCTGGGAGGCGATGGCGAAGGCTGGCGGGTCGGTTGGCGCGATAGCGAGGGCGAGCATTCCGAGATTTATGCGGGCGTGCTGATCGCCAATGGCACGCTCTCCGAACCGAACATGCCGGAGTTCCCCGGCCAGTTCGACGGCGAGTTGATCCACTCCTCGGCCTATCGCGACCCGTCGCAATTCACCGGCAAGCGCGTGCTCGTCGTGGGCGCGGGTAATTCGGGCTGCGACATCGCGGTGGACGCGATCCATCACGGCAAAAGCTGCGATCTCTCGATGCGGCGCGGCTATTACTTCGTGCCGAAATACGTCTTCGGCAAACCCGCCGACACGCTGGGCGGGGCGATCAAGCTGCCGATGTGGCTCAAGCGCAAGATCGACGGCGCGCTGCTGAAATGGTTCGTCGGCGATCCGCAGAAATACGGGTTTCCCAAGCCCGATTACAAACTCTACGAGAGCCATCCGATCGTGAACTCGCTGGTGCTGTTCCACGCAGGTCACGGCGATCTGAAAGTGCGCGCGGATATCGAAAGGCTCGACGGCAAAACGGTGCACTTCAAGGATGGCGCGCAGGCCGAGTATGACATGATCCTCGCGGCCACCGGCTACAAGCTGCACTACCCCTTCATCGCGCCGGAGCTGCTGAACTGGCAAGGCGACGCACCGCATCTGTACCTTAACGCGATGCACCCCAAGCGCGACGATCTCTTCGTGCTGGGAATGCTCGAGGCGAGCGGGCTTGGCTGGCAGGGCCGTCACGAACAAGCCGAGATGGTGGCGCGCTACATTCGCGGGCTGCGCGAGGGATCGGAGGCCGCGAAGCGCCTGCAGGCGAAGAAGGCCGAGGGGTTCGAGCGTGCGACCGGCGGCATGGCCTATCTCAAGCTCGCGCGGATGGCTTATTACGTGGACGAGGCGACCTATCGCAAGGCGGTCACCGGCTGGATCAAGGCGCTCGGCGGGAAGGCCCCGGCATGACCGGGCTCGACGCGGTCCGGCTGAATTTCAGCCCCGGCGCCCTGCATCTGCTCAACGCGATCCTCGGCATCGTCATGTTCTCGGTCGCGATCGACCTCTCCCCCCGCGATTTCCGCCCGCTGGTGCGCAGGCCCTGGGCGCTGATCGTGGGGTTCACGTCGCAGTTTCTGGTGCTGCCCGCGCTGACCTTCGGGCTGGTGCTGGCGCTGCAGCCCAGCCCGTCGATTGCGCTCGGGCTGATCCTCGTCGCGGCTTGTCCCGGCGGGAATGTCTCGAACTTCTTCACCCATCGGGCGGGCGGGAACACGGCGCTGTCGGTCTCGCTGACCGCCTTCGCCACGGTGGCGGCGATCGTGCTGACGCCGCTCAATATCGCGTTCTGGGGCAGCCTTTACGCCCCGACGCGCGCGCTGCTGCACGAGACCCATATCGACCCGGTGAGCGTGGCGATCACCGTGGGTGTCATGCTGCTGTTGCCGCTGATCGCCGGGATCGCGCTGAACCATTACCGCTACGATCTGACGACCCGCATTCGTGATCCGCTGAAATGGGTGTCGATGGCGATTTTCGGGGCTTTCGTGGCGCTCTCGCTCAGCGCCAACTGGCAGTATTTCGTGCAATTCGTCGGGCTGATCGCAGGGATGGTGGTGCTGCACAACGCACTGGCCTTCGCGGGCGGCTATGGCACCGCGACGCTGGCGCGGCTTTCGCCCTTCGACCGGCGCGCGATCACTATCGAGACGGGTATCCAGAATTCAGGTCTCGGCCTCGTGCTGATATTCGCCTTCTTCGGAGGTTTGGGCGGCATGGCAATCGTCGCGGCTTTCTGGGGCATCTGGCACATCATCGCGGGCTTCGCGATCTCGACATTCATGAGACGAAAGGAGGCCGCGCGATGACCCGGATCCTGATTACTGGTGCGGGCGGCATGATCGGCCGCGTGCTGACCGCCGAACTCGCCGAAAGTGGCCACGAGGTCATCGCGACCGATCTGGCATCCCCCGAGACCCTGCCTAAAGCCGTGCGCTTCGTGGCGATGGACGTCACCACCGACGCCCCCGGCAAGGTCATCGCGCGCGAACGGCCAGAGGTGATCGTGCATCTCGCCTCCATCGTGACGCCCGGTCCCGGCATGGGGCGTGAGCTAGCCTACCGCGTCGATGTGGAGGGCACGCGCAAGGTGCTCGCGGCTGCGCTTTCGGTCGGGGTTCGGCGACTTGTCGTGACCTCCTCGGGCGCGGCCTATGGCTATCACGCCGACAACCCCGTGCCGCTGCGCGAAAGCGATCCGGTGCGCGGCAATCCCGAGTTCGCCTATGCCGATCACAAGCGGCAGGTCGAGGAGATGCTGGCCGAAGCGCGCGCCACCCACCCTGCCCTCGAGCAGGTCGTGCTGCGGGTTGGAACGGTTCTTGGGAAGGGCACCGACAACCAGATCACCGCGCTGTTTCGCAAGCCGCGCCTGCTCGCGATCCGGGGTTGCGAGAGCCCTTTCGTCTTCATCTGGACCCGCGATCTGGCGCGCATCCTTATACGTGCCGCGACCGATGGCCCGCCTGGCATCTTCAACGTCGCGGGAGACGGCGCACTGGGCGTCACCGACCTCGCAAGACGTCTGGGCAAACCGGTGCGCCGCCTGCCCGCGCTCGGCATCAAGGCCGCGCTTGCCATCGCCCATCCGCTGGGCCTGAGCCGCTACGGGCCCGAACAGGTGCGCTTTCTGCAATACCGCCCCGTCCTTGCGAACGACGCATTGAAGGAAGTCTTCGGCTACACGCCAGAGCTGACCAGCGCCGAAGTCTTTGACCTCTGGGCGCGCGAGGCCGGGCTATGAGCGCGCGCGTCGCGGTAATCTCGGGCGGCGCCGGGGGGCTTGGGCAGGCGCTCTCGGCGGGGCTGCGCGCCGAGGGCTGGCAGGTCGTGCTGCTCGACCGGGATATCTCGGGCCTTACCGCCGCGCCGAATGAAGAGGCCATCGCCTGCGATCTGACCGATCCGGCGCAACTGGAGACAGCCTGCGATGACATCCGCGCACGTCACCCCCGGATCGAGCTCGCGATCTACAACGCGGGCGTCACCCAGATCGGGCCGTTCTCCGAGCTGAGCGAGGCCGCACATCGCAAGGTCTTCGAAATCAACTATTTCGCGGCAACCGCGATGGCGCGGCATTTCCTCGAACCGCTGCGGGAAAGCCACGGCACGCATCTGGCGATTTCTTCGGTGGCGGGATTCTCGCCGCTCTATCACCGCACCGCCTATGCCGCGTCGAAACATGCGTTGGAAGGGTTCTTCAAATCGTTGCGTTCGGAGGAGGCCCCTCACGGCGTGCGCGTGCAGATCGCAGCCCCCTCCTTCGTGGCGACAAATCTAGACCGGGCCGAGCGGCAATCAGACGGCATCGCACGTCCCGGAGCGGCTGCGGACGGGGTGGATTACATGACGCCCGAGGCTGCCGCGCAGGTGATCCTCGCCGGGCTGAAGCGCAACCGCCCGATGATCCCGGTAGGCCGCGTCGCGCGGCTCGCGTGGTGGATCAACCGCGCCTCGCCCGGGCTGTTCCAGCGGCTCATGGAGCGTAACATCGCGCGCGATCCTTCCTGACTTCCGCAGCCGCGACCTTTCGCAGCAGGACATGAGAAATTGCGCCCAACTTGATCGAGCGCATTGAAGCGACCCGTGCCCCCGGCGCTAATCTGCCCGTGATGAGGCACCGGGTCGCGTTTTGCGCCCCCCTCACCGAACGAGCTTCAAGGGGAACGCGACATGAGTGTGACACAGCATGAAACCCCGCATGGCGGGATGCCCGGCTGGGCGTGGAGCGTGGTCGTCGCGGCAGGCCTCGTTGCGTGGTGGGGGATCTACCGCCAGCTCCCGGCCCTCTCCGAATGGATCGTCTCGTTGCTGCCGGTCGCCCGCGACACGCATACTCGCGAGGCGCTGGCCTTCTTCTTCTACGACGTCCCGAAAGTGATGATGCTGCTAACGCTGATCGTCTTCGCGATGGGGGTCGTGCGCAGCTTCTTCAGCCCGGAAAAAACCCGCGCGCTTCTCTCGGGCAAGCGCGAGGGCGTCGGCAATGTGATGGCGGCGGGCTTGGGCGTCTTGACGCCGTTCTGCTCCTGCTCGGCGGTGCCGCTCTTCATCGGCTTCGTCTCCGCGGGCATTCCGCTGGGCGTCACCTTTTCGTTCCTGATCGCAGCCCCGATGGTCAACGAAGTGGCGCTGATCCTGCTCATCGGCCTCGTCGGCTGGCCCGTGGCGCTGGTCTATCTCGGCTTCGGCCTCGCCATCGCGATCGTCGCGGGCTGGGTGATCGGCAGGCTCCATGTCGAGGGCTGGCTGCAGGACTGGGTGCGCGACATCCATTCCGGCGCGACCACCCCGGGCGCGGTCGAGAGCGACGAACTAAGTATGACCGACCGCTATCGCCTTGGCCTCGAGGCGGTGCGCGAGATCTTCTCCAGGGTCTGGATCTGGATCATCATCGGTATCGCGATGGGCGCGCTGATCCACGGCTATGTGCCGCAAGACCTGATGGTGCGTATCATGGGTTCGGGCACGTGGTGGTCGGTGCCCGCGGCGGTGCTGATGGGCGTACCGATGTACACCAACGCCGCTGGCGTCATCCCGATCGTCGAGGCGCTTCTGGGCAAGGGCGCGGCGCTCGGCACGGTTCTGGCCTTCATGATGTCGGTGATCGCGCTGTCGATGCCCGAGATGATCATCCTGCGTCAGGTCCTGAAACTGCGCCTGATCGCGGTGTTCATCGGGGTCGTCGCCAGCGGGATCCTTGCCGTCGGCTTCCTGTTCAACGCATTGTTCTAAGGAGAAAAGATATGAAGGACGTCAAGGTTTACGGCCCCGGCTGCAAGCGCTGCGAAAAGACCGAGGAGTTGGTCAAGGCAGCGGCCGCCAAGCTCGGCATCGAGGTGTCGGTCGAGAAGGTTACCGACCCCCGTGCGATCGCCATGGCAGGCGTGATGTCGACCCCCGGCGTCTCGGTCGACGGGAAGCTGGTGCATACGGGCGGCCTGCCGGATAGCGGCAAGCTCGAGCGGTGGCTATCGGCCTGAGCGAACCCTACCCCACCGAAAGTTAGCCAAAAAGAAGACCCCGCGCCGGGTGGCGCGGGGTCTCTCATTTCAAAGCGCGAAGGCTCAGTTCAGTTCGCTCGCGCGCTCGGCATCGACCGTCTTCGAAGCCTCGTCGACCGCGGATTGCAGGTCGTCGAACACTTCGCCACCGTTCTGGACGTTGTCCTTGAACCAGCCATAGACCGGCTGCGCCGCATCCTGGAACTGCTGTTTCTGCTCGGGCGTCGGCACGTAGATCTCGCCGCCGTCCTTCTTGAACTCCTCATAGGCGGCGATCGACTTGCGCTTGGGCGAAGCGAAGGTCGCCTGCTGGAGCGCCGCGAACCCGTCCACGATCACGCGCTGCATGTCGGGCGACATGTCCTTGAACTTCTGGTTGTTCATCCACCACAGCGCCGCCATGTAGGCATGCCCGTCGAGCGTGACGTATTTCAGCCCGGCCTCGGGGAATTTCATGTTCATGATGTCGGTGATGCCGTTCTTGGTGCCGTCCACGACGCCGGTCTGCAGCGCGGTGAACAGTTCCGGCCACGGGATCGGGGTCGGCGAGGCACCCATCGCTTTCACCAGTTCCTGCGGCAGGTCGGCGACGATGGTGCGGATCTTCATGCCTTTCAGATCCTCGGGCGTTTTCACCGTGTGCTTGGTGTTGGCGAAGTTGCGCCAGCCGCCGGTGTTTCCGATCGTCATCAGGCGGATCATGTTGTCGCTGTCCGCCAGCGCCATCTTGCGCAGCTGCGAGGTGAAGTCGGTATGGGTCAGCACCTCTTCGGCAACCCGGTCGTTCGGCATCAGATACGGCAGGTCAAGCACCTGCACATAGGGGAAGATCCCCGCAGCCCCGCCCGAGGTCGAGATGTAGATGTCGAGCGAGCCATCCGCGATGCCCTGCAGACACTCTGCCCCGTTCGAGCACAGCTGCGTGCCGATGAAGAGGTCGACCTTGATCTTCCCGTTCGAGGCGTTCTCGACATAGTTCTTGAACACGACGAGACCGTCGTAATCCTCGTCATTCGTGTTCGAGTTGGCGACCGCGCGCAGCGTGATCGTATCGTCCTGAGCTTGTGCGGCCATGCCGAGCCCCGAGGCCAGAACGGCCCCCAGCGCAAGCGATTTCACGAAAGTTCTGAGCATCATTTCCTCCCTATATGCTTCAGTATCGTTTTAGTTGGCGAACCCCGTCAGACGGGGAATGGTCATCGAAATCGCGGGGAAGTAGGTGATCAGGAAGATCACGGCCACTTCGACCGCGAGGAACGGCAGGATCGCACGGGCGATGGTCTCCACCCGTTCCTTCGACACCGCGGCGGCCACGAACAGCACCAGCCCCATCGGCGGCGTGGCGAGCCCCACGGTCAGGTTCACGCTCATGATGATCGCGAAATGAATCGGATCGACCCCGAGCCCGGTGAAGATCGGCGCGAGGATCGGCCCCAGCACGATGATCGCCGGGCCCGCGTCGAGGAACATCCCGACGATGAACAGCAGGATGTTGATCAGGAACAGCAGGATCAGCGGGTTCTGCGACAGGCCGAGGATGAACTCCGCCAGCGCTTCGGGGGCGTGCGACAGGCTGACGACCGTCTTGAACGCCATCGCCGCGCCCACGAGCAGCAGCACCACCGAGGACGTCAGCCCCGCCCGCATCAGGATATGCGGCAGGTCGCTCCAGCGCAGCGTGCGCAGGATGAAGAGGCCGACGATCAGCGCGTAGGCCACGGCGATCGCGGCGGCCTCGGTCGGGGTGAAGACGCCGCCCAAGATACCGCCCAGAATGATGACCGGCGTCATCAGCGGGAAGAAGGCGCGCAAACTCGCCTGTCCCCGCTCGGGCCATGTGTGTTTCTTCGAGGCGGGCGGAAACCCGTGTTTGTTGGCCATGAACTTGACCATCACCATCAGCCCGACACCGACCAGAACGCCAGGCACGATCCCCGCAAGGAAAAGCGCCGCGACCGACTGGCCCATCACATAGGCATAGATGATCATAATGCCCGAAGGCGGGATGATCGGCCCGATCACCGAACTGGCCGCGGTGATCGCAGCGGCGAATTTACGGGTGTAGCCCTGCTGCTCCATCGCCGGAATCAGCATAGAGCCCAGCGCGGACGTATCGGCCACTGCCGAGCCCGAAAGCCCCGCGAACAGCATCGAGGACAGGATATTCACATGCGCGAGGCCGCCGCGGAGATGGCCCATCATCGCCTCGGAGAACTCCACCAGACGGCGCGTGATGCCGCCCGAGTTCATCATCTCGCCGGCGAGCATGAAGAACGGGATGGCAAGCAGCGGGAAGCTGTCCATCCCGTTGTAGAGGTTGCGGTAAAGCAGCGCGAAGTCGCGCTCCTGCCCGTTCAGGAGCAGCATCGCGCCCGGGGCCGCGAGCAGCGCGAAGAAGATCGGGAAGCCGATCAGGATCAGGACGAGGAAAAGCGGAAGGAACCAGACCAGCATCACTCTGCCCCTCCAGCGATCGCGAGCACGGGCGGCAGCGGGTCGTCCCCGGTGCGCAGGGCCAGCAGGTTGCGCAGGATCAGCTCGATATTGACCAGCACCAGAAGCGCGAAGCCCACCACGAGCGAGGCCATCATCCAGCTGCGCGGCACACGGATCCAAGCGTCGAAGGCAAGGCTGTCGGGCACCCAGAGAGAGGCGGTCGCGAATTTGCCGCCAAAGCCGGTGATCCCGTCCCAGCCGAGTTTCAGCGCCGCGACCGAGACCATCAGCGAGAACACCAGAAGCACCAGCGTCAGGCCGCGCGCGACGAGCTTCGGCAGCATCGCCGCGAGCATGTCGATCGCCACGAACCCGCCCGAGCGGAAGGCCGAGGGCGCCATCAGCCCCCCCATCCAGAGCATGCAGAACCGCGCCGCCTCGTCAGGCCAGGGCAGCGCGTTGTTGAGCACGTAGCGAAACCAGATCTGGATCAGGATCGCGATGACCATCGCCGCCACGGCGACGACGCCCGCCCAGCGTCCGATCGCGAGCAGGATGTCGTTCAGCCGGACCAGAGGCCTGGCCAGGATTGTCAGCAGGGTCATGCGCGCGTTTCCTCCCTCGCGATCCCTTGAAGGCCCGGCGCCGCGCTCCTCCTGCGCGGCCCGGGCCGTATATGTGCCGTCTCAGTTCATCTCGATGCGCCGCACCTGGCCGCGGTAGAAGGCCAGCGCATCGCCATCGTCACGCATCACCGCGCGCTCGACCTGACCCAGCACCAGCAGGTGGTCGCCGCCCTCGTGACAGGCCACGCGGTGACATTCGAACCGCGCGAGGCAACCGTCGATCAGCGGCACGCCGTGATCGTTCAGGTGATAGGCGTGATCGAGCAGCGCGTGGGCGTTCTTCGTAGTCGCAAAGCAGAGATCGTCCTGATCGGCGGCGAGCACGTGGATCGCGTAATGCTCGGCCTTCTCGAAATGCACGAAACGTCGCGAATTGCGGTCCGGGGCCCAGATCACCAGCGGAGGATCGAGCGAGACCGAAGAGAAACTGTTCGCCGTGATCGCGACCGGGCCATTCTCGCTGGCGGCGGTCACGATGGTGATGCCTGTCGCGAAACGCCCGAAGGCGTCGCGCAGCAGGCGGGTGTTCTCGGGGCCCGGCACGAAGGTGCGCGGGGTAAACTGGCGGGTGGCGTTCATCATGGGACCTCCTGACCGAGTCCGGCCTCGTAGAGGCGGAACCACGTCTCCCTGTCGATCTGAACCTTCAAAGCATCGGAGAGCTTCGCGATGCGCTCGAGATTGTTGGTGCCCATCACCGGGATGATCCGCGCCGGATGGGCGAGCAGGAAAGCGGTCGCGACAGCTGCGCGATCAACGCCCTGCGCCTGTGCGATCTCGTCGAGCACCGCCTGCACAGGGCCCTCGCCTGTCATCAGCGCGCCGCCACCCAGCGGCGACCATGCCATCGGGGGTTGGGACTGACGCTGGTGGAAGGCCAGGTCGCCATTGGTGAAGGGCGCGAGGCAGCCGAGGCTGATCTCGATCTGGTTGGTCACGAGCGGCGTCTTCATCGCCGATTGCAGCAGTTCCCAGTCCCAGGGGCGGAAGTTCGACACGCCCACCGCACGCACCTTGCCCAAGGCTACGAGATCATCGAGCACTGCGCCTGTCTCGTGATGATCCATCAGCGGATCGGGGCGGTGGATCAGCAGCAGATCGATCCGGTCGGTGGCAAGCTCCCGCAGCGAGGTCTCGACCGAGGCTTCGATATGCGCGCGCGAGGTATCGTAGTGCTTCACCTTGCGGTGGGAATGACGCCCCGCCGAGACGATGATGTCGCATTTCGTGACGATTTCCATCTGATCGCGCAGCGACGGGTCCTCGCGCATCGCCGCGCCGAAGATGCCCTCCGCCGTGTAGCCGCCATAGATGTCGGCATGGTCGAAGGTGGTGATCCCCTGCTCCAGACAGGCGTCGATCTTGGCGCGCACATGGGCGGGCGAGGTATCGGCATCGTCGCCGAGGCGCCACATGCCATAGACGATCCGGCTGAGCGCCACGTCGGAGGTGAGGTCGATCTTTTCCATTAACGGCGTTCCCCTTCTGCGAGCGGTGTTGCGGGCGGTCCCATCGGGACGCGGCCATAGACTTCGGGCAGCGAGACCGTGTCGAGATGCGGCATCACGAGACGGCCGAACTGGCGGGCCTCGTCGATATGCGGATAGCCCGAGAGGATGAAGGCGCGAATGCCCATCTTGCGATATTCCTCGAGCTTCGTGAGCACCTGATCGGCCGAACCCACCAGCGCCGCACCGCAGCCAGAGCGCGCGCGCCCGACCCCGGTCCAGAGGTTCGGCTCGACATAGCCGCTCTCATCCGCGATCTCGCGGTTGCGCGCCTGTTTCGACACGCCGAGCGAGCTTGCATCATGCGCCCGCTCGCGGATCTTGCGACCTTCCTCGTCATCGAGCTTGGACACCAGCTCCTGCGCGTATTCCTTCGCCTCGGCCTCGGTGTCGCGCACGATCACATGGACCCGCAGCCCGTAATCGAGCACACGGCCATGACGCTCGGCGGCCTCGTTGACGACCTTCATCCGGCCTTCCAGCTCTTCCTTGGTCTCGGGCCACATCAGGTAGACGTCGCAATGCTCTGCGCAAAGCTCGACCGCCGCCGGGGAATAGCCCCCGAAATAAAGGAGCGGGCCGCCCTGCTGATAAGGCTTCGCCGGGTCGGTGGTGAGGCCTTTGAAATTGTAGATCTGACCTTCGTAATTGATCTCGTCGCGGGTCCATGCCTGTTTGAGGATCTCCACCACTTCGCGCGAGCGCTGGTAGCGGAATTCGCTCTCTTCCTTCTCGCCCGGGAAATCGGACGAGATGATGTTCACCGTCAGACGCCCCTCGAGCATGTGGTCGAGCGTGGCGATGGTCCGCGCCAGCATGATCGGTTGCATCTCCCCGCAGCGCACGGCGGCGAGGAAATTCATCCGGTTCGTGATCTGGCTGGCGCCAGCGACGAAGCTCAGCGTGTCTTGGCCCACCTGATAGCTCGACGGGCACAGGATGTTGCGGAACCCCTGCCGCTCGGCTTCGCGCACGATGTCGGAGCAATGCGCCCAGCTGGAGCGCAGATCGCCTTCGGGCTGGCCCAGATAGCGATAATCATCCGAGCAAAGCGCCGAGAACCAGGACACCTCCGCGGCATCGAGATCGGCCGATCTTACCGGCACAACAGTCATGCGTTCCTCCCTCGCGATTCCCGTTCGATTTCCCTTCACTTAGCAGCCGCCTTGATATAGATCAATACTGTATCAATTTTTGGGGCGACCAAGTGACACAGGCAAATCAAGGGTCAGAGCGCACCGGACTGCCGATCTATCAGCAGATTTCCGAGATGCTGATTCGAGATATCGCGGCGGGACGACTCACCGACGGGGAGCGCCTGCCCCCGGAACGAACGATGTCCGCGCAGCTGAAGATCGCAGTGGGGACGTTGCGGCGCGCGCTGGAGGATCTCGAGGAGAAAGGCTTGCTGGAGCGTGTGCAAGGCTCGGGCAATTACATCCGCACCCGCAACCTGCGCGACCATTTCTACTCCATGCTGCGGATCGAACTGCTCTCGGGCGGCGGCTTCCCGAATGCCCGCATCCTCTCGGTCGACGTGATGGACAAGCCCGCCGACCTGCCTGCCTTCGGCACAGCCTCGCGTGCGAGCCGGGTGCGCCGCCTGCGTTTCCTCGATGAGACGCCAGTCGCGGCGGAAGAAATCTGGCTCGACGCCTCGAAGGGCGAGGTGAAAGCCGAGGATCTCGAGGACTCGCTTTACGCCTACTACCAACGCGCGCTCGGTTTCTGGATCGCGAGCGCCGAAGACCGGGTCAGCTTCGCCCCGATGCCGGACTGGGGGCCGTCGGAGCTCGACTGCCGCCCCGGTGAGACCGCTGGCTATATCGAGCGCTTCAGCTGGGCCGACGGGTCTGCCCCGGTCGAATTTTCGCGCACATGGTTCGACACCAGCCGCGCGCATTACGTTCAACGCATGAGATGAGGAGGCTCGGATGAGCGCCACCAAGACGGAACCCGTTCGCTACGGCATGATCGGCTGCGGCATGATGGGACAGGAACACCTGCGCAATATCGCACTGCTCGACGGGGCGGAGGTCGCGGCGATCTTCGAGCCCGACGCAGAGATGGCGCAGGCCGCGCAGACGCTCGCCCCGGGGGCGCAGATGGTGGCGTCGGTGGCGGAGCTTCTGGCGGTGGAGGCGCTCGACTGCCTCGTCATCACCAGCCCGAATTTCCGCCATCTCGAACAGCTCGAAGAAATCGCATCGACACGCCCGCTGCCGGTGCTCGTGGAAAAGCCGCTCTTCACCGACCCGACCCATGCCGAGCGGCTGCAAGCCTTCCGCGACAACTACCCCGCCCCGGTTTGGGTCGCGATGGAATATCGCTACATGCCGCCGATCGCCGCCTTCCTTGAGGAGGCCGAGGCAGCGACGGGCGGGATCACTATGCTAACGGTCCGCGAACACCGCTTCCCCTTCCTGTTCAAGGTCGGCAACTGGAACCGCTTCAATCGCTATACCGGCGGCACCTTCGTCGAGAAATGCTGCCACTTCTTCGACCTGATGCGCCTCGCGCTGAAGTCCGAGCCGGTGCGCGTCATGGCCTCGGCTCCTGCGCCGGTGAACCACGTCTCCGAGGACGGAGCACCCGACATCCTCGACGCGGGCTTCGCGATCGTCGAATTCGAGAACGGCGCGCGGGCGATGCTGGAACTGTGCATGTATGCCGAGGGCGCGCGCTATCAGGAGGAGGTCACCGCCGTCGGGCCCAACGGCAAGATCGAGGCGCTGGTGCCCGGCCCGACCCGCTTCTGGCCCGAGCATCTGGGTCTGCCGCCGGTACCGAAGCTGGTGATCTCGCCGCGCGATCCGAAGGGCCCGGTGGAGCGCGAGTTGCCCGTGCCCGAGGAATTGCTCGCCGCTGGCGATCACAACGGCTCCACCTATCACCAGCATGTCGGCTTCCTCGCTCTCGTGCGCGGGGAGCGCGCAGCACCCGAGGTCACGCTGGAAGATGGTTGGGCCGCGGTCGCGATCGGTCAGGCCGTGCAACGCTCGATCGAGACCGGCGAGGCCGTGCACTTCCCTGCGCAGCCTTGGCGCCGCGTGGCCTGAAGACAGAACGGTCAGCCGGGCCTGTACGCAGGGCGTGGGCGTGGCGCTGCTGACGGCGCGCCCGCGACCCCGCTGCAGGCAATCCTGCTGACCGATCATCTGCCGGTCGCCGCCACTGGCCGGGCCGCCTGCTGGTCTGTTCGATAACCGGGCTCGCCGGTTTCGGGGCCGTCTGCCCGATCGTGATCAGGCGCTCGCATCTTAAACTTTTCGGGTAAGCTGTCGCTGGCGCGGACGCGAGGCCCGGTTTGGGCCACTGTCGCACCGGACTATGTCATAGGGCATCCGCGGCGCGCGCGGGACCGAAACCGAGCAAGGAGGACAGGCCATGAGCAAGGCACAGGCGGTGATCATCGGGGTGGGCGACGGGCTTTCCGCCGCCGTGGCGCGGGAGCTTGCGCCCGATTATGATCTGACTCTCGCGGCCCGCAGCACCGTGCGGATGCAGGCGCTGGCCGAGGAAATCGGTGCGCGCACGGTGCAGCTGGACGCGACCGACGAGGCCGCCATCGCGGCGCTGTTCGACGCTCTGCCAGAGCCGCCGCGCGTCGTGGTCTACAACCCCTCGGGACGGGTGCGCGGCCCGGTTGCGGAGCTCGACGCCGAAGAGGTCCGCGCCGCCGTCGAGATCACTGCGATCGGGGCGTTTCTCACCGGCAAACACGCCGCGCGCCGGATGCTGACGGCGGAGCCCGCCGACGGCACTCGCGGCACGATCCTGTTCACCGGAGCGTCCGCCGGGGTGAAAGGATTCGCACGCTCCGCCCCCTTCGCGATGGGCAAATTCGCGCAACGCGGGCTGGCGGAGAGCATGGCGCGAGAGTTGCACCCCAAGGGTATCCATGTCGCCTGGGTGAATATCGACGGAATGATCCTCAACCCCGGTCGCAACGAGGCGCCGGACGAGCCCGGCTCGATGCTGCGCCCCGAGGCGATCGCGAAGACCTACCGCCAACTGATCGAGCAGGATCGCAGCGCCTGGACAAACGAGATCACGCTGCGCCCCTGGGTCGAGACGTTCTGAGGCGGCAGGCGCTCAGCGCCCCTTGCCCGCCTCCAGTGCCGCCGAACGCATCGCCGAGAGCGACTGGCGCGGGGTCAGCGCCTCGGGCGAGATCACGAGGTCCAGCACCGCGCCGGTCTCGGACGCCCGCGCACGTTCAAAGGCGGCGGCGAAATCCTCCGTCCGCTCGACCCGCTCGCCGTGGAAGCCATAGGCCTTCGCCAACGCCGCGAAATCCGGGTTCACCGCCATCGTCGTGCCCGACACGCGGGTCGGATAATTGCGCTCCTGATGGGCGCGGATCGTGCCGTAAATCCCGTTATTGAGGATCAGAATGATCGGCTGTGCGCCCGCCTGCGCGGCGGTGGCAAGCTCCTGCGAGGTCATCTGGAAATCGCCGTCGCCCGCGAAGCAGACCACGGTCCGCTCGGGCTGCGCCACCTTGGCGGCAATCGCGGCGGGCACCCCATAGCCCATCGCGCCCGATTGCGGCGCAAGCAGCGTGGCCTTCGGCCCGAAGCGGAAGAACCGCCCCGGCCAGACCGCGAAATTGCCCGCCCCGTTGGTCAGGATCATGTCCTCGGGCAGTTCCTCGCGCAGATAGGCGCAGACCTTGCCCATATCGACCGGCGAGGGCAGCTCCGGCAGATCGAAGCCAGCGTCATAGGCCGCCCGTCCCTCGGCGCGCCAATCGGCCCAGCCGCCTTTGACCGGGTCCATTGCGCCAAGTGCGGCGGCAAAGGCGTTCGGTCCGGCATGGATGCCAAGTTCGGGACGGTAGATCTTGCCGATCTCCAGATCTGAGCCGTGGACATGGATCAGCCGCTGCGCGGGCTGCGGCACATCCAAGAGCGTGTAGCCGTCGGTCGTATTCTCGCCAAAGCGTGCATTGATCGCGAGGATCACGTCGGCCTCGCGCATCAGACGCTTCACATGCGGCGCCATCCCGACGCCCGCATCGCCACAGAAAACGGGTGAATTATTGTCGAACTGGTCTTGATAGCGAAAGACCGAAAGCACAGGGATATCAGAAGCTTCCGCGAAGAACTTAATGGGCGACGTGCCGTCCCCGCGCCAGTTGCACCCACCGTAGAGGATCAAGGGACGCTCGGCCCCGGCGAGCATCTCGCGCAGTTCGCCCATCGCCGTCGGATCGGGCTGCGGCTCGGTGATCCGGACGGGCGCGCCAAGCGGCGCGGCCTCGGTCCTCGCGGTCAGCATGTCCTCGGGCAGCGCAACCACGACCGGGCCGGGCCGCCCGCTCACAGCCATCGTCCACGCCCGCGACAGAATTTCGGGGATACGTTCGACCCGGTCTATCTCGACCGCCCATTTCGCCATCGTCCCGAAAACCGCCTTGTAATCGAGCTCCTGAAACGCCTCGCGGCCCTTCATATCGGTGCCGACCTGCCCCACGAAGAGGATCATCGGTGCGGAATCCTGCATCGCGGTATGCACCCCGATCGAGGCATTGGTCGCCCCGGGGCCGCGCGTCACCATGCAGATGCCCGGCTCCCCGGTCAGCTTACCATATGCGGCGGCCATGAAACTCGCCCCGCCTTCCTGACGGCACAGCACGAAATCGAGCGTGCCTTGCGTGTCGTGCAGCGCATCGAGCACCGCGAGATAGCTTTCGCCCGGCACCCCGAACGCCTTGCGCGCACCGAGCCCTACGAGGCTCTCGACCAGAAGTTGACCACCGTTTCTCATGCGCGCGCCTCTCTCCCTCTTGTGCCGCTCCGCGCTTCGGCGCGGATCTGCGAGAGGCGTAGCACGCGCCAAATCCGAGCGCACCCCCGGCACGTCGCAAGCGCGGCAGATCACCCGGCGAGGTAGGTCCGGAACCACGCGATCATGCGCTCCTCTGCCAGCTTAGCGGCGGCCTCGTCGTAGCGCGGCGTCGTGTCGTTGTGGAACCCGTGGTTCACGCCCGGATAGATATAAGCCTCGTAGCGCTTGTCGTTTTCCTCGAGCGCCTTTTGATACTCGGGCCACATCGCATTGATGCGCTGATCGAGCGCGGCGAGTTGGATCAGTAGCGGCGCCTCGATCATTGCGACCTGTGCGCTGTCGGGCGCGGCCCCGTAGAACGACACGCCCGCGCCCATTTCCGGGTAGGCGACAGCGAGCTTGTTCACCACGCCCCCGCCATAGCAGAATCCGGTCGCGCCGACCTTGCCGTTGGTGCCGTCGAGCGTCTGGAGATACTCGAATCCCGCGAAGAAATCATTGAGCAGCGCCCCCTGATCGAGACTGCGCTGCATCTCGCGGCCCTCGTCGTCATTGCCCGGATAGCCGCCGAGAGAGGACAACCCATCGGGCCCCATCGCCACGAACCCCGCCTTGGCGAGCCTGCGAACGACGTCGCGGATATAGGGATTGAGGCCGCGGTTCTCGTGCACGACGAGGATAGCGGCCGGCGGATTGTCCGGGTCGATCTGCGTCGGGCGCACCAGATAGGCGGTGATCTCGCCGGTGCCATTCGGGCTGGGATAGGTTATGTCCTCGCCCTGAATGTCGGGATCGTCCTCGGCCACCTGCTGGGCGAGCGCGTAATTCGGCGCGAGCGCCCCGAGAATCGCGACGGCGGTCAGGCCACCCACCGCCCATTTCCCCGCGCGGTCGAGAAATTCCCGTTTCGAGATTTTGCCATAGACATAATAGTCATAAAGATCGAGAAGTTCCTGGTCGAAATCGGCCGCCGTCAAGCGACGCGCGTTGGCTGGGTCGGTCATGGATGAATCCTCCTCCTGAGAGGAAGAAGCATATCACGGACGCGTGAATTGCCCTCATCTTATTGACGGATAGTTCAGGCAAGGCGCCCGCCCAACGCCGCCGCTGCCGCCACCGCCAGCCGCATGGGCATAGCGCATAGATCACAGATCAAATTTCCCTATCGGCCTTGGGTTGCATCTTGCAATTACGTTACGTTTATAAGTTGTCTGGCGTCATCGCCCCGCCCCGCTGAAACGCGCATTCTCGAGGAGCCTCGAATTGAAAACGCTACGCCCCGTCATCGGCCTTGTCCTCGTCGCGGGCGCTCTGTGGGTCATCGTCGGAGAGCAGATGTCGGGCGTCAGTGCCGACGCCGTCGTCAATGCGCCCGTCGTCACCGTGCGCAGTAGCACTGCGGGCAAGCTTTCGATGCCGAAGCGCCCGCTCGGCGCGGATGTCGCCAAGGGCGAACGACTTGCCACTGTAGATGACAGCCTGCCCGACAGGACGCGGCTCGACGACCTGCGGATGGAGGTCGCGAACGCGCAGGCGACCGTCGATCGTATCGAGAGCGATCTCGACGCAAAACGGGCGCAACGCAAATCCTATGGCGAGCGCACCAAGATTTATCGCGAACATCGCATTGCCGAGATCGAGACCAAGCTGAAATTCGCCCGCGCGCGGCTCGACCGGCTCCAGCCGAAGGCGCAAGGCTCGGAGACGAGCGCGACCAAGGTTGCGCAGACCGCCCCGCCCGCCACCACGGACACCGCTCCTCTGATGCAGGCGCGCGAAGACGTGGCGCTGCTCGAAATTTCGCTCGACGCGGCCAAGTCGGGCGTCTTTCTCGGCGACGGCTATAACGACGCGCCGAGCTCCGAACAGCGCGGTGCCGATCTGGACGGGGCGATCGCCTCGCTCGAAGCGAACCTCACGGAGGCCCAGACCCGCCTCAAGACGCTGGAAGACCGCCGCGCGCAGGAACAGACGCGGGTGGCCACGATGTCCTCCAGCCATGTGACCTCGCCTGCGAACGGGATCTACTGGGAGACACTGCAGGCGGATGGCGTGACGGTGCAGCGGGGCGATCCGATCATGGAGCTTGTCGATTGCGACGTCCCGCTGGTGACCGCCTCGGTGAGCGAAGGGGTCTATAACAGCCTCAAGGTGGGCGATTCCGCGACGTTCAAACTGGCTTCGCGCGACAGGATTTACGACGCGACGGTCGCCCGGCTCGCAGGGAGTGGCGCGGCGGAGGTCTACCAGCATCTCGCGATCGCGCCGAACAAGGAACATCTCGAGCGTTACGACGTGACCCTTCTCGTCCCGGAACTGAAATCGGATCCCGATCTCGACTGTCCCGTGGGGCGGACCGGGCGGGTATTCTTCGAGCGCCGCCCCCTCGACTTCCTGCGCTGAGGGCGGGACGGCATGTTCTTCTATCCGCAACTGGGAGAGCTTGGCTCGGCGGCGATGCAGCTCATCCTCGTGGTGGGCATCACGGCCATCCTGCCGAGCTTCGTCAACACGCGGCGCAACTGGCACCGCACGGTCTTGCTGGGGATCAGCGCCGTTCTGGCGCTGCGCTATATCTGGTGGCGCGGAACCGAGACCCTCGCCCCGCCCGGCCTGACGCTGGACGCGCTGGCGAGCTGGTCGCTCTATGCACTCGAAGGTCTCACCATGATCGGCTCGCTCAGCGCCTTTCTGGTCCTGTCGCGGATCAAGCTGCGCAGCGAGGACGCGGATCGATACGTCAATCTCCCGACCGAGCGAGAGCCGCTCGTCGCGATCCTGATCGCCACCTATAACGAGGATCGCGACGTTCTCGAACGCACCATCGTGGGCGCGAAGTTCCTGCGTCACCGCAACAAGACGATCATCGTCTGCGACGACAGCCGCCGCGACTGGCTGCGCGATTTCTGCGAGGCCAAGGGCGTGCGCTACATGCGCCGGGCCGACAACGAAGGGCAGAAGGCGGGCAATATCAACCACGCGCTGGACCGGCTGGCCGAAGAAGAGGTGCAGCCCGACTTCGTCGCAATCCTCGATGCGGATTTCGTGCCCCATCGCGGCTTCATCTCACGCACGCTGGCGCTGTTTCACGACCCCGAAGTGGGGCTCGTGCAGACGCCGCAACACTTCTTCAACTCCGACCCGATCCAGCACAATTTCCGCCTCGACAGCTCCTATCCCGACGAGCAGCGTTTCTTCTTCGATCAGATGCAGCCGTCGCGCGACGGCTGGGGGATCGCCTTTTGTTGCGGCACCTCCTCGGTCTGCCGCTGGAGCGCGTTGCGCGAGATCGGCGGCTTTAACACCGAGAGCGTGACCGAGGATTTCATGCTGACGCTGGCGTTGCAGAACGCGGGCTGGCGCACCGTCTATCTGGCCGAGCCACTGACCGAGGGGCTCGCCCCGGAAGGGCTCAAGGAATACATCACCCAGCGCGCCCGCTGGTGCCTCGGCCTGATGCAGATCGCGCGCTCCTCGCTCGGACCGTTCTCGAAGAGCAACCTGCGCCTGCGCGACCGCTGGAGCGTGATCGACTCGATCCTCTATTGGACCACGACCTTCCCCTTCCGGATCGCGGCGATCTGCTATCCGCTGCTCTACTGGTATTTCAACATCACGGTGGTGAATGCGGGCCTCGCGGACGTACTGAGCTATTTCGGTGTCTACTACCTGTGGAGCCTGATGACGCTCAACATGCTCAGCCGCGGTATGGTCGTGCCGATCCTGAACGATGTCAGCCAATTGATCGGCGCGATCCCGATCGCTCGCGCCGCCTTCACAGGTCTGCTGCGCCCCCATGGCCACCCGTTCTCGGTGACCGCGAAAGGCGGGGATCGGTCGAAAGTCGTCGTGCAGTGGCGGATCATGATGCCCTTCCTGATCCTGCTTTTCCTGACGCTGGGCGGCCTTCTGATCGGGATCATCTGGGATCGCTTCGCCTATTTCGACGCGGGGGACGGTAAATGGGTGATCCTGTTCTGGACCATCTACAATCTGTTCCTGCTCGCCGCGACCTGTCGCGCCTGTGTTGAGCTGCCCCGGCGGGAAATCCATGTCGCGGACAAGCCCGAGCGGATTTCCTTCGACTCCGACGGCGTGGAATACTGGGTCTGGATGACCTCTTTCACGATGGACACGGTGCGCCTTCGCGGCCTGACCTTACCGGAACAGACCCGCGGCAAACTGACGATCGACCAGATCACCGGCCCGATCGAGTGCTACGTCATCGCGAAGACGCGGGACGGCGCGCGGTTGCAGCTGCTCCCGACCGAGGAGCAGCGCGAACAGCTATTCGTGCGCTTCTACGCGGAAGGCGACGAGCCCGGCGTCAGCCATGTCCGCCCGGGCGCCCTCCTGCACGACATCTACCGCCGTTTCCTGCCGAAATACTCGTCGGACGAGTGACCCCGCGACGGCAGGCATCAATAGGTGTTGATGGAAAGACCCACGAAGGCTTCCTTGGCGAAGGCCCGCCAGCCAGCCCGGATCGAGACCGGCCCGTCGCCGATTTTCTGGGTCACCGCAATCGTCCGCTCGGAATAAGTGTCGCTTCCCCCCGCCGAAAGCTCGAGCCCCAGACCGGAGCGATTCCCGGCCTGAAACAGCGCGAACCAATCCTGATCGATCGTGTTGTACTGGGCCAGCAGGAAGACATGCCCGAAACGAGTCGGCGAATAGTGCTCCAGTCCCGCCCGCACCCCGAGTCGCCAGTTATCGTCCGACAGCGTCCGCCCGATGCTGGGCCCGACCTTCAGCGTTCCGCTTCCCCCAAGCGCGAAGTCACGCGTCACCACGGCCCCGGTCGACCAGCCGCCCTCGTAATCAGAGAAATTCGCTCCGAAACTCACCTTGCCGCGCGATATCGCAAACACCGCATCGGAGGTGTTCGTCCCGAGATCGGCCTGCAAGAACGTCCCGTCTGCACGGGCGGGCGAGACCGGCCCCAGCGACAGTGTCAGCGACGTCGCGAGCGCGACGCTCAGCCAGTGAATCTTGTGCATTCTGCGAATCCTGTATAGCTCTGCCTGAGACCTTGGCGGCCTCCTCTGATTCCCCTTAACCTTAGGGAAACTCATGTTTTTCAGCGCCGTCCAATACGGGAACAACGCGTATCCTTCGATGGCGAGTGTTCGGCGTCGATTTGCGCTTTGCAAGCGGCCTGACCCCGGTCCCTCAAAAAGGTTCACAACAACAACCCGACACCACTTTCTCGCCGTAATTAACCATTAACTATGACTTATAGGCGTTCCCTCCTGTACATAACTTAGGATTGAAACGAGGATGACCATGCGTCGAAATCACAATCTCGGGGGCATTTTCCTGCGTACCGCTATGGCGATGGTACTTGTCGTGGCCGCGACTGCAGTCTTCGTCGCAAAGATCGTCTCGGACCGGGCCCACGAGTACCAGGTAGCTATCGAGCACAAATTGGTCCTCCGAGGCTCGGACGCGATCGCGCTCAGCTTCAACACGGCTTTGACGCGGGAATGGGACAGTATGCACGCCGTGGCGCGGGCCCTCGGTTCTGCAACGCAAGACGACATCGACAGGTTCATGGACGCCGTCTCGCGGACCGGCGGTCAGGTCGCCTGGGCAGGCTTCGCCGCGCCCGATGGCACGATCATCTCCGGCTCGAACGGCTATGACGTCGGCAAGAATGTCAGCTCCAAGCGGTGGTTCCGCGACGGCATACGCGTGCCGTCGATCGATTCCATCACCGAGGTGATCACCAATGCGCAGACCGGCGAGCCGGAGCGTTACCTGAACCTCTCGACCCCGGTGAAAGGCGCGAACGGACAGAAGGCCGGTGTGCTGGTCTACCGCGTGCGGATCGCGTGGGTGCGCAGTTTCCTGTTCGAAGCCAGCAAGGAGCTTGGCATCGACGTGGTCGTGCAGGACATCAACGGCGATACCGTGATCGACACCCGTCACCACGGCACCCCCCTCCCCGACAATCTGACATCGGGCGCGAGCCTGCGCAGCAAGTCCTCCGGCGTCTTCCACATCGTGGACGACAAGAACGGGGAAACCTATGCTTTCGCACCGAATTTCGTCGAGGACGAGCTGCCCAACTTCGGCTGGCGGGTCTTCGCGGTCCTGCGCCGCGACAACGTTTCGACCGATCTTCCGATGCTGACGCAGGTGACGCTGGCGACGGTCGCGGCGGCGGCGCTGTGCATGCTGATCGTGACGCTGGTCTTCCTCAAGCTGCTGCTGCGCCCGGTCGAGCGGCTCGCACGGGATGCCAAGAGCATCGCGGACGGCAATTACGTCTTCCCCGAAGAGGCGACAAGCTCGCGTGAGGCCGCCTCGTTGTCGAGCGCTCTCGCGATCATCCAGAGCAAGCTATCGCCCAAGAACGGCGTCCCACGGGAACCCAAACCCAATCCCTGACGAGGGAGCGAACTCGAAGGGGCGCTCGGGCGCCCCTTTTTCATCTGGAATTAGCCTTACAGCGGCAGCCCCGTCAGCCGCGCCACCAATTCGGCAGTGTTGCGCGCGCCGAGCTTGGCCTGCAGCCGCGCGCGATGCGCCTCTGCCGTGCGCGGCGACAGCTCCAGCACCCGCGCGATTTCCTTGTTGGTCTGCCCCTCGGCCAGAAGCGCTGCCACCTGCCGCTCTCGCGCCGTCAGATCGGCGACGGGGCGCGATTCCGAGAGATCCGCAAAGCTCCAGACCGCGCGCGCGAAAGGATCGTCCGGCGTCAGGGATTGCCCGCGCACCCGGCACCAGAACAGTGCCCCGTTCCGGCGCTGCATGATCCGCTCATCGGCATAGCGCCCGGTCTCACGCATCCGCCGCAACCCGATCTCGCCGATGCGCAGAAACTCCTCCTGCGACGGGTAGAGCACCGCGAGCGAGCGCTGCGGCAACTCGTCTTCGGCATAGCCGAAGGTTTCGCAAAACCGCGCGTTGCACCGCTCGATCACCCGATTGCGGGTGACCGCCAGCCCGACCGGCGCATGATCGAAGGCCAGCACCGCCATGTCATCGCTGTCCAGCAGGTCCTGCTCCATCCTCTTCTCCCGATAGCGTAGTTCTACGAATAGAGGTCGTGCCGCCCCTGCGCTAGTCTCCGCCGCAACGGAGAACCATTGGGAGGAGAGCCGCATGGACGCGAAGATCGTCGGCTGGGGCCATACGAAATTCGGCAAGCTGGAGGGGCGCACGCTCGAGGATCTGGTTCTCGAAGCGGGCGGCGGCGCGTTGGAGCACGCCGGGATCGACCCGGCAGAGATCGACGGCATCTGGCTGGGGCATTTCAACTCCGGGCTGGTGCCGGACGGGTTCGCAAGCTCGCTGGCGCTGGGGATCGACGACAAGCTGCGCTTCACGCCTGCGACCCGCGTCGAGAACGCCTGCGCGTCGGGCTCGGCTGCGATCTATGCCGCGCGCGATGCGATCCGCTCGGGCCGGGTGAAGGCCGCGCTGGTCATCGGGGCCGAGAAGATGACCGCGAAGGACACCGCTGGCGTGACCGAGGCACTGGCCGGGGCATCTTACCAGATGGAGGAGGCGGGCGTTTCGTTCCCGCAGATTTTCGCGCGTTTCGCGCAGGCCTATTATCAGTCGCATGGCGACCGCTCGGCCGCGCTGGCCCGGATCGCGGCGAAGAACCACCACAATGCGCTCGCCAACCCGCTGGCGCAGATGCGCAAGGATGTGGGGTTCGAGTTCTGCAACACGGTGAGCGACAAGAACCCGATGATCGCCCCGCCGCTGCGGATGACCGATTGCTCGCTGATCTCCGACGGGGCGGCGGCGCTGGTCATGGTCGCGGACGACCGCGCGGGCGATTTCGCCAATTCCATAGGTTTCCGCGCCGCCGAGCAGGTCAATGACTATCTGCCGATGTCGCGCCGCGATCTGCTGGCCTTCGAGGGCCCGGCGGAGGCTTTCCGCCGTGCCTATGCTTCGGCGGGCGTGGGGGTCGGTGATCTCTCCTTCGCCGAGGTCCATGACTGTTTCACCATCGCGGAATTGCTCGTCTACGAGGCGATGGGGCTGGTGCCGCAAGGCGCCGGCGCGCGCGCCATCGACGACGGGCTCGTGCTGCGCGACGGGAAGCTTCCGGTGAACCTTTCGGGCGGGCTGAAGGCCAAGGGGCATCCCGTGGGCGCGACCGGCGTGTCGATGCATGTGCTGGCCGCGATGCAGCTCACCGGTCAGGCGGGCGAGATGCAACTGCCCGGCGCGGAACTGGGCTGCGTCTTCAACATGGGCGGCTCGGGCGTCGCGAATTACTGCTCGATCCTCGAAGCGGAGCGCGCGGCATGAACCCGGCGGAGTGGCTGATCCGCAGCGCGATCCGCACCCCCGACGCCCCCGCGCTGCTTCAGGGCGAGGAGCTGCGCGCCACCTATGCGGAATTCGCCGATCGCGCCGCCCGGATCGGGGCTGCGCTGGTCGCGAAAGGGATCGCTCCGGGCGACCGCGTCGCGCTGTTCGCCAAGAACTGCCCGGAATATCTCGAGGCGATGTATGGCGCGTGGTTCGCAGGCGCAGTGGCGGTGCCGATCAACGGCAAGCTGCACCCGCGCGAGGCCGCATGGATCGTTGAAGCCTCCGAGGCGAAGCTTGCCTTCACCGGGGGGCCGGAAAGCGATTTGGGCGTCGAGACGGTGGACCTGAGAGGCCCGGCCTATGCCGATCTCCTGCACCATGTCCCGATGCTCGCCCCGGTCGAGATCGCCGCCGACCAGACGGTTTGGCTGTTCTACACCTCCGGCACGACCGGGCGGCCCAAGGGCGTGTGCATCACCTCGGCCAATGTGCAGGCGATGTGTCTTGGGTATTTCTCGGACGTCGACAGCGTCGAGCCGCAGGACGCGATCCTCTACGCCGCGCCGATGTCGCATGGCGCGGGGCTTTACAACTTCGTCCATGTGATGCGCGGCGCGCGCCATGTGGTGCCGCGCTCGGGCGGGTTCGAGGCCGACGAAATTCTCGACCTCGCGCCGAAGCTGCAACATGTCTCGATGTTCGCCGCCCCCACCATGATCCGTCGTCTGGTGGACCGCGCCCGCGCCGCGGGGCAAACCGGCGAGGGCATCAAGACCATCGTCTATGGCGGTGGGCCGATGTATGTCGCCGATATCATCGAGGCAGTCGAGGTGATGGGGCCGCGCTTCGTGCAGATCTACGGCCAGGGCGAGAGCCCGATGACGATCACCGCCCTGTCGCGCGAGCTGGTGGCGGATCGCACCCACCCGCGCTGGCGCGAACGACTGGCCTCGGTCGGACTCGCGCATAGCCCGGTCTCGGTGCGGATCGCTGATCCCGATGGCCGCCCCCTGCCCGCTGGCGAGACCGGCGAGATCCTCGTGCGCGGCGCGGCGGTGATGTCGGGCTACTGGCAAAACCCGGAGGCGAGTGCGAAGGCGCTCCGCGGCGGCTGGCTCTGGACCGGCGATCTGGGCACGATGGATGCGGACGGCTTCGTCACGCTGCAGGATCGCTCCAAGGATGTCATCATTTCGGGCGGCACCAACATCTATCCCCGCGAGGTCGAGGAGGTTCTGCTGCTGCACCCTTCCGTCCACGAGGTCGCGGTGGTCGGAAAACCCGACCCGGAATGGGGCGAGAGCGTCGTGGCCTTCGTCACGCCCGCGCCGGGAGCCGAGATCGACCCGGCCGCCCTCGATCAACACTGCTGCGAGCAGATCGCACGCTTCAAGCGCCCGAAGGCGTATCGCGTGATCGCGCAGCTACCCAAGAACAATTACGGCAAGGTTCTGAAAACCGAGCTTCGCAAACTGGTGACGGAGGAGGATTGATGTCGCAACTGGAGGGAAAGACCGCACTGGTCACAGGCTCGGTGCAGGGGATCGGGCTCGCCATCGCCAAGTCGCTGGCCGAGGCGGGCGCGCGTATCGCGCTGCACGGGCTGGCCGATGAGGCGCAGATCGCCATGGCGACGGCGGTGCTGGAAAAGGCGGGTTCGCCCGAGGTGAAGTTCTTCGACGCCGACATGGCCGATCCCACGCAAATCGACGCGATGATGGACGCGGTCGCGGAGTGGGGCGGCGCGGATATCCTCGTGAACAACGCAGGCATCCAGCGCACCACCAGCCTTGCCGACGCCACGCCCGAGATCTGGAACGCGGTGCTCGCGGTGAACCTCTCGGGTGCATTCCATACGATGCGCCGCGCGATGCCGGACATGGCCGAGCGCGGCTACGGGCGGGTGATCAATATCGCCTCGGTGCATGGGCTTGTGGCCTCGGCCAACAAGGCGCCCTATGTCGCCTCGAAATTCGGCCTCGTCGGCATGAGCCGCGTCGCGGCGCTGGAATATGCGCAGGCGGGCACGCGTGAAGCGGGCGGCGTGACGGTGAACTGCATCTGCCCGGGCTGGACCGAGACCGACATTCTCGGGCCGCAGATCGCGGAACGCGCAGCAGCCCATGGCGGCGACCGGGCCGCGGGGATCGCGGATCTTCTGGCGGAGAAGCAGCCGACGCGACGTCTCTCGGACCCGTCCGAGATCGGGGCGCTCGCGCTTTGGCTCTGTGCGCCGATCGCCCACAACGTGACCGGCACGTCCATTCCGGTCGATGGTGGTTGGACCACGCAGTAACGGATCGGAGGCAAAAAGGGGCGGCGGATTGACCACCGCCGCCCCTGCCTTCAATCCGGCGCAGGCACCGCGGGGGAGGTGCGGTGCCTGCGCTTGGGGGTGCGATCAGTCTTCGATCGCACCCTCGTCATCGCGGCGCTCATGCATCCGCGCTTTCACGAAGCGCCCGAGGAATAGCGGTAGGATGAAGCCGACGATCGCCACCGTCCACAGGCCGATTGCCAGCGGGCTGCCGACCAGCGTTCCGTAATCGCCATTCGAGATCGTGACCGCCCGGCGCAGGTTGTTCTCCATCGTGTTGCCCAGAAGGGTGCCGAGAATGATCGGCACCAGCGGCACGTCGAGCTTGCGCAGTACCCAGCCCATCACGCCGAAGCCGATCATCACCAGCAGATCGAAGCTGGAGCCGGAAATCCCGTAGATCCCCACGAAGGACACCATCGCGACGATCGGCATCAGGATGCGCGGCGGGATCATCAGGACGCGGGTGAAGATGCCCACCATCGGGATGTTCATCGCAAGCAGCATGAAGTTGGCGATGAAGAGCGCCGCGATCAGGCCCCAGACGACATCGGGGTTGTTCTGGAACAGCAAGGGGCCGGGCGTGATGTTGAGCGACAGAAGCACTGCCAGCAGCACGGCGGTCGTCCCCGAGCCCGGCACGCCGAGCGCCAGCATCGGCACAAGCGCACCGCCTGCGGCCGCATTGTTGCCCGCCTCGGGGGCCGCGACACCGCGCGGGTCGCCCGTGCCGAAGGTGTTCTTGCGGTCCACCAGCTTCTTCTCCATCGAGTAGGAGATGAAGGAGCCCAGCGACGCCCCTGCCCCCGGCAGCACGCCCGCGACGAAGCCCAAGAGCGACGAGCGCAGCATGGTCGGCGTCGTCTCTTTCACCATCTTCCACGGGGGTGTGATGCGCCCGACCGAGACCTTGTGACCCGCGCCGGTGGCCGAACCGTGGCGGTGCTCGAGGAAGATGAACACTTCCGACAGCGCGAAAAGACCGACGATAGCGACGAGGAAATCGAGCCCGTCATAGAGGTGCACCTCGCCGAAGGTCAGACGCGGCACGCCGGTCTGCGTGTCCACCCCGATCACCGACAGGCCGAGGCCCAGCATCGCGGCGAAGGCCGATTTCGCCTGATTGGTCGAGGAGACCCCGCCCAGCGTGGCAAAGGCCAGCGCGAACAGCGCGAAATATTCCGCCGGACCGAACAGCAGCGCGAATTTCACCAGCTGCGGTGCCAGCAGGATCAGGCCCCAGGTGGCGATGAAAGCACCCACGAAGCTTGCGATACCCGAGAGCGACAGCGCCTCGCCCGCAAGCCCCTTCTTGGCCATCGGGTAGCCGTCGAGACAGGTCATCATCGCGGGTTCGTCGCCCGGAATATTCAGCAGGATCGAACTGATCCGCCCGCCATACATCGCCCCGTAATAGACGCTCGTGAGCAAGATCAGCGAGGGCGTGGCTCCCAGCCCCAGCGTAAACGCCAGCGGGATCAGGATCGCGACGCCGTTGGACGGGCCGAGGCCGGGCAGCGCGCCCATCATGGTGCCGAGGAACGTGCCCAAAAGCGCGAGCAGCAGGTTTTCGAAGGTCAGAGCGGTGTGAAAACCGTCTGCGAGTGACATCAGGGTGTCCATCATTTCACCTCAGAAACCGAAGGGGCCGCTGGCGAGCGACAGCCCCAGCACCAGCTTGAAAATTACGTAGATACCGATCGAGGTGGCGACGCCGACGACGACGGATTGCAGCGGACGCGTGCCCAGCCGCCATGTCAGGTAGGCGCTGGCAAAAGCGGTCGCGATCAGGAAGCCCGCGATGGGCAGGAATTCCGCATAGAGGATCATCACCACGACGGCGGCGAGGATTTCAGCGAGCCGCGAGAGGCTCGGCCAGACCGGGTCGGGATCGGGCTTGAGCAGGATCGCGAGCGAAGCTAGCCCGAGGATCACCGCGATCACCAGCGGAAAGGTTTTCGGCCCCACCGCATCCGACAGGAAACTTTCTTGGATTTGCAGCGTCGCCCAGCCGTAGAACAGCGCGAGGCACAGGCCGACGGCGCCGAAGATGCGATCACTCATGATCCCCTCCCTTGAAATGAAGGCGCGGCGGCGCCCTTGGGCCCGCCGCGCGCATGGGTGTCTCGCTTACTTGATGATGCCGATCTGGCGCGAGATGTCCTGGATCTGCTGGACCGACTTCTCGACGAAGGCCTCGAATTCGGCGCCCTGCAGGTCGAGCGGGGCCAGACCGTTGGCCGCCATCACCTGCTTCCACTCGTCCGAAGCGTAGAGCTTGCCGACCTTGTCGACCCAAGCCTGATAGGCTTCGTCGGACATGCCGCCCGGTGCGTAGAAGCCGCGCCAGTTGGCGCCGATCGCATCGATGCCCTGCTCTTTCGCGGTCGGGAATTTCGAGAATTCACCGTCCAGACGCTCGGGTGCCAGCACCGCGATCACGCGGATATCGCCGGAATCGACGAAGCCCTTGGCTTCCGACAGATCGCCGGTAAAGGCTTGGACCGAACCCGCGAGAAGCTGGGTCACCGCTTCGCCGCCGCCGTCGAAGGCGATGTACTTGACCTTGCGCACATCGTCGATGCCGTAAGCGTCAGCCGCGATCAGAACCTTGAGGTGGTCCCAGCCACCCACGGCCGAGCCGCCCGCGACGGAGACCGAGTTCGGGTCGGCCTTGATCTTGTCGAGCAGTTCCGGAAGCGTCTGGATGTCGCTGTCGGCAGCCACGGCGATCACGCCGTAATCCGCGCCGATCGATCCGACCCAGCGGACCTGATCCATCGAGTTGCCCGGATAGGCGCCCTGCGCCAGACGGGTCGCGGTGGCCGAGGAGGCCGCGACGATCAGGTTATCGTCGTCGTTGCGCTTATTCACCACTTCGGCGAAGGCCACGCCACCGCCGCCGCCGGCGAGGTTCACGACCTGCATGGTCGAGTCGATCAGCCCCAGATCCTGCATGGTCTTGCCGACCTGACGGCAAGTGAAGTCCCAGCCGCCGCCGGGGTTCGCCGGTGCGATGCATTCCTGTGCCGACGCGCCGGTCGCGACGGTGAGCGCCGCGGCAGCAATCGCCGCGCGCATGAGTTTAAAAGCCATGGTATATCCTCCACTGTCCGCCCGTTGCCTCCCGCAGCGGGCTATGGGACGGGTTTTACCGCTTGAACCTGTCACGAACCTGTCACAGGTTCGGAGCCGAAACGGGGAGGATGGATGCGGCTTCTGCTAGTGGAGGATGCCGAGGAACTGGCCGAGGCCACGCAGCGTCGGCTTGCGCGGTCCGGCATGGCCTGCGATCTCGCCGCCACCGTAGAGGAGGCGCGCGATTTTCTGGCGGTGCAGGCCTATGACGCGGTGATCCTCGACATCAACCTCCCCGATGGCAGCGGCACCGACCTCTTGCGCGAGATGCGCGCGCAGGCCGCGATGATGCCGGTGCTGATGCTGACCGCGCAATTCTCGGTCGACGACAAGATCTCCGCCTTCCAGCTCGGGGCGGACGACTACCTCGTAAAACCCTTTGATCACCGCGAGTTGGAAGCAAGACTTCATGCGATCGGGCGACGTCAGGCGACCGACCGCTCCGCCGATCTCGAACTCGGACATCTGCGCTACAACGCAACGGCGGGCAGCGCCTCGGTCGGAGATCAGGCGCTGAAACTGACGGGCCGCGAATTCGCGCTGCTGGGAATTCTGATGCGCAATGCGGGGCAAGTGATGTCGAAGGACCGGCTGCACGAGGGGCTTTACGCCTTCGACGACGCCGTGCCGGGCGACAACGCGATCGAGCTTTATATAGCTCGGCTGCGCAAGAAGCTTACCGGCAGCGGGGTCGAGATCGAGACCCTGCGCGGACGCGGCTACCGTCTGGCGGCGCGCGGCGGCGATGTCTGACGGCGCGCGCTCCCACGACACCGGCCTCGCCGCCACGCGATCCCTGACCGCGCGGCTGGTGACCGGGCTGTCGGGGCTGATGATCGTCGGCGGACTGATCCTCGCGCTCGCAGCCTTCGCCTATGGGCGCACGGCGGCCCGCGACGCCTTCGACCGGTTGCTGGTGGGGGCCGCCAATGACATCGCCGCTTCGATCTCGATCCGCGACGGCGCGCCGGTGGTCGATCTTCCGGTCTCAGCCTTCGAACTCTTGGCCCTCGCCCCCGACGACCGCATCGCCTATCAGGTCAGCGGGCCTAAAGGCGCGGTGCTCACAGGCTACAAGGACCTTCCCCGCCCGAACACGACGGCACAGGACTCGGAGCTTTACGATGCGCGCTTCAAGGGAGAGCCCGCGCGCTACATCCGGGTCACGCGCCGTTTCGCGGAACGCCAGTTCTCCGGCACGGTGGAGGTGATCGTGGGGCAAACCCTGCGGGCGCGCACCCAGCTTGCGCTCAGCATCACTCGCAACGCGCTTGGCGGGCTGGCGGTCGGCGGCATCGCCATGCTCGCTTTCGCGATCATCATCGTGCATAGCGCGCTGCGCCCGCTGGAGCGGCTGGCTCATGGCATCTCGGAACGCGATCCACAGGACCTGACCCCGATCCGCGCCGCCGTCCCGCGCGAGGTCGATGTGCTGGTGCAGGCCACGAACGGGTTCATGGGGCGGCTCGACCGGCAGTTCGCCACGATGAAAAGCCTGATCTCGGACACCGCGCATCAGTTGCGGACACCCGTCGCCGCCCTGCGCGCGCAATCCGACCTCGCCGCCGAGGAAGACGACCCGGCGCGGCGCGACCAGATCGTCGCGAAGATGCATTCCGGAACGGTGCGGCTGAGCCGCCTGCTCGACCAGATGCTGTCGCGCGCGCTTGTGATCCACCGCGCCGACAGTGCGCGGCGCGAGCGGGTCGATCTGCGCAACATCGCCTTGGATATCTTCGAGGAAGGCGATCATGCGGCTCTCGCGCCGGGCAGCGACATCCGGCTGGAGATCGCCGAGGCGGAGGTGCCCGTGCTGGCCGATGAGCTCTCGCTGTCAGAGGCAGCCAAGAACCTGCTGGGTAACGCGCTGGCGCATGGCGAGGCCCCGGTCACCATCGGCGCGGAGCTGCGCGACGGGCGCGCCCGGGTCTGGGTGCGCGATGCGGGGCCCGGCCCCTCCCCCGAACTGCGCGCGCGCCTGGGCGAGCGTTTCGCGCCTGGGCGCACGGACACGCGGCGGCGCGGCGCGAGCAGCGGGCTGGGTCTCGCCATTGCGCAATCGGTGGCCGAGACCTATGGCGGCACGCTGGAGATGGAAAGCGATGCGGCAGGCTTCACCATCGCGATCACCCTGCCCCGAGCCGAGGAGGCACCATGATCCGCACGCTCCTGTCCCTGACGCTCTGGCTGTGCCTGAGCGTCCCCCTTTTGGCCGCAGAGCCCGAGGCCGTCCGCACCTTCGGCCCAGATCAGCCCGCCCGCAAGATCACCCTGCGCACCACGACCGACGTCAATATCCTCGCCCCCGCGATCAAGGCGTTTCTCGACACCCAGCCCGGCCTCGCGATCCGGTTCGAGCAATGGGGCTCGAACGACCTCTACGATATCTCCGAGGCCGACTGCGCGAAGGGCAAGCCCGGCGCCGAACTGGTGATCAGCTCGGGCGTGCAACATGTGGTCAAGCTGGTGAACGACAATTGCGCCGCCACATGGATCTCGCCCGAGACGACGGCACTGCCGAAGGATCTGCGCTGGCGCGATCAGGTCTGGGGCATCTCGCGCGAACCCGCGGTGATGATCTACAACCGCGCGCTGGTTCCGCCCGAGGACGTGCCGCGCACGCGTTTCGATCTGGTGGACCTGCTGCGGCCCGCGCAATCGCCCTATACCGGCAAGATCGCGACCTATGACATAGCGGATTCCGGGCTGGGGTTCCTCTTCGCTTTTCTCGACAGCCAAGAGGCCAGCACCTTCGGCGGCTTGATGGAAGCCTTTGCGCGCTCCGGCGCGGTCGCGACCTGCTGCTCGGCCGAGATCATCGACGGTGTCGCGGGCGGCCGCTACCTGATCGCCTACAACATCCTCGGCTCCTACGCGGCGCAGGCGGCGCGCGACAATCCCGATCTGGGTATCATCGCGCCCGCCGATTACACGCTGGTGCTCTCGCGCGCGGCCTACCTCCCGGGGCCCGAGCCCGATCCGACCGCCGCCAAACTGCTGGATTTTCTGCTCTCACCCGCGGGCCAACGGGCGCTGGCGCAGACCAAGCTGATCGACCCGATCGCGAATGACGGGGGCGGCAGCGACAGCGACGAGACGCTGACCTTGCAACGCCTCATCGCACTGGGCCCGCCGCTGCTGGTTGCGACCGACACGATGAAAGCCGCGCGGTTTCTGGAGCGCTGGCGCGATACCTTTGCGCAATGAGTGGCGGAGGGGCGGCTCAAGCAGAGACGCGCTCCATCTGAAAAGGGTGTGCGCCGGTCCGTGGGATGGCGCACGCGACCCTCGGGCTGGGCGGTCAATCCCCGCCCCGCCCCTCCATTCGCCGAGCGGCGCGCGAATGGCAGATGCGCCAGCCCGCCGGGACGGACTGGCGCACGCCCTGCGCCTTCGGCACGTAGCGGGCGCAGTCTCGGTTACACCGCCTCCAGCGCCACGGCGATGCCCTGACCCACGCCGATGCACATCGTGGCCAGCGCCCGTTGGCCCTTGCGGCGCACCAGCTCCAGCGCCGCGGTGCCGGTGATCCGCGCGCCCGACATGCCCAGAGGATGCCCCAGAGCGATCGCCCCGCCATTGGGGTTCACGCGCGCATCGTCATCCGCAATGCCGAGATCGCGCAGCGTGGCCAGACCTTGGCTGGCAAAGGCCTCGTTCAGCTCGATAACATCGAAGGCGTCCTGAGCGAGTCCCAGCCGCGCCATCAGCTTCTTGCTGGCAGGAGCGGGTCCGAAGCCCATGATCCGGGGCGGCACGCCAGCCGCGGCCCCGCCCGAGATCTTCACCAGTGGCGTCAGCCCATGTTTGCGCACGGCCTCCTCGGAGGCGATGATCAGCGCCGCCGCGCCATCGTTCACGCCGGACGCATTGCCCGCCGTGACCGTGCCGTCGGGGCGCACGATGGGCCGCAGCTTGGCCAGCGCCTCAAGCGTCGTGCCGGGGCGCGGGTGCTCGTCAGTGTCGACCACGACTGGATCTCCCTTGCGCTGCGGGATCGTGACCGGGGTAATCTCCTCGGCCAGACGGCCCGCTTCCATCGCCTTGGCCGCAGCCTCCTGCGAGCGGACCGCGAAGGCGTCCTGATCTTCGCGGCTCACGCCGAAATCATCGGCCACGTTCTCCGCCGTCTCGGGCATCGAGTCGACACCATGGGCTTCTTTCATCAGCTTGTTCACGAAGCGCCAGCCGATGGTCGTGTCATAGACCGCATTGGCGCGGCTAAAGGCGGCCTCGGCTTTCGGCATCACGAAGGGCGCGCGCGACATGCTCTCGACGCCGCCCGCGATCATCAGATCGGCCTCGCCCGCCTTGATCGCGCGGGCGGCTGTGATGACCGCATCCATCCCCGAGCCGCAAAGCCGGTTGATCGTGGTCCCCGGCACGTTCACCGGCAGACCCGCGAGCAGCGCCGACATCCGCGCCACGTTGCGGTTGTCTTCGCCCGCCTGATTGGCGCAGCCGAAGATCACGTCGTCGACCGCTTCCCAATCGACGCCCGTATTGCGCGCCATCAGAGTTTTCAGCGGGATCGCCCCCAGATCGTCGGCGCGGACAGGTGCCAGAGCGCCGCCGAAACGGCCGATCGGGGTTCGGATATAGTCGCAGATATAAGCGTCACGCATCGGCCAACTCCTCGGGACAGATCAGGTCACCCACCTCGCCCTCGACATGGAGGGTCGCGCCGGTGACGGATTGCAGCTCCTCCATCGAGATCGCGGGGAGCTTTTCACGCAGGACGAAGCGGCTATCGACCACGTCCACGACGGCGAGCGACGTATAGACGCGGGTCACGCAGCCCACGCCGGTCAGCGGGAAGGTGCAGCTTTCCACCAGCTTCGGCTGGCCCTTCTTGGTGACGTGGTCGGTGATGACAGCCACGCGTTTCGCGCCATGCACGAGGTCCATCGCCCCGCCCACGGCCGGCACGCCTTTCGGCCCGGTCGACCAGTTCGCCAGATCGCCCGTTTCGGCCACCTGATAAGCGCCGAGGATCGCCACGTCGAGATGCCCGCCGCGCACCATTGCGAAGCTGTCGGCATGGTGGAAAAACGCGGTGCCGGGCTTCAGCGTGATCGCCTTTTTCCCGGCATTGATGAGGTCCCAGTCCTCCTGACCGGGTTCGGGCGCACGACCGAAGCCCAACACGCCGTTTTCCGTATGGAAGATCGCCTCGCGGCCTTCAGGCTGGAAGCGCGCGACCATCTCGGGAAAGCCGATCCCGAGGTTCACATAGGCGCCGTCCTCGATGTCCTGCGCGGCGCGCCAGGCGATCTGTGCATTGCTCAGTTTCTGGGTCATGGGTGATGGGCTCCGGCGCGGTTCAACTCTTCTTCCTGGGCGGGATTGGCGACCTCGACGATCGCATCCACGAAGATGCCCGGGGTGACGATGACTTCCGGGTCGATCTCGCCCGGCTCGACCGCCTTGCTCACCTGAACGACGACCTTGTCTGCCGCCGTCGCCATCAGCGGCGAGAAGTTCCGCGCGGCCATCCGGTAGGTCAGGTTGCCAAGAGCGTCGCCCTGCTCGGCCTTGATCAGCGCGTGATCGGCCTTGAGCCAGCGCTCCATCACGTAGTCGCGGCCGTCGAATTGCTGCACCGGCTTGCCCTCGGCCAGATCGGTGCCCACGGAGGTCGGCGTGAAGAAGGCCGGAATGCCCGCGCCGCCTGCGCGGATACGTTCGGCGAGCGTGCCCTGGGGCACCAGTTCCAGCTCGATCTCGCCCGCCAGATAGCGTTCGGTAAACACCGTCGGATCGGCCGAGCGCGGGAAAGAGCAGATCATCTTCTTGACCATACCCTGCTCGATCATCGCGGCGATGCCGACATGGCCGTTGCCTGCGTTGTTGTTGATCACGGTCAGCCCCTTGGGCGATCCGGTCTCCAGATAGCGGTCGATCAGGGCGTGGATCAGTTCGATCGGCGCGCCCGAGCCGCCGAAACCGCCGACCATCACCGTGGCGCCGTCTTGAATATCGGCCACGGCCTCGGTCAGCGAGGAAAGTCTCTTGTCCATTTGCGGTCCTCCTGAGGGCTTGGATTTAGACCTGCGTGGGACGGCTTTCCACGGATTTCGTGCGCATCTTGACATTTGTTCGCATCGCGCGAAAACCTGTTCGCATGTTGAACAAACCGACCGATTTCATCGCCTCTTTCGCCAAGGGACTACGCGTCATCGAATGTTTCGGGGCCGAGACGCCGCGGCTCTCGATTGCCGAGGTGGCGCAGGCGACGGGCTTCGACCGGGCCACGGCGCGGCGCTGCCTGCTGACGCTGAATGCGGAGGGCTACGCGGAATACGACGGCAAGTTCTTCACGCTGACGCCGAAGGTTCTGCGGCTCGGGATGGGGGCGCTGGCCTCGCTACCGCTGCCGCAGATCGTGCAGCCGTGGCTCGATCAGCTGACCGATCGGATCGGGCAAAGCTGCTCGGTCTCGATCCTCGACGGCACCGAAATCGTCTATCTCGCGCGGGCGGCGCAGAGGCGGGTGATGTCGATCGGGTTGATGCCGGGCTCGCGGTTACCCGCGCATTGTACCTCGATGGGGCGCGTGTTGCTGGCCGCCCTGCCCCCGGAGGACGCCCGCGCAGCCGTGGAGGCCTCGGACCTGACGCCGCGCACGGCCTATAGCCTCACCGATCCGGGCGAAATCCTCGCGCGCATCGATCAGGTGCGCCGCGACGGCTATGCGGTGATCGATCAGGAGGTGGAGATTGGGCTGCGCTCCATCGCGGTGCCGCTTTACGACATCCATGGGCGGGTCGTGGCCGCGCTCAATACCGGGATGGCGGCGAGCGCCGATCCGGCGGAGACGCTGATAGAGACCTATCTGCCGGAACTCACGCGGGTGCAGACGGGGCTGCGGCGCGTGATGCGCTGAGCCTCACCCCGCCACGGTAATCTCGGTGTCCCATTGCGCGCAAAGCGCCGTGAGCGCATCCGGCAAGGGCTTGTCGATGAAAACCCGGTCGATGTCGGAGAGCGAGGCGAGCCGCACCGGCGCGGAGCGTTCCAGCTTCGACGCGTCGGTCACCAGAAAGCTCTGCCGCGCCTGCCGCAAGATCCGGCGGCTGACGCGCACTTCGGCGAGATCGTAATCGAGCATGTCGCCGTCGGAATCGAGCGCGGAGGTCCCGATCACCGCGAAATCGGCTTTGAATTCGCCCATGAAATCCGCCGTCAGGTCACCCACCAGCCCGCCATCCGAGCGGCGCAGATTGCCGCCCGCGACGAGGATATCGCAGCTCTCATTGGCCAGCAGGATATTGGCGACATTGATGTTATTCGTGACCACGGTGATGTTGCGGTGATGCAGAAGCTCTCGCGCCACCGCCTCGGTCGTGGTGCCCAGCGTCAGCACGATGGAGCTGTTGTCGGGGATCGCCTGCGCACAGGCCCGTCCGATCGCCGCCTTCGCCGCCTCGTTCATCCGGCGGCGCTCTTCATAGGCGAAATTCACAACGCCGGTGCGGATCACCGCCCCGCCATGCACGCGTTCCAGATGCCCAGCTTCGGAGAGCTCCGTCAGGTCGCGCCGGATCGTCTGGACTGACACATTGAAGCGTTCGGCCAAGGCTTCGACCACCACACGGCCCTCGTCGCGCGCGATCTCGAGAATTTCGGACTGTCGGAAATTGAGCGCCATCCTGCCCCCTTTTGGGTCTTGCTGCCACAGGTTACCGACAAAGTCATGTCTTGGCAGTGTTTTTGTGTGAAATCACCGGAGGCCGTGTGGCGCGGTCAGTTCAGCTTCAGCCCCGAGATCCGGGCACGGATCGCGCTGTCAGTGTCGTCGCTGTCCCCTGACAGCGCCAGCCCCACGAGCTGCGTCGGCTGGCCCCCGAAGGCGCGCTGATAGTCGCGCGCCAGATCGACGCTCTCGGAATGCGATCCGGTGCCCGCCGGGCGCAGCACCACCGTTTTGCCGCGCGCACCCAGATAGGGCGACGGCAAGAGCGCCCCGCGCCCATGCGCACCACCCCAGACATACATCAGCACCCGCGCTTCCTTCACCGCCAGAAGCTTGCGGATGCCCGCCCCCTGATTGGCCCGGGCGACCGCCTCCGGCATGAAGACGAAATAGAGCGAGAGGTCGCGATCGTCGCCGCCCTTTCGGTCGAGCTTCGTCGGCGGGACGCTTTGGCTGACCGACCATTGCCACGCGGCCTTGCGCGCGCCCCAATCTGCCTGAGGCAGCGCACGCCAGATCAACGACACCGCCCCGTCCGAGCGCATCTCCACGCCGTTTGGCGATTGTTCCCAGTCATTCGAGGAAAACAGCGAGAACCGCTGCTCGGTCCAGCCACCGAAGATCGAGGCCGGGGCTAGGCCCGGCATCAGCCCCACGCAGAAGCTTGATGCGAGAAAGGCGATCGGCAGGCGGCGCATGACACTCTCCTCTTGCTTGGCTGACAGGGCTACGCAGGCAATCGGCGCGCCGGATCACTTGGCCCGGATGATGCCCGCAGGTCGCAGACCGTCAAGACAGGGCGCGCGCGATGCGCTGCAGTTTCGCGACCTGTTCGGCGTGGAGAAAAACTCACCCGACTCGCGAAATGAAAAACCCGGCCACCGGGGCCGGGTTCTTTCAAATCGCTTCTGGCGCGCTCAGCTCAGGCCGAGCTTCTTCAGCCGGTTCTCGCGCAGCCGCGCAAAGTCGTCGCCCGCGTGATAGCTCGAGCGGGTCAGCGGCGTCGCGGAGACCATCAGGAAGCCCTTGCCGTAGGCCGCTTTCTCATAGTCGCGGAACTCTTCCGGCGTGACAAAACGCATCACCGCGTGGTGCTTCGGCGTCGGCTGCAGATATTGCCCGATGGTCAGGAAATCGACATCGGCCGAGCGCATGTCATCCATCACCTGACGGACCTGCGGCGCCTCTTCCCCCAGACCCACCATGATGCCCGATTTGGTGAACATCGACGGGTCCAGCTCTTTCACGCGCTGCAGCAGACGCAGCGAGTGGAAGTAGCGCGCGCCGGGGCGCACGCCGGGATAGAGGCCCGGCACGGTTTCGAGATTGTGGTTGAACACGTCGGGGCGCGCCTCGACAACCTTCTCCAGCGCGGCGGGCTCGCATTTGAGGAAGTCCGGCGTCAGGATCTCGATCGTGGTGTCGGGCGAGCGGTGACGGATCGCGCGGATCGTCTGGGCGAAATGCTCCGCCCCGCCATCGTCCAGATCGTCGCGGTCGACCGAGGTGATCACGACGTGGTTCAGGCCCAGCGTCTCGACCGCGTGGGCGACGCGGCCCGGCTCGAACACGTCGAGCGCGTCGGGGCGACCGGTGGCCACGTTGCAGAAGGAACAGCCACGGGTACAGATTTCGCCCATGATCATCATGGTGGCGTGGCCCTGGCTCCAGCATTCGCCGACATTCGGGCAGCCCGCCTCTTCGCAGACGGTGACCAGCTTGTTGGTCTTCAGAATGTCACGCGTCTTCTTGTAGCCTTCCGAAACCGGCGCTTTCACGCGGATCCAGTCGGGTTTCTTGGGCTGAGCATTGTCGGCGCGATGCGCCTTTTCGGGGTGGCGTTCACCGGGCATCTTGAGATCGCGCATGATCCATCCTTTCGGAGTGCGGTTGATCGTCACATAAGCCGATTGCGTGCAGGATGCAAATGCGCAGGCCCAAAGGCAGTATTGCACACCGCGCGAGGCTGCGCGATCTGCCCGAGGCCGTGGCAAGCGGACAGAGCGGGGACGAACATTCGCAACGCCGACATCCGCCAACGGCCTCTTGTGAAGGTCGCGCGGCGAATGCTGCATCTGCAAAGTCAGCGATTGCGACCGAAAGCGACATCCGTTAGTCAGGCCTCTCTCCAAAACGCAACCTTCCCAACCGATCAAGGAGACCTCCCTATGCTTCCCGGTTCGAAACTGCCCGACGTCACCTTCCACACCCGCGTGCGCGACGAAAGCATCGAGGGGCCGAACCCGTTCCGCTGGCAGGACAAGACCACCGCGGATTTCTTCGCTGGCAAGCGCGTGGTGCTGTTTGCGCTGCCCGGCGCCTTCACGCCGACCTGCTCGACCTACCAGCTGCCCGGTTTCGAGAAGGGCTTCGACGATTTCGCCGAACAGGGCATCGACGCGATCTATTGCCTGTCGGTCAATGACAGCTTCGTCATGAACCAGTGGGCCAAGGCGCAGGGCCTCGAGAACGTGCAGGTGATCCCCGATGGTTCGGGCGAGTTCACCCGCCGCGTCGGCATGCTGGTACGCAAGGACAATCTCGGCTTCGGTCTGCGGTCGTGGCGCTATGCGGCCGTCGTCAATGACGGCGTGATCGAAGCCTGGTTCGAGGAGCCCGGCCTCGAAGACAACCACGGCGAAGATCCCTACGGCGTGTCCTCGCCCGAGACCGTCTTGAACTGGCTGGTCGACGCCAACGCCGAAGCGGCGGCGTGACCAACTGCCGGCCCGGTTTCGGGCCGGCGCTCTAAGCCACGGGGCGCACGGCGGGTATCAGAACCGTCTGCGCCCCTGCGCGACCAGCCCCTCGCCCGCCTTTCGCAATACGCGCACCAGCGGATCGAACCATGCCTCGGCATCGGAGACCTCGCGGGCCCGCACCAGCCGGACCATCCGCGCGGGCTCCTCGTCGAAACGGCTGAGCGCGAGCGTCGGGACGGCGCGCGTTTCCTGCAGGCTCGCGATCTCGGGCACCAGCGTCAGCCCCATCGCCTGCCCCGCCAGCGCACAGAGCGTGCTCAGCGACGACGCACCAAGGTCGATGCGTTGCGCCGCCCGCGTCAGCCCGCACAGCGCGAGCGCCTGATCGGCAAGGCAATGCCCCTCATCCAGAAGCAGCAACTGATCCGGGTCGATCGCCTGCGGGCTGAGGCCGCGCACCATCGTCAGCTGGTCCGGCGTGCCCGCCAGCAGAAAGCGATCCTCGAACAGCGGGACCTCGAACAGTTCCGGTGCCGGGGTGGCGATGATCGCGGCATCGAGGCGGCCCTCGGCAATCTCGGTCAGCAGCGTCTCGGTCGTGGCCTCGCGCAGCCGCAGCGCCCCTTGCGCGCGCAGCCCGGGCAAGGCGGCGGGCAGCAGATAGGGCGCGATGGTCGGGATCACGCCGAGATTGATCTGCCCCAGCCCGCGCCGCGCCTCGGACTGCAGATCGCGCAACTCGCCCGCGACGCGCTCGGCGGTCTCCAGCACCCGCCGACCCGCCCGCGTCAACCGCACGTCGCGCGGGCGGCGCTCGACCAGCGGCTGACCGACCTGCTCCTCCAGCTCGCGGATTTGGACCGAGAGCGCGGGTTGGCTGACATGGACCAGTTCGGCGGCGCGCGAGAACGAGCGCGCCTGGGCGAGCGCACGCAGATAGGTGAGTTGGCGAAGCGTTATATTCATAGTCTTCAATTATCGAAACTTGGATATTTTTACAATTTCTCTTTATGTAAATATTGATAAAGGACGCATACGAAGAGGCCACTCTCCAATTAAAATTCTCGCAGCGAGGAAGACGTTGGCCCGCGAACAGTGAAAACGGCGAAAAATTTTTTCGCGCCTTTTCTTATATTTTCTAGTCACCTACGGGTCTTAATTGAAGTGATACCTTAACTTTAGCGACCCGTTAGGTTTGAGCATTGGGTGGCGCATTGCGCGTTCACGGCCTCACCGCTCATCCAATCATCGGACTGGCCCCGCCATAGGTCTCGTCGTAATGCCGCTTGAGGCGTTGCAGGGCGATCCGCAGGACGATCTTGCCCGACCGCGCCGACCAGCCCAGCCGCTTCTCCGCCGTCTCCAGCCCTTCGAGGAAACAGCAGCAGCGCAGCGCCATGTCGCCCAGGCCCGGCCCCAGATCGCGCAGTGCCAGCGCCACCCGCTCCCGCGCGGTGTCGGAGCCGCCGCCCATCGCAAGTTCGGGGCGATACTGCCCGCGCCCGCCACCGCCGGTCAGGAAGCGTTCCCAGTTCTGCCCGACCCGCGGACCCATCTGCGCCAATTCGAAATCCTCGCGTAGCCGCTCGCCTGCGGCGACCAGATCGGCGCTCAGGAACGGCCGTCCCTGCTTGTCGCGCCGCCGCGCCAGCACTGCGAGCGGGCTCTCGGCGAGATTGGCGCGCACACGGCGCTGGTGCCCGTGGGCGTCGGCGCGCGTCTCCTGGGCGAACTCGCCATGTTGCGCAGCGAAGGGACTGGCGGCGGTCTCCCCGCGCGCGGCCGCCTCTTCTTCTAGCACACGCTTCAGCGCTGCGCGCCCCGCATGCGTGATCTTGTAGCTGGTGACGCGCCCCTCATGGGCCACCTCGATCCAGTCCTTCAGTGCGAAGGCCTGCGCCACCGCCCGCTCCAGCACCGCCGTGCGCACCGTGCCACGCAGCACCACGGCCTTGTCCATCTCGCGCCCCACGATCAACAGCGCGCCCGGCTCGGACAGGCGGCGCAGGATGCGGCGCGTCTCGCGGCGCAGTTGCTCTTCGTTGGCGGGAGTTTCACTAGGGCGGAAAGCTGCAGTCATGGGCGTGTCCTTCTGGAGCACGGTCGGTCCCGGAGCGATAGAGGGATTGGCAGCGCCCGATCCGGCCGCACGGCCGAGACGTTCCAGCGCCTCGTCGACCAGCGGATCATCCCGACGCGCCTCGATCCGGCGCACGCGGCGCAGGATTGTCGAGGCCGCACAGCCTTCGGCCCGTGCCAACTCCCTGATCGGAATGCCGTCTTCGACATGGCGCAGATAGAGTTGGGCATGTTTGGGCAGCCAGGCGGGAAGTTCCGCCGGGGCCGGTGCGATCGAATTCATACTGTCCCCCAGATTACGCCGGGCAAAGCTCGGCGAGTCCGTCCGGTAACAACCGTGAGTTGCTTTGGTTACCCGTTCGTTAACAAACGGGACGCCAGCAAGAATTCCTTAAACTTCCTAAACAAAGCTTTGCCGGGCGCGCGCTGACGCCGAAATTTGCGCAACACCGTGTGAAGCTGCGTCACGCTCGGGATCTCACCTCAAGGGAGTTTCCGATGACCGCCGCATTTCGCCAGAAAAACACGCCCGCTCTCCGCCCTTCCGCTCAACTGTATCTCGTCGAAACCACGGCACCCGCTAGCGTCGCGTCCGATCCCGTCGCCGGGGTCGCGAGAATGCGTCGCCCGCGCCTGCTGATCCGCGCCGCGCGCTTCGGACTGAGCGATTACAGCCGTAAACGCGACCTCAAGCGTGTGATGCGGATGAGCGAGCTGCCGCGCCCCGGCGCGGCGCTGCGCGCATTGATGGCGGAGGAAATGGCGCTCGATCAGGCGCGGCGCGCGGGCGAGGCCACCTACTCGGTCGCCCGCCATCTTGAAGTGCTGATCGCCCTGCTCGCCGAAGCCCGGCTGGCCCGAAAATCGATGTCAGCCTCAGCGTGACTTGAAGAGCGAGCCGAGAACCCCGCGCACGATCGTCTGGCCCGTCTTGGTGCCCAGCTGACGCGCGAGGCTCTTGCCAAAGGTCTCGAGTATCGTATCGGATCGGCTCGAGGATCTGCGCGTCGGCTTCGACTTCGCCGTCGGATCGTAGCGCCGCGCGTTGTTGAAATTCTCGAACCCCGCATCGAGCTCGGAGCGGCCCGCGGCGGTCTTGGCGGCCTTCTCGCGCGCTTCCGCCTCCGCCGCCTCGCGCGCGGCCAGTTCGGCGCGCTTGGCAAGGATTTCCTGCGCCGACTCGCGATCCACCGGCGTGTCATACTTGTCGCCCAAACCGCTTTCCGCGATTACCGCGGCGCGCTCGGTATCGCTAAGCGGGCCGAGGCGCGATTGCGGCGGGCGGATCAGCGTGCGCTCGACCATCCCCGGCACGCCCTTCTTCTCGAGGAAAGAGGTGACAGCCTCGCCGGTGCCGACCTCCTTTATCGCGATCTCGGTGTCGAAGCTCGGATTGGCGCGGTAGTTCTCGGCCGCGCGGTGCAGGTCGCGCTGATCCTTCGCGGTGAAGGCCCGCAGCGCATGCTGCACCCGGTTGCCGAGTTGGCTGAGAATGCCGTCGGGCACGTCACCGGGATTCTGGGTGATGAAGAACACGCCCACCCCCTTAGAGCGGATCAGCCGCGCCACTTGCTCTACCTTGTCGACCAGCGCCTTGGGCGCGTCGTCGAACAGCAGGTGCGCCTCGTCGAAGAAGAACACGAGCTTCGGCTTGTCCGGGTTGCCGACCTCGGGCAGTTCCTCGAACAGTTCCGAAAGCAGCCACAAAAGGAAGGTGGCGTAGAGCTGCGGATTTCCCATCAGCTTGTCGGCAGCAAGGATGTTGATCTGGCCCATCCCGTTCTCATCGGCTCGGATCAGGTCGGTCAGGTCAAGCGCCGGCTCGCCGAAGAATTGCCCGCCGCCCTGGTTCTCCAGCACCAGCAGGTCGCGCTGGATCGCCCCGATCGTCGCGGTGCCGACATTGCCGTATTCCAGCGCGATCTCGTCCGCGCGCTCGCCGATATGGCGTAGCATCGCGCGCAGATCATCGAGATCGAGCAACGCCAGCCCCTCCTTGTCGGCGATATGGAAGGCGATGTTAAGCGCGCCTTCCTGCGCCTCGGACAACCCCAGCAGCCGGCTCAGCAGCAGCGGCCCCATCTCGGAGACGGTCGTGCGCACCGGGTGGCCCTTCTCGCCGAACATGTCCCAGAAGACCGTCGGATAGGCGCGGTAGTCCAGATCGAAGCCGATCGTCTGCGCGCGCTCCATGAAGGCGTCATGCAGCTTGGCCTCGGTCGAGCCGGAGGCCGCGATACCCGAAAGATCGCCCTTCACATCGGCCATGAAGACCGGCACGCCCGCCTGCGAAAATCCCTCGGCGAGGATCTGCAGCGTCACCGTCTTTCCGGTGCCCGTCGCGCCCGCCACGAGCCCGTGACGGTTGCCGTATTGGAGCTTCAATTCCTGCGGGGTCGCGTAGCCTTCGCCGCCGCCACCAACGAACACGCCCTCTTCGGTCAGAACACCTGTCATTTCGCCCTCGCCAAACAAATCCCGGCTCAGACAATACTATCTTAACCCCTTTGCGCCAGTGTGATCCTGCCCTCGGGTTACGCTTTTGCGCAGACGGGGGCACTTCCTCCCTGTCAGACTGGCCGCGCCCTCCTCGGCGCGGTCTTTTTCTTGCATGCCAAGGGATTGCGCCGCGCGCCTCATCCCCTCACCGCGCGTAACACTTCCTCAACTTTGCCTGTTGACCTGTGAAAAATTACAGCCTAGCGTGGCGTCAATGACGAAGTCGGCCAGTCCGACAGGGGGAAAAGGAAGGGGTCCTGAACGGGCCCCTTTCGCTTGGAAAGCCCCTCTATCGTGGCCCCGAAACGCCCCGTCACACCCGCGCCCGTCGCAGATGAATCGCCCCTCTGAGCCTCTCGGCATTTCCCGCTCACAGCCAGCCCGACGCGCGCGTCCCGGCACCTCACGAAACTGTGGCAGCATGCCGCCTATCCGTGAGCGCGGCTGCCGAATTCATCACTGACAGCGCCGCGGACCCGTGTTAAGCCTTCGCCCAATACGTTTCAGGAGAAGAGTAATATGTCTCAACTGACGAAACCGCTCGCCCTCGCTCTGGCCCTCGGCCTTGCAAGCGGGGCTTGGGCACAAGACACCACGTCGAGCGACACCTCCACGACCCCGTCGGCGGATGCGACCGCAGGCGCAAGCGCCGATGGCACGACGGCCCCGGCTGCGGATGCGACCAACACCGATCAGGCGACCGACGGCCAGACCGCGCCCGATGCGGCTGCGGACGCCCCGACCATGCCCGGCGCCGACCAGCAGGCCCAGAAGCCGCAGGAGCCGCAGACCTACGTCAAGGCGACCTACGAAGACTGGGAGCTGCAATGCGCCAAGTCGCCCGACGGCAAGGATCCCTGCCAGATGTACCAGGTGATCAAGGACCAGAATGGCGGCAACGTGGCCGACATCTCGGTGATCGGCCTGCCCGATGGCAGCCAGGCCGCAGCCGGCCTCACCATCATGGTGCCGATCCAGACGCTCCTGTCGCAGAACCTCGTGATGCAGGTCGATGGCGGCAAGCCGATGGTCTACCCCTATTCCTTCTGCGACCCGCGGATGATGGGCTGCTTCGCCCGTTTCGGTGTCAGCAAGGCCGAACTGGACTCGCTCAAGAAAGGCAGCAAGGCGACGATCACGATCACGCCGCTGTCCAACCCGCAGCAGAAGGTGAAAGCGGATATCTCGCTCAAGGGCTTCACCAAGGCCTTCGAGGAAACCGTGAAAACCAACAAGGAAAATGGCATTCAGCAGTAAGCTGGAGGGATGAGCTTTGGCTCATAACCATTTGAGTTCAAAGACGCCGCGCCCGATCCGGGCGCGGCGTTTTCATATCGCACGCAGCGCGAGAACCGCGTTGAGCCCACCGAAGGCGAAAGCATTGGACAGCGCCGCGCCGACCTGTGCCTTGCGGGCGGTATTGGGCACGTAATCGAGATCGCAGTCGGGATCGGGTGTGGTGTAATTCGCCGTGGGCGCGATCACCCCGTCGCCAAGCGCCATCAGGCAGGCGATCAGCTCCACCGCCCCCGTGCCGCCGATGCAGTGGCCGTGCAGCGCCTTGGTCGAGGAAACCGCGACCTGATCGGCCGTCGGACCTAGCGCCGCGCGGATCGCGGCTGTCTCGATCCGGTCATTGGCCGCCGTGCCGGTACCGTGGGCGTTGATATAGCCGACCTCTTCAGGCGCCATAGCCGCATCGCGCAGCGCGCCTGAGATCGCCGCGCTCGCCCCCTCGCGCGAGGGCATTACGACGTCACGCGCATCGGAATTCATCGCGAAGCCCGCAATCTCGGCCAAGGGCCGCGCGCCGCGCGCCTCGGCGCTTTCCAGCGTTTCGATCACGAAAACGCCCGCGCCCTCGCCCTGCACCATGCCGTTGCGATCCGCCGAAAACGGGCGGCAGCCATCGGGCGACATCACCCGCAGCCCTTCCCACGCTTTCAGCCCACCGAAATTGAGCATCGCTTCCGAGCCGCCCGCGAGCATCCCCTCGGCCATGCCGGAACGCACCATCTGGAAGGCGAGGCCGATCGCGTGGTTCGAACTGGCGCAGGCGGTGGCGACGGCGAAGCTCGGCCCCTGCAGCCCGTAGCGGATCGAGAGATGCGAAGGCGCGGAATTGCCCATCAGCTTGGGCACCGTCAGCGGGTGAACGCGGTTCTTTTGGTCGGCAAAAACAGCGCGATAGGCGTTGTTCGCGGTGGTGTGTCCCCCGCCCGCCGTGCCGATGATGCAGCCCCAGGCCGCGGGATCGGGGGCGCGCTCAAGCCCGGCTTGAGCCATCGCCTCCGCCCCCGCGACCAGCGCGTATTGGGTGAAAGGATCGTATTGCGCGAGCTGCGCCGAGGTGAAGCGGCTGGTGGCATCGAAGCCGTGGATCTGGCCGCCGATGCGAATGCTCAACCGCTCCACATCAGCGAAGGAGAGCGGCCCGATACCGCTGCGCCCCTCCGCCATGGCCGTCTTGGTTGCCGCAACGCCCTCTCCAAGCGCGTTGATCGTGCCCGCGCCCGTGATGACGACGCGCCGCATCAGGCGACGGCGGTCGAGGGTTTGCCACCCGAGACGAGACGCTCCACCGCGCCGACGATCGCCCCGATCGAGGACATGTCGAATTGCGAGGCGGCGGGCTCGTTGGCGTTGAAAGGCACCGAAACGTCAAACGTCTCTTCGATGGCGAAGATCACCTCCACCAGACCGAGACTGTCGAGCCCCAATTCGTCGAGGGTCATTTCGGGCGAAAGCTCGGAGGGCTCACGAAGGGCTTCGCGGGCGATGATCGAGAAAACCTGGTCTTGCACGTCTGACCTCATGTCTGGCGTTACTCCGTGCCGCCTTTTTGCGTGAGTTTCGTAACAGTTTCTCGAAGCTCGGCCATTTGCGCAAACAATCTCGGCAGTCTGCGCAGAGATTTGTTGATCTCGAGCTGCGTTTCCATCTTCACCGCCGGGCTGCCCCAGATCGTGCGGCCCTTCGGCACGTTGGTGTAGATATTGGTCCCGCCCGCCGCGATCACGTCGTCGCCCACGGTGATATTGTCCGACACGCCGCATTGGCCTGCGAGCACCACGCGGTGCCCGATCCGGGTGGAGCCCGCGACACCGACCTGCCCGCAGAGCAGACAATCCTCGCCGACCTGCACGTTGTGACCGATATGGACGAGGTTATCGAGCTTGCTGCCCGAGCCGATGGCCGTCGCGCGCACGGTGCCACGGTCGATGCAGGTATTGGCGCCGATCTCGACATCGTCGCCGATCTCGACCGTTCCCAGAGAATGGATGCGGGTCCATTTCTGCTCGGTGATCTCTTCGCGCTGCTCGAGCGTTTGGCGGATTTCCTCGACGCCGGAGGGATCGGGCGTAACGAAGGAAAACCCGTCCGAGCCGATCACCGCGCCGGGCTGGCAGACGAACCGGTCGCCGATCACCACCTGCGCGCCGATGCGCACTCCGGCATGGATCAGCGCCTCGGCCCCGATCCGGGCGCCCTCACCGATCGTGACCTGCCCGACGATGCGCGCGCCCGGGCCGATCCGCACGTCCGGCCCGACGATGGTGAACGGACCGATGGCCGCGTCCGCGCCGATCACGGCGGTCGGGTCGATCACGCAGGAGGGGTGAACGCCGGAGGCGATCGAGGGGCCCGGGTCGAAGGCTTTCGACAGCCCCGCCATCGCGAGCCGGGGCCGGGTCACGAAAACCGCGGCCTCCAGCCCGTAGGCGCGCCAATCCGCGCCTTCCCATACCAGCGCGGCGCGGGCCTTCCCGGCTTGCAGACCTTCGGCGTATTTCTCGCTCATCGCCAGCGCGATCTGGTCGGGCCCCGCAGCGGCGGGCTCGGAAGCTCCCGTCACCTCGATCGTCAGGTCGCCTTCGGCGCGGGCCTCCAGCGCCTTCGCGATTTGCTCGATTGTCTGGGACATGGCCGATCCTCTCATGGTCGCTTGGGGGCGGGAGTACCGCCCCCGTTGCCAGAGATTTAGCTGTCCTGCGCACCCAATTCCACCCCGGCCTTTTGCAGCGCGTCGAAGAGGATCGCGTCACGCCCGTAGACGTCGCGGCGATACTCGACATGGCCGGTCGCGGTCGGCCAGGCGGTGAAGTAGGTCAGGTGCACCGGAACGTGCTTTTCCAGCGGCACCACAGTTTCGCGCCCCGAATTGAGGATGCGCTTGAACTCCGCCTCGGGATTGTCGCTTTGCGCGCTCAGAAGGGTATATGCCAGATCGAAGGGGTCGCCGACGCGCACGCAGCCGTGACTGAACGCCCGCGTCTCTTTCTGGAAGAGCGATTTCGACGGCGTGTCGTGCAGGTAGATATTCCAGCGGTTCGGGAACAGGAATTTCACCAGCCCGAGCGCATTGCGGCTCGATGGCGGCTCTTTCATCGCGAAGGGGAAGTTGCTCGCATTATAAGCCGCGAAATTCACCGCCGAGCGCGGCACGACCCGGCCTTGGCTGTCGATCAACTGAAGCTGGCTCGCCGCGTTCGGATTGCGCTGCATCTTCGGCAGATATTCCTTGGTCACGATCGAGCGCGGCACATGCCAGGCCGGGTTGATGACCATCCGCTCCATTTCGTCGGAGAACTCCGGCGTGCGGCGATCCGAGCTATTCTGCCCGACCACCGTGACCGAGCGGAAAATGGTCTTTCCATGATCGACCACGCGAACCGAAAAATCGGTGATGTTGACCCAGACGTAGCGTTGCGAGAAATCGATGCCGTTCATCCAGCGCAGACGTTCCATCGCGACGAGGATGGATTTCATCCGCGCCTCCGGGCTCTTGTTCAACTCGCCCAGCGTGCTCGGCCCGGCGATGCCGTCGGTCGCGAGCCCCTGATCGGCCTGGTAGGCCTGCACCGCCTTCTGCATATCGGCGTCGTAACTCGCGCTGGCGGTGCGGCCCAGATAGCCCATCTTCTGCAGCCGGTCCCGAAGCGCGATCACGTCCGGCCCGGTGTCGCCGGGCTCGAGTTTGGAGCCGGGCACCGTCGGCCCCCAGCCACCCGCTTCTATCTGATGCTCCAGATCGAGACGCGCTTTCACGAGCTGCGCATATTGCGGCATCTGCGGAGCGAGTTCGCGCAGGAACAGCGCGGGGTTCGTCGAGGCCGCGAAGGCAGTGATCCGGGCCTCGGGATCGGCGCGCTTGGGTTCGCGCTTGATATCGGAAATCACGCTGTGCGGATCGAGCACGCCATGCGACAGGTCATGCGCGTAATCGAGGAAGATCTGGCTCATCTTCACTTCGAGCAGACCGCGCTGGCGCTCGGACTGGACGGCGGCGAAGGCGACACGCAGACCCGCGGGATCGTAATGCGCGGTCGGAAGTCCCTGCAGGCTCGACAGGTCGAGCGCACGCATGAAGGCCGCGCGGCGGTCGGCATCCCCGGCGGCGGTCCAGATCGGTCGGTAATCGCGCGCGGCGTAGAAGGCGGCGAGGGCGGGAGTCTTGGCGGCGGCTTCGGCGACAGCTTGGGTGAATCCCGAGAGTTCGACCCCTGCCAATGGCGACATGGCCCCTTGGGCGGCGATCTGGGCAGTGCCTTGCGCCTGGGCGCCGGCGGCGAGCGTAGCCAGCGCGAAGGCCAGCCCTATCTTACGGAAATTGCGCGTCATGGCGTCTAAACCCCTGCCCGGACCCTTCGTTCCAGATGTTCCAAACTTACCCGCAACTGTCCAGCGAAGCGTTGCCTGCGCGCAACGAATTGAGCCGAGGCCCGAGGAAAGATGCAGGCGCGCAACAGCGCCTTTCCTCCACCCGGAGCCGCGGCCTCGCGCCGCTCCCACATGGCTGTGAGGAGATTTTTACTACCGGCAGGCGAATTTTTGCCGACCCGCCTTGTTATGGCAAAGATGCATCAGTTCCGTTCTTTATCGATTAATCGGTCTATGCCATAAGAAGTGAGAAGTTTGGGTCTACCATCCCTCAACCGCCCGAAACAGGGCGGGTAAATCGAGAGACAGGCGAACACAGGAACTTGCTATGACGACGATTTCCCGGCGCGGCCTTCTGGGCGCATTTGCTGCGACCATGGTGACGGCAGCCCCCACCATGAGTAACGCTTTCGGTCTACTCAAGGGCGCTGGGGATATCCGACGGATCAAGATGTATAACGGTCGTACCGGCGAGACGCTCGACACCGTTTACTGGATCGAAGGCGAGTATATCCCGGACGCGCTGAAGGAAATCACCTACTTCGCCCGCGACTGGCGCACCAACCAGCTGAAAAACATCGACGCGCGCACCGTGGACATCGCGGCGGCCGCACACAACCTGATGGAATCGAACGAACCTTACATGCTGCTCTCGGGCTACCGCTCGCCCAAGACCAACGCGATGCTGCGCGCCCGCTCGAAAGGCGTCGCGAAGAACTCGCTGCACATGAAGGGGCTGGCGATGGACCTGCGGCTGAAGTCGCGCTCGGTCAGCCAGATGTACAAGGCAGCGACCGCCTGCCATGCCGGCGGCGTGGGCAAGTACTCGCGCTCGAACTTCGTGCATATGGATTGCGGTCCGGTGCGGCACTGGGGCTCCTGAGCCCCGCCTGCACCGTCTAGACCACCCTGAACGCCGCTTATTCGAGCGGCGTTTTTCTTTGCGTTCTCGCGCCCGAACCTGCGCTCACAAAAACTGGATCGCGCGTGAGAAATCGTAGAGGAACGTGCGCCCCCGTCTTCGGATTGTCCCTGAGCTGCGATTTCGCAGCCCGAAGGCACCTGCAATCCGAGGAGTTTCCCGATGCGCTATCCCGCCCGCCTCGTCATCCCCTATTTCGCCGCGATCGCGCTTGGCAGCACCATGGCCTATGCCGCCTCGGACGATCCCGGAACAGGCTCCGGTCAGACCGAATGGATCAACCCGGTCGTGAAGGATTACGGCAAGATGCATCCCGTGCCCGATGGCGCGCTGACCCCTGACCCGAAAAAGGACTGGAAGATCGTCTTCGACGTCGGCGGCGACAAGACGATGGAAGACGGCGTGAACGCGGCGCTCTGGCATGTCGCGCGCGCGGTCAACGTCTACGGCAATGCGGGGGTCGACAAGGAGCATCGCAAGTTCGCGGTGGTGCTGCACGGCGCGGCGACCAAGCTCGCCCTCTCGCCGGAAGCGTATAAGAAGAAATTCGGTAACGATGATCCAGACACGAAGCTCAAGAAGGAGCTCGCGGAGGCAGGCGTCACGCTCTACGTCTGCGGGCAGGCGCTGGCCGATCACGGCTTCAGCGAGGATCAGGTCGGGCCGAATGTGGATGTGGCGCTCTCCGCGCTGGCGGCGGTTCCGGTGCTCGAGAGCCAAGGCTACCAGCTTTTCCCGATGTGACCGCGCAGCAAAGGCGGACATGAAAAAACGCGGGCAGTTTTCGCTGCCCGCGTTTCTTTTTGTCTTGGCGGCGCGGGACCGAAGGCCCCGACCCCTCGGCTCACATGCTGCCGGCGCCCATACCCATCCGGCTTGCCAGATCGGCCAGCACCCAGACGGTGCCCGCGGCCATAAGGATGATGAGCAGGAAGGTGAACAGCACCAGATACAGGTCCGGCCGCGCCTCTTTCGAGAAATCGAGGTGCATGAAGGCCCAGAACTGGATCACCAGCTGCGCGATGCCGAGCAGCCCCACGAGGGACCATGCGACACCGACCGAGAACATGCCGCCCGCGACGATCACGACGCCTGCGAGCGTCAGGACCACCGAGAGGGCGAAGCCCCAGACATAGCGCGCCATGTCGTGCTTGTACTCAGCCGAGTCCATGCCGACGTCGGAGTTGATATAGTCCATCACAGCACCCCCATCAGGTAGACTTTCGTGAACAGCGCGATCCAGACGATGTCCAGCATGTGCCAGAACAGGCCCAGACGCACGAGACGCGACTTGATCAGGTCGTTCATCCCGAAGGTCTTCATCTGAACCATCAGCAGGATGCCCCAGATGATACCCGAGGTGACGTGCAGACCGTGCAGACCCACCAGCGAGTAATAGGCGGTCAGGAAGCCCGACACTTGCGGCGTGTTGCCCTCGGTCCAGAACTCGTGGAATTCGTAGAGTTCGATCCCGAGGAAGATCGCGCCGAGCGCCAGCGTCAGGACGAGCCAGCCCACGGTGCGCTTCATCGACGCGCCGTATTTCATCCCCAGCGTGCAGATGCCGAAGGTGAAGGTCGAGATCAGCAGCGCCATCGTCTCGATCGTGGGCAGGCCGAGGCTGAACAGCTCATGCGGGCTCGGCCCGTTCGCGATGCCGTGCCATTCGGCATCGGCGTAGTTGGCGATCATCAGCGAGAAGGCGATGAGATCCGACATCAGGAAGATCCAGAAGCCGAAGATCACCGTGCCCGTCTTGTCGTGATGGCCGTGATCGTGGGAGGCAGCGTGCGCTGCCCCCGTGTTGCTCATAGTTGCACTCATACCTGCGTCTCCATGATCAGGCCGCGGTTCTTGGTGGTGAACTCATCGTCGAGCCGGATTTGCGGCGTGGTTTCGACGAGGCGCTTATGGGCTTCATAGCCCTCACGCAGTTCTTCCGCAGTGATGGTTTCTTCCCAATCGGTGTCGTAGGAGCGGATCAGCACCAGCACCCACATGGCCACGAAGCCCACCGCCGCGATCAGCCACATCTGGAAGATCATGGCGAACGCGAAGAGCGTCGCGACGAGGCCCACGAGGAAGGGCATACCGGTCGGCTTCGGCAGATGGATGTCGACGAACTCGGTCGGATCCATGATCCGCTTGCCCGCTTCCTTCGCATCGACCCACGGCTCGCGCGAGGTCATCGCGGGAATGGTGGTGAAGTCGTATTCCGGCACCGGGCAGCCCAGCGACCATTCGATACCACGACCGTCCCACGGATCGCCCGCCGGCACCATCAGGCTCTCACGGTTCTTGACCGAGACCCAGATCTGGATGACCTGCGCGGTCAGACCCGCCAGCACGCAGAGCGCTCCGAGCATCGCGATCACCAGCCACGGGAAGTAGGCCGGCTCGGTGAAGAAGGCCATGCGGCGCGGCGCGCCCATCAGGCCGATCGCGTAGAGCGGCATGAAGGCCCCGTAGAAGCCGATCATCCACAGCCAGAAGCTGCGACGGCCCCATTTCTCGTCCAGGCGGAAGCCGAAGCAGAGCGGGAACCAGAAGTTCACGGCCGCGAACATACCGAACAGCAGGCCCGGGATGAGCATGTTGTGGAAGTGCGCCACCAGGAACAGCGAGTTGTGGGTTGCGAAGTCGATCGTCGGGTTGGCGAGCATGACGCCCGTGATCCCGCCGATCACGAAGGTGAAGATGAAGCCGGTGGAGAACAGCATCGCGGTCGAGAACCGCAGCTTGCCGCGCCACATCGTCAGCATCCAGTTGAAGACCTTCACGCCCGTCGGCACGCCGATCGTCATCGTGGCGATCCCGAAGATCGCGTTCAGGTTGGCCGTCTGGCCCATAGTGAAGAAGTGGTGCACCCAGACCGTGAAGGACAGCACTGCGATGGCAATGGTGGCCCAGACCAGCGAGGTGTAGCCGTAGATCTTCTTGCCCGAGAAGGTCGGGATGACTTCCGAGAACACGCCGAAGGCCGGCAGGATCAGGATGTAGACTTCCGGGTGACCGAACAGCCAGAACATGTTGGCGAAGTTCATCATGTTCCCGCCTTGGGTGGCGGTGAAGAAGTGGAAGCCCGCCTGACGGTCAAGCGCCAGCATCAGCGAGGCCACCGTCAGCGGCATCATTGCGAAGATCATCAGGATCGCGGTGCACAGCGTCGCCCAGGCGAAGATCGACATGTCGAACAGTTTCATGCCGGGGGCACGCTGCTTGTAGATCGTCACGAGGAAGTTGATGCCGGAAAGCGTCGAGCCCACCGATGTCAGGCCCAGCGACCAGATCCAGTAATCCACGCCCTCGTTCGGCGACAGCTTGATGCCCGTGTAGGGCGGGTAAGCGGTCCAACCGCCGGTCTCGAAGTGACCGACGACGAGCGAGGCCATCACGAGCGCCGCACCGCCGATCGACAGCCAGAGCGAAACCGCGTTCATGAAGGGGAACTCCATGTCGCGCGCACCGATCTGGAGCGGCATGACGACGTTGATGACGCCGGTCAGGAAGGGCATCGCCACGAAGAAGATCATGATCGTGCCGTGGGTCGAGAACAGCTCTGCGTGGTGTTCGACCGACAGGAAGCCCGGTGCGGGCGAGACCTGCTGGGCGCGCATCACGACCGCCTCGAGCACGCCGCGGATCAGCATGATCAGGGCAAGAACGATGTAGATGACGCCGATCTTCTTGTGATCGAGCGTAGTGATCCAGTTGGACCAGAGCGGTTTCCACCAGCCTTTGACGGTCAGCAGAACCATGACCGCGAGCGCGCCGAGCACGACGACGCCGCCGGCGCCGGCCGCGATCCCGGTGGACAGAGACGGCTCCGTAAAGAAGGGAACGATGAAGATATCGTTCCAGTCGAGACTACCAAGAATACTCATTGCGCGTCCCCTTGAGGTTGAATTTGCGAGACATGCAGCTCGTCGCGGATCGCGTCATCGATCTGTTTCTGCTCGGGCGCGTTGTCGGGAAGGATGGCGGCGCCACCATCGGTCAGCATGTCGGGGTTCATTGCCACCTTGTCCCAGAAACCGGTCTCCGGCGGCTCGAAGAGTTCAGGCCCCGACCAGGTCGCGGTTTTCTTGAACTGCTTCTCGAGCTGGGCGAAGGGGTGCTTGGGCTCTTGCAGGAAGGCGTTGAACTGATCCTGGCTCACCACGTCCACTTCGAACTTGTTGAGCGGGAAAGCCGCGCCGTTGAACTGGCTGTTGAAGCCATAGGTCTGCGACGGGTTCTCCGAGGTGGTCAGGTTCATCTTCGTCTTCATGCCGGGCATCGCGTAGATCTGGCCCGCGAGACGCGGAATCCAGAAGCTCTGCATCGCGCCGGTCGCGGTCAGGTCGAACTCGACCGGGGTGTTCTCGGGAAGAACCAGCCGGTTCACGGCGGCGACCTTGCCGGGATAGATGAACATCCATTTCCACTCGGAACCGATGACCTTCACATGCATCGGGTCCTTGCCCGTCGGCTTGTAGGGGTCTTCGCCCTGCACGTGGCCCCAGGTGAGCCAGCCGACGATGAGGAAGGTGAGCGTGGCACCGCCCCAGATCACGACTTCGGCCCCAACCGAGTGTGCCCAGTTCGGGTCGTACTTGCCCTTGCCGCCATGGCGGCGATAGCGCATCGCGATCCACGGCGTACCGATCAGGATCGGCAACGTGATGGGCAGCATCCAGAGAAAGAAGCTGATCAAGTGCGCGCGTTCTCCGGCCGCGACCGGCCCGAGCGGGGTCATCACCCCGTTCTCCGCGCAACCTGACAGCCATGCAGCCGCGACGGTCAACAGGACCGGGGCAGCGAGGCGGCTGGGCCGCTTGTAGATTTTTTCAAACAACACGGAAATACCTTTCCTATTCCCTCTTCTTGGCGCGGGGGCATAGGGGTCTCTCGGGGGAGGCCGCGAGGGCTCCCATCCCGCGCGTTGCCTTCCACTCTAGGGCAGCGCCCTTGAGGTCAATCGGTCCTGACAAATTGTCGCAGGAACAGCCGCAAACATATGAAATATATGCACAATTTCCATCACAGTCCTGCGACACACGAAAAAATTCCCAATAAATAAAGGGGGTTGGGCTTGAACGCGCGCATCGAAACACAGGGGCAAACGGGCCAATCTCTCGCGCTTGTGATGCAGCGGTGAGCGATCCGTGAGCAAAATGAGCAACTTAGCCGATCACGCGCGCTTGAGGTCACGCCGGATGTGAGGGGCGTCGCCGGATGCGGGACTCGCTTTGGAGGCCTGATCTGGCCCTCCTGGGCGCTGTGTCGGACCGGCGCCAAACAAGGTCGCAGCGCGTCGTTTGGGCGACAGGGAAGAGCTTAGAGAGCGGCCGCCCGACGCAGCGCCGGAAGCGAGGAAATCCTTACGCGCCCGCCGGAGATGCGGAAGAGCCCCTGATCGCGCAGACGGCGGATCGTCTTGTTGGTATGCACCAGCGAGAGCCCGAGGGAATCTGCCACGACCTGCTGGGCGAAGGGGAACGGGGCGCTGTCCTTCTCGATCAGACCGACCGCCTCGGCGCGCTCCCATGCGTGCATCACGAACCAGGCGATGCCCTCGTTGGCGTTGCGCTGCCCGACGGAGGCCAGCCAGCCCGAAAGCCGCGTCAGTTCGCGCGTCATCAGCCAAAGAAGCGCAGTGTCGCGATCTGGGCCGTTGATCGCGGGTTGGCGCAGATCGGCCGGATCGAAGCTCGACAGTATCACCGGCGTGAGCGCCTCGTAGTAACTCGCCCCGGGGCCGTGCAGCACACTGGTGAGGCCGCAGAGATCGCCGGGATAAACCAGCGCCTCGACCTGCCGACGCCCGTCTTCGATCAGAGTATAGCGCATGGCGATGCCGCGCTCGATCCGCGCGATCAGCGGCGTGGACTCGGGCAGAAGCGCCGCGCCCACGGGCACCGCGCGTTGCGAATGGGAAACGTCCGCCAGATTGGCGAAGTCAGATTTTCGAGACAGGTCTTCCAAGCTTGCTCGGTTCCGTTTTGTTAACTTATTCGAAGAAAGCCAGCATCTGCCGCGAAACCGATGAACGCGCTACGTCATAGGACATCGCTGCAGATCTTTTCCGGTATTCCTCTGCGTCACCCTGCGAAAAATCGCTTTTCGCCTATGTGAAAAGCTTCGAGAATCGGTGTGCGGCTGCGGTCGGGCTGGGGAACTACGCCACTACAAATAGTAGCGTGGCTTCCCGGATCCGAGCTCGACGACTCCTATGTCGGCGAGCTTTTCCAGATCTGGCAGTTGGAGAATCCCCTGCGCCCACTGAACCAACCCTTCGCTGCGCAGGCGGGCGAGAGTCTTGTTGGTGTGAACCAGTGACAGCCCAAGCGCATCCGCAAGATCCTGCTGGCGGACGGGGAACGGCATCTTGCCATCGCGCACCAGCCCGGTCTGCATGCCGCGCTCGTAGAGCGTCACGAAGGCCCATGCGAGCGCCTCGCGCGCCGAGCGCTGGCCAACCGTCACCAGCGCATCGCCGAGGAAATGCTCCTCGCGCGCGACCTGCCATGTCAGCATCATCGCGCGCTGCGGCATTTTCGAGAACAGTTCCCAGACCTGTCTGCGGTCGAATACGCTGAGCTTCACCGGCGTCAGCGCCTCGGTGGTATGCGAGGCCACGCCCATCATGATCGCGTCGAGACCGATCAGATCGCCGGGAAAGAGGAAATTGAGTACCTGCCGCCGTCCGTCTTCCAGCATCCGGTAGCGCATCGCCTGACCCTCGAGCAGAGTGAAAAAGCGCTGCGGCTCGTTCCCTTCCATCACCACGGCCTGGCCCGAGGGCATCCGCAGCTCGCCCGCCCGGGCGGCTTCAGTGATCGCTTCTTCACCCGGATCCGGCGCCATGAAGGCGGGATTATCGACGAAGGGGCAATTTCTACAGTTACTTGTCATGCCTTGGCTCACTTTTGCGTCATAAGGCAACGCGGATGGCCTTGGCGGGTTCCTTTCGATCTTCGGGAGGAAGCGAGTGTTTCCCGTTATTTGCCTCACGTTTCCGCCGACAGGCGTTCACGATGCTTTGTAGAGCCGGAAACAAGCGGCTAGACGAATTGCGAAGGTATGTCATAGTTAAATGACCCCGAAGATTATGACGTGCATTAAGGTTCACGAGGCCTCTCAGCGCACCGTCGACCGGGACTGACGCCTAAATTTCAGATGCGACGCCGGATCAACTACGATCCCTTCCCCCTTCGAACGCAGTTATCTGCAAGGACAGGATGCTGATGCCCCGGAATATCCAGCACGAACGAAGCGAGAATCGCGCAAGCGATGCCCGCCGCGCGGCTAGGCGGTCCTCGTGACTCTTTGTGCGCCACCTCGGATCGACGGCACCGCGCTGGTTCTCGAAGACGCAATGATCGTGGCCTATGACGCGGCCGCGATGCTAAGCGAATTCGGTGCGCGCGACGTGGTCATCTTCGGCACCGTCGATGAAGCGTTGCAGCACATCGCTGGCGGCAACGATATCTCGATGGCGCTGCTCGACATCAATCTCGGCGACGAAACCTCGCTGGAAGCTGCCAAGGCGCTGCGCGAACGCGCGGTGCCAATCCTCTATTCGACCGGCTATGATGAAAAATCCGTGATGATGGATGGTTTCCCTGAAGGCAAAATACTGATCAAGCCCTTCACCGACGACGATTTCGCCCAAGCCCTGATTTCGATGGGGTTTGTCGAAGCCTGATCTCAACGCTCCCGGCGCCGCAAACTCTACGCCATGCGCCCAGCGACATGAGTCATGCGTCCAGCGCATACCGGCCAAACATGGACATCCCGCGCAACCTCGCGTTCCTCGTCAGCGGAACACGAGGTCGCGCGGCGATGGGAGGCAGAGAGGAGCCCCGCTCCGCGCCATCGCGACCGAACCATCGCGAAGGAGGCGCTTGCTCATGAACCACACGATCCGCAAAGCCCATGCCGGGCTCGCCGCCAAGGTGATGTCCGCCGAAGACGCCGCCGCCCTGATCGACAATGGCGCGACGATCGGCATGTCGGGCTTCACCGGCTCGGGCTATCCCAAGGCGGTGCCGATGGCGCTCGCTTCCCGGATCGAGGCCGAGCACGCGGCGGGCCGCCCGTTCAAGGTGAAGATTTGGTCGGGCGCTTCGACGGGCCCCGAGCTGGACGGCGCTCTGGCCAAGGCCGACGGGATCGAATTCCGCCTGCCCTACAATTCCGACCCGATCGCGCGCGAACGGATCAATGCGGGTCAGATGAAATATTTCGACATGCACCTGAGCCAGGTCGCCCCGATGGCGTGGATGGGGTTCATGGGCAAGCTCGACACGGCGGTGATCGAGATTTCCGGCTTCACCGAGGATGGCAAGCTGATCCCGTCGAGCTCGGTCGGCAATAACAAGACGTGGCTCGACTGTGCTGACAAGATCATCCTCGAAGTGAACCGCTGGCAGTCACCGATGCTGGAGGGGATGCATGACATCTATTACGGCACCGCCCTGCCCCCGAACCGCGTGCCGATTCCGCTGGTGAAGCCTGACGACCGCATCGGCCAGACCTATTTCGAGGTCGATCCCGAGAAAGTCGTGGCCGTGGTCGAGACCGACGCGCCCGACCGCAACGCGCCCTTCAGCCCGCCCGATGCGGTGGCCGAGGCGATTGCGGGCCATATCCTCGACTTTCTCGGCAACGAGGTGAAACAGGGCCGCCTGCCGCGCGCGCTGCTGCCGCTGCAATCCGGCGTGGGCAACGTGCCGAACGCGGTGATGGCCGGGCTGATCGAGGCCCCCTTCGACCAGATGACCGCCTTCACCGAGGTCATTCAGGACGGGATGCTCGACATGATCGAGGCCGGCAAGCTGCGCATGGCCTCGGCCACCGCCTTTTCGCTCTCGCCCGAGAAGGCGCAGTATTTCAACGACAACGCCGCCTATTTCCGCGACAAGCTGATCCTGCGCCCGCAGGAAATCTCGAACCATCCAGAGCTGGTGCGCCGATTGGGCTGCATCGCGATGAACGGGCTGATCGAAGCGGATATCTATGGCAACGTGAACTCGACACATGTGATGGGCTCGAAGATCCAGAACGGCATCGGCGGTTCGGGCGATTTCGCGCGCAACGGCTATGTCTCGATCTTCATGACTCCGTCGGTCGCCAAAGGTGGTAAGATTTCGGCGATCGTGCCGATGGCCGCCCATGTCGATCACATCGCGCAGGACGTGCAGGTGATCGTGACCGAGCACGGTCTGGCCGATCTGCGCGGGCTGTCTCCGAAGCAGCGCGCCGAGACGATCATCGAGACCTGCGCCCATCCCGCCTATCGCCCGATGCTGCGCGACTATTTCGAGCGCGCCAAGAAGGGCAGCTTCGCCAATCATGCCCCGAACCTGCTGGGCGAGGCGCTGAGCTGGCACCAGCGCTTCGTGGAAACGGGGACGATGGAAGAGTGAGGCAATAAGTTGCGGGCCTGAGCCTCGGGTGAGCGCTTCGATCGGCGGGTGGCTTGGCGGTCTATCTCGCAAGCCCGAATGACGTTCGAGCCCGCGCTGACATCGCCAATGCGCCCTCCCGGGGGGAGGGTCGGGCGCGGCGCGGCTCGGGGCTGGTCGCCCCGCGCCAGAGCAAAATGCTCCCGCTTCGCGATTGCGCCCGAACTGGGCGACCAAATAAGAAAAAAGGGGCGCCCGACCGGACGCCCCTTCCCTACCTCAAATCCCGAAAGCTCAGACCTTGAGCGACGGGATGATCTGCTTCTTGCGGCTCATAACGCCGGGCAGCACCACCGTGTCGCCCTCGACCGTGGCGTCGAAGCTCTTCTCGGCCACGCCCTTCACCAGATCGTTCGGCACCAGCAGCGTCGCCTCTTCCTTCAGGATGTCGATCACGAACAGCAGCACCTGATCGACGCCGTCTTCCTTCGCGACCTCTTCCATCGAGGTCATCAGCGAGGCCTTCCGGTCCAGCACCATCTTCGGCGCGGTGGTCTCCAGCACGGAAACGCGGAAGGTCGTGCCGTCGACCGGGTATTCCTTGGAATCCATCCGCAGCAGTTCTGCATCGGTGAAGGCGGAGACGTCCGATTTCGCTTCGAACATCTTCTCGGCCAGCTCGTGCATGTCGATGCCCAGATCGCTCGCCAGCGCGTCGCAGACGGCGCGGTCGTGATCGGTCGTGGTGGGCGAGCGGAATTCCAGCGTATCCGACAGGATGCAGCTGAGCATCGCGCCCTTGATGCCGCGCGGCGCTTTCGCCACGTCGTCGCCCATCAGATCGTAGAGGATGGTCGCGGTGCAGGCGAGCGGGCGCATCGTGATGTCGATCGGACCCTTGGTCTCGATCCCGCCGGTCAGCTTGTGGTGATCGATGATCTGGATGACGTTGGCAGCGTTGATACTGCTCGGCAGCTCGGCGGGGTTGTTGGTGTCGACGACGACCACGTCCTCGCCTTCTTCCACGTCAGAGATGATCTCGGGCTTGTCGAGGCCCCAATGCTCGATGACGAAAGCCGCCTCGGTATTGGGCTCTCCCAGCAGGCAGGGCTTGGCCGGGGTGCCTTTGACTTCGTTGAGATACCACGCCCAGGCAATGGGCGAGCCGGTCGAGTCGGTGTCGGGGGCCTTGTGGCCGAAAACCTTAATCGTCATGGGGAGATCCTCTCGGATAATCAACTGTCGGCGCAGGTTATAGGCGCTGTGTCTGGGCTTGTCACCTAGGGGGCTGGCGATGCGGAAAGGGCCGCAAGCGAGCAACCGGACAGGCGCGGACCGGGGCGGGGCACCCCGGGGCAAGCTGCATTTCGACGTCTCAGCTATCGAGCCGCTCGATGCTCCAGCCGTCCTTCTCGAGCAACCGCAACAACCCCTCTTTACCCGAAAGGTGCAGCGCGCCCACCGCGACCACGACCGGCCCCTGCTTCGCCGCGGCTTCGATCTTGGGCAGCCAGTTGCGGTTGCGGGCGACCATCAGCAGATCCTCGGAGAGCTTCATCTGGCGCTCGACCTCATCGGCATTCATGCCTGCCGTGACGGCCTGTTCGCGCGCCAGTTCCCAGATCAGGCGCGGTTCGCCCCGGAAATAGAGATCGCCCATCGTCACGCCCATATCGTCAGCCAAGGGCGCGCCGATCACTGCCGCGCGGAGCATTTCCAGTGCCTCGGTCTCGGTGATGCCGTTGAACAGCTTGAAGACAGTGTCCCACGGCTCCAGCGCCTCGACCGGCACGCCGTCGGCCTCGGCCTGCGTCATTACCTGCAGGTCCAGACCGCCCTCCCCCTTGGCGAGCTCGGCCGTGGCACAGGGCGGCAGCGACAGCGTCATCGCGACGAAAGCGGGGCGCATCTTGGCGGCGAGGAAAGCGGGCATCCCATGGGCCGCGAGCGCCGCCTTGGTCATGTTCCAGTCCTGCTCGGACATCATCTGTGGCAGGGTCTTGCCGGTCGAGAACATCAGCGTCGGGTCGGTCTGGATCGCGTGCTCCAGCCGCGCCTGCTCGTCCGGGCCCGCCTCCACCAGCAGCCGCGACGCTTTCTCGAGCGCCTTCGAGAGCGCCCCGACCAGCTTGTCATGGCGCGGATCAGGCAGATGGTAGGTGCCGGCCAGCGTGATCTTTTCCGTGCCCTTGGTTGCAGAGAACAGCAATCCGCGAGAGAAGGGCGCGGAATCGGCGGCGGCGGTCAGCGCCTCCTGCTCGGCCTTGGGCAGCGCGTCAAAGATATTCGAGCCGCGGCACTCCGCCCATGCGGGTAGTGCGAGGCAGAGAGAAAGCGCGGGGGCCAGCAAAGGCCGAAGGAGCTTGGCGAATTTCATGAGGGCGAGAGTGCCACGCGATATGCGTTCCGCATAGAGGCGAAATCGCCGCGCCCCGATCGTTCGAATTGACGCAAAAAATTCGCTTTTCGGTTATTGACAGCCGCCCGCCTCAGTGACTAACTCCGCCATCGTTAGCACTCACCAATAACGAGTGCTAAAAGTTTTCGAACCTGGAACCTTTAGGGAGTGACCCAGATGGCATTCAAACCGCTTCATGACCGTGTGCTGGTCAAGCGCGTGGAGAGCGAAGAAAAAACCAAGGGTGGCCTGATCATCCCCGACAGCGCGAAGGAAAAGCCCGCAGAGGGTGAAGTCGTCGCAGTGGGTGACGGCGCGCGCAAGGAATCGGGCGAGCTGATCGCACCGGGCGTCAAAGCTGGCGACCGCGTTCTCTTCGGCAAGTGGTCGGGCACGGAAGTGACCCTCGACGGCGAAGAGCTGCTCATCATGAAAGAAAGCGACATCATGGGCATCATCTCGTAAGGCGCCCTGCCCTTACCGAGACCCCCTGATATCCCAAGAACAACTCAGTCAAGGAGCCAACAAACATGGCAGCCAAGGACGTGAAATTCTCCACCGACGCCCGCGATCGTATGCTCGACGGCGTCAACATCCTCGCCGACGCGGTGAAGGTCACGCTGGGCCCGAAAGGCCGCAACGTCGTGATCGAAAAGTCGTTCGGCTCGCCGCGCATCACCAAAGACGGTGTGTCGGTCGCCAAAGAGATCGAACTTTCGGACAAGTTCGAGAACATGGGCGCGCAAATGGTGAAAGAAGTCGCCTCGCGCACCAATGACGAGGCTGGCGACGGCACCACCACCGCCACCGTGCTCGCTCAGGCGATCGTCAAGGACGGCCTGAAAGCCGTGGCCGCTGGCATGAACCCGATGGACCTCAAGCGCGGCATCGATCTCGCGACCTCGAAAGTCGTCGACGCGATCAAGAGCGCGGCCCGCCCGGTCAAGGACTCGGACGAAGTCGCTCAGGTCGGCACCATCTCGGCGAACGGCGAAGAAGCCATCGGCAAGATGATCGCCAACGCGATGCAGAAAGTCGGCAATGACGGCGTCATCACCGTGGAAGAAGCCCGCGGCATGGAGACCGAAGTCGAAGTCGTCGAAGGTATGCAGTTCGACCGTGGCTACCTGTCGCCCTACTTCGTGACCAACCCCGACAAGATGGTCGCGGAACTCGAAGACTGCTACATCCTGCTCCACGAGAAGAAGCTCTCGTCGCTGCAGCCGATGGTGCCGCTGCTCGAGCAGGTCATCCAGTCGCAAAAGCCGCTCCTCATCATCGCTGAAGACGTCGAAGGCGAAGCGCTCGCGACCCTCGTGGTCAACAAGCTGCGCGGCGGCCTGAAGATCGCAGCCGTGAAAGCACCGGGCTTCGGCGACCGCCGCAAGGCCATGCTGCAGGACATCGCGATCCTGACCGGCGGCCAGGTGATCTCGGAAGACCTCGGCATGAAGCTCGAGAACGTCGGCATGGACATGCTGGGCACCGCCAAGAAGGTGAGCATCACCAAGGACGACACCACCATCGTCGAAGGCGCTGGTGACAAGGCCGAGATCGAAGCGCGCGTCAGCCAGATCCGCACCCAGATCGAGGAAACCACCTCGGACTACGACCGCGAGAAGCTGCAAGAGCGCGTCGCGAAACTGGCCGGTGGCGTGGCTGTCATCCGCGTCGGCGGCATGACCGAAGTCGAAGTGAAAGAGCGCAAGGACCGTGTGGACGACGCTCTGAACGCGACCCGTGCGGCCGTTCAGGAAGGCATCGTTGTCGGCGGTGGCGTCAGCCTCGTTCAGGGCGCGAAAGTGCTCGCCGGTCTCTCCGGTGCGAACTCCGACCAGGAAGCCGGTATCGCGATCGTCAAGCGCGCCCTCGAAGCGCCGCTGCGTCAGATCGCAGAAAACGCCGGTGTGGACGGTGCTGTCGTGGCCGGCAAGGTCCGCGAGAGCGACGACCTGAACTTCGGCTTCAACGCGCAGACCGAAGAGTACGGCAACATGTTCGAGTTCGGCGTGATCGACCCGGCGAAAGTGACCCGCACCGCGCTCGAAGACGCGGCCTCGGTTGCTGGCCTGCTGATCACCACCGAAGCGATGATCGCCGAGAAGCCGGAGCCGAAAGGCGCTGGCGGTGCCCCCGACATGGGCGGCATGGGCGGCATGGGCGGCATGATGTAATCGGCCGTTCCCGCTTCAGGGATCTATGGGAAGGGGCGCTCCGGAAGGGGCGCCCCTTTTCACATGCGTAAATCGCAGGTTTTTATGCCCGTATTGAGCTATGTCACGTGGCCGTGAACGATTGGTGTTACACTTCCCCATCGTCAATTTCGCTGGAAGGCCCCGGTTATGTCGCGCAATTTCCTCGTCAAATCCCTCGCCTGCCTCGCTGTCGCTCTGGCCGCCTCGGTCGCGGCGGCCGAGGAAACTCAAGACTGGCGCTTCGGCGGCGACGCCTATCTCGCGGGCCGCACCGTGAGTGCCACGGGTGAGAACATCCACGATCTTTTCGCCGCTGGTCAGCACGTCACTATGGGTAGCCCGATCACGGGCGCGGCGCATCTCGCGGGCCAGAATATCGTGATCGGCGCACGGGTGGGCGGCGACCTTTATGCGGCGGGTCAGGATATCGACCTCGCGGCCCCGGTCGCGGGTGCGGCGACGCTCGCGGGTCAGGCGCTTACCGTCAAGGGGACGATCTCGGGCAACCTGCGCGCGATGGGGCAGCAGGTTCGGCTCGAGGCTCCTGTCGCGGGCAGCGCGGTCATCGGCGCCGACGAGGCGCTGATCGACGCCGAAATTTCGGGCGATCTCGTGCTGGGAACAAAGACCGTCACCTGGGGCGATGGCGCGACGGTCACAGGCAAGGTTCAGGTCTATACCGACACGCCCGGTGAGGTGACCGTCCCCTCCAGCGTCGCCCCGGCCGAACGGGTAAGCATTCATCAGGCGAAGGAATTCGAAGAGGCGAAGGCACGCCCTGCCCCGGCGCGCAATTACCTGATCGAGATCCGCGACTGGCTGGGCGGCGTGCTCGTGGTCGGGATCGTGGCCACGCTTCTCGCGGTCTTCGCGCCGGGCTTGATGGACCGCATGCGCCGGCGCAGCCTCGCCCATCCCTTGCGCGCGGGCCTTGCGGGGTTCGTCGGGCTCTCGGCGCTCGTGGGATCGATCTTGCTGCTTGCGATGACCGTGATCGGGCTGGTGCTGGTGCCGTTCTCGCTGCTCGGAGCGCTGGTGCTGGGCTTCGGCGGCTATATCGTGGGGATCTGGGTCATCGGCGCGTGGTTGCATGATCTGATCGGGCGCGGCCAGCCGGTCACGCCGGGCGAATGCGCCCTCGCGGCGTTCGGTGGCGCGGCGATCGGCGCGCTGATCTGGATCATCCCGTGGGTCGGTTGGCTCGGCGTGATGGCGATCTTCCTGTTCGGCGCGGGCGCGATCGTGCTTCGGGTGACCGGGATCGGTGCGCAGGAGGCCATGGTCTGACAGACCGTTTCCGCCTCTGGCCATCCCCGGTTTCGCACGCTATCGCTGCGCGAATGACAGGGGGGAGGAACCATGACCGATCTGGTGATTTTCGACTGCGACGGGGTGCTGATCGATTCCGAGATCATTTCGGCGCAGATGCTGATCGACGAGCTGGCCACGCTGCAAGTGAATATCGACCTCGATTACGTCGCGCACCATTTCCTCGGCCGGTCCTATCCCACGGTGATGAAGCAGATCCGCTCCGAGTTCGGGCTTGATCTTCCGGAGGAGTTCGAGGCGCAGTATCGCGCGCGTCTGCTCGACGCGTTCGAGCGGGACCTGCGAGTGACTCAGGGCGTGGCCGATGTGCTGGAGGCACTCGACGTGCCATGGTGCGTGGCCACGTCGTCGAGCCTGCCGCGCGCCGAACGCTCGCTGGAAATCGCAGGCCTGCGCGACCGGGTGGGCGATCGGCTGTTCACCGCGAGCGAGGTCGCCCATGGAAAGCCCGCACCCGACCTGTTCCTGCACGCGGCGGAGAAGATGGGCGCGGCCCCTGCCCGCACGCTGGTGATCGAGGACAGCCTCAACGGCATTCGTGCAGGGCTTGCGGCGGGGATGGAAGTCTGGCGTTTCACCGGCGGCAGCCATCTGGCCGGGCGCGACCTGACGCCGCCCGAGGATGCCCGTCCGCATCGCGAATTTGCGCATTTCACCGAGTTCTTCCAGAATGGACTCATCAGGGAGAAAGAGTCGTGAGCCGTATGAATGAGGCCGAAACTTCGCGCGATGACGAGGCGGCACGGGCCGGATGGCTCTATTACGTCGGCGGCATGACGCAGGACCAGATCGCCGCCGAGCTCGGCGTGTCGCGTCAGCGCGCGCAGCGGCTGGTGAGCCGCGCGGTTTCAGAAGGACTGGTGCGGGTGCGGATCGAGCACAAGATCGGCGCCTGTCTGGAACTGGAAGCGGCGCTGATGCGTCGCTTCGGGCTGCAGACGGTGCGCGTCGCGCCGTCGCTGGGTGAACGCGGCGACCCGGCCACGGCCACCGCCGCTTTCGCCGCCACGCTTCTCGAACGGATCCTCGCACGGTCCGAGCCGCAGGTGATCGCCTTCGGGACGGGCCGCTCGCTCTCTGCGATGGTGAACGAGGTGATGCAGCGCCCCGCGACCGAGCACAAGATCGTCTCGCTGATCGGCAACATCGCCCCGGACGGTTCTGCCTCGTTCTATGACGTCATCATGCGGATGGCCGACAAGCTGCGCCTGCCGCATTATCCCATGCTGGTTCCGGTGATCTCGGAAACGGTGGAGGAACGTGCGATGTTCGACCGGCTCAAGCCGGTGCAGGCCGTGAAGCGGCTCGCGGCGGAGGCGGATGCGACCTTCGTCGGCGTCGGCCAGCTGGGCGAGGACGCGCCGGTGCACAAGGACGGCTTCGTCACCCTCGCCGAACTCGAGGAGCTGCGCGCGGCTGGCGGCGTGGGCGAGCTCGTGGGCTCGTTCTACGATGCGCAGGGCAACTACATCACCACTCCCACCACGACGCGTTTCGGCTCGTTCCGGATCGAGCCCAAGCGCGACGCCCCGGTGATCGGCATCGCCGCTGGCAGCTCGAAACTGGTCGCGATTCGTGCCGCTCTGGAAGGCGGGCTTCTCAACGGGCTCGTGACCGACGAGCCGACGGCTCAGGCCCTGTTGGAAGACTGACGCCGAAACAAGGCGTTAGAGACGGCGTTCATAATAAATCAAGACATCGCAGTAATTCTTGATTGACAGCTTGGGTTCTGTTTGTGAATATTTTCTCACAGTTTGGGCATATGCTCAGACCGCAAGGGAGGAAATCTATGACTTATACGATCCGGGCGCTCATGGGCGCCTGTGCTCTCGGCGCGCTTGCGACTGCTGCGGCAGCCGAGACCACCATCACCGTCGCAACCGTGAACAACGGCGATATGGTCCGCATGCAGGGCCTGATGGACGACTTCTATGCCGAGCATCCCGACATCAAGGTGGAATGGGTCACGCTGGAAGAGAACGTCCTGCGCCAGAAGGTCACCACCGACATCGCCACCAAGGGCGGCCAGTTCGACGTGCTGACCATCGGCACCTACGAGGTTCCGATCTGGGGCAAGCAGGGCTGGCTCGTGCCGCTCGACGGCATGCCCGACAGCTATGACGTGAACGACCTGCTGCCGCAGATCCGCAAAGGCCTCACCGTGGATGGCAAGCTCTATGCAGCGCCCTTCTACGGCGAAAGCTCCTTCGTGATGTATCGCAAGGACCTGATGGAAAAGGCCGGGATGGAAATGCCCGAGAAGCCGACCTGGTCCGACATCGAAAAAGCCGCTGCCGCGATGACCGACAAGGACAATGAAGTCTACGGCATCTGTCTGCGCGGCAAGGCCGGTTGGGGCGAGAACGCCGCCTTCCTGACCACGATGGACAACTCGATGGGCGGACGTTGGTTCGACGAGAACTGGCAGCCGCAATTCAACACGGCCCCGTGGAAAGAGACCATGTCGCGTTACCTCGACATGATGAACAAATACGGCCCGCCCGGCGCGTCGGCCAACGGCTTCAACGAGAACCTCGCACTGTTCCAGCAAGGCAAATGCGGCATGTGGATCGACGCCACGGTGGCTGCGTCCTTCGTGACCAACCCCAAGGACTCGACCGTGGCCGACAAGGTCGGCTTCGCGCTCGCGCCGAACAAGGAAGGCGTCGACAAGCGCGCGAACTGGCTCTGGGCCTGGTCGCTGGCGATCCCGGCGGGCACCCAGAAGGAAGACGCCGCGAAGACCTTCATCGAATGGGCGACCTCGAAGCACTATACCGAGCTCGTGGCCGAGAAAGAGGGGTGGGCGAACGTGCCCCCGGGCACCCGCACCTCGCTCTACGAGAACCCGAAATATCTCGAAGCGGCTCCCTTCGCGAAGCTGACGCTGGACTCGATCAACGCGGCTGACCCGACCAATCCGACGGTTGACCCGGTTCCCTATACCGGCGTCCAGTTCGTCGCGATCCCCGAGTTCCAGGCGATCGGCACCGCCGTCGGTCAGCAGTTCTCGGCTGCGCTCGCAGGGCAAATCTCCGGCGATCAGGCACTGCAAAACGCACAGAGCCTGACCGAGCGCGAGATGAAGAAGGCCGGTTACATCAAGTAACCAGGCCCCTCCCCGGCCGGGGCGGTCATTTTGGGTCTGACCGCCCCGTGCCTCTTTTTTTTCAACTTCCGATAACCGGAGCCGGACCGATGTCCACGCAAGCCTCGCGCTCTGCCGCGCGTCTCATGATTTCGCCATCCGTCATCCTGCTGTTCATGTGGATGGCCGTGCCGCTGGGCATGACGATCTGGTTCTCGTTCCAGCGCTACAACCTGCTGATGCCCGGTCAGGGCGGCTTCGTGGGCTGGGACAATTACTATTACTTCCTCACCGATCCCGCCTTCTTCACTGCGCTCAAGAACACTTTGGTGCTGGTGGGGGGCGTGCTGCTGATCACCGTGATCGGGGGCATCCTGCTGGCGCTGCTCCTCGATCAGCCGATCTTCGGCCAGGGCATCGTACGGGTTCTCGTGATCGCGCCCTTCTTCGTCATGCCGACCGTGTCCGCACTGGTCTGGAAGAACATGCTCTACAATCCGGTGAACGGCATTTTCGCCTATATCGCCAAGGCGATAGGGCTACAGCCATATGACTTTCTCGCCCATGCGCCGATGCTTTCGATCACCATAATCGTGGCATGGCAGTGGCTGCCCTTCGCGACGCTGATCCTGTTGACCGCGCTGCAATCGCTGGATTCCGAGCAGCTGGAAGCCGCCGAGATGGACGGCGCGGGCGCGCTGTCGCGGTTCTTCTACATCATGCTGCCGCACCTCGCGCGGGCCGCGACCGTGGTGATCCTCATCCAGACGATCTTCCTGCTCTCGACCTTCGCGGAAATCCTCGTGACCACGAATGGCGGGCCGGGCAACGCGTCCACCACGCTGACCTACCTCGTCTATGTCCAGTCGCTGTTGCAATTCGACGTGGGCGGAGGCGCCGCGGGCGGTGTGATCGCCGTGATCCTCGCAAATATCGTCGCGATCTTCCTGATGCGGATGATCGGCAAGAACCTGGAGGCGTAATCCAATGGCGCGCAAAATCTCCAACCGCCGCCGCACGATCATGTCCGTGATCGCATGGGCGCTGGCCTTCGTGATCTTCTTCCCGATCCTCTGGACGATCATCCTGTCGTTCAAGACCGAGGGCGACGCGATCAAGGCCCCGTGGGACGTGCTGACCTCGGCCTGGACCGTCGACAGCTACCATCTCGTTCAGGAGCGCTCGAACTACTTCCGCCACTTCATGAATTCGGTGGTGATCTCGTTCGGTTCCACCCTGCTGGCGCTCATCGTCGCGATCCCCTCGGCCTGGGCCATGGCCTTCGTGCCGGGCAAGCGCACCAAGGACGTGCTGATGTGGATGCTGTCCACCAAGATGATGCCCGCCGTGGGGGTGCTCGTCCCGATCTACCTGATGTTCCGCGACTGGGGCCTGCTGGATACCCGGACCGGTCTGGTCATCGTGCTGTGCCTGATGAACCTGCCGATCGTGATCTGGATGCTCTTCACCTATTTCAAGGAAATTCCGAAGGACATCCTCGAGGCCGCCCGCATGGATGGCGCGACCTTGAGCGGCGAGATCCTCTACGTGCTGACCCCGATGGCCGTTCCCGGCATCGCCTCGACGCTTCTGCTCAACGTGATCCTCGCCTGGAACGAAGCCTTCTGGACGCTGAACCTGACGGCGGCGAATGCCGCCCCCCTCACCGCTTTCATTGCCGCCTATTCCAGCCCCGAAGGGCTGTTCTACGCGAAACTCTCTGCCGCCTCGACGCTGGCTATCGCACCGATCCTGATCCTCGGCTGGTTCAGCCAGAAACAGCTGGTGCGTGGCCTGACCTTCGGCGCCGTGAAATAAGGAGCTAAACCCATGGGACAGATTACCCTCAAGGGCGTCCGCAAGGCCTTCGGCGATGTCGAGGTCATCCCGCCGCTCGATCTGGAAATCAACGAAGGCGAGTTCGTCGTCTTCGTCGGCCCCTCGGGCTGCGGCAAATCCACCCTTCTGCGCCTGATCGCGGGTCTGGAAGACGTCTCGGGCGGCGAAATCGAGATCAACGGTCAACCTTCGAGCGACCTGCCCCCCGCCAAGCGCGGTCTGGCGATGGTGTTCCAGAGCTACGCGCTCTACCCGCATATGTCGGTGCGCAAGAACATCGCCTTCCCGCTGAAGATGGCAAAGCTGGACGCGGCGGCGGCCAAAGAGAAGGTCGACAATGCCGCGCGCATCCTCAACCTGACCGACTATCTCGACCGTCGCCCCGGCCAGCTTTCGGGCGGTCAGCGCCAGCGCGTCGCAATCGGTCGGGCCATCGTGCGCGAACCGGCGGCGTTCCTTTTCGACGAACCGCTGTCGAACCTCGATGCGGCGCTGCGGGTGAACATGCGGCTGGAGATCTCGGAACTGCACCAGAAGCTCAAGACCACGATGATCTACGTCACCCACGATCAGGTCGAGGCGATGACCATGGCCGACAAGATCGTCGTGCTGCAGGCCGGCCGGATCGAACAGGTTGGCTCGCCGCTGGAACTGTATCGCTCGCCGCGCAACAAGTTCGTCGCGGGCTTCATCGGCTCGCCGAAGATGAACTTCATCGAGGGCGACGAAGCTGCGAAATACGGCGCCGACAGCATCGGCATCCGCCCGGAGCATATCGAGGTCTCGACGACCGAAGGCGCGTGGGAGGGCACGGTCGGCGTGTCCGAGCACTTGGGCTCCGACACGTTCCTGCATGTCGAAACGAAGCATGGCGTGATCAACGTGCGCGGCGGCGGCGAGATCGGGCTGCATTCGGGCGACAAGGTCTACCTGACCCCCGACCTCAACCAACTCCACAAATTCGACGCGCAAGGACAGGCAATCTGATGCGACTGAATGGCAAACGCGCCCTGATCACCGGGGCAGCCCGTGGGATCGGCCGCGCTTTCGCGGAGAAATACATCGCGGAAGGCGCGGAGGTCGTGATCGGCGATATCGACATCGCGCGGGCCGAGGACACCGCGGCCGAGATCGGCGCGGTCGCGCTCAAGCTCGACGTGACCGACGCGGCGAGCATCGACGCCGCGATGGAGAAGATGCGCGCCTCGGGCGGGATCGACATCCTGATCAACAACGCCGCGATCTTCACCGCCGCGCCGCTCGTGGAAATCTCCCGCGAGGATTACGCCCGCGTCTTCAAGATCAATGTCGAAGGCACGCTCTTCATGATGCAGGCGGCGGCGAAGGAGATGATCGCGCAGGCCCGTGGCGGCAAGATCATCAACATGGCGTCTCAGGCCGGACGTCGGGGCGAGGCATTGGTCGCGGTATATTGCGCCTCCAAGGCCGCCGTCATCAGCCTTACGCAATCGGCGGGGCTGAACCTGATCGAACATGGCATCAACGTGAACGCGATCGCGCCCGGCGTGGTCGATGGCGAGCATTGGGACGGCGTCGATGCCTTCTTCGCGAAATACGAGAACAAACCCCTGGGCCAGAAGAAGAAAGAGGTCGGCGAGTCCGTCCCCTATGGCCGCATGGGGACCGCCGCCGACCTGACCGGCATGGCCGTTTTCCTCGCCTCGGACGAGGCCGAATACATCGTCGCCCAGACCTACAATGTCGACGGCGGAAACTGGATGAGCTGACATGACACTTTCCAACGACACCCTCTCCGAGCTTCCCGCAGACGTGGCGCGCCCCGGTTACGACCGCGCGGCGCTCACCCCCGGCATCGTTCACATCGGCTGCGGCAATTTCCACCGGGCGCATCAGGCGGTCTATCTCGACGATCTGTTCAATTTGGGCGAAGGCCATGACTGGGCGCTCATGGGCGCGGGCGTTCGACCGGGCGATGCGAAGATGCGCGATGCGGTTCTAGCACAGGACGGGCTCTATAGCGTGATCGAGCTGGACCCGGCGGCGAAATCGGCCCGCGTGATAGGCTCGATGGTTGGTTTTGCCGAAGTGGCCTCCGGAAATGCGCCGCTGATCGCCGCCATGTCGCAGCCCAGCGTTCGGATCGTGTCGCTTACCGTGACCGAGGGCGGCTATTACATCGACCCGAAGACCGGCACGTTCAGCCCGACCCATCCCGACATTCAGGCCGATGCGGCCAATCCGGACCATCCCGAGACCGCGTTCGGCGCGATCATCGCCGCGCTGAAGGCGCGCCGAGCCTCGGGCGTGCCGCCCTTCACCGTGATGTGTTGCGATAACGTCCCCCATAACGGCCATGTCACACGTGACGCGGTTTGCGGACTGGCGGAACTGTCGGACCCGGAACTGGCCGCATGGATCAAGACCAATGTCGCCTTTCCGAACTCGATGGTGGACCGGATCACCCCCGCCACCGGCCCGCGCGAACGTGCGCTTGCCCAAAGCTTCGGGATCGAAGACGCCGCCCCCGTCACCTGCGAGCCCTTCCGGCAATGGGTGATGGAGGACAATTTCCCTGCGGGCCGCCCCGCGCTGGAGAAAGTCGGCGTGACCTTCACCGATGCGGTCGACCGGTTCGAGACGATGAAGATCCGTATCCTCAATGGCGGGCACGCGATCATCGCCTATGCCGCAGGCCTGCGGGACATCGAATACGCGCATGAGGCGATGGCAGATGATCAGATCCGCGCCTATCTCGACAAGATCGAGACGACCGAGATCCTGCCCATCGTGCCGCCGGTGCCCGACACCGACCTGAACGATTACAAGCAGCTGATCTTGAGCCGCTTCTCGAACCCGGAAGTGGCCGACACGATCCGCCGCCTGTGCCATGACGGCTCGAACCGGCAACCGAAGTTCATCATCACCTCGATCAGCGATTGCCTCGCTCAGGGCCGGGATTGCACCGGGCTGATCCTCGAGAGCGCGCTCTGGTGCCGCTATTGCTACGGCACCAGCGAGACCGGCGCCGAGATCGCGCCGAACGATCCGAATTGGGATCGCCTCGTCGCGCAGTCGAAGCTGGCGAAGGAGCGTCCCGCCGCGTGGCTGGAGATGTCCGAGATCTACGGCGATCTGGCCGAGAATGCCGAGGTCGTGGCGAAATTCACCGCGCTTCTTAACGACGTCTGGGCACGCGGGTCGCACTCGGTGATCGCGGATTATCTGGCGGGCTGACGGCACGCTTGCACTTGCACAAGCTCCCCCTTGCAAAACTCTCGCAAGGATTCGAAATTAAACGGGTGTTCAATTCATCCGGTTGAGGTCGAGCCTTTGCCGAAAGTGAGCTCGGGGAGGAGTTTCATGGATTACGCGCTCAGCGAGGAACAGCAGGCCATTTTCGACATGGCTTATGCCTTCGGGCAGGACGAGATCGCCCCCCATGCGGACGCGTGGGAAGAGGCTGGCACGATCCCGAAAGAGCTCTGGCCGAAAGTGGCCGAGCTGGGTCTGGGCGGCATCTACGTCTCCGAAGACTATGGCGGATCGGGCCTGTCGCGCCTCGATGCCACGCTCGTCTTCGAGGCGCTCGCAATGTCCTGCCCCGCCGTGGGCTCGTTCCTGTCGATTCACAACATGTGCGGCGGCATGATCGACAAGTTCGGCTCGGACGAGGACAAGGCGCGCTGGCTGCCCGATCTGGTCAGCATGAAAAAGGTCTTCTCCTACTGCCTGACCGAGCCGGGTTCGGGCTCGGACGCCGCGGCGCTGCGGACCAAGGCCGAGCGCTCGAACGAGGGCTGGATCCTGAACGGCACCAAGGCGTTCATCTCGGGCGGCGGCTATTCGGATGTCTATGTGACCATGGTCCGCACCGGCGATCCGGGGCCCAAGGGCATCTCGACGGTCGTGGTCGAGGACGGTGCAAAGGGGCTCAGCTTCGGCGGGCTCGAGCGCAAGATGGGCTGGAAAGCCCAGCCGACCGCGCAGGTGCAATTCGACGATTGCCACATTCCGGCGGAGAACTTGCTGGGCGAAGAGGGCAAAGGCTTTACTTATGCGATGGCGGGTCTCGATGGCGGGCGTCTGAATATCGCGGCCTCCGCCCTGGGCGGCGCGCAGGCCGCGCTCAACAAGACGCTGGCCTATATGGGCGAGCGAAAGGCCTTCGGTAAATCGCTCGACCAGTTCCAGGCGCTGCAATTCCGCCTCGCCGATATGGAGGTGAAGCTGGAATCCGCGCGCACCTTCCTGCGTCAGGCGGCATGGAAGCTCGACAACAAGACCCATGATGCGACGAAGTTCTGCGCCATGGCTAAACTCTATGTGACGGATGCCTCATTCGATGTGGCAAACCAATGCCTGCAATTGCATGGTGGTTACGGCTATCTTGCCGATTACGGGATCGAGAAGATCGTGCGCGACCTGCGCGTGCACCAGATCCTTGAAGGCACGAATGAAATCATGCGGCTGATCGTCAGCCGCGCGATGCTGGCGGAGCGTGGATGACCGAAGAAACGATGATCGCGAGAAAGGAAGGCCACGCCGGACGGCTGACCTTCAATCGACCCAAGGCGCTCAACGCGCTCGATCACGAGATGGCCATGGCGATCGAGGCGGCGCTCGACGCATGGCGCGACGACCCGGAGGTCGATCTTGTCGTGATCGACGCAGCGGGTGATCGCGCCTTCTGCTCGGGCGGCGACATCGCCGCCGTGTACCGGGCCGGGATCGCTGGCGATTATGCACCGGGACGCGACTTCTGGCGCGACGAATACCGGATGAACGCAAAGATCGCGGAATATCCCAAGCCCATCGTCGCCTTCATGCAGGGCTTCGTGATGGGCGGCGGCGTCGGCGTCGGCGGCCATGCCAGCCACCGGATCGTGGGCGAAAGCACGCAGGTCGCGATGCCGGAAAGCGGGATCGGGCTGATCCCGGACGTGGGCGGCACGCTCTTGCTGGCGCGCGCGCCGGGCCACGTGGGCGAATATCTCGGCCTCACGGGGGCGCGAATGAACGCAACCGACGCGCTCTATGCCGGGTTCGCCGATATGTTCGTGCCCGAGGCCGATTGGGAGGAGTTGAAGACCCGGCTCATCGAGACCGGCAATATCGACACCCTGCCCCATCCGCGCACCCCGCCCGAACCCGGCAAGCTCGAGGGCCTGCGCCCCGAGATCGACCGCATCTTCTGGGCCGAGAACCTCAGCGCGATCGTCGCCAAGCTCGAGACTTCGGGCAGCGAGTTCGCCGAGAAGACCTACAAGACGGTGCTGCGCAACTCCGCGCTGTCGATGGAGGCGACGCTGCGCCTGATCCGCATGACCCGCGCCGAGAACACGATCCGCGCCGCCCTCACCCATGAGTTCCGCTTTACCTGGCGTGCGGCGGAGCTAGGTGATTTTCTTGAGGGCGTGCGGGCGCAGATCATAGACAAGGATCGCAATCCGCAATGGAAATATGCTCTGGATGCGCTGCCGGAAGAGGCGGTCGCGCAGATGCTGGAGCCGCTCGGCCCCGAATGGGCCATCTGGGAGGAGACGACATGAAAATCGCATTCATCGGGCTTGGAAACATGGGTGGGCCCATGGCGGCCAATCTGGTCGCCGCGGGTCACAAAGTGATCGGCTTCGACCTCACCGCCCCGCCGCCCGAGGGCGTGGGTCGGGCGACGACCGCAGCGGCGGCGGCGCAGGAGGCCGAGGTCGTCATCACCATGCTCCCCAACGGCCAGATCCTGCGCGACGTCGCGAAGGAAGTGATCCCGGCGATGCAGGAAGATGCGGTGCTGTGCGATTGCTCGACCGTCGATGTCGACAGCGCGAAAGCGGTCGCGGCGATGGCGGCAGAGCGCGGCCTCGGTTCGCTCGACGCGCCTGTCTCCGGTGGCGTGGGCGGCGCGACCAACGGCACGCTGACCTTCATGGTGGGTGGTGACGCGAAAAGCTTCGAGATCGTGAAGCCCCTCTTCGACGTGATGGGCCAGAAGGCCGTGCATTGCGGCGAAGCGGGCGCGGGTCAGGCGGCCAAGATCTGCAACAACATGATCCTCGGCGTGACGATGATCGCGACGTGCGAAGCCTTCGCGTTGGCCGACAAGCTGGGCCTCGACCGCGAGAAGATGTTCGACGTGGTCTCGACCTCCTCGGGTCAGAGCTGGTCGATGAACACCTATTGCCCGGCGCCGGGCGTCGGCCCGCAATCGCCCGCCGACAACGATTACAAGCCGGGCTTCGCCGCCGAGCTGATGCTCAAGGACCTGCGGCTGAGCCAGCAGGCCGCCGAGAGCGCCGATGCCGACACGCCGATGGGCAAGCTGGCCGCCGCGCTCTATTCGGCCTTCGTGGAAACCGAAGGCGGCAAGGGCCGTGACTTCTCGGCCATGCTGCCGCGTTTCGAAAAGCGCAGCCGCACCTGAATTCCGAGCGGAGGCGCGTCATCGCGCCTCCCGCAGTTAATCCTTGCCGCCTGAGTTCGCGTAACAGTATCAAGTTGCAAGGAAGCTGCGCCACGGAAAGGGCTTTGAATGTTCAAGAACAATGTCGGCGGCATCGACCGCACTCTGCGCATCGTGGTCGGGCTGGCCCTGATCATCGCCTTCTTCATGACCCCGCCCGGCCCCTATCGCTGGCTTTTCTGGGTGGGGCTGATTCCGCTCGGGACCGGGTTGCTGGGCACCTGCCCGCTCTACTCGATGCTCGGCGTCAATACCTGTAAGAAGTAACCCCAGAAGCCTGATTTCGCCCCGAGGGCGAGCCGGACCCCGCCGAATGACCGCGCGTCTTCGGCGGGGTCTTGCTTGTGAGAGGGTTGCGCGTGGACAAAGCCCGATTCCGCGATGGAACGGCTGGCCAGCTACGTTCATTTATATCCCAACACGCGCATGAGGCGCGTCAGGAAAGGAGAGGTCACATGAAACACCTGACCCAGCTTACCCTTGCCGCTGCCCTCGGGGCGAGCCTTCTGCCCGGGTCCGCCCTTGCTGACGGCCATGGCCACGGCAAATGGAAGAACGACCGCGGCCACGCAGAGCGCGATTACAGGGGCTGCCCGCCCGGACTGGCCAAGAAGAACAATGGCTGCCGTCCGCCCGGTCTCGCCAAGAAAAGCTATCGCCACGACGACGAGCGCGACGACGAATGGCGGGACGCGGAGCGCCGTTGGCGCCGCGGTGACCGGATCACCGGCGACTACGTCCTGATCCGCGACCCGAACCGCTACGGCCTGAACGACAATCGCACCTATTGGCGCTCCAACGGCTACGTCTATCAGGTCGACCGCCAGACCGGCGAAGTGCTCGCTCTGATCGGACTCGCGCGTTCGATCCTCGGCTACTGACTTCGCAGACGCAGCGTCAACCGCGACATAGCGCCGCATCTGAACACGAGGCCTTCACGTAAAGTGGAGGCCTTTGTGATTTGACACGGAAATATCGTAATTTTTTATTAAGCAATAACAGCAACTTACAGCGCGCAACAGCTTTCGCTTCTACGCATGGCGGCAATGCGGAATCTGCAATGGACCTTTTCGCCGCAATGCGGCATTTGGTCCCTCACGACGAAAGGAAAACGCGCATGACTTATCTCCCCCGTGTCGCGCTGATCGCGGTGATCGGCGCAGCTTTTACCCCGATGGCAGCTCTCGCAGATGGTCCGATGAGCGCCGCAGGTTCGAAAATGGCAGCAAGCGTCTCGGTCGCGAACCAGTCGCATGACCAGAAGCCCTCGGTTCGCAACGACCTGCTTTGGCAAGTTGGCCAGCAGATCACCGAGAACCACGTTCGCCTCCGCCAGCCCGCCGCGTTCGGCCTGAAGGCTGACGCGACCTACTGGCGCTCGTTCGGCTACATCTACGAAGTCAGCCCCGAGAGCGGCGAAGTGCTCGCCCAGGTCGGCAAGGCCACGGACATCGTCGGCTTCTGAGCCACAGTCCGGACGGAAATTGAAAAACGGGCGGAACCACTCCGCCCGTTTTTTATTGTCCTCGAAAGGTTGGAGGACAGAAAGATGTATCGATTCTCAATTTCGTTGCCCGATGACACGCGCGTGGATAGGCTTTCAAGATGAGGATCGTGATGCGCCCACTCGCCCTGATTGCGCTGACCTGCGCCCTGCCCGCCCTCGCCTCTGCCGAAGGATCGGCGCAAGGGGTTCAGGTAATGCGCGGTGGAAAGATCGACATGGGTAGCCCCGCAGCGCAGGAAGCCAAAGCTTCCGCAAAGGCCGCGCCGGAGTGCAAGACGCTCACGACGGGCGACACGTTCTGCAAGGTCGCCACGACGAATGGCACGTCACGCTGGGTACTGCAGGGTCAGATGGAGCCCGAGTTCAGCGTCGGCGATGTGTTTCCAGTCTATCAGCACTCGATGATCCTGAACCTGCGCCGCTACGATCTGCCGATCGTGACCGGCGCTTGGCGCTACTACAACGTGCGCGGCGTGATCTACAAAGTCGGCGCGGAAGACCACAAGGTCATGGAAGTCATCGGCCGCACCGCACGGCGCTGAGCCCGCGCGCCCGCGACCAGAGCGCGGCGGATCACTCCGCCGCGACCTTCACTCCCAGCATCTGCGCAAGGTAATGGCCGGTATGGCTGCGCGGGTTGGTGGCCACTTCTTCCGGCGTACCGACCGCCACGATCTCGCCGCCGCCATCGCCGCCCTCGGGGCCGATATCGATGATATGATCGGCCGTCTTGATGACGTCGAGATTGTGCTCGATCACCACGACGGTGTTGCCCTGCTCCACGAGGCTGTGCAGCACCTCCAGCAGTTTTCGAACATCTTCGAAGTGCAGACCGGTCGTCGGCTCGTCGAGAATGTACAAAGTGCGACCTGTGGCGCGTTTCGACAGTTCCTTGGACAGCTTTACCCGCTGCGCCTCGCCGCCTGACAGCGTCGTTGCCTGCTGGCCGACCTTGATATAGCCAAGGCCCACCTCCATCAGCGCGTCCATCTTCTCGCGGATCGAAGGCACCGCCTTGAAGAACTCCTGCGCGTCCTCGACCGTCATATCGAGCACATCCGCGATGGACTTGCCCTTATACTGGATCTCCAGCGTCTCGCGGTTGTAGCGCTTGCCCTTGCAGGTCTCGCATTCGACATAGACGTCGGGCAGGAAGTGCATCTCGATCTTGATCACGCCGTCGCCCTGGCAGGCCTCGCAGCGCCCGCCCTTCACGTTGAAGGAGAACCGCCCCGGCTTGTAGCCGCGCGCCTTCGCCTCCGGCAGACCGGCGAACCAGTCGCGGATCGGGGTGAAGGCGCCGGTATAGGTCGCCGGGTTCGAGCGCGGCGTGCGCCCGATCGGGCGCTGGTCGATGTCGATGACCTTGTCGAGATGCTCCAACCCCTTGATCGTATCGCAGGGCGCCGGCGTCTGACGCGCACCATTGAGCCGCATCGAGGCGGTCTTGAACAGGGTCTCGATGGTGAGCGTGGACTTGCCCCCGCCCGAAACGCCGGTCACGCAAACGAACTTGCCGAGCGGGAACTCGGCCGTGACGTTCTTGAGGTTGTTGCCGGTCGCACCCACGACCTTGAGCTTCTTCTTGTTGCCCTTGCGCCGCTCGGCCGGGACCGCGATCTCGCGCGTGCCGGACAGGTATTGCCCGGTCAGCGACGCCGGATCGGCGGCGATCTCTTCGGGCGTGCCGCGCGAAACGACCTGACCGCCATGCACGCCGGCGCCCGGGCCGATATCGAAGACGTAATCGGCATGGCGGATCGCATCCTCGTCATGCTCCACCACGATCACCGTATTGCCCTGATCGCGCAGGTTTTTCAGCGTCTGGAGGAGGCGGTCGTTGTCGCGCTGGTGCAGGCCGATCGACGGCTCGTCGAGCACGTAGAGCACGCCCGTCAGGCCCGAACCGATCTGCGAGGCCAGCCGGATCCGCTGGCTCTCGCCGCCCGACAGAGTGCCCGCCGCGCGGCTCATGGTCAGGTAATCGAGACCCACATTCACGAGGAAGCCGAGGCGTTCACGGATTTCCTTGAGGATCGCCGTCGCGATTTCGTTCTTCTGGTGCGAGAGGCTGCCCGGCACGGTGGCGACCCACTCATGGGCCTCCTTGATCGACATCTCGACCACGTGGCCCACATGCTTGCCGCCGATCTTCACGGCGAGCGCTTCGGGCCGCAGGCGGTAGCCGCCGCAGGCGTGGCAGGGACGGTTGTTCTGATAGCGCTCCATCTCCTCGCGCGACCAGGCAGAGTCGGTCTCGCGGTAGCGGCGCTCCATGTTCGGGATGATCCCCTCGAAGGTGCGGCTGACCTCGTAGACGCGGCCGCCCTCGTCGAAGCGGAACTTGATCTCTTCATCGCCCGAGCCGCGCAGGAACAGCTCCTGCACGTTTTCCGGCAGATCCTTCCACGGCTTTTTCGGATCGAAGCCGTAATGTTTCGACAGCGCCTCGATCGTCTGGGTATAATAGGGCGATTTCGTCCGCGCCCAGGGCGCCAGCGCCCCGCCCTGCACCGAGAGCGTCACGTCGGGCACCATCAGGCGCTCGTCGAAGAACAGTTCGACGCCGAGGCCGTCACAGACCGGACAGGCCCCGAACGGCGCGTTGAACGAGAACAGGCGCGGTTCGATCTCGGGGATCGTGAAGCCCGACACCGGACAGGCGAAGTTTTCCGAGAAGGTCGTGCGTTCGGGCTCCCCCTCGCCTTCGCGCGGCGCGCTCTCGAAGATCGCGATGCCGTCGGCGAGGTCGAGCGCGGTGCGGAAACTGTCGGCCAGCCGCGTCTCCATCCCCTCGCGCACGACGACGCGGTCCACGACCACGTCGATGTTGTGGCGGAATTTCTTGTCGAGCGTCGGCGGTTCTTCAAGCTCGTAGAACTCGCCATTCACCTTCACGCGCTGGAAACCTTGCTTGCGCAGCTCGATGAATTCCTTGCGATATTCGCCTTTGCGGTCGCGCACGATCGGGGCGAGCAGATAGCCGCGCGTGCCCTCCTCCATCTGCATCACGATATCGACCATATCCTGCACTTGCTGCGCCTCGATCGGCTCGCCGGTGGCGGGCGAATAGGGCGTGCCCGCGCGGGCGTAGAGCAGACGCAGGTAGTCGTAGATTTCGGTCACGGTGCCGACGGTGGAGCGCGGGTTCTTCGAAGTCGTCTTCTGCTCGATCGAGATCGCAGGCGACAGACCCGAGATGTGATCGACGTCGGGTTTGCCCATCATGTCGAGGAACTGGCGCGCATAGGCGCTCAGACTTTCGACATAGCGGCGCTGCCCTTCGGCATAGATCGTGTCGAAGGCCAGCGAGGATTTCCCGGAGCCCGACAGCCCCGTGATCACCACGAACTGGTCGCGCGGAATATCGACATCCACGCCCTTGAGATTGTGCTCGCGCGCGCCGCGCACTTCGATGAACTTCAGTTCAGCCATCCACGCCCCCTTTATCACCAGCCCTAGATAGGTGTTTCCCCGCGAGTCTCCAATCCAAATCTGCGAACGAAATGTGAACTTTCTGCATGGCGGCAATGTCGCGCGTATCCGTCGCGCCGCTTGCACGCCTCGCAGCCCGATCAAAATTGCGGCAATTAGGCATTAAATTCCATTTCTTGAATGTATTTTCGACGGGTTTCGCGCTATCACTCTTGAAAGCGGTCCGGTATTTGCCACATGAACCGGGAAACGGGCCTGCGGGTCACGCGAATGCAAGAGGTAACGACATGCTGAATTTTCTTCGCCCTTCCGGTGGCAACCGGGTCGAGCGCATTGCCCCGCAGGACGCCGTCGCCAAGGCGAAAGCCGGTGAGCTCACCGTGGTCGACGTGCGTGAGGGCATGGAAGTGAAAAGCTCGGGCAAGGCCAAGGGCGCGCTTCATATCCCGCTCGCGACGATCCGCATGAAGGCCGACCCGTCGAGCCCGGAGAAGCATCCCGACCTCGACCCCGCGAAGCCGGTCGCGCTCTATTGCGCCTCGGGCGGGCGCTCGGCAGGTGCGGCCCAGATGCTGGTCCAGATGGGCTACGCCGAAGTCTACAATATCGGCGGTCTGGGCGACTGGCACGCAGGCGGCGGCGAAATCGAGCGCTGATCGCGCACTGTGTCGCATGATTTTGAAGGGGTCCCGCCGGGACCCCTTTTGTTTTGCGCAGCCGATGGAATTGCGTGGGCGTGGCGCGTGCCTATATCGGATGCGTAACGATCAAAGGGTGAGACCGACAATGGGTTATGCCAAGACTGCGATGCTGATGGCGGCGATGACGGCGCTGTTCATGGGGCTGGGCTACCTCATGGGTGGTGCGACCGGCATGGTGATCGCGCTGATCTTCGCCGCCGGGATGAATGTCTATTCGTGGTGGAATTCGGATAAAATGGTGCTGCGGATGCATAACGCGCATCTGGTGGCGCCGGGCGACCGCGCGGGGCTGAACGCGCTGGTCGGGCAACTGGCCAAGAATGCCGACCTGCCGATGCCCGCCGTTTACCTGATCGACACGCCGCAGCCCAATGCCTTCGCAACTGGCCGCAACCCCGAGAACGCCGCCGTCGCGGTAACCGCCGGACTGATGCAGAGCCTGTCGCGCGAGGAGTTGTCTGGCGTGATCGCTCACGAGTTGGCCCATATCAAACACCGCGACACCGCGATCATGACCGTGACGGCGAGCTTCGCCGGTGCGATTTCGATGCTGGCAAATTTCGCCCTGTTCTTCGGCGGCTCGCGCGAGCGGATGGGGATCATGGGCACGCTGGCGATGATGTTCCTCGCCCCGATGGCGGCGGCGCTGGTGCAGATGGCAATCTCGCGCACCCGCGAATATGCGGCCGACAAGGAAGGGGCTGCGATCTGCGGCAACCCTCTCTGGCTGGCCTCGGCGCTGCAGCGGATCGAGGCTGGCGCGCGCCGGGTCGAGAATGTCGCCGCCGAGCGCAATCCTGCGACCGCGCATATGTTCATCATCAACCCGCTGAGCGGGCACGGCGCGGATAACCTGTTCGCCACCCACCCCTCTACCGAGAACCGCGTTGCAGCGCTGCGGCAGATGGCGGGCGGTGCGGGTGCGCGTCGGGAACGCGCGGCCCCCGCGCCGGCTACGGGCGATTGGAGCGGTGCGCGCTCGATGCCGAAGGTGCGCCGGAAAGGCAAGAACGGACCTTGGTCATGACCAGCACGGGGCGACCAGCCCCGGGCCGCGCCCGACCCTCCCCCCGGGAGGGCGCATTGACGATGTCAGCGCAGGCGCATCCGACTTGCGGACTTGCAGGATAAACCGCCCGGCCACAGGCGACGCGCAGCGCCCACCCGAGGCTCGGGCGCGTCCCTTACCACCAAAACAAAAAGGCCGGGGTCTCCCCCGGCCTTTCGCACTTCCCGGCACATCCGATCAGAAGTGGATCGCGCGCCCGTAAGCGTCGAGCACCGACTCGTGCATCATCTCCGACAGGGTCGGGTGCGGGAAGACGGTGTTCATCAGGTCTTCCTCGGTGGTCTCCAGCTGGCGCCCCACGACATAGCCCTGGATCAGTTCGGTCACTTCCGCGCCGACCATATGCGCGCCCAGCAATTCGCCGGTCTTCGCGTCAAACACGGTCTTCACCAGTCCTTCGCTCTCGCCCAAGGCGATCGCCTTGCCGTTGCCGATGAAGGGGAAGCGGCCAACCTTGATGTCGTAGCCCGCCTCTTTCGCCTTCGCTTCCGTCATGCCGACCGAGGCGACCTGAGGCTGGCAATAGGTGCAGCCCGCGATCGAGCCCGGCTTGACCGGATGGGCGTGCTTGCCCGCGATCAGCTCGGCCACCATCACGCCCTCATGGCTCGCCTTGTGCGCGAGCCACGGTGCGCCCGCGATATCGCCGATTGCATAGAGTCCGTCGACGCCGGTGCGGCAGTATTCATCGGTCACGACATGGGTGCGGTCGACCTTCACGCCCGCCTCTTCAAGGCCCAGATCCTCGACATTGCCGACGATGCCGACCGCGGAGATCACAGTGTCGACTTCCAGCGTCTCGGTCTTGCCGCCCTTGTCGAGCGTGGCGATCACCTTGTCGGCCTTGCGGTCGAGCTTGGTTACCGTGGTCTTCTCGCGGATCGTCATGCCCTGTTTCTCGAACTGCTTCTTGGCGAATTTCGAGATTTCCTCGTCCTCGACGGGCAGCACGCGATCCATCACCTCGACGACCGTCGTCTCGGCGCCGAGCGTATTGAAGAAGCTGGCGAATTCGATACCGATCGCGCCCGAGCCGATGACCAGCAATTTCTTCGGCTCATGCGGCGGATTGAGCGCGTGCTTGTAGGACCAGACGCGTTTGCCGTCGGCCTCGAGCCCCGGCAGGTTGCGCGCCCGCGCGCCAGTCGCCAGCACGATGTTCTTGGCGGTCAACTCTTCGCTACCCTTGTCGGTTTTCACCGAAACCTTGCCCTTGCCGGCAAGTTTCGCGGTGCCCATCACGACATCGACCTTGTTCTTCTTGAGCAAGTGGCCGACGCCCGAAGCGAGCTGCTTGGCCACCCCGCGCGAGCGTTTCACCACCGCGTCGAGATCGTAGCCGAACTTCTCGGCGCTGAGGCCGAAATCCTTCGCGCGCTCCATCAGGTGGAACACCTCGGCCGAGCGCAGAAGCGCCTTCGTGGGAATACAGCCCCAGTTCAGGCAGATGCCGCCCAGATGCTCGCGCTCCACGATCGCGACCTTGAGGCCCAGCTGTGCGCCCCGGATGGCGCTGACATAGCCCCCCGGCCCTGCCCCGATCACGATCATGTCGTAGGTTTTCGATGCCATGTCTTCCCTCCGGTCAGAAACTGGTTTGGCATTAAACTATTTTGCGGACAGCTTCAACTCATCCGCATCCGCAAGCGCCTTGCGGTAGCCGCCCTGCTCCATGAATGCCTGTTCCTCGGGCGTTGTCTCGCGATCTAGCGCGGAATTGCGCCAAGGGAAGCGCCCGAACCGTTCGATCACTGAACGATGTGCGAGCGCGTGGCGCAGGTTATCTTCAGAGCGCCAGCGTTCGGAGAACAGGGTCACCGCCCGGTCCTGATCGGCAAGCTCTTCGGAATGCATGAAAGGAAGGTAGAAGAATTGCTGCAGCGGCGGCCCGATCTGCAGGTCGAACCCTTCGGCGATGGCGCGATCGGCATGGCGCCGTGCCATCGGGTCGGTCTGGAAGGCGCGCGGATCGTCTCGGAACATGTTGCGCGGGAACTGGTCGAGTAGCAGCAGAAGCGCCAGCGCGCCCTGCGCGTTGCGCTCCCATTCGGTCAGCGCGCCTTGCGCGCCTACCTGCCAGAGCGGCGCGTAACGACGCCGGATCGCGGCGTCGATCTGCTCGCTCGACTGGTACCAGTATTTCTCGCCGACCTCGATACGCCAGAAGCGTATAATCTCGTTGATGCGATCCATGGTGACGGCCCTCCCCTGCCGTGCCTGCCCCGCTGTCATCAAATCATGGTAGGGCAAGCGCAGAGGCAGGCAAAGGGCCTTGCATCAGGCGGCGGCATCCTCGTTCTTCGCGGCCTCGGTCTCGGCTTCCTCTTCGCTGGCCGCTTCGGCCTCCTCCTGCGCGACTTCCAGACGCGCCTCGACCGCCACCGCGGTCGCCGTCGGCGAGAGCAGCGTGTAGGAGCCGGTCTCGTCCACCGAAGGCGCTTCGCGGCGCGTCATCCGCCACACTGCATAGCCAGCGATCGCGGCGCAGAGCACACCGATATAGAGGAAGAACCCGCCCGGACCCATGACGCTCATCAGCCAGCCCGTCACCAGCGGTCCCGCCACCGCGCCAAGCCCGTTTACGAACATCAGCCCCGCAGAGGCGGCCGCCATGTCGGAGGAATCGAGATAGTCGTTGGTATAGGCGATCAAGAGCGAATAGAGCGGATTGGCCACACCGCCGATCAGCGTCGCACCGATCAGCAGCACCCAGAAGGGTGGGTTGAGCGCGAAGATCGTGAACGTCACCACCGCGCCCGCGAGTGCCGCCCCCATGATCACGCGGCGCCGGTCCATTCGGTCCGAAGCCCAGCCGATCGGATATTGCAGCACGAGGCCGCCAACGTAGATCGCCGCCACGAAGGCCGAAATCTGCTTCACGTCGAGCCCTTCGGCGGTACCCCAGACCGAGGCCATGCCGAACATCGCCGAGATGATTCCACCCAGCAGGAAGAGCCCCACCATGCCCAGCGGCGAGGCTTCCCAGAGCCGCTTGAAGGTCATGCGCTGGATCGTCTCGAAGCTGGGCGCGGGCGAGGCTGCGAGCAGAATCGGCGTGAAGGACAGCGACACCAGAACCGAGGGGATCACGAAGAGGAGATACCCCGCCGGATCGCCCACGTTCAGCAGCGCCTGCGCCGTGACGATGCCGAACATCTGCATGATCATGTAGAGCGACAGCGCCTGGCCGCGCGTCTCGTTGGTCGAGCCCGCGTTCAGCCAGCTTTCCGCCGTGATATACACGCCCGAGAAGGAGAAGCCGATCAGCACGCGCATAGCGACCCAGGCAGGCCAGTTCGGGAATGCCGCGTAGAGGATCAGCACCGCCGAGATCAGCGAGCCGAGCGCCGCGAAGACGCGGACGTGACCGACGCGCGCGATCATCTCGGGCACCATGCGCGACCCGAACAGGAAGCCCGCGAAGTAGGCCGACATCACCAGCGACATGTAGAAGGTGTTGATGCCCTCGATCTTGCCGCGGATACCGAGCAGCGTGCCCTGCATCCCGTTGCCGACCATCAAGAGCATGATGCCCAGCAAAAGCGGCCATGTCTGGCGCAGCACTAACAGCATATCGGTCTCCCGGGGGCCTGAATTGGATTGCGTCGTCCCGCGGCATCTAGTCCGCGGCGACAACATTTCCAAGCCCTGAAAGCGACTCTAGGGAATTAGAAGCGACGCATCGCCGTAAGAGAAGAAACGGTAGCCCGTCTTAACCGCATGATCGTAAATTTTGCGTATGCGATCTTGCCCCATCAAGGCCGAGACGAGCATCAGCAGCGTCGATTTCGGCAGGTGGAAATTCGTCATCAGCGCGTCGGTGATGCGAAACTCGAAGCCGGGATAGATGAAGATGTCGGTGGCATCGCGGAAGGGCACGATATGGCCTTTCGCGCCGCCCTCGGCGCGTGCGGCGCTCTCGATCAGGCGCAGCGCGGTGGTGCCGACGGGAATGACGCGGCCGCCTGCGGCCTTGGTCGCGTTGATCTCGGCCGCTGCCTGCTCGCTCACCTCGCCCCATTCGGAATGCATCTTGTGCGTGGTGACGTCCTCGACCTTCACCGGCAGGAAGGTGCCCGCGCCGACATGCAGCGTCACTTCGGTGAACTCCACACCCTTGGCGGCCAGCGCCTCCAGCAACTCGCGGGTGAAATGAAGGCTGGCCGTGGGCGCCGCGACCGCGCCGGAATGGCGGGCGAAGACGGTCTGATAGTCGCGCTTGTCCTCGTCATCGGGGGCGCGCAGCGCCGCGATATAGGGCGGCAGCGGCATCGCTCCGGCCTCGGCCAGAGCCGCGTCGAAATCCTCGCCCGTGAGATTGAAGCTGAGCCGCAGCTGGCCGTCCTCGATCGCCTCGACCTTGGCCGAAAGCGCGTCGGAGAAGACGATCTCCTCGCCCTCCTTCACCTTGCGCAAAGGCTTCGCCAGCGCGGACCATTCGCCGCCCGGTGCGGGCTCCAGAAGCGTCACCTCGACCTTCGCGACCACCTCGCCCTGTGCGCTCTGCCGGGTCCGTGTGCCCGCCAGCCGCGCCGGGATCACCTTGGTATTGTTGAGCACCAGCCGGTCGCCGGGGCGGAAGATGTCGACCAGATCATGCACGTGGCGATCATGAATTGTATCACCTTCGGCTAACAACAATCGTGCCGCATCGCGCGGGCGCGCAGGTCGCGTCGCAATCAGCCCCTCGGGGAGCTCGAAATCAAAATCGTCTAGCTTCATCTTCAGCCTTATTCGCTCAGCACCTTGGGCGGCGCCGCCCGGAACAACTCACGCAATCCGCCGGGCGCCAGCACCGACAGCGGGTTGATCGAGACCTTCGGCGCGTCGGCGCTTCCGCGCAGAGAATAGTTGAAGCCGAAGAGCCCTTCCCCCGCCTTCGAGATGACCTGACCGATCCCGTTCACGAGATAGAAAGGCGAGATCACGCCCTTCATGTTCAGCGTCTTCGATTGCGGGTAGTAGTTGCCCGTCATCGTCACCCCCATGGAGGCCCCTACGGCGGCGCCCCGTGTGACACTCACCCCGTTGGGCGTCAAGCGGAAGGCGCCATCGACGGAACTGAACAGGATGCCCTCGCCGCTCAGCTGTTCCAGCAGCCCCACGCCCGAGGCCGCCGACAGCAGCGAGGCCAGAACCGGCGCGTCCTTCACCCGCAGGTTCGCGACGGTGAGCTTGCCGTCATAGCTTTTCTGCCCAACCGGCGTCAGCACCAGCGTGCCCTGCCCGCCGCGCGCCTTGGTGAATATTCCGGTTGCCGCCAGCGCCTGTCCCGCATCTTGCGTTTGTGCCCGGACTGCGACGCGCCCGCCCGCGGCGGGGATCACCGTGCCGTCGATCGGCGCGCTGCCGTTCAACTGTCCCTGGAACCGGCCCGACAGACCGCCCCGCGTACTGAAATCGCCGCGAAACCCGGTGAGCGCGATGCCGTCCGTTATCTGCACCCGGTCGAGGGCTGCATTAATCGACGTGCTGCCCCCACCGCCTGCGCCGGCCCCGCCGCTGCCGCCCAGATCCGCCTGTGCGAGGTTCAGATCGCCGGAGGTGACATTCACCTTCGGCGGGCGCGCCTTGCCCTGGCCTATCAGATCGACGCTACCATCGAACCAGTTGCCGACGCTGAGGCTCGAGAACCGCGCCCGGTTCAGCCCGCCGCCCTTGTTCAGCGTGATCCCGCCCTGCGCCTTCAGCCCCGCCGCGCTCAGCGACAAGCTGTCGATATCGGGTGGCGCGCCGAGCGTGCCGGAAATCTTCAGATCGCCCGCGCTGCCCGCAGGTTTGCTCCACCCGATTTCCGGGATCGACAACCGCACCCCCTGCAGCGCACTGGTGAAGGTGAAGGCGGTCGGCTGATCCTTGCGCAGATCGAGCGCGATACGGCCTTTGCCCGCGCCGCCCACCATACCGTTCGGCAAGGCAATCCCAAGACGATCCAGCCCGTCAGCGCTTACATCGACCGTGCCCGCAACCTCCGAGCGGCCCTTGTGCTCCGGCCCGAATTTCTGCGTCCAGGCTGCATCGAACCCGACACCGGACAGTGTCCCCTCGCCGGAAATCGTCATCCCCTTGGGATCGGCCTTCAGCGTCAGCAAATCGGCCCGCAGCGTCCGGTTGGGCACCAGCGTGTCGGTCTTCACCTCGGTCAGCCGGGCGGTGACATCGAAACCGATCTCGTCCTGCGGCACCTTGGGTTTAAGCGGTAGCCGGATTACCGAACGCGCCTCGGCCCAACCCTGCGCGATATCGGTGCTCATGCCTGCCTTGCTGAGAAACTCGAAAGGCGGCTGATCGAGCAGCGACAGCGCCGCCGGGATCGGCGAGCGGGTCATCAGCGTGACCTCCGCCGGGGCTGGTTTGATGCGGATATCGGGCACGATGAGCGACGAGCCCGTCACCTCGATCCGGCCGCCCGACGGCGCGGTCACATGCCCCTCCTCGACCTTGAGCGCCTGACGCGTGTCGATGATCGTGGCGAAGCCTCGGCCCTGCTGAACGGGCGGCAAGGTGTTGATGATCCGCACATCCGCGCCGCGGAACTCGTAGCCAAGCGCCAGTTTCGGCTGCGCCCCCGGCACCAGCCGCAGCGCGACGCGGGCATTACGCAGTTGGCCGGTGGTCACGTTCTTCTCGAGCCATTCGCGGGTCTTCGGCACCACCGCCGGCGGCCAGAGCGCGAGCAGCTTGGTCTGGTCGATCTGGTCGATCCCGGCATCGAGCGCGACCTTCCAACCGTCCTTCTCGGCGCTAACCTTGCCGCGCGCCGAAATCGTTGTGTCGCCCTGATCGTTCAGCTCCAGCTGCCCGATATCGACGCGAAACGGATCGAGGTTGAGCCGGAAGTCGACCGCGCCTTGCGCGAATTGCACGGGACTCTCGAACAGACCCGCCGGGTCGAGCTGCAGATCGGAAATCGCGATCTGGCCGAGGATCTCCTTCGGCACGCCGCCCTCGAGATCGCGCAGATAGGTGTGGCCTGCCGCCCGCAGCCGCAATGCCCTGCTGTTGAGCGAAAGCGTCGAGACCTCGACGCGCTGCCGCTTCGGGTCATAGCTGAGATAGAGCTTGCCGTTCTCGATCGGGATCGGCTTCACGCCCTCGTTGGGCCGGATCGCACCGCGCCCGATCTCGAGCATCGCGTTCATCCCGGTCAGTTCGCCCTTGTCGTTCAGCCCGGAGCGCAGCGCCCCCGAGATCGGCGCATCGAGCACGCCGAGCGCCGCGAGCGCCGGCGCCTGCACCGCGAGATCGCGCGCCGGAAGCGCGGTCACGGCAGCCCCGAAACTCGCTTCGCGGCTGGCCTTCTGCGTGGTCATCGACAGCGCGACCTGCGCCGGCTTCGCCCGACCACTACCCAGATCGAAGCCAAGCGCGACAGAGATTTCGCTATCGCTCTGCGTCAGTTTGAACCTGCCGTCGCTGACCTTCCAGAGCCGGTCGAGACGCTCGTCCATCAGCCGGAGTTGCAAGTCTTCGGCGCTGATCTGCTGCAGCTTGGACAGCGCTGGAACCTCGAGCGTTTTTTCAAAGGTCTCAATGAGATCGGAGGCATTGTTCAGGTCGATATTGGCGAAGCGATTGCCGCCGCCGAAATCGAGATCGAGCTTGCCATCGGGCAGGCGATGCAGCGAAAGGCTCGCTCCGCGCAGCCGGAACGAACGCGGCTCCACCCGCCCGCGCAGCAGCGGCTCCGCCCAGAGCGTCATGCGCAGCTCGGGCAACACCGCGATCGGCAGGCCCGAAGGCCGCTCGAGCCGCACCGTGTTCAGCCGGATCCGGGGCCGGATCCCGTCATCGATATAGAGATCGATCCCGCCGGATAGCCGAACCCGCATCTGCCCCTGCAACGCGTCATTGGCGCGTGTCTCGATGCGGGAAACAACCCATTGCGGTACGGCGACCGCGCGATGCGTGATGACGAGAAAGGCCCCGGCGGCCACGATTCCGAGAAACAGGAAGCTGAGAACCAGCAAGAGCCCGGTGCGCGCCCTGCGGCCGCGACCTGCCGACGTTTCCGCCCCGGTGGCGACGGTCTCGGCATCGCCCTTCGACGCTTTGCCCGCCCTATCGGGCGTGCCAGACGTTTCGCGGCTATCGGGACGCTCTCTCTCCATACCGTTCGTCTTGCGCCCGTTGGCTCGGGGCCGTTTCTCCCTCGGAAGCGGCGCGTGCCGACCCCGTCTCATCTGCCGGGCCCACCGCGCGCGGTCTTGCCCGGGTCTCCTGCCTCGTGGTTAAGTCTCGCGCAAGCGGGCGTGGAAAGTAAGCCCCGAACTTGCAAGGAGGTTCCCCAATGATCGAGACAGGCGAAAAAGCGCCGGACTTCACTCTGCCCGCCACGGGTGGCAAAAGCTTCGAAACACTCGGAAATCCGATCACGGAGGAGGGCAACCTGACGCTGTCGGCCTTCGCCGGCCGTCCGGTCGTGCTGTATTTCTACCCCAAGGACAACACGCCCGGCTGCACCACCGAGGCGCTCGATTTCACCCGGCTCGCCCCGGATTTCGCCGCCGCAGGCGCGGTCGTTGTCGGCATCTCCAAGGACAGCCTGAAGAAGCACGAGAATTTCTGCGCCAAGCATGACCTGGGCATATATCTGGCCTCCGACGATGATGCGGAAACCTGCGAAGCTTACGGTGTCTGGGCCGAAAAATCGATGTATGGCAAGACCTTCTGGGGCATCGTTCGCGCGACCTTCCTGATCGACGCAGACGGCAAGGTGGCGAAGGTCTGGCCGAAGGTGAAGGTCAAAGGCCACGCAGAAGAGGTGCTCGGCGCCGTCCGAGAGCTCTGCTGAGCGAAACCCCGAAAAGGGACTTTCCCGGGCGTCCACCCTCGCGACGCGGCGCCCGTCGCACGGCGACCGCCAGCGGCAAGCGCGGATCACACCAACGTGACGCCCGCATGACCTGCAGGACCTAAACCGCCGGAAAACCCCGTCTTTTGGGCAAGAAACCGCTCATACCGCGCGCGCGAGGGAACCGTGACCGAATGTGCCCGGGAAAGAGGTTGCCCGGACCTGCCCCCCTTGGTAATCCCTTTGGCCAAGGGCGGAGGACTTATCCACAAGCAGGACGGGTGCACCGCCGCGAGCGACGCGCGGCCCCTTCGTGGTCGCCCTTGATCCGAAACAAACACAGGACCGACCGGCTTGCCTAGACGCATTCTCGACCGCCTGAACACCCGTCTCGAGCGCATCCTGCCCGAACAGCGGCTGTTTCTGAAATCAGACAGCGCCACGCGGTTCGTCCGACTGCGCCCCCTCACGCAGGCGAGCGTCTTGGCGATTGGCGCTGGCGTATTCGTGTGGTCGATGGTCGCGACCTCGATGCTCTTCATCGACGGGATTTCCTCTGGCGGGGCCGCGCAGAACGACAAGGTTGCGAAAATCGCTTTCGAGCGACGCCTCGACGCGCTCTCGCAAGAGCGCGACGCCCGCGCGGCCGAGGCTCTCGCCGCTCAAGACCGCTTCCAGACCGCCCTCGAGCAGGTCTCGAAGATGCAATCCACGCTGCTCGCCTCGGAAGAGCGCAAGCGCGAGCTGGAAACCGGGATCGGTGTGATTCAGGCGACCCTGCGCCGCACCATGGAAGAGCGCGACAACGCCCGCCTCGCACTCGCCAAGGCCGAGGGCAAAGGCCCCGGTGCCGGCCCCACCCCGGCAGCCCGCGCGGAGGACATGGCGAAAACGGTCGACATGCTGACCAGCGCACTCGGAGAGACAGCCAAGGAACGCGACACAGCGAATGCCGACGCCAAGTCCGCGCAGCTGCAGATGGACAAGATCGCGCTGCAGAAGCGGCTTCTCGAACAGCGCAACGACGAGATCTTCACCACGCTCGAAGGCGCCGTGAAAATCTCGATGGAGCCGCTCGACAAGGTGTTCAAGCAGGCCGGCATGGACCCCGATCACGTCCTCAAGGAGATCAAGCGCGGCTATTCGGGCACCGGCGGGCCGCTCTCGCCGATCTCGCTCTCGACCAAGGGCACAGCCGATCTCGACGGCGACACCGCCCGCGCCGAGAACATCCTGCGCAAGCTCGACGAGATGAACATGTATCGCATCGCCGTCGACAAGCTGCCGCTCTCGATGCCCGTGAAGGCGCATTTCCGGTTCTCCTCGCCCTTCGGTTGGCGCTGGGGCCGGATGCATGAGGGCGTCGATATGGCGGCTCCGATCGGCACCAAGGTCTACGCGCCCGCCGATGGCGTCGTGATCGCGGCCGAGCACGAGCGCGGCTACGGCAACATCATCAAGATCCGCCACGACTTCGGCATCACCACCCGCTACGGTCACCTGAACAAATTCCACGTGAAAGTCGGGCAAAAGGTGTCGCAAGGCGAGTGGATTGCTGATATGGGCAATACCGGACACTCCACGGGACCGCATCTGCACTACGAGGTCCGGCTCGGAGGCAAGCCAATTAACCCGATGACCTTCATCAAGGCTGGTAAGAATGTTTTCTAAATCGAAAATCCATGAACCGGGCCCCAAGGCCGACGGCGACAAGCCCAAATCCGCTGAAAGCGCGACCGCTCCGAGCCGCCCCACGTCCAGCTCGAGCGACTACACGCCGAGCTCCGCGCCGCGCTCCAAGCCCGCGCCCTCGGTTCTCTCCTCGGACCTGACCATCACCGGCAACGTCAAGACGACCGGCGACATTCAGATCGAAGGCACCGTCGAAGGCGACATCCGCGCCCACCTGCTGACCGTCGGCGAAAGCGCCACGATCAAGGGTGAGATCATGGCAGACGACGTCGTGGTCAATGGCCGCGTCGTGGGCCGTGTGCGCGGCCTGAAGGTGCGCCTGACCTCGACCGCACGCGTCGAAGGCGACATCATTCACAAAACCATCGCGATCGAGAGCGGCGCGCATTTCGAAGGCTCGGTGCAGCGTCAGGACGACCCGCTGCAGACCGGTCAGGGCACGCCGAAGCTCGCGCCGCCGGCCTCCGAGGCTGCTGCAGCCGCTGCGGCTCCGACGGGTTCGGAACAGAAATAAAATCAGGCGATAGCCAGAGCAGGAGGGGCGGCCGATCGGGTCGCCCTTTTATTTTGCGCCGGTGCCATTTCCGAGCGGGCAGCAGGGGCGCTGCCCCTCTTCGCATTCGCGAATTCACCCCGGGATATTTGCGCCAAGCCGAAAGAATATCCAGTTTTCTCGCCCTGGCGGAAATATCCCGGGGCGCGCGCGCAGCGCGGGGGCAGAGCACCCTAGACCGACCCCACAGAAAAGCGCGCCGCGTGGGGATGCCACGGGCGCGCCTAGTTGGAATGGCGGGACATCGGGCCGGAAGCAGCCCCTGCCCCGCTCGGGTTATTTCACGACCGTCTCCGGTCCCATCGCCATCGTCGGCAGCCATGTCGACAGGAACGGCACGTAGGTGACCAGGATCAGGAAGACGAAGAGCACGGCGAGGAAGGGCGCGGCCGCCTTCACGACCCGCATGATCGGCATTCCTGCCACGCCTGAGGTTACGAAAAGGTTCAGACCCACCGGCGGCGTGATCATCCCAATCTCCATGTTCACAACCATGATGATGCCGAGATGGATCGGATCGACGCCCAGCTCCATCGCGATCGGGAAGACCAGCGGGGCGACGATCAGGATGAGGCCTGAAGGCTCCATGAACTGCCCGCCGATCAGCAGGATGACGTTGACGATCACGAGGAACATGATCTTGCCGAGACCTGCGCCGAGGAGCGCCTCGGTGATCTTCTGCGGAATTTGCTCGTCGGTCAGGACGTGCTTGAGGATCAGCGCGTTGGCGATGATGAACATCAGTGTGATCGTCAGCTTGCCCGCTTCGAACAGCGTATCGCGCGTGCCCTTGTGCCAAATGGCGGTGATCAGTGCCTGCGGCTTCTTCAGAAGTGAGGTTTTTCGCTCGCCCTCGTCGAGCGGGCCCATGTCGCGATAGATGAAGTTCGCGACGAACCACGCATAGACGGCGGCGACGGCAGCGGCCTCGGTGGGGGTGAAGATACCACCCGTGATGCCGGGGATACCGTAGAGGCCCACCATGATGATCGCGATCAGCATCAGGCCCCAGAACGCGTCGACGAAGCTCGCGCCGACCTCGCCCCAGCCTTGCCACTCGCCTTTCGGCAGGTTGCGCTTGATCGCGAAGAACAGGATCGTGGCCATCAGCATCACGCCCGCAAGAAGGCCCGGAATGACGCCCGCAAGGAACATCCGGCCCACCGACACGTCGGTCGCCGAAGCATAGACGACCATCACGATCGACGGCGGTATCAGGATGCCGAGCGTGCCGGCGTTACAAATAACGCCAGCGGCGAAATCCTTGGAGTAGCCCACCTGACGCATCGCCGCGATGACGATGGAGCCGATGGCGACCACGGTTGCAGGCGACGAGCCCGAGAGCGCCGCGAACAGCATACAGGCGAATACGCCCGCGATGGCCAGTCCGCCCGGCAGGTGCCCTACCACGGCGATGGCGAAGCGGATGATCCGTTGCGCCACACCCCCGGTCGACATGAAGCTCGAGGCGAGGATGAAGAACGGGATCGCCAGCAGCGTCGCGTGGTTGTCCATCGCGTCGTAGAGCGACTGCGCGATGGAGGCGAGCGAGGCGTCCGAAAAGATCAGCAGGAACAGCGTCGAGGCCAGGCCAAGAGAGACCGCGATCGGCACGCCGATCAGCATGAAGCCGATCACCATCACGAAAAGGAACAGAATATCCATGCCTCAGTCACCCTTGTTGAAATGGGCCACGTCGGCCACTTGGTCTTCGGCTTCGTGGCTCACGATCAGCGCCGCACGCGTGCCCGTGGCGACCCCGATCGCCGCCTGTACGAAGCGGATCAGCAAAAGCGTCACGCCGATCGGCAGGATCAGATAGGGGATGAAACGCGGCAACTTGTCATAGGCCTCGCCCATGTTGAACCGGTCGCCGAGCCAGACGGCGAGCCAATCCGCGATCGGTACCTGGTCGGTCTCGTAGAAGGCGCGGTCGCGCGTCTCCTGGAAGCCGGTCGGGAACCAGCGCCCCGAGGTCTGCTCGAACCCGGCGAACGGCGCCCAGTAATCCCAAGCCCCTTTCAGCAGCAGGACCGCGTAGAGAATGCACAGGCCCGCCGCGACGAGGCTCATGGCCTTGCGCGGTCCGGGGCGCAGCATGTTGATAATTGCATCGACGCCCAGATGCGCGGTCACTTTCACCGCGTAGCTCATGCCCAGAAGTACCAGCCAGGCAAACAGGATCAGCGTCGTTTCCAGCCCCCAGATCAGCGAGGAGTTGAAGACGTAGCGCAGTACGACATTGACGAAGGTGATCACCGTCATGACGCCGAGGATCAACGCGATCAGCGTCTCCTCGAGGTTGTGGATCGCCCGCGAAAACCCGTTACGCGGCTCATAGCGCTGGCTCATGGCTCACTCCGGTCTGAGGTCGAGAGGTGAAAGTGGCGCGCGCGGGTGATGTGGGGGCCGCGCGCGCCGTGAGATCGGGCGACGGGTGGGGTCCGTCGCCCGTCCGTTCCGGATCAGTGCTTGGCGTTGATCGCCTGCGCTGCGTCGATGTTTTCCTGACCGACGTCATCCTTGAACTGGTCCCAGACCGGTTTCATCGCATCGACCCATTGCTGGCGCTGCTCGGGCGTCAGTTCGCGGATCGTCGCACCGGCATCGAGGATCGCCTGACGGTTCTCTTCGTTGACCTGGTTCACGGCGGCGTTGCGCTCCTGCGTGACCTCGTCGAGGATCGACTTGATCTGGTCACGCATCGCCGGATCGAGGCTGTCCCACCAGTCGACCGAGGTCACGACCATGTAGTCGAGCAGGCCGTGGTTGGTTTCGGTGATGCCGTCCTGCACTTCGTAGAACTTCTGCCCGTAGATGTTCGACCAGGTGTTCTCCTGCCCGTCAACCACGCCGGTCTGCAGCGCGCCATAGACTTCCGAGAAGGCCATCGGCTGCGGCGACGCCCCCAGCGCTTCCATCTGCGCGATCAGCACGTCGGAGGGCTGCACGCGGAACTTCAGACCCTTGGCGTCGCCCGGCACCAGCAGCGGCTTGTTGGCCGAGAACTGCTTGAGGCCGTTATGCCAGAAATCGAGGCCCAGCAGACCGCGACGCACCATCGCCTCTTTCATCGACTGGCCGACTTCGGAATTCTGGAATTCGTCCACGGCTTCCATGTTCTTGAACATGAAGGGCAGATCGAAGATGCGGTATTTCTTGGTGAAGGTCTCGAATTTCGACAGCGAGGGCGCAGCCATCTGCACGTCGCCCTGCAGCATCGCTTCCAGCACCTGATCATCGTTGTAGAGGGTGGAGTTCGGGTAGACTTCGACGCAGGCCTTGCCGTCCATCTCTTCGTTCACGCGCTTGGCGAACAGCGCCGCCGCGATCCCTTTCGGGTGCTTGTCGGTATTGGTGACGTGGCTGAACTTGATGACCATTTCGCCTTCGTCGCAGCCCGTCGGATCGGCCATTGCGACCGAGGCCGAAGCCATGAGGGCGAGCGCCGAAACGGCGGCGGTAAATTTCTTCATAATGTCCTCCCGGTATTCATGTCACGCCGGTCCTCCCCGGCATCGGGGCAAGCAGAAAGGCGCCGAGAGATCCGATCAACTGTTTCGTGAAGCTCTTGTGACAAGTCCGATTAACCTATTTATATCCATGCCTTACGAGAAATCCCCAACCCCGCGTCGACGAGAGGTGTGCGAAATCCCGCACAGATACAGGCGGCTCCGTGCGAATCCTCGCCCGCCCCTAGTCGCGGTAATCGTCGGGCCGCAGCCCATGGCGTGCGAGCTTGTCGTAGAAGGTCTTGCGCGGCAGCTTCAGCGCGGCCGCCGCCTCGGTCGCGTTGCCGCCCGCGCGGGTCAGCGCCTCGGCCAGCAGCGACTTCTCGACCGCCGCCATCCGCTCGGACAGGCCCAGCTCCGCCGGCGGCTCGCCCGCCTCCAGCCCCATCGCGAAGCGCATCGCCTCCGACATAAGCGCGCGGGCATTGCCGGGCCAGTCGCGGGCCATCAGCTGTGCGGTCATCTCGGCCGGGATTTCGGGCGCGCGCAGGTTGGCCTGTTCGCAGGCGGTGGCGACATAGTGGCGAAACAGCGCGGGAATGTCCTCGGGGCGTTCCGAGAGCGAGGGGATACGCACCTTCAACGCCTCCAGCCGCCAGTAGAGATCGGGGTGGAAGCGCCCTGCCCGCGCCTCGCCTGGCAGGTCGCGATAGGTGCCCGCGATAAGGCGCGTGGCAGGCCGGGTCTCCAAGAGCTCGATCAGCGCGAATTGCGCCGGGCGCGGCAGGTCGGCCACCTCGTCTAGGTAAAGCGTGCCGCCCTCGGCCTGCGCGAAACCGGCCTCCAGCGCCTCCACGTCGAGGCCCGCCGCGGCGAGTTTAACGAAGGGACGGCGCGCATTGGTAGAGAGCAGATGGATCACCTCGGCGAGCTTGGAATTGCCCGCACCCGGCGCGCCGGTGATCAGCACCTCGGCGCCCGAGCGCGCCGCGCGACGGGCCGCTTCGCGCAGGCCCTCCGCCACCGGAGAGTCGCCAACCAGCATCCGTGCCGCGGCATCGCCACGCTTGCCGGCGGCCCGCGAGAACCGCGCTTCCATCACGCGCGCGCGCGTCTCCAGCGCCTTCTCGACAACGGCCAGCAAGTCTTTCCCTGCGCAAGGCTTTTCCAGAAAGTCGAACGCGCCCGCTGCCATCGCGCGCACTGCCATCGGCACATCGGCCTCGCCGGTCAGCAGGACGACGGGCAGCTCCGCATCGGCCTTCTGCACGAGGTCCAGCAGCGCGAACCCGTCCTTCCCGGGCATCCGGATATCGGTGACCACGATCCCCTCGAACTCGGTCGAGATATGGTCCTTCGCTTCGATATAGCTGCCTGCGAGCGTCGGCTTCAGCCCAGCCAGTTCCAGCGTCTGGCCTAGCGCCTCGCGCACCGCGCGGTCGTCATCGACAAAGAGAACCCGGCGCATCATGTCTCCACCTCGGTTGGTCTGGGTTGGCTCGCAGCTTCGCGCAGATCGATGGTGAAGCGCGCCCCGCCCCCCGGAACATTCTCGCCGCGCAGGTTGCCTCCGAACCCTTGCACAAGCCCGTAAGAGATCGAAAGGCCGAGGCCAAGCCCCTCCGCAGATCCGGCTTCCTTGGTCGAGTAGAACGGATCGAAGATACGCTCGGGGTCGCGGATGCCCGGTCCGGTGTCGCGCAGGCTGAGGCGGATCATGCCATCCGCGCGCGCCATGCGGATCGTCAGGCGACGCTCGGGCTGGCCCTCCATCGCCTCGATCGCGTTCGAGATCAGGTTGATGACGACCTGACTGAGCCGCACCTCGCCACCCATGACGATCGCGGGGAAATCAGGACGCTGCCAGTCGACGGTGACGCCCGCGCGCTTCAGCCGTTCGTCGAGCATCTCGAGCGCGCTTTCCACCACCGCCGCGAGACCGACGCGGGTCGCGGGCTCGCTCTCCTGCCGCGCAAAGGCGCGCAGGTTGCGGATGATGCGCGCCATACGGTGCGCCATCGCGCCGATCTTGCCGAGCGTTTCGCCCGCCTCCTCTGTCCGACCGCGATCGAGCAGCAATTCGGCATTCTCTGCATAAGACGAGATCGCCATCAGCGGCTGGTTCAGTTCGTGACTGATCCCCGCCGACATCTGCCCCAGCGCCGAAAGCTTGCCCGCCTGCACCAACTCGGCCTGCGTGCGGCGCAATTCCTCGTTCGCGGTCGACAGCTCCGCCGTGCGCTCCGCCACGCGAACCTCAAGCGCGGCATTTGCCTCTGCCAACGCGCGCCTGCGCTCCCAGAGTGCGAAGATCACCGCCCCCACGGCCAGAAACCCGGCCGCCGTCGAGAGCGCGGCAAGCCGCGCCGCACGCAGAACCGGATCGGCGGCGGCGAGCGCGTGACCCTCCATCTGGATCACCGGCAATTCGCGCGACACATCCAGCGCGGGACCGGCGAGCGAGCCATCCCCCGACACCAGACGATGGCCCGCCAGATTGCGTTCGCGCAAGTGAAGCACCCCGGCGAGCGAGCCCGCCGGATAGGTCGCGGGATCGGGGCGTGCGCCCGGTTCGGACAGCAGCACCAGATCGGTCCGATTGGTCAGGAAGCTCACCCCGTCGGCATCGGTAAACCAGACGGGCACCGGGTTACCGCGCCCCTCGGCCTCGACATCCTCGGCATTCAGCCGCAGCAGCACGATCCCCGAGACGCGGCCGCCAGAGGCGAAGACAGGAGCGGCGAAGACGAACAGCCGGTCGCCGGTATCGGGATCGACGAAATGTTCTGACCCAGTCGCGCCTTGCGCGCCGCGGGCCAGCGCCCGGTTCATCGTGACCCGATCGGGACTGTCCGCAGGGCCCGCGAGCACCGTGCCTCCCGGCGCGATCAGCCAGATGTCGCGCGCGCCCGCGTGGTCGGCCAAGCGCTGCAAGGTCAGGCTCACCGCGTCATCGCGCCACGTGCCGACCGCCTTGCCCCCTTCGGCAAAACGCCCCGCCAGCGCGACCACGTCGGGATGATCGGCGGCCAGAACGGCCACTTCGCGAAACTGCAGAAGGGCCGCCACCAGACGATCCGAGGCCAGCCGCAGGTCGGACTGTCCCTGCGCCTCGATCCGCGCCAGACCCTCGCGCGCCGAGACCCGCCACACCCCGATCGAGGCGGCGAGCGTCAGCGCGATCCAGATGAGCAATATGGCGACACGGCCCAGCATCAGCACTCTCCCGCCCTTTCCTTGCGACCAACGGCGCGGCAATGCAAGGCGGCGTGTTCGCTTGTTCTTGCATCCCGCGGCGCCTTCTGCCCAATCTGGCCTCCGACCAAACGGAGCGCCGATGCAGACCCTTTCCCAATCCCCGCTCGACCCAGATTTCGTGCAGAACCCTTACCCGTTCTATGACCGCGTGCGTCAAGGCGCGCCTCTCGTTCAATGGCCCGAATACGGGTTTCACGTGACTGCGCGCGCCGCGATCGTCGGCGCGGCGCTGCGGGACCGGCGGTTGGGGCGCGAAGCCCCGCCAGAACACGCGGTGGACGTTCCGAAGCATCTCGAGCCCTTCTATGCGATCGAACGTCATTCGATGCTGGAGTTGGAGGCGCCGACCCACACCCGCCTGCGCAAGTTGGTGACGAAGGCCTTCACCCCGCGCCGGATCGCAGGCATGGAGGACGAGATCGCGACACTCTGCCACCGGCTGGTCGACGAACTGCCCGAGGGCGGCTGCGACCTGCTGGAGCATTTCGCGAAACCCCTTCCGGTGATCGTGATTGCTCGGCTTCTGGGCGTGCCGGAGAAGGATGCCGACAAGCTTCTGGCATGGTCGAACGCCATGGTGCAGATGTATCAGGCCCGCCGCGACATCAGCCTCGAAGAAGACGCGGCGCGGGCCTCAGCGGAATTCGCGGAGTATCTCGGGGATCTGATCGAGACCCGCCGCAAAGCGCCCGGCGACGATCTGATCTCGGAACTGATCGCGGTCGAGGAGGAAGGCGTTCACCTGAGCCGCGACGAGCTGATTTCCACCGTGATCCTGCTCCTGAACGCGGGTCACGAGGCGACCGTCCACCAGATCGGCAACAGCATGAAGACCCTCGTCGAGCAGACCGTCGCGCCGCATTGGCTGGAGCCAGAGCGGATCGACGGCACGGTAGAGGAACTTCTGCGTTTCGATCCGCCGCTGCACTTGTTCACGCGATGGCTCTACGAGGACATGGAGTTTCAGGGGCAAATGCTGCGGAAAGGCGAACGGATCGGGCTGCTACTCGCCGGTGCGAACCGCGACCCGTCGGCTTGGGACGATCCGAGCGCCTTCGACCCGTCCCGCCCGGTGCGCATCAATTTCAGTTTCGGCGCGGGGGCGCATTTCTGCATCGGCGCGCCGCTGGCCCGGCTGGAGTTGAAACTCGCGCTGCCGATTCTGATGGAGCGGCTACAGGGGCTCGATCTGCCGCGCCGCCCTTATTACGCCGATCTCTACCATTTCCACGGGCTGGAGAAGCTGGAGACCACCTACACCAAGCGCTGATCGCTCACAGCGGCAGTGCGGTGGTGGATTTCAGCTCTTCCATCGACAGAAGCGCGGTGACGTTGTGAATTTTCACTTCCGAGATCAGCGCCTGATAGAAGCGGTCATAGGCGCGCGCATTCTCGACCCGCACTTTCAGGATGTAGTCGATATCGCCGGCAAGGCGGTGCGCTTCCATCACCTCGGGGCGCGCGCGCAGGGTGGCGAGGAACTTGTCCTGCCATTCGGCCTCGTGCTCGGACGTTCGGATCAGCACGAAGAAGCAGGCGTCGAACCCAAGCGCCTCGGGATCGAGGATCGCGGTCTGCTTTCCGATCACCCCCGCCGTGCGCAATTTGCGAATCCGGTTCCAGACCGGGGTCTTGGAAGAGCCTGTTTTCCGCGCGATTTCGTCGAGCGACTGGCTCGCATCGTCCTGTAGCTCCGCGAGGATTTTCCGATCCAGCTCGTCGATCTGCACCGCCATTCCGATTTCCCTCCGATAGAAAGAAGATTGTTACTCCCATCAAATTCATAAGGAACAAATGTCCTTATTGGCAAGGGCATATAGCCAAAAACGAGAACATTTTCCTATATTAACGCTCAAGACGCAGACGAGGAGCGTGACATGGAAACTCTCGAAACTCAGACCCAGGTGACCCTTGCCGGCGCAGGTCCGGGCGACCCGGACCTGCTGACCGTGGCGGTGCTGCGCGAGATGACGTGCGCCGATGTCATCCTGCACGACACGCTGGTGAGCGCCGAGGTGCTCGCACTTGCAGGTCCGCAGGCGAAGTTGATCGAGACCGGCAAGACCGGTTTCGGCCCCTCGATGAAGCAAAGCGACATCTCGAACCTGATCGTCCGCCTCGCGCGCGAGGGGCAGCGGGTGCTCCGCCTGAAATCCGGCGATCCGGGTGTGTTCGGGCGGCTGGGCGAAGAGCTGGACGCGCTCGACGCGGCCGGGATCGCCTATCGCGTGCTGCCGGGCATCACCGCCGCTTCCGCCGCCGCCGCATCGCTCGGCCAGAGCCTGACCGAACGCGGCCGCAATCGCGAGCTGCGCCTGCTCACCGGCCATGACGCCGACGGGCTCGCCGAACAGGATTGGACGGCGCTCGCTCGTCCCGGCGCGGTCGCGGCGATCTACATGGGCAAGCGCGCGGCCCGCTACGTGCAAGGGCGCCTGATGATGCATGGCGCCTCCCCCGCGACCCCGGCCTGCGTGATCGAGAACGCTTCGCGCGCCGATCAGGTGATCCGCCCCGCGACGCTCGCCACCCTGCCCACCGTTACCGCCGAGGCCAAGGGCCCCGCCGTGATCCTGCTGGGCCTCGCCCCGCGCGACGCCCGCATCGCCCTGAAGGAGGTCGCGCTATGAGCAAGAAATTCATCCCCGGCGTGATCAGCGCCAACGATCTGCGCGAAGGCCATGTCGTCTACATGAACGACGCGGGCCAATGGGTTCTGCGCCTGAGCGACGCCGCTTTCCTCGACGATCCGGTGATTGCCGAGATGTGGCTCGATCTGGCCAATGCGCAGCCCGACAAAGTCGTCGGCGCCTATCTCGCGCCCGCCACGCTTGGCCCGAATGGCCCCGAGCCCGCGCATTTCCGCGAGGCCTTCCGCGCCTCCGGCCCTTCCATTGAGCTACCCGGGAGCTGATCCATGTTCCAACCCAGCGATTTCGACCGCGCCGCCGTCCGCGCGCGCGCCGAGCAGTTTCGCCATCAGGTCGCGCGCCGCCTCGACGGCAGCCTGACCGAAGACGAGTTCAAGCCGCTGCGCCTGATGAACGGGCTCTATCTGCAGCTGCACGCCTACATGCTGCGGGTGGCGATCCCCTATGGCACGATCAACGCGCGGCAAATGCGCCAGCTCGCCAAGATCGCAGATGTCTGGGATCGCGGCTATGGGCATTTCACGACGCGCCAGAACATCCAGTTCAACTGGCCGAAGCTGGTCGATGTGCCGGACATGATCGACGCGCTGGCCGATGTCGGCATGCACGCGATCCAGACCTCGGGCAACGCGATCCGCAACACGACGACGGACGCCTTTGCGGGCGCCGCCGCCGACGAGATCGCCGATCCGCGCCCCTATGCGGAGTTGATCCGTCAATGGTCCACCGACCATCCGGAATTCCAGTTCCTGCCGCGCAAGTTCAAGATCGCGATCAATGGCGCGCGCGCCGACCGCGCCGCGATCCGCGGCCACGATGTCGGCCTGCAACTGGTCGAGCGCGATGGCGAGATCGGTTTTCAGGTCTTCGTGGGCGGCGGTCTTGGCCGCACCCCGATGATCGCGAAGGAACTGCGCAGCTTCCTGCCAGTGGCCGATCTGCTGCCCTATCTGGAGTCGATCGTAGCGGCCTGGAACCTCGCAGGCCGGCGCGACAACAAGTATAAGGCACGCATCAAGATCACCGTACACGAGCTTGGAATCGAGACGTTTTCCGAGATGGTCGAGGCCGAATTCCCGGCCCGCCGCGCGGCCTTCAAAGGTGCCGATCAGACGATCCTCGCAGATCTCAAGGCGCAATTCGCGCCGCCCGTTTTGCCTGCGCGCGAGAGCGAGAGCTTCGAAGCCGCGCGCAATGTCGACCCGCTTCTGCGGGACTGGGCCGCGCGCTCGGTCTCGCCCCATCACAACCCCGATTACGCGGTGGTCACGGTCAGCCTGAAGGATCACGGCGCGCCTCCGGGCGATGCCACCTCGGACCAGATGCGCCTGTTGGCGGAGCTTGCCGAACGCTACGGCCAGTCGGAGCTGCGCATCAGCCACGAGCAGAACGTGATCCTGCCGCATATCGCGAAGGCTGATCTGCCCGCGCTGTTCGAGGCCCTGCGCAAGGGCGGCCTCGCTACTGCGAATATCGGCCTGACCTCGGATATCATCGCCTGCCCCGGCATGGATTACTGCGCGCTGGCCACGGCCCGCTCGATCCCGCTGGCACAGCAGATCGCGACCCATTTCCGCGACCTCGGGCTGGAGCAGGAGATCGGTGCGCTCAAGATCAAGATTTCGGGCTGCATCAACGCCTGCGGCCACCACCATCTGGGCCATATCGGCATCCTCGGTCTCGACCGCGCGGGCGTGGAGAACTACCAGATCACGCTTGGCGGCGACGCGACCGAGACGATGGCGCTTGGCGAGCGCGCTGGCCCCGGCTTTGCCTATACGGAGGTGATCCCCGCGCTGGAGCGTCTGCTGCGCGCCTATCTCGAACTGCGCGAAAACGCGACCGAGAGCTTCCTCGAAGCGCTGCGTCGCCTTGGCCCGGACCCGTTCAAAGAGGCGCTCTATGCAGAGGCTCAACGCCATGCCGCTCAATGATCGCCCGGATATCGCAACGCGCGTCGCCGGGCTGAACGAACGCTACCGCCACCACGCCGCGACCGCGGTGATGGAGCGGGCGTTGCGGGACGCTGACGTGGGCGAAGTCGCGCTGGTCTCCTCCTTCGGGGCGGAGTCGGTGGTGCTCTTGCATATGGTCTCGGTGATCGCGCCCGGCACGCCGGTGCTGTTCATCGACACGCAGATGCTGTTTCCTGAGACGCTCGCCTATCAGCGCGACGTCGCGCACAAGCTGGGCCTGACGAATGTCCAGGTGATCCAGGCCGATCGGGCCGCGATCGCCCGCGACGATCCGGATGGCACTTTGCACCAGTACAGCACCGATGCCTGCTGCACACTGCGCAAGACGGTGCCGCTGGAAAACGCGCTCTCGGGCTATGACGCCTGGATCACCGGGCGCAAACGCTTTCAGGGCGGCCAGCGCGCGGCGCTCGACTTCTTTGAGGTCGAGACCGAGGCGCGGATGAAGATCAACCCGCTCGCCCATTGGGACAAGCAGGACGTGCAGGATTACATGGTCGAGAACCGCCTGCCGCGCCACCCGCTCGTGGCGCAAGGCTATCCCTCGATCGGCTGCGCGCCCTGCACCTCGCCTGTGAAACCGGGCGAGGACGAACGCGCGGGCCGCTGGCGCGGCGCCGCCAAGACCGAATGCGGCATCCACTTCATCGGCGGCAAGGCCGTACGTGTGAACAGTGAGGGCCAAGTGATTGAGAACAAGGAGAATGTGGCATGAGCGTGATCGTTCGCGACGACGGCTTCCACGAGGATGACTTCACCGGGGCGAGCCTCGATATCGCGCCGGAGACCGATGCGGGATATCTGCCCGCGCTGATCGACGGCGCCGAGATGATCCGCGTCCTGTTCCCGACCTTCTCGGACGGGCGTGGCTTCTCGCTGGCGCGCCGCATCCGTGCGCTCGGCTATTCCGGCCGGCTGCGCGCGGCGGGCCCGCTGATCGCGGATCAATACGCGATGGCGCGGCGCGTCGGCTTTGACGAGGTCGAAATCCCACCGGAGCTGGCCGAGCGCCAACCGCAGGCGCAATGGCTATTCCGCGCCGACTGGGCCGCGCATGACTACCGCGCGCGGCTTGCCGGCTGAGGCTTTCGCCCGCATCCGATATCCGATAAACCCCACCCGTGACCGGCAATTGAGCCAGATCAAGGGCCAGCGCTGACGCAAGCTGTATCCGATCTGCATATTTGCCAGACCGAGGCGCCTGCCCCGGCCCGAGAGAGATATGACAATGAACGAGAGCGCCGTGACCGAGATCCCCAAGGTGAAAACCCTGCCCGACGCGCAGACCGTGACCGAAGTGACCCACTGGACGGACCGGCTGTTTTCCTTCCGCGTGACGCGGCCGCAATCCCTGCGCTTCCGCTCGGGTGAATTCGTGATGATCGGACTGATGGGCGACAATGGCAAACCGCTGCTGCGCGCCTATTCCATCGCCTCGCCGAACTGGGACGAGGAGCTGGAATTCTACTCGATCAAGGTGCCCGACGGCCCGCTGACCTCGAAGCTGCAGCATATCAATGTGGGCGACCAGATCATCCTGCGTCCGAAGCCCGTGGGCACGCTGGTCCATGACGCGCTGCTGCCCGGCAAGCGCGTGTGGTTCCTCGCCACCGGCACCGGCATCGCGCCCTTCGCCTCGCTGATGCGCGACCCCGAGACCTACGAGAAGTTCGACGAGGTCATCATGATGCATACCTGCCGGACCGTCGCCGAACTGGAATATGGCCGGCAGCTGGTCGAGAACCTGATCAACGATCCGCTGATCGGCGAGATGGTCGAGGGCAAGCTGAAATATTACCCGACCACGACCCGCGAGGAATCCCCCCATATGGGCCGGATCACCGACAATCTCGAGAACGGCAAGGTGTTCAAGGATCTCGGCCTCGAGCCGATGAACCCCGAGACCGACCGCGCGATGGTCTGCGGCTCGCTCGCCTTCAACAAGGACGTGATGGCGGTGCTCGAAGGGTTCGGCCTGCGCGAAGGCGCGAATTCCGAGCCCCGCGAATATGTGGTCGAGAAGGCCTTCGTCGGCGACGGCATCTGAGCATATCTGGGGGCGCTGCCCTCGCCGGCGCCGGACGGCGGCAAACGTCAGAGAATGAGGGGGCTCTACCCCCTCGGGCTTCGCCCTCACCCCCGGGATATTTGAACAAGCCCGATGGGAACACCCGACGCGCGGCCGAACCGGTCGCGCCGGGTGCCGTCGGTCTTGACGGTCATCGGCTTCCCCGCCTGTACCGTGCTTCGTTTATCGCCGCGAATTAGTTGAATTCTCGTTAATGCCTTCGGGTTTGCGCATATATCCTCTTGGGGGGGGGGGCGCCAGCGCGCGGGCGCAGAGCCCCTTCGTGACCCAGCGTTTTTTCCGTCACGGCTTGGGAGATCGCCTCATCGTTGCTATCTTGAAAGGATGACCGAGGGGATCACCACGATGACGCGCCACCAATTGAGCCACAGCTTTCGCGAACATGTCGCCGATGGCGTCGTCCATGTACTGGGCGTCGTTTTCGCCGTGGCAGGCGTCAGCGCGCTGATCGTCTGGGCCTCGCTCGCAGCACCTGCGGGGCGCGTCTGGCCGCTTGCGGTCTATTCGGTGGGGCTGATCGCCTCTTTCTCGCTCTCGGCCGCCTATAACCTGACGCTGCATGCACCGACGCGTGCGGTGTTGCGGCGCTTCGACCACGCGGCGATTTATCTACTGATTGCAGGCACATACACGCCGATGGCGCTGATCGGCCTCGGCGGGATCGCGGGCTGGGCGCTGACCGCGACGGTCTGGGCGCTCGCGACCTTCGGCATCGTGATGAAGCTCGGCTTCTTCCACCGCGCGGAGCGCACGGGGTTCTGGCTCTATCTGGCGATGGGCTGGCTCGGGATGATCGCGATGTGGCCGTTGATCGTGGCCCTGCCCTTGCCCGCGCTGATCCTGCTGGTCGTGGGCGGGCTGACCTATACGGTCGGGGTGATCTTCTACCAGACCGAACGCATCCCCTTCTCGCGCGCGATCTGGCACGGCCATGTGCTGGCCGCAGCCGCGACGCATTACGCCGCGGTGATCGTGATCTCGCACTGAGCGGGGTTCAGAGCGGCTCGATATCGCCCATCGCGCGGGTCTCGTGGAATTCCGAGACGAAGCGCGCCAGCGCCCCCTCGTCGATCGCCGCGCGCAGGCCCGCCATCAGTTCCTGATAATAATGCAGGTTGTGCCAGGTGAGCAGCATCCCCGAGATCATCTCGCCGGAGCGGAAGACGTGGTGCAAATAGGCGCGCGAGTAGTTCGAGCAGGCCGGGCATGTGCAGGCCTCGTCCAAGGGGCGCGGGTCGTCGGCATGGCGGGCGTTCTTGATGTTCACCTGACCGCGCCGGGTCCAAGCCTGACCCGTGCGCCCCGAGCGCGACGGCAGCACGCAATCCATCATGTCGATGCCGCGCTCGACCGCGCCCACGATATCATCGGGTTTGCCGACGCCCATCAGGTAGCGGGGTTTGTCTTGCGGCAGCATGCCGGGCGCATAGTCGAGCACGCCGAACATCGCCTCCTGCCCCTCGCCCACGGCGAGGCCGCCGACCGCGTAGCCCTCGAAGCCGATTTCCTTGAGTTTCTCGGCACTTTCCTCGCGAAGCTCACGCGTCACGCCGCCCTGCTGGATGCCGAACAGCGCATGGCCCGGACGGTCGCCGAAGGCGTCACGTGAGCGCTGCGCCCACCGCATCGAGAGGCGCATGGATTTGGCCACTTCTTCCTCGGTCGCAGGCAGCGCAGGACACTCGTCGAAGCACATCACGATGTCCGAGCCCAAGAGCTTCTGAATCTCCATCGAGCGTTCGGGCGAGAGCATATGTTTCGAGCCATCGACATGGGAGGCAAAGGTCACGCCTTCCTCGGTCAGCTTGCGCAAGCTCGCGAGGCTCATCACTTGGAACCCGCCGGAGTCGGTCAGTATCGGCTTGTCCCAGTTCATGAACTTATGCAGCCCGCCCAGACGCGCCACGCGCTCTGCACCGGGGCGCAGCATCAGATGGTAGGTGTTGCCCAGCAGGATATCTGCGCCGGTCGCGGCCACGCTTTCGGGCATCATCGCCTTCACGGTGGCGGCGGTACCCACGGGCATGAAAGCCGGCGTACGGATCTCGCCGCGCGGCGTCGAAATCGTCCCGGTGCGCGCCGCGCCGTCGGTGGCCTTGAGGGTGAAGCTGAACTTGGTCATCTGGGGCTCTCCTTCGGCCCCGGCTGATAGACCCAAAGCGGCGCAAAGGGAAGGCCGCGCGCGGCAGCAGAGCGAAGAGCGATCAGAAGGGCAGCAGGCTCTTTTTCGGGCGGAACTTCACACCGCAGCTTTCGAAAAAGGCGCGCACCTCCGAAGTGAGCATGCCGCGACCATTGGAATATTGCGGAAGATCGAACCCGCCGCCTGCGTTGATCTCTACCACAACGGGGCCATCCGCAGTGATGGCGATATCGGTGGATTGATACCGGACGGGGGCGAAGCTGCGCGCGGCCCGCTCGTTGATTTCGAGGAGTTCTTTCCAGAAAGGCAATTCCATCCCCATCAGGCCAGGCCGGTCGGGGTGATCTTCGAGGAATTCGACCTCGATCCCGCGTCGCGCGACGGTGCGAATGCGACCAGTCGGGACGTCGATTCCGCAGGCGAGATTTCCGGGGCGCCAGAACGCATCGGCGATATTATCGCCTTGCGGCAGCTTGATCGCCGCCATTGGCACACGCAGCCCGTCATTCGTAAGCAGGTTCACCATCCGCACCGTGGCCAGCGCAGAGGCATAAGGCTGCAAGGCGGCGTGGTTGTGGAGCACCGGCTGAAGCACATAGGCATTCTTGGCGAGCGTCTGCTCGGCGAAATCGTCGTAGCTCATCGGCTCCTGGCCGGCGCAATGGATCATCTCGGCATCCGCGTGTTCGATCCGGAACGCACCGAAGCTGACCATGCCATCCACGATCTTGCCGAAGAATTGCTGCCCTGGGCGCGCGAGAAGGAAAGCCCTCAGCTGGTTCGCATCGCTGATCCGCTCCCCCATCCCGTGGTAGAGGCGCTGCGAGGGGTCGAGCACAGCGACAGTCTCGGGGATCGGCACCCCCGCGGCGCCAAGAAGCGTTGAGGCCAGCGCCTTGTCCTCTGCGGCGCTGTACCAGCCGCGGTTGTTCACGACATTGACGATCGGCCAGTGCAGGTCGTTGGACAGGAACCGCGCGCGCTCTGCCTGATCGTGGCGTGCAATGTCGTAAAGCCCGAAGCGCACATATTCGACGAGGTTGATCCGCGTCTCCGACTTCGCAAGTTGGCGATAGTCGCGCAGCACCTGCAACACCGAACGGCCCGACTTCTTGGCCGCGTAAACCAGAAGATCCTGGAAGGAACTGTCGCGCGCGCTCTGATAAGCGGTCTGGTCGAGTGTGGCGAGGGACATGGTGACTCCAAGTGAAACAATCATCGATCTTTTGTTGAATTTGATCCTATGAAGAAACGCGGCAAAACTTGGGCAACGCGGCGATCTTTTCGCGGTCAGCCCTTTGAAATCGTCGGGGGTCGCACGGCCCCTTACGTAGGGGCATAGACCGGAATCAGCTTTTCGCTTTACGCTAAGGCAAAAGGAGGCTCGCCATGTTCCGCGCCCTACTTCTCGCCCTCTTCACCACGCTTGCGCCGGTCGTCGCGGCCGCGCAGAACCAGCGGATCAGCCACTGCATCGCGATCGCCGATGCAGCGCCCGGGATCGAATATCTGCACAAGGCCAGTTGGTCCGACCCGGTGCCGGAGCAATCGGTGCGGCTGCATTACATCGACCATTCGATGGTGCTGTTGCAGACCGAGGGCGGGCTGTCGGTCATTACCGATTTCAACGGCTGGACCGGCGGGGCCCGGTTTGCGCCCGATTACGTCACGATGAACCATGCTCATTCGAGCCATATGACCGATATGATCCCGGACGGGACGGTGGCGCTTAAGGGCTGGTCGGATCAGTTCGGCATCGCTGCCGAGCATCATCTCGATCTGGGCGAGATGCTTATCCGCAATGTGCCCACTGATATCCGCAGTTGGGGCGGGGTCGAGGAGAACGGCAATTCGATCTTCGTCTTCGAGGTGGCGGGGCTGTGTATCGGCCATCTGGGCCACCTGCATCACGAGCCCGATCCCGCGCAATATGCGGCGCTCGGGCGGCTCGACGTCGTGATGGCAGCGGTGGACGGGTCCTACACGGTCGATCAGCCGACGATGATCCGCATCCTGAACCGGTTGCGCTCACGCATCGTGATCCCGGTCCATTGGTTCGGCGAGCCGACCCTGCAGAGCTTTCTCGACGGGATGAAGGGTGTCTTCGCGGTCGAGCGGCCCGGCGTGAGCGAACTGGTCGTCTCGCTCAGAACCTTGCCGCGCGAGCCGACCGTGATGGTGCTGGAGCCCGACCGGCTGCGGTAGCGCTCACCAGATCTCAGGTCTCTGGAAGGCTGCCACGCAATGCGGCCTCCCCGCGAAGGTGCCGAGCGGCGTCGGCGTCAGGGATTGGCCGAGCCAGCCCTGCGGGATCGTCAGCGGATAGGGCGCAGCAATGGCGGCCTCGGCAATCGGATCAAATCCCACCCGCCCGTAATACGCCGGATCGCCATAGGTCAGCAAGGCCTCGACACCCGCCGATGAAAGCTCCGCGAGGGCATGACGGATCAGCCTCTGCCCGACGCCCTTGCGTTGCCGCGTCGGGGCGACTGCCATCGGCGAAAGCAGAAAGACGCGGCGTGGATCTTCGACATAGCGCAGGCGGGTGAAGCAGACTGCGCCGATGAGGGTCTCTCCGTCGCGCGCGACGAAACAGTACAGATCGCCGGGGTCGGTTCGGGCGAGGATGTCGCGCACGAGCGATCCGATCAGCGTACCTTCGTCGGGGCCTTCGGAGGCTGCGAAGCTATCCGCGAAGAGACCGGCGAAGCGCTCCGCATCTCCGGCATATCCTGCGCTGATCTCCACCCGGCTCAACTCTCCGCCTTCTTCTCCCAGCGGCCGCCCTCTTCCGACCAGTAGATCGCTTTCGCGCCCGCGCCGGTGAGTGTCTTCCACTGGCCGCGCGCATGTTGCACCGCCTGCGGGTCGTCGCCGTCGAACAGGATCCAGACGCGTTTATGGGCGTCGGTCTCCTCCGCCGCGACCTCGGCTCCGTCCACGGCCATCATCGCCTCGCGCCCGTCGCCTGCGGGCGTGGTGCCCAGCAAGATCGGCTGCAACGCGTCATGTGGCCCGCCCGCGAGGCCGTGCGGCAGGAAGCTCGCCTCGCTTCCCATCAGCCAGAGCCTCTGGTCGAGCCAGTCGAGGCGCGCGGAATCGGTACCGCGCAACTCCACCTTCCAACCCTGCTCCACCGCCCGGGAGGCGAGGTTCAGCACCACCTCCTCGAGACTGGAGCGGGTCAGATGGTAGAAATTGACCTGCCCCATCTCAGGCTTCGAACTTGTCGCGGATAAGCCGGTCGAGCATGCGCACGCCCCAGCCAGTCGGCCCTTTCGGGGCCAGCGTGGTCTCGTTTGGCGGAAGCGCGACGCCCGCGATGTCGATATGGCACCACGGGACCTCGTCCTTGACGAAGCGCTTCAGGAAAGCGGCCGCGGTGATCGCGCCGCCCCAGCGGTTTCCGACATTGCGCATATCCGCCAGCCGCGATTTCAGCGCCTTGTCATAGGCGGGCTGCAGCGGCATGTGCCACGCGCCCTCGCCCTCGGTCTTCGCCGCTTTAAGAATGTCGGCTACAAACTTGTCATCATTGGCGAAAAGGCCCGCGTTCTCGTGACCGAGCGCGACGATCACCGCGCCGGTCAGCGTGGCGAGATTGACCATCGCCTTGGGCTTGAACCGGTCCTGCGCATACCAGAGCACATCGGCCAGAACGAGGCGGCCTTCGGCATCGGTGTTGATGACTTCGATCGTGTCGCCCTTCATCGAGGTCACGATATCGCCGGGGCGTTGCGCGCGCCCGTCGGGCATGTTCTCGACGAGACCCACGAGGCCCACGACATTCGCCTTGGCCTTGCGCAGCGCCAGCGTGCGCATCACGCCCGAGACGACGCCTGCGCCTCCCATATCCATCGTCATCTCTTCCATGCCCGCGCCGGGCTTGAGCGAGATGCCGCCCGCATCGAAGACGACGCCCTTGCCGACGAGCGCGAAGGGTGCCTCACCTTCCTCGCCGCCCTTCCACTGCATGACGACGAGTTTGGAGGGCATTTCCGAGCCCATGCCGACACCCAGAAGCGCGCCCATGCCGAGCTTCTTCATGTCCTCTTCCTCGAGGATTTCGACATCGAGGCCCAGCTCCTGCATCGCGGCGAGGCGGGCGGCGAAGTCGTCGGTGGTGAGGATGTTTGCGGGCTCGTTGACCAGATCGCGGGTGAAGAACACCCCCTCGGCGAGTGCTGCATGCGGGGCGGCGGCAGCGGCGACTTCTTCGGGCTTGTCGACCATGATCGTCACCGGGCCGAAGCCCTTCTTGCCCTCGCCGGTGTGATAGTCGAAGCGATAGGCGCGCAGCGCTAGCCCCAGCGACAGATCAGCCGCGCGCGGATGGCCCTGCGCCACCACGAGAACCCCGGCTTCGCCGAGCTTGGCCCCGATCGCGCCCCCCGCCTTGCGGGCCTCGTCGGCACTGGATTTCCGGTCGAGCCGCACCAGCTGCACCGCTTCGGCGGCGATCGCGGCGGGCCAGCTCAGATCCATCGCCTCGCCCGCGCCCAAACCCGCGAAGGCTTCCGACTCCACCGCGCGCTTGATCGCGCCCTTCATCGCGCGGTCCAGCTTGCGCCCGGCCTGGCCCAACTTGCCGTCCCCGCCCACGATCAGAGCGATCCGCCCGCTTTGGGTGGCAAAGCCTTCCGGATCGGTTTCCTTGAAGGCGATGGCGACGGGTTGGGTCATGTGGGGCTCTCCGCAGATGGGACCGTCGCGCGGATCGGCGGCGCGCGGTCGCGATTGGCATCATTTCGCGCGAGAGCCTAGCCCTGCCTCCGGAAAATGAAAAGCACCCCCGCTGCGCCCTTCCCTCACTTCGCCCGACAGGCTAGAGAAAGGGAAATATTCGGGGGTATTGAAGGGTCGTGACGCGACTGGACAGATATGTTTTGTCCAAATTGATGGCGCTGTTCGGGTTTTTCGCGCTCGTGCTGGTCTCCGTCTATTGGGTCAACCGGGCTGTGATCATGTTCGACAGCCTGATTTCGGATGGCCAGACCGCAACGGTGGTGCTGGAATTCACCGCGCTGACCTTGCCTTACGTCATCCGCATCGTGCTGCCGGTCGCGGCCTTCGCCGCCACGATCTACGCGTTCAACCGGCTCGATCAGGACAGCGAATTGGTGGTGATGCGCGCCACCGGAACCTCGAACTGGCGGCTGGCGCGTCCGGTACTGGTCTTCGGGCTGATCGCCTCGGTGATGATGGCGTTGCTGGTGAACTTCCTCGTCCCCGCCGCGAAGGCCCGTCTGGCCGAGCGCCAGCAGGAGGTCGCGCAGAACCTGACCGCGAAATTCCTCACCGAAGGCACGTTCCAGCATCCCGCGCCGGGCATCTCGATCTATATACGGCGCATTTCTGATCTGGGGGAGTTGCAGGATATCTTCGTCTCCGACAGCCGCTCGGCACAGACGAGCACGATTTATACCGCCGACAAGGGGGTGATCGTGAAGACCGAGACGGGGCCGAAACTGATCATGTTCTCGGGTATGGCCCAGACCCTGCGCAAACCCTCCGATCACCTGTCTGTCACCCGCTTTGCCAATTTCACCTACGACATCGGCTCCTTCCTCAAGGCCGGGAAAGCGCGGGCACTGAAGATCGACGAGATGATGACCCCGCGCCTCGCCGCGATGATGGCGGGGAGCGGTCTCGAGGCGACTCCGGGCGCCGACAGCGCCAAGGCCGCCCGCGACGCGCTACGACTGGAGCTTGCTCGGCGGATCACGCAACCGCTATTGGCCCCGATCGCTGCGCTGATCGGATTCTCGGCGCTGATGATGGGCACCTTCTCGCGCTTCGGCATGTGGCGGCAGATGACGCTCGCGATCGGCGGGCTGATCGTTATGCAGGTACTTCAGAACGCCGCCGAAACCAGTTCCGGGCGCGACCCCTCGCTCTGGCCGAGCCTGATTGCGCCGACGCTGGGCGGGATCGTGATGGTGCTGTTCATGCTGTGGTGGTCCGGTCGTCCGCGCCGTATCCGGCCCAAGCGGGAGGCTGCCGCGTGACGCTTGCTCTCTATCTTGCGAAACGGTTTCTCCGCAGCTTCCTGATCGTCGCGGCAAGCTTCTGGAGCATCCTGTTCCTGATCGACGTGGTCGAGGAAATCCGCCGCTTCTCCGATCAGGGGCTGAGCCTTTTGCAGGTCTCGTTGCTCTCCGCGCTAAACATCCCGGAGACGCTTTACACGATCCTGCCGCTGATCGTGATGCTGTCCTCCGTGGCGCTGTTCATCTCTCTCGCGCGCAGTTCGGAACTGGTCGTGATCCGGGCCGCGGGCCGATCTGCACTGCGTATGCTGGCCGCACCGATCGCGGCGGCGCTGGTGCTCGGGCTGCTGACGCTGCTGGTGGGCAACCCGCTCGTCTCGGCCACGTCGAAGCGCTATGAGACCCTCCTGGATCACTACACCTCCAATGGGGGCTCGACCGTGTCGATCGGGCGCGAAGGCGTCTGGATGCGACAAAGCGCGGGGCTTTCCTCGGACGGCAAAACGCTCGCGCAGGCGGTGATTCATGCCGATCGCGCGAATGGCGATGCAACGACGCTGCATGGAGTGACCTTCCTGATTTTCGACCCTCAACGCGGCCCGGTGCGCCGGATCGACGCGAAAACCGCGACGCTGGTGCCGGGCGCGTGGCAGTTGCAGGACGTGAAAGACTGGCCGTTGGGCGACTCCACCAACCCCGAGCGCGACGCTACGATCGAAGACAGCCTCTCGCTGCCCTCCGACCTGACGGTGGCGAGCATCCGCGACAGTTTCGGCAAGCCCTCCGCAGTGCCGATCTGGCAATTGCCGGGCTTCATCGCCTCGCTGGAGGCCGCAGGCTTCTCCGCGCGCCGCCATATCGTGTGGCTGCAGATGGAGCTCGCGCTGCCGGTGCTCTTCGTTGCGATGGTCCTGATTGCGGCGAGCTTCACGATGGACCATGTGCGCTTCGGCGGCATCGGCGCGAAGGTTCTTTTCGCCTTGGCTGCCGGTCTGGGCTTGTTCTTCCTGCGCAATATCGCGCAAGTTCTGGGCGATAACGGACAGATTCCCGTTCTACTCGCGGCCTGGGCGCCGCCGGTGATCGGGTTGATGCTGCCGCTGGCGCGGCTTCTGCACCGGGAGGATGGGTGATGCGGCGGCAATTCGGCGCTTTGGCAGGACGGGCGAGCGCTCTGGCGCTGATCGTCGCGCTTGGCGTGGCAGGGCCGCAGCCCGGGCGCGCGCAAGACCAAACAGCGACCGATACGGCCCCCGCAACGCAGGGTGCGGCGATCCCCGCCTCGGACGAATTGGCGACGCTGCTGGCCGATCGGGTGGCGATCCGCAACCAGAACGAGTTGGTCGCAGAAGGGAATGTCGAGGTCTTCTACAAGTCGAACCGACTGTCTGCAAAACGCGTGGTCTATGACCAGAAGGCCGACAAGCTTTACCTCGAAGGTCCGATCCGGCTGGTTCAGCCCGGCCAGTCGCAGGCGGTGATCCTCGCCTCGCAGGCAGAACTGTCCTCCGACCTGCAAAACGGCATCCTGCTGAGCGCGCGCATGGTGATGGCGCGCGAATTGCAGCTCGCCGCCGCCCGGATCGAGCGGCGCGAGGGCGCGATCACCATCATGGACAAGGTCGTGGCGTCGTCTTGCGAGGTATGCCGGACCAATCCGACGCCGCTTTGGGAAATCCGTGCGAGCCGCGTCGTGCATAACGCGACGACGCGCCAGATCGTATTCGAGGACGCCCAGTTCCGCGCGGCCGGCGTGCCGATCGCCTACCTGCCTCGGCTGCGGCTGCCCGCGCCAGGCGTGAAGCGGATGACGGGCTTCCTCGCTCCGCGTTTCCGCACCACGAGCGGTCTCGGCCCGGGGCTTCTGGTACCCTATTTCATCGCGCTCGGACCCAGCCGAGATCTGACGGTGACGCCCTATTTCGCCACTTCGCGCACCGAGACACTGAACCTGCGCTATCGGCAGGCCTTCAATTGGGGCAAGATGGAATGGTCCGGCGCGCTGAGCAATGACGACATTCGCAGCGGCACGCGCGGCTATCTCTTCGGCGATCTCGAGGCGCAGCTTCCGCGCGAGTTTCGCCTGACCGCGCAGCTTCGGCTGGTCAGCGACGACAGCTACCTGCTCAATTACGGTCTCAGCGACGATGACCGCCTGTGGTCGGGCGTCACGCTCGAACGGGTACGCAGCGACGAATTGATCTGGGCCCGCGTCGGCAATGTCCACTCGCTGCGCGCGGGTGAGAGCAACGCCACCGAGCCAATGCTGAGCGGCACCGGAGAATGGCTGCGCACCTTCCGCCCCGCCGGGATCGGCGGACAGGCCAGCGTGCGGTTTTCCACCCTCGCCACGCGGCGCGCTTCGAATGCGACGGTCGATCTGAACGGCGACGGTCGCCCCGACGGGCGCGACATGGTGCGTGGCTCGCTCACCGCCGATTGGCGGCGCAACTGGCTGTTCGGGCCGGGCATGCTCGGGTCGATCGAGACCCAATTCGCGGGCGACATCATCGAGACCAACCAGGACCCCGCCTTCAGCGAAACGATCCTGCGTGGCCAGCCTACCGTCGCCGCGGAGATCCGCTGGCCCTGGGTCAAGACGAGCGGTCGCGCGGCCTATGTGATCGAGCCGGTTGCGCAGGTCGTCTGGGCGCCCGATCACCTGAAGGACGCTCCCAACGAGGACAGCCAGCTGCCCGAATTCGACGGCGGCAACCTGTTCTCGCTGACCCGCTTTCCGGGCGAGGATGCCCGCGAGACGGGTTTGCGCGCCAATGTCGGGCTCGGCTGGACGCGTTATGACAGCTCCGGCTGGTCGCTTGGCGTCGCGGCGGGCCGTGTGTTCCGCCAGCGCGACCTGAACCAGTTCTCGCAGGGCACCGGGCTGTCGGGCACGAAATCCGACTGGCTTCTCGCGACCCATCTCGCAACCGCGAACGGGCTGACGCTGTCGAACCGCGCGCTGTTCGACGATAACTTCTCCGTGTCGCGCGACGAGGTGCGGCTATCGCGGGTCGGAACTGACTTCGACATCTCGGCGGGCTATCTCTGGCTCGAGAAGAACCCCGCCGAAGGACGCGACGACAACATGTCCGAGCTGATGCTGGACACGGCGTGGCGCTGGGGCGCCGGCTGGTCGGGCACGATGAGCACACGTTACGATTTCACCGCCGAGCGCGCCGCGCGCGCCAAGCTCGGCCTGCGCTACCAGACCGAATGCATCGCGGTTGATCTTTCCCTCTCGCGCCGCTTCACGTCATCCACTAGTGTAGCCCCTGAGACCGATTTCGGCCTATCCGTCCAACTCGTCGGCTTCGGCGCGAGCGACGGTGCGCCCGCGCGGCGAATGTGCGGAAGTTGAGGCCGGGGATCGCAAAGCGGCCCAGCGGGCCCAGAGGATCAACGAGGCCCCAAGGGCCAGGACTGAACGAGACGAAACGGACAGGCACGCTCATGACGATGATGACCCGACTGCTCACCCTTCTGGCGCTGATGCTCGCCCTGCCCTTCGCCGCAGGAACGGCGCAGGCGCAATCGGGCGGTAGCTTCGCGCCCGTCGTCACCGTCAACGGCATGGGCGTGACCGACTACGAAATCAACCAGCGGCAGCGCTTCATGCAGCTGCTGAACGCCGGCGCGAACACGCGCGAGGACGCCGAGAAGGCGCTGATCGAGGACCGTCTGCGGATCTGGGCCGGCAAGCGCATCGGCATCAAGCTCGACGAAGCCGCGATCCAGAAGGGCATGGATGAATTCGCTGGCCGCGCGAACATGACCGGCGACGAATTCGTGCAGGCACTGCAGAAGGAAGGCGTCGATCCGAACACGTTCCGCAACTTCACCGAAGCCGGCCTTGTCTGGCGCCAGGTGATCCGCGCACGCTTCGGGCCGCAGGTGAACATCACGAAATCCGACGTCGACCGCGCGATGATGCCCGAGAGCCAGACCGGCAAGGGCGTGAAGGTGCTGATATCGGAGGCGATCATCCCCGCACCGCAGGGCCGCGCCCGGGCCGCGATGGGGCAAGCGCGTCAGCTGTCGGCCGCGCAGGGCGAAGGCGCTTTCGCCGCGCTCGCGCGTCAATATTCGGCCGCGCCGTCGCGTGCACGCGGTGGGCGTCTGGACTGGATGCCGATCGACAAGCTGCCGCCGCAACTGCGCGGCGTGGTGCTCAAGCTCAAGCCCGGCACCGCGACCCAGCCGATCGAGCTGCAAGGCGCAGTCGCGGTCTTCATGCTGCGCGCGATCGGCGACGGCGATGCGCCGTCGGGCCCGCAGACGCTCAGCTACATGACCTTCGCGATCGGCCCGACCGGCTCGCAACAATCGGCCAAGATCCAGAGCCAGGTGGCCGCGGCGCGCGAATGCAACCAGCTCTACACGATCGGCAAGGGCTTCCCGCCGAGCGCGCTCACCAAGCATGAGGACGTGGCGCAGGCGCAGGTGCCGACCAATATCGGGCTCGCGCTGGCGCATCTCGATGTGGGCGAGACCGAAGTGATCCCGCAAGGCGCCAACGACGTGCTCGTGATGCTCTGCGATCGCAAGGTTGCGCCCCAAGGTGACCAATCGGCCCCCGACCGCGATCAGGTCCGCGCGGCTCTCGAGAACAAGGCGCTGGAATCCTACGCCAATGGCTACATGGCCGATCTGGAAGCCGAAGCGGTCATCGTGCGCAAATGAGCGCCCAGCCGACCGATCGCACCGCGGCCCGTGCGCCCGACCGCCCCGTGATCCTCAGCTGCGGCGACCCCTCGGGGATTGGCCCCGAGATCGCCGCCCGCGCCTGGGAACATTGCGGCGCGAAACTGCCCTTTGTCTGGATCGGTGACCCCGCGCATCTGCCGCGCGGCACAAAGATCCGAGAGATCGACCGACCCGCCGACGCGCTGCGCCACGCGAGCGCCGGGCTGCCGGTGCTGCCCCACCAGTTTCCCGCCGCCGCCCTTCCGGGCGAGCCCGATCCCGCAAATGCGAAAGCCGTGATCGACGTGATCGCGCGCGGCGTCGATCTGGTGATGCGCGGCGAAGGGGCTGCGCTCACCACCGCGCCGATCAACAAGAAAGCGCTGAAAGACGGGGCAAAGTTCACCTTCCCCGGCCATACCGAATATCTGGCCCATCTCGCGGGCGTCGAGCGGGTAGTGATGATGCTCGCCTCGTCGCGAGTCGACCCGCCGCTGCGCGTGGTGCCCGCCACGATCCATGTCGCGCTCTCCGAAGTACCGAAACTTCTGACCCCGCAGCTTCTGCGCGAGACGGTGCGGATCACCTATGAAGGGTTGCGGCGCGATTTCGGCTTCTCGGCCCCACGGATCGCGGTGGCGGGGCTGAACCCGCATGCAGGCGAAGGCGGGGCGATGGGCATCGAGGAAGGCGACTGGATCGCCGACACGCTCGACGGTCTGCGCGAAGAGGGCTACGCGGTTGCGGGCCCGATGCCCGCCGACACGATGTTCCACGCGCGCGCCCGGCAGAATTACGACGCGGCGATCTGCGCCTATCACGATCAGGCGCTGATCCCGATCAAGACGCTCGATTTCGACGGCGGGGTGAATATCACGCTCGGCCTGCCCTTCGTGCGCACCTCACCCGATCATGGCACTGCCTATGACATCGCGGGTCAGGGCCGCGCCAACCCCGCCTCGTTGATCGCGGCGCTGGAGATGGCGGCCCGGATGGGAGCGGCCCGGCATGACTGAGGCTGCGTGATGGCCACGATCGACGGGCTGCCCCCGCTGCGCGAGGTTCTGCAGACGCATGACCTGGTGGCAAAGAAGAGCCTCGGGCAGAACTTCCTGCTGGACCTGAACCTGACCGCGAAGATCGCGCGCTCGGCGGGCGATCTGACGGGTGCGGACGTGCTGGAGGTCGGTCCCGGCCCCGGCGGCCTCACGCGCGGACTGCTGGCCGAGGGCGCGCGCAAGGTGCTCGCGATCGAGAAGGACACACGCTGTCTGCCCGCCTTGGCTGAGATCGCCGAGGCCTATCCGGGCCGTCTCGAAGTGATCAATGGCGATGCGCTGCAGGTCGATCCGCTCGCGCATCTCACGCCCCCGATCAAGATCGCCGCGAACCTGCCCTATAACGTGGGCACCGAGTTGCTGGTGCGCTGGCTGACGCCGAAAGACTGGCCGCCCTTCTGGGAAAGCCTGACGCTGATGTTCCAGCGCGAGGTGGCTGAGCGGATCGTGGCGAAGCCGGGCTCTAAGCATTACGGCCGCCTCGCGATCCTCGCGCAATGGCGCGCCGAGGCGAAGATCGTAATGAGCCTGCCGCCCGAGGCATTCACGCCCGCACCCAAGGTGCATTCGGCGGTGGTGCATCTGCGCGCCCTGCCCGAGCCGCGCTATCCGGCCGATGCGGCAACGCTCAGCCGGGTCGTGGCTGCGGGCTTCAACCAGCGCCGCAAGATGCTGCGGGCTTCGCTCAAGGGTGTCGCCCCTGATATCGAGGCGAAGCTGGAGCAGGCTGGGATCCCGCCCACCGAACGCGCCGAACGGGTCACGCTGGAGCAGTTCTGCCGCCTCGCGCGCATCGTCGCGGGACAGGAATGAACTGCGCCGCGCGCGAGGACGACTTGCCTCGCGGTGCCGAGATCGTCTTCGCTTCCCTCATTTCCGGGATTGGCCAGTTGCCCACGTCGATGCTGACCGGTCACACCGCTGAACTGACGCGATAGAGAGAGCTGCGCGGTTCGCGCGTGTCGGCTTGCACGTGGCACATCTGATGGATGGCAACTGCGGCCGGGTGTATCCGCACGCGGACCAGACGGGCTAAGCGTCCGCCCCGCTCCCAAGATGCAAAAAGGCCCGCCAACCTGGCGGGCCTCGCGCTATCTTTCGGGAGGCTTTACTCGCCTGAAGCCTTCGGCAGCTCGGCACTCGCCTCGGCTTTTTCGGCCTTTTCGGCTTTCGGAGCGCGCGGCTTGCGCGGGGCGCGCGGACGCTTGGGCTTCTCGGCCTTTTCAGCTTTCTCGGCCTTCTCCGGCTTTTCGGAGGGCTCTTCCGCCTTCGGCGCGTCGTCGCCGCGACTACGGCTTTCGGGCGTATCGACGAGGGTGGAATCGTCATCGGAGTCCAGCTGCGGCATCGGCGGCATCATCTCGGAGCTTTCGCTCCGCTTGCGCCCGGACGACTTGCCCTCGGAGCGCTCGTCGCGGCGCTCGGACGCATTGTCCTGAGCCTCCCCTTTCGAGCCGGTCTCGTTTTGACCGTCATTCTGCTGACTGTCGTTCTGACCGCTGTTCTGGCCGCCGCTTTGCCCGTGGCCGCCGTGGCTCTGACCACCATTATTCTGGCCACCATTGTTCTGGTTGCCGTTATTCTGGTTGTTCTGCTGGCGCTGCTGGTTGCGGGCTTCCTGCTCGCGGGCCTGTTCTTTCTGCGCCTCGCCCAGCATACGCGTGTAATGCTCTGCGTGCTGCAGGAAGTTCTGTTCGGCCACGCGGTCGTTGCCGAGCTGCGCATCGCGCGCAAGCTGCAGATATTTGTCGATGATCTGTTGCGGCGTACCGCGCACCTTGCCTTCGGGGCCGGAGCTGTCGAAGACGCGGTTGACGATATTGCCCATCGACCGTTGACGGTTCGACTTGTTACGCGAACGGGATTTCGAAGATCTCATGGCTTTCGTTTTCTTGGCCCGTTGTCACGGGCTTTTCGGAAATGGCCGCTAATGCAGGGCCTGCGGGCTGAACTGTCACGCTGGGCATACCTGCCCGGTTTCGTTCCAAACACCCGCGCTGTGAAGCTGAGCCGTGCGGGGGATCAATATCCGGCCTGCACAGGCTTGACTAAACATGCGAGGGGCGACCTTTCAAGTCAGAAAATCGGTCAAATCCGCGATTTCGATGGATTCGCGGGGTTTTCCCCAAGTTTTTGCGCGATTTCGTGCTCAGGACGTGCCGCAATCCGCCGGATCACCGGGTTTATGCGCCAAAATGACGCGGTCGCGGCCGTCGAGATCACGGCGGGTCTCGATGTTCTCAAGGCCCTGCGCTGCGAAGAGATCGCTCACCGCCTGCGCCTGCGTCGGACCGATCTCCACCGCGAGGCGTCCGCCCGCCATCAGCCGCGCCCCCGCGCCGCGGGCAATGGCGCGATAGGCGTCGAGCCCGTCCCCGCCCGGCGTCAGCGCCGAGAGCGGCTCCCAGTCACGCACGTCCTGCGAGAGCCCCGCCATCTCGTCTTCCGCAATATAAGGGGGATTCGAGACGATGAGGTCATAACGCCCCGGCACATTGGCAAACCAGTCTGAAATCAGGAACTTGGCGCGTTTGGCGACACCGAGCGCCTCGGCATTGGCTTTCGCGACCTCAAGCGCGGCTTGAGACAGGTCTGTCCCCGTCCCTGCCGCGAAGGGCATGGATTTCAGCAGCGAGATCAGGATGCAGCCGGTGCCCGTTCCAAGGTCGAGCGCGTGAACGAAGGGCCGCTCCAGCGCGACCTCGACCAGCAATTCCGTCTCCGGGCGCGGATCGAGCGTGTCGCGGGTGACGCGGAATTCATGCCCCCAGAACAGCCGCTTGCCGGTAATCTGGGCGACGGGCTGGCGTGCCTCGCGGGCAGTCAGCGCAGCCTCGAACCGGTCGGCCGCGTCGTCCGGCAGCGGGTCTTGCAAGGCGAGCGTCAGCCGGTCGGGTGCGATCTGCAGCGCATGGGCCAGCAGCCTGCGCGCATCGGTTTGCGCACCCTCGATCCCGGCCTCGCGCAGACGGCGGGACGCAGCGACCAGCGCATCCTGCGCCCTCACGCCTCCATCTCCGCGAGCTTGGCCGCCTGATCGTCTGCGATCAGCGCGTCGACCACTTCGTCGATCTCGCCTTCCATAACCTTATCAAGGGAATAGAGCGTGAGGTTGATGCGGTGATCGGTCAGCCGCCCTTGCGGGAAATTATAGGTGCGGATGCGCTCCGAGCGGTCGCCGGAACCCACCTGGGATTTCCGCGTCTCGGCACGTTCCGAAGCCGCGCGGTCGCGTTCGGCCTCGAACAGCCGCGCGCGCAGAACGGCCATCGCATTGGCGCGGTTCTGGTGCTGGGATTTCTCAGACGAAGTCACGACGATCCCGGTCGGAATATGGGTGATGCGCACCGCGGAATCCGTCGTGTTGACGTGCTGCCCGCCCGCCCCGGAGGCCCGCATCGTGTCGATCCGGATGTCATTGGCGGGAATGTCGATATCGACCGCCTCGACCTCGGGCAGCACCGCCACGGTCGCGGCAGACGTGTGGATGCGTCCGCCGGCCTCGGTTTCCGGCACGCGCTGCACGCGGTGCACGCCGGATTCGTATTTCAGCCGGGCGAAGACGCCCTCACCTTCGATGCGCGCCACCGCTTCCTTGACGCCGCCCAGCTCGGTCTCGGTCAACTCCATCATCTCGAAACGCCAGCCATGTTTCTCGGCGTATTTCTGATACATACGCAACAGGTTACCCGCGAACAGCGCCGCTTCCTCGCCACCCGTGCCGGGGCGGATCTCCAGGATCGCGGGGCGCGCGTCGGCGGCATCCTTGGGCAGAAGCGCCACGCGCAAGGCCTGTTCCATCTCGGGGATACGGGCTTTGAGACGCGGCAATTCCTCTTCGGCCAGATCGCGCATTTCCGGATCGGTCATCCAGCCTTCCGCCTCGGCCAGATCGGCGCGGGCCTGACGCCATGCCTCGATCTGGGTGACGACCGGCTTCAATTCGGAATATTCGCGGCTGATCTCGGCGATCTTGGCGGGTTCCGCGCCAGCGTTGAGCAGCGCCTCGAGGTACTCGAAGCGCGCGAGGATCTGGTCGAGTTTCTCTTCGGGCAACATGGGATCGGTTTGGCGCGAAGCGTGCGGGGCGTCAAGCGGCGAGCGTTGTGGAGAGAGCGCCGCTTCCTCTCGTTGGTCCGGGGCGACCAGCCCCGGGCCGCGCCCAACTTTCCCGGGAAGGCGCGTTGTCGATGTCATCGCAGGCTCAAGCGCCCGCCGGGCTTGCGAGATTGAGCGCCCGGCCCCACACAAAGCCACGCGCCACCCGGGGTTCGGACGCGTCCCTTACAAACAACGTTCCGTCATTGCCTCTTCGCAGCGCTGCGTCATCACATATCAGCAGACTGCCCACAGCTCCCTTTACGGCTCGGGTCCTATCACCTAGATAAACAGTCGAGTAATTCGATAGGCGCCCTGCCGGCGCCCCTGCCGATGGAAGAAGCCGCCATGACCGCCACGCCCGAAGAGCCGCTTGAAGGCACGCCGCTGATCAAGCCCTCGACGACCGACCATCCGCTCTACGAAAATGTCGTGGAAGCGTGCCGCACCGTCTATGACCCGGAAATCCCGGTGAACATCTATGATCTCGGCCTCGTCTACACGATCGAGATCAGCCCTGAGAATGACGCGAAGGTGATCATGACGCTCACCGCTCCGGGCTGCCCCGTCGCGGGCGAGATGCCGGGTTGGGTTCACGATGCCGTGGCCTGCGTCGGTGGTCTGCGCGATGTCGATGTCGAGATGACCTTCGATCCGCAATGGGGCATGGACATGATGTCCGACGAAGCGCGGCTGGAACTAGGCTTCATGTGAGGCTTGGAGGGGCTCTGCCCCGCACCCTGCGGGTGCTTCCGGGATTTGTCCGACCAAGAGGAAGGGAGCCGCGCGGCTCCCTTTTTGTTTCCTTGCATTTGCGCACACAACCTTCGCACTGCGATGGACTTGCCGCCCGCCCGCGCAGCCCCATGTCATCTGGCCGAACGTCAAACCCGATGAGAGGACTGACATGGCTGATACGCTATTCTCCCCCACGAAGCTCGGCGCGATCGAGATCGCCAACCGCTTCGTGATGGCGCCACTGACCCGCAACCGTGCCCCCGATCTGCACCCGACCGATATGACGGTCGAGTATTATCGCCAGCGTGCAGGCGCCGGGCTGATCGTCACCGAAGGCACGCAGATTTCGCCGATGGGTCAGGGCTACGCCTGGACGCCAGGCATCTACAGCGAGGAGCAGGTCGCGGGCTGGAGGAAAGTCACCGACGCGGTGCATGAGGCTGGCGGCAAGATCGTCGCGCAAATCTGGCATGTCGGTCGGATCTCGGTGCCGCAGCTGCTGAACGGGCGTAACCCGGTCGGGCCGTCTGCGATCTCGGCCGAGGCCAAGACCTTCGACGGCGAAGGCTTCGTGGCGACTACCACACCGCATGCGCTGACGGTCGAGGAAATCGCAGCGACGGTCGAAGATTACCGCAAAGCCGCCCGCAATGCGCAGGCCGCGGGCTTCGATGGCGTCGAGATTCACGCCGCGAATGGCTATCTGATCGATCAGTTCCTGCGCGACACCTCGAACAAACGAGAAGACGAGTACGGCGGCTCGATCGAGAACCGCACCCGCTTCCTGCGCGAAGTGGTCGATGCGGTCACCGAGGTGCTGGGCGCCGAGCGTGTGGGCATCCGTCTCTCGCCGTGGTCGAACGCGAATAACGTGGGCATCGATAGCAACACGGCCGAGCTGTTCGGCGCGGTGGTCGATTTCCTCAACACCAAGCCGATGGCCTATGTCCATTTCGTCGAAGGTCAGACCGGCGGTCCGCGCGAGTGGCCCGAGGACGGGATAGAGACGCTGCGCGCGAAGTCGAAGGCGCCCTATATCGCGAATAACGGCTACGACAAGGCGATGGCCGAAGCGGCCCTGAAAAAGGGTGCGGCGGCGGTGGCCTTCGGCAAGCTCTTCATCGCGAATCCGGACCTGCCCAAGCGTTTCGCGAAGGACGCGCCGCTGAACGAGCCGAACTCGGAGACGTTCTACGGCGGTGGTGCTCAGGGCTACACGGATTACCCGTTCCTCGACGAATAACGCAGGCATTTTTACCTGCTAGGCTTTAGATGCAGGCTTTTTTACTTGCATACTGCCATGCGCAGGCGCTAAAACCTGCGCATGGCTTATTTTTGTGTTCTCACCGGCGATATCGTCGCCTCGACTCGGCTCTCGGCCTCCGAGCTGAGCGCGGCACTCGATGCGATCGAGGGCGCGGCGGCGGCATTGTCTCCGCTTCTGCGGGAAAGTCACTTTGCCCGCAATCGCGGAGATGGGTGGCAATTCGCGATACCCAGCCCGCGCCTTCAGGCTAGGCTCGCGCTGCTGATCCGGGCCGAGTTGCGCGTCTTGGGCGAGGCGTTCTCGACCCGGATCGCGATTGCCGAGGGCGACGGCACGCTGCCTGCGGACGGCGACCTGAACGGGGCATCGGGTCCGGCCTTCACCGCCTCGGGCCAGCTGCTGGATAGCTTGGAGGGGCCGCGCATTGCCCATGCTGCGGGCGGGGCGCTTGGCGCGGCGTTCCGCCTGTTCGATCACATCTCGGAGGCGTGGACCCCGGCGCAGGCGCGCGCGATCGCGCCGATGTTGCGCATCAAACCTCCGACCCAGACCGCCGCAGCCTCCGAGATCGGCATCACCCGGCAATCGCTGGCACAGGCCTTGGCAAGCGCGGCCTGCCCCGCCATCGTGGAGGCCCTGGCGATGATCGAGGAGACCCAATGATCGAGACTTTCGCGGCGCTTGTCTTTGCCCATGCCTTCACAGATTTCGCGTTTCAAAGCAGCGGCATGGCGGCGAAGAAGGCCGGGCGGGACGAGGCCGCGCTGGCCGCGCATATCGCGATCCTCACGGGGCTGACGCTGTTGGCAGGGCTGCAACTGTCGTGGACGCTGATCGGGGTGCTGGCGCTGGTCGCGCTCAGCCATCTGGTGATCGATGTGGCCAAGAGCTTCGCACCGCGCGAACATCCCCTCGCCGCCTTCCTTGGCGATCAGGCCGCCCATCTGGCTGCGACCGCGCTGATCGCCACCGCCTTCCCGACATTCTGGGCCAACGCGCTCTGGGCGAGCCTCTCATGGCTCCCCGGCGTCCTGACGCTCGCCAGCGGCCTTTTGATCACCACCCGCGCCGGCGGTTTCGCGGTGGGCATGCTGATGGTGCGCTACGAAGAGGACGCACCGCCCGAGGGGTTGCCGCAGGGCGGGCGGATGATCGGGCTTCTCGAGCGCGGGCTGATCTTTCTGCTGGTGCTGGCGGGACAGCCCTCGGGCATCGGCTTCCTGATCGCGGCAAAGTCGATCCTGCGCTTCGAGGCGGTGTCAAAAGACGGCGCGAATCCGAAATCCGAATATGTGATCATCGGCACGCTGGCCTCCTTCGGCTGGGCGCTCGCCGCCTCTTACGCCACGCTCGCGCTTTTGGGACATTTGCCGCCCCTTGGAATCCTGCCCGTGCCCGACTAAATTACTCGGTGAAGGAGAGCCCCCATGTTCAACGTTCCCGGACAAGACCCCGTAACCCTGACCGACGCCGCCGTCGCGCAGATCGCCAAGCTGATGTCGCGCGAAGACGCGGCTGGCTTCCGCATCGGCGTGAAGAAAGGGGGCTGCGCGGGCATGGAATACACGATGGAGGTCGCGGCCGAGGCCGGTCCGATGGATATCGTCGTGGAAAAGGGCCCCGCCCGGGTTCTGATCGCACCGATGGCGCAGATGTTCATGCTGGGCACCGAGATCGACTACGAGACCGGTCTTCTCGAAAGCGGCTTCAAGTTCCGCAATCCGAACGTCGTCGATGAATGCGGCTGCGGCGAGTCGATCAAATTCGCCGATATGGAAGCCCCCCAGACCAACGGCTGAGCCCCGCTCCCGCGCCAATTTGCCCTTTGCGAGTGCGATCCCCCTGCCCTAATGTCGGCCCGAATGACATAAGGGAGACAGGCATGCGCAAGAAGCTGGCCGCCGGCAACTGGAAGATGAACGGGCTCAAGAGCAACCTGAGCGAGGTGAAATCCCTTGTCGAGGCGCATCCCTCGCCCGCCTGTGACGTGCTCCTGTGCCCGCCCGCGACTCTGATCGGCGCGATGACCGAAGCGGCGGGTGGCAAGCTCGCGGTCGGCGGGCAGGATTGCCACATGAACGAGAGCGGCGCACATACGGGCGACATCTCGGCACAGATGATCGCGGATGCGGGTGGCTCTCACGTCATCGTCGGCCATTCCGAACGCCGTGCCGATCATCATGAAAGCGATCTGATCGTGCGCGCCAAGGCCGAGGCTGCGATCGCCGCAGGCCTGATCGCGGTGATCTGCGTGGGCGAAACGGAAGCGCAGCGCGACGGCGAACAGACGCTCGACGTGATCGGCGAACAGCTTGCCGGCTCCGTTCCCGACGGTGCGACGGCCGCCAATTGCGTGATCGCCTACGAGCCCGTCTGGGCGATCGGCACGGGTCGCACGCCGACGCTGGATCAGATCGCGGAGGTCCATGACTTCATGCGCAACACGCTGATCGCGCGCTTCGCCGACGCAGGCAACGGCATGCGGCTCCTCTATGGCGGCTCGGTCAAACCCGGCAATGCCGAGGAGATCTTCGCGACCTCCAACGTCGACGGCGCGTTGGTGGGCGGGGCCTCGCTCAAAGCCAGCGATTTCGGCGCGATCATCGCCGCGCTGGAGGCAAGCTGAGCCGCATCCCGCTCGGCATCCGGGGGCCTCGAACACAAGGGCCACGCGGCTTTCCAACGCCGCGCGGCCCACGCAATTTCCCCCGCCCCGCCTTGCGGGCGCCGCGCCGATCTCGTATCACGCGGACCAAGCTTTCAAGAGGATGACAGATGCGCGCCGAGACGCAGAATACCGTCGAACAGATCCGCAAGTCCCTGACCTTGCTCGGCCAGCGGATGGACCTCGAGACCGCGCCGCACCGGATCGAGGAATTCAACGCGATGATCGAAGACCCCACCCTGTGGGACGATCAGGCGCGCGCGCAGAAACTGATGCGCGACCGGCAGCAACTGATGGACAAGTTCGAAACCTATAACCGGATCAAGCAGGATCTGGAGGACAATGTCGAACTGATCGAACTTGGCGAGATGGAAGACGACGAGGAAGTCGTCTCCGAAGCAGAAGCGTCGCTCGCCGCGCTGAAGGAAACCGCCGCGTCGAAAGAGCTGGAAGCCCTTCTCGACGGCGAGGCCGACGGCAACGACACCTTCCTCGAGATCAATGCGGGCGCGGGAGGCACCGAGGCCTGCGACTGGGCCTCGATGCTGCAACGGATGTATGTCCGCTGGGCCGAGAAGCGCGGCTACGAGGTCGAACTGCAATCCGAAGAACCGGGTGCCGAGGCCGGGATCAAGTCCTGCGCCTACAAGATTTCCGGTCCCAATGCCTATGGCTGGCTGAAATCGGAATCGGGCGTGCACCGCCTCGTGCGGATTTCACCCTTCGGCAAGGGCACGCGCGAGACCTCTTTCGCCTCGGTCTGGGTCTACCCGGTCGTTGACGACAATATCGAGATCGAGGTGAACCCCGCCGATATCCGCATCGACACGTTCCGCTCCTCGGGGGCTGGCGGTCAGCACGTCAACACGACCGACTCGGCGGTGCGGATCACCCACCACCCGACCGGCATCGTTGTCACCTCGTCCGAGAAATCGCAGCACCAGAACCGCGACATCGCGATGAAGGCGCTGAAATCGCGGCTCTATCAGATGGAGCTGGAAAAGCGCACCGCGGCGATCAACGAAGCCCACGAGAACAAGGGCTCGGCCGGCTGGGGCAACCAGATCCGCTCCTACGTGCTGCAGCCCTACCAGATGGTGAAAGACCTGCGCACCCAATACGAGACTTCGGACACGCAGGGCGTGCTCGACGGCGATCTCGACGGGTTCATGGCAGCGACGCTGGCGCTCGGCCTCGAAGGCAAATCCCGCGCCGACGCGCAGGCGGATAGCTGATCGCGGATGACGGCGCGGGTTCACATCACCGGCGCCGCAGGATCGGGCACATCATCTTTGGGGGAACGCCTGGCTGACCGCTTGGGCGTCACCCATCTCGATACCGACGAATTCTATTGGGCCGAGAGCGACCCGCCCTATACCGTCAAACGCCGCCCCGCAGAGCGGCTCGCCTTGATGGAGGCGGCGAAAAAGCCCGAAGGCTGGGTGATCTCCGGCTCGCTCGACGGTTGGGGGGAGCCCGCGATCGCGGGCGCCGACCTTATCGTCTTTCTCACCGCTCCGACGCCGATCCGCCTCGCGCGCCTGCGCAAGCGCGAGGCGATGCGCTTCGGCGCGCGTATCCGCAAGGGCGGCGACATGGAGGGCAATCACGGCTCCTTCCTGACCTGGGCAGCGGGCTATGACGATCCGTATTTCTCGGGTCGCTCGCTCAGCCGCCATCACGAATGGCTGGCGGGCCGGTCTGAACCGATACTGGACCTCTCGGGCACACGGCCGCTGGATGAACTGCTGGCGGAGTGCCTCGAGGCCCTCGGAATGAAACCCTGATCCGGTTTGGCGCGTATCCTCACCACTAGCGAAAGGATGACCGCCGTGGAGTTCAAGGACAAACGCATCTGGATCATGGGCGCGAGCTCGGGCATCGGGCAGGCGCTGGCGCGCGAACTGGCCGCCCGCGGGGCGCGGCTGGTGCTGTCTGCGCGCTCGGTCGAGCCGCTGGACGCGTTGAAGGCAGAACTGGGTCAGGGCGAGGTGGTACCCTGCGACGTCGCCGATCCCGAAAGCCTCGACGATGCGCGCGGCGAAATCCTGAGCCACGGGCCGCTGGATGCGATGATCATCACCGCCGCGCTTTACGATCCGGGCCGCGTGGAGCAGATCGAACGGGAGGCGGCGCGCAAGCTGGTGGAGGTGAACCTGCTCGGCACGCTATGGTTCGCGCAGGCCGCTCCCGGCTTGCTACGCGAAGGTGGGCAGTTGGTGATCTTCGGCTCCGTCGCGGGCATCTTCGGCCTGCCGAAAGGGCAGCTCTACTCCGCCTCGAAAGCCGCCGTGATAAACCTAGTGGAAAGCCTGCGGGTCGAATATGCGCCCAAGATCGACGTGCGGCTGATCTCTCCCGGCTTCGTGAAGACTCGCCTGACCGAGAAGAACGACTTCGCCATGCCCTTCATGATCGAAGCCGACGAGGCTGCCCGCCGCATCGCAGAGGGACTGGCCAAGGACCGGTTCGAAACTCACTTCCCCCGCCGCCTGACATGGCAGCTCAAGCTGCTGAAACGCCTGCCCTATGCGCTCTCCCTGCGGCTGACGAAACGGATGGGCGGCTGAGCCTTGCGGCAACGCAGCGAGCAATTCTCTGGACAGATCACGTCCGCGTGACGCAACGTGAAGTTGCGGGCCTTTGGGAGAGGCCCTCAGTCAGGGAGAAAAGCAATGCAAACGATCGTGTCGCCGCCCTCCGAGGTGCCGCCTATCCGCGACCTTCAGGCCTCGGATATACCAGACATCCTGAAGGCGGGATGGAACGATTTCAAACGCGCCCCGGCCTTCGGTCTGATGTTCTCGGGCTTTTACGTGCTCGGCGGCATCGTGCTCTGGATGGTGTTCGCAGCGCAGGGCGAGGAATGGTGGCTGATCCCCTTCGCGCTCGGCTTTCCGCTGCTCGCCCCCTTCGCGGCGATCGGGCTTTATACCGTCTCGCGCAAGCTGGAGGCGCAGGAGCCGCTGATCTGGCGCGAGGTGATCGCCAGCTGCGTCTCGGAGAAGGATCGCCAGACGCCGTCCATGGCGATGCTGATCCTGATGATGTTCATGTTCTGGGTCTTCGTCGCCCATACCACCTTCGCGCTGTTCATGGGGCTGTCGGCCTTCACCAACATCTCCAGCTCGCCTGAGATCCTTCTGACCGGGAACGGGCTGATGATGCTGAGCATCGGCACCCTGATCGGGGCGGGTTTCGCAGCGATGCTGTTCTCCTTCACCGTGGTCGGCCTGCCGCTGATCATGGATCGCGAGATCGACATCATCACCGCCATCCTCACCTCGATGCGGGCAGTCGCGGCCAACCCGGTCTCGATGGCGATCTGGGCACTGGTGATCGCGGCGAGCCTGTTCGTTGGGATGCTGCCGATGTTCCTTGGCCTCTTCATCGTGCTGCCGGTTCTGGGTCATGCCAGCTGGCACATGTATCGCCGCCTCACTTCCTGAGGTCCGGGCGCCGTTTTCCGAGGGGCGCGAGATTTCGCGCCCCTTTGTCATGGAATTATTGAAAGGCAGATGGCGTGAACATATAGTGAACACATGGCAAGGATGACCCTCGATCAGAAACTGGCGATCCTCTCGGATGCGGCGAAATACGATGCCTCCTGCGCGTCGAGCGGCGGGCAGCGGCGCGACTCGAAGGATGGCAAAGGGATCGGCTCGGTCACCGGCTCCGGCATCTGTCACGCCTACACGCCGGACGGGCGCTGCATCAGCCTGCTGAAGATCCTGATGACGAATTTCTGCATCTATGACTGCGCCTATTGCGTGAACCGGGTGAGTTCCAACGTCACCCGCGCGCGGTTCTCTCCCGAGGAGGTCGTGACCCTCACGCTGGAATTCTACCGCCGCAACTATATCGAGGGGCTGTTCCTCTCCTCCGGCATTATCCGCTCGCCCGATGACACGATGGCCGACATGGTGCGGATCGCGAAGCTCTTGCGGGTCGAGCATAATTTCCGCGGCTATATCCATCTGAAGACCATCCCCGACGCAGCCCCCGAGCTGATCGAGGAGGCCGGCCTTTACGCCGATCGCCTCTCGATCAATGTCGAGCTGCCGACCGACCGCGCGGTGCAGGACTATGCGCCGGAAAAGGACCCCGCGCAGATCCGCCGCGCGATGGGCGACGTGCGGGTGCTGCGCGAGGCGCGGAAAGAACGCAGCTTCACCGGCAAGCGCCCTCCGAAATTCGCGCCCGCCGGGCAATCGACGCAGATGATCGTCGGCGCGGACGGGGCGAATGACACGACGATCTTGAAGACCTCGACGCGGCTCTATTCGAGCTACGCGCTCAAGCGTGTCTATTACTCCGCTTTCTCGCCGATCCCGGACAGCTCCGCCGCCCTGCCCCTGATCAAGCCACCACTGATGCGCGAGCATCGGCTCTATCAGGCGGATTGGCTGCTGCGCTTCTACGGCTTCGACGTGGACGAGATTTCGCAAGGCGCCACCGACGGCAATCTCGATCTGACGGTCGATCCCAAGCTCGCCTGGGCACTGGCGAACCGGCATCTGTTTCCGCTCGACGTGAACCGGGCCGAGCGCGAGATGCTGCTGCGCGTGCCGGGGCTGGGGGTGAAGACGGTGAACCGGGTGCTGGCGACCCGCCGCCACCGGACGCTGCGCTACGAGGACGTGAGGCGCATGGGGGCGAATCTGAAGCAGGCGAAACCCTTCATCACGCTCTTGGATTGGCACCCGCGCGCGCTGACCGATGCAGCCGATTTGCGCGCCCGTTTCGCCCCACCGCCGCAGCAGTTGCGGCTGTTGTGATGCGGACGATCACCCTGCCCGAGATCGGCACGTTCGAGGCCTGGCGAGACGAGGCCCGCGCAGCCGTGGGCGCTGGCATCCCGCCCGAGGAGCTTCTCTGGCATCGCGGGGCGGGTGAGGCCAATCTCTTCGCGCAGGACGCCCCTGCCCCCACAGGCGGCACTGTGAGCGTGCCAAAGGGCTTTGTCGACCTCGCCCGGCTCGTGGTCTGTCATCGCGACCCGGAACGTTTCGCCCGAGCTTACGCGGTGCTCTGGGGGCTGCGATCCGACAAGCGCCTGCTGGAAGACCGCGCCGATCCGCGCATCGACCGACTGAACCGCATGGCCAAGGAGGTCTCGCGCGACCGCCACAAGATGACGGCCTTCGTGCGCTTCCGCGAAATCGGGGCGCCCGACGCCCCACGTCGCCGCTTTGCCGCGTGGTTCGAACCCACGCATTACATCTGCGAACTGACCGCGCCGTTCTTCGTGAAACGTTTCGGCGACATGGACTGGTCGATCTTCACGCCTGATCTGACGGCGCATTTCGAAGCGGGCAAACTGCGCTTCAGCGAGGGGCAGCCGCGCCCCGATCTGCCCGAGGATGGCGCCGAAGACCTCTGGCGCACCTATTTCCGCAACATCTTCAACCCGGCGCGGCTGAAGGTCGACGCGATGCAATCCGAAATGCCGCGCAAATATTGGCATAACCTCCCCGAAGCGAGCCTGATCCCCGAGATGACCGCCACCGCACAGGCCCGCGCCGAGGAGATGGCTTTGAGTGCCCCCACGCTGGCCCCAGCCCGAGCTGGCAAGATCACCGAGCGGCTGGCGAGCGACCGCGCCACGCCGCAGCCCGCGGGTGACCGCGCGGAGCTGCTCGCCGGGCTGAATGGCTGCCGCCGCTGCCCGCTTTGGGAGAACGCAACGCAGGCAGTACCGGGCGAAGGGCCGCTGGATGCGCCACTGATGATCGTGGGCGAGCAGCCGGGCGATTTCGAGGATCTCGAGGGCCGCCCCTTCGTCGGCCCCGCAGGGCAGCTTTTCGACGAGGTGGCGGCGCGGGCTGGCCTGTCCCGCGACCGCGCCTTCATCACCAATGCGGTGAAGCATTTCAAATTCACCCCGCGCGGCAAACGGCGCATCCACCAGTCGCCCGACCGGCAGGAAATTCATCACTGCCGCTGGTGGCTCGACCGGGAACGCGCGTTGGTGAAACCCAAGGCGATCCTTGCGATGGGCGCGACGGCGCTGGAGAGCCTCACCGGGGATCGGCGCGGCCTTCTCAAGCGGCGCGGCACGGTGGAGGTACTCGACGATGGCACGCCGATGCTCATCACCGTGCACCCGTCCTACCTGCTGCGCCTGCCCGACATGGAAAAGCCCGCTATGCTGCGGGCTTTCGAGGCGGATCTTGTCCGCGCGGTGCAGATGGTGGCGTGAGGCGTCAGCCCAGCACTGCAAGGCTCGGGAAGGTCTCCAGCAGCCAGAAACTGATCGCCGAGAACGCATTGGTCAGCAGCAGAATCCCGACGACGACCAGCAGCGCGCCCATCGTCTTCTCGATGATGCCCATATAGGCCTTGAGCCGGTTCATTACCCCGATCGCACGCTGGATGAACAGCGCGGCCAGCAGGAACGGAATGCCCAGACCCAGCGCATAGACCGCCAGCAGCGCGGTGCCGCGCGCCTGATCGCCGCCTTGGGCGGCCAGCGACAGGATCGCACCCAGCTGCGGGCCGATGCAGGGCGTCCAGCCGAAGGCGAAGGCGAGCCCCAGCACATAGGCACCCAAACTCGAGCCGCCCCGGTCGCCCGCGTCCAGCCGCGCCTCGCGGTCGAGGATCGGGATGCGGAATACGCCGAGGAAATGCAGGCCGAGGATCACGATCACCCCGCCCGCGATCCGTCCGAACAGCACCTGATTGGTCAGGAAGAACCGCCCGAAGGTCGAGGCGGCGAAACCCATGAACAGGAACACCGTCGACAGGCCAAGAACGAAGAACAGCGCAGGCACCGCCGCCGAGCGTTTGCCCTCGCGCAGGTCGCCCATGCTGACCCCGCCCATATAGGCGAGATAGGGCGGCACGATCGGCAGCACGCACGGGCTGAGGAATGACAGCAGACCCGCAAAGAGCGCCACGAAAGCGGCGGGCAGGAAAGCGGCAGAGACGAGATCGATTCCAAACATGTTCTTCCTCTACCCCATTCCTCGCGCGCGGTCACCGGGTCGTGAGATAACAACAGCGTGGACAAATCAGCGCGGGCGCGCGAGAACCTCCGGCATGAAACCCGATGTCGAAATCGATGCAAAGGGGTTGTTGTGCCCCCTGCCCGTCTTGCGCCTGCGCAAAGCGTTAGAGGCGGCGGCGCCCGGCACGCTGGTCCAGCTGGTCGCGACCGACGGGGCGAGCTGGATCGACGTGCCCCATTTCTGCGCGCAATGCGGACACGAACTGGTCGAGGCAGAGGATTGGGAAGGCGTGAAGGTCTATCTCGTACGCAAGGGCTGATGGCCCTCGCGTTGCGCACCTGCCCGGCGTTGGCCCGCCGCTGATGATCAGTCTCCCGATGCTGGTATGGCTGGCCGAGGAACTGAACCCCTTGCCGAGGACATAAGCGCGTGCCAATCTCCGGCCATTCTCAGGGCGGGGCGAAATTCCCCACCGGCGGTATGCGGCGAAATCCGCGAGCCCGCGAGCGCCTCGCCGTCGTGCAAGGGTCAGCAGATCAGGTGCGAGGCCTGAGCCGACGGTTACAGTCCGGATGGAAGAGAATATGCAGCCGATCCCGCGCCTTCTCGCGCGGGCACGGCCTGTATGTGATCGCCTTGGGTGACGTGTCGCTAGCAAGGAGATCACGATGACACACACCCGTTACGCTTTTATCAAGGCCAATTGGCACGCTGATATCATCGACCGCGCGCTCGAGGGGTTTCTCGAAGAGATCCCGGCGGCGCAGGTCGATGTCTTCGACGTGCCCGGCGCGTTCGAGCTGCCGCTGAGGGCGCAGAAGCTGGCCCGAACGGGCCGCTACGCGGCGATCGCGGGCGCGGCTCTGGTCGTCGATGGCGGAATCTACCGGCATGATTTCGTGGCGCAGGCCGTGGTGAATGGCCTGATGCAGGTGGGGCTGGAGACGGGCGTGCCCGTGCTGTCGGTCTCGCTGACACCGCATCAGTTCCAGGAGACCGATCACCACCGGGCGATCTTTGGCAGCCATTTCGTCGAGAAGGGCCGCGAGGCGGCGCGGGCGGCGCTGCAACTGACCCGCCATGCACAGGAACTGGCCGCCTGAGCGCGGATAAGCAGATATGAAAACGAAAAAGGCCGGGCGCTCTGCCCGGCCTTTCTCAAATCTGAGGCTGGCTCAGCGGCTCCACCAGCCCCGTTTCTTGGGCTTGGGCGCCTCCTCGGTCATGGTTTCGCCCTCGGCTTCGGTCTCCGCGAAGGCCGGACCACCGGGCAGTTCGACCGGAGCATCAGGCTGCGGCGTTTCCGGAGGCTGCTCGAACGGGGTTTCGGGCTCGGGCGCGGGCGGCGTTTCCTGCGGCACGTCGGCAGGGGTTTCCTGCGGCGTAGGCTCGGGCGTCTCGACGGGCGCGTCGGGCTGCGGCGTCTCCTGCGGCTCGGTCGGCGCGTCGGGCTGCGGGGTTTCGGGCGGCTCAGGGCTCTCGGGCGTCTCCGCTACGGGCTCCTCGACCTTCTTGCGCGCACGGGAGCGGCGCTTGGGTTTGGGCGCCTCTTCCTCCGCCGCTGCGGCCTCGACCTTGGCGCCGGCGGCGCTGCCTTCGACGGCGGCTTGCGCATCCGCCTCGGGATCCACCTTCTTGCGCGACCGCGTGCGGCGCTTCGGCTTGGGTGCTTCTTCCTCGGCCTTGGCCTCGGTGCCCTCAACCGCAGCTTCCGCGGTCTCGGCGTCCGCTTTCGGTTCTTCGACCTTCTTGCGGGCGCGCGAGCGGCGCTTCGGCTTCGGCGCTTCTTCCTCCGGCTGAGCCTCGGTCTTGACGTCGGTCTGCGCCTCGGTCTTGGCCTCGTCCGCCGGAGCCTCTGCCGCTTGCGCGGGTTCGGCCTTGGCGGGCGCGTCCTGACCTCCGGTCGGTTCAGACTTCTGATCGTCCGACTTCTGGTCGCCCGACGACTGATCGCCGTTCTCCGAAGAGCCGTTATTCTCCCCGTTCTCGCCATTCGACTTCTTGCGACGGCGACGGCGGCGGCGCTTCTTCTTAGGCTGCTCCTCGGCCTCGGTCTCGACCTCCGGGGTCTGCGCCTCGGCTTCGGCCTCGGTCTCGTCCTCCGCCTCGTCGATTTCGGCCATCAGGCTTGCCGACGCGGACACCACGGGGCTGTCCACTTCCGCAACATTGCGGGTCGCGGTCTTGAACTTCTCGATGGTGAAATCGGGCGAGACTAGCTCGGGCGCGGCCTCGATGCGCACGGACATACCATAGCGGGCCTCGATCACTGCCACATGTTCGCGCTTGGCGTTCATCAGGTAGTTGGCGACCGCGACGGGCGCACGCACCAGAACCTCGCGGGTCCGTTTGCGGGTCCCCTCTTCCTCGATCGCGCGCAGAACGCTCAGCGCGAGGCTGTCGTCGGAGCGGATCAGGCCGGTGCCGTGGCAATGGGCGCAGGGCTGCGTCGTGGATTCGATCATGCCCGGACGCAGGCGCTGGCGGCTCATCTCGAGCAGGCCGAAGCCGGAGATGCGTCCGACCTGAATGCGCGCGCGGTCGGTCTTGAGGCGCTCTTTCATGCGCTTTTCGACGGCCGAGTTGTTCTTGCGCTCGTCCATGTCGATGAAGTCGATCACGATCAGCCCGGCGAGGTCGCGCAGGCGCAGCTGGCGGGCCACTTCGTCGGCGGCTTCAAGGTTGGTCTTGAGCGCGGTTTCCTCGATCGAACCTTCCTTGGTGGCCCGGCCCGAGTTCACGTCGATCGCGACGAGCGCTTCGGTCACGCCGATCACGATATAGCCGCCCGACTTCAGCTGAACCGTCGGGTTGAACATCGAGGCGAGGTAGCTTTCCACCTGATGGCGCGCGAAGAGCGGCAGCGATTCCGAGTAGTGCTTCACGTTCTTGGCGTGGCTCGGCATGATCATCTTCATGAAGGCCTTGGCCGCGCGGTAGCCGCGCTCGCCCTCGACAAGAACCTCGTCGATATCCTTGTTGTAGAGATCACGGATCGAGCGCTTGATCAGATCGCCTTCTTCGTAGATCGGCGCCGGTGCGACGGATTTCATCGTCAGATCGCGGATCTGCTCCCACAGGCGCATCAGGTATTCGTAATCGCGCTTGATCTCGGTCTTGGTGCGCTGCGCGCCCGCCGTACGCACGATCAGGCCGGCACCTTTCGGCACGTCCAGCTCGCCCGCGATTTCCTTGAGCTTCTTGCGGTCGGCGGCGTTGGTGATCTTGCGCGAGATGCCACCACCGCGCGCGGTGTTGGGCATGAGCACGCAGTAGCGGCCTGCCAGCGAGAGATAGGTGGTCAGAGCGGCGCCCTTGTTGCCGCGCTCCTCCTTGACGACCTGCACCAGCATGATCTGGCGGACCTTGATCACTTCCTGGATCTTGTAGCGGCGCGGACGCGGCTTGCGGGCCGGACGGATCTCCTCCTCGACATCCTCGTCGGCGACGGATTCGATGCCGCTATCGGCCTCGGCCGCGTCGTCGTCATCGTCCTCCGTGTCGTCGCTGTCATCCTCGTCAGATTGCGCAGCTTCCACAGCCGAGGTTTTCTCAGCAGCTTCCGAAGCGGGCGCTTCCTCGGCCGGAGCTTTGGAGGTTTCCGTCTGCGCGTCCGCTTCCGCCTCTTCGCTGGCGGCATCGGCGTTCTCGTCTTCCGCCTCGGGATCGACGACGCCCATGCCCGGGATCTCGTCCGAGCTGACGACCGCGTCGTCCTGCTTGGCCTTTTCCGCCTTGTTCGAGGACCGGCGCGAGCGGCGGCGGCGTGATTTCGGCTTTTCCTCTTCCTCGGCAGCGGCCTCGGCAAGCTGTCGCTCTTCTTCGAGAAGCGCTTCGCGGTCGGCGACAGGGATCTGGTAGTAATCGGGGTGGATTTCCGCGAAGGCGAGGAACCCGTGCCGGTTTCCGCCGTAGTCGACGAATGCCGCCTGCAGCGACGGTTCGACGCGCGTTACTTTCGCGAGATAGATATTGCCGGCGAGCTGCCGTTTGTTGATGGTCTCAAAGTCGAATTCCTCGACCTTGTTGCCGTCCACCACCACGACGCGGGTCTCTTCCGCGTGGGTGGCATCGATAAGCATCTTCTTTGCCATGTAATTCCAATAGGTCAGCCCTTTGCGACCGGCCCGGGGGCGCGGCGCTGTCTTGGGCTGAAACTGTCCTTGAGGCGAGGCTGCGGACATGCGCGCAGACGGCGGTGGCGTCGAGCCTGCCCGTCTTCATCTGCGAAATCCCGTCACGCATCATCGCGGTTCTTTCCAAGGCGCGGTCGGCCTTAGCCGCTTGGCGCCCAATTAACGGCCTCCATCCCGGCATATGCGGCAGAGGGAGACAAACTTGCGGCCTTTCGGCCAATCGGTTGAGCCGGGGCCCCTTGCGCATCATCTGCGCCGGATCGGCCAAGGCATCAGCGAATTTCGGAGGGTTCACACGTTTGGCGTGAAACCGACTGGTTTCGACCATAGCGGCACAGCCACCGGGAACACAATCGAATTTTCGTAACGGAAGGGTTAATCGCGCCCCGATTCCGGGCAAAGATCAACGATTGGGCAGGCCCGTCCCGGGGATTTTTCGCCCTGGGCCTGAAAATGCCGCGGCGCGGTGCCATCCGGGCCCGCGCCGCTCACGTCGTCTTGTTCGAAAGCTGCCTGCACGCGCCCGCATCGAGGGGGCCTGCGCGGGCGCAGGCCTCACAGGTAATCGGCGCGCGCGAGGCCGTATTTCGCCATCTTCTCGTTCAGCGTCCGACGCGGCAGGCACAGTTCTTCCATCACCGCCGAGATCGACCCCTTGTGGCGCCGCATCGTGTTGTCGATCAGCATCTTCTCGAAGCTCTCGACATATTCCTTGAGCGGCTTACCCTCGGTGGTGATCGCAGCCGGGCCCGCCTCTTCGTCGTCGGTCATCAAGAGCGACGCGATGGAGCCAGAACCCCGGCGCGATTGCAGCACCGCGCGTTCGGCCACGTTGATCAGCTGGCGCACATTGCCCGGCCACGGGGCCTGCAGCAGTTGTGCCGCTTCCTGCGCGGTCACTTCGGGCACGTCGCAGCCGTATTCGTCCGCGAATTGCTCGGACATGCGGTTGAACAGCGTCAGGATATCCTCGCCGCGCGCACGCAGCGGCGGCAGGGTGATCTTCAGAGCGGCCAGACGATAATACAGATCGGGGCGCAGCGCGTCCTCGACCGTCTTTCCCTCGCCATGGGTGTTGCAGATCGCGACGATCCGGGTCTCCGCCGGCGCGCCCTGATCGTTGATGAATTGCAAAAGCCGCGCCTGCAGCGACTGGCTGAGCGCCTCGACATCCTCGAGACAGAGCGTGCCGCCGCGGGCCTCTTCCATCAGCGGCAGACCGCCCTCCTCGACCGGGCCGAACAGCTTGGCAGAGAGGGCTTCCTCGGTCAGCGCGGCGCAGCTGACCATGACGAATTTCTTTCCCGCGCGGGGACCCGTCGCGTGCAATGCATGGGCCACGAGCGTCTTGCCGGTGCCGGTCTCACCATCGATCAGAACGTGGCCATCAGCCTGAGACAGATCGAGAATATCCTCGCGCAGGCGTTCCATCGGTTCGGAGGTGCCGATCAGCTTGCCCATCACCTTCTCGCCCTCGGCCAGGTCGCGGCGCAGCGCGCGATTATCCAGCGTGGTGCGCCGCGCCTGCGTCGCACGCTTGGCCAGTTCGGTCATCCGGTCGGGCGAGAACGGCTTTTCCATGAAGTCCATCGCGCCAAGGCGCATCGCCTCGACCGCCATCGGCACATCGCCGTGGCCGGTGATCATGATGACCGGCAGACCGCTATCGATGCCCATCAGCCGCTTGAGGAAAGCCATCCCGTCCATGCCGGGCATCCGGATGTCGGTGATCACCACGCCCGGCCAGTCGGGGCCGATCACTTTCAGCGCATCTTCGGCGCTGGCATAGGTCTCGGCGTCGAAGCCCGACAGCGCCAGCCATTGGCTGACCGACTGCCGCATGTCTTCCTCGTCATCGACGATCGCTACCTTCATTAGTCTTGCCATGTCTTACTCCGCGGCCTTTATGGCCCTGTTCTTGTCCGCCAGAAGGGGCAGCTGCACTTCGAACACCGCGCCCCCGCTTTCGGAATTATGGGCGGTCAGACGCCCCCCGAAATCACTGATGATGGAGGACGAGATCGCGAGGCCCAGCCCCGTCCCCTCCCCCGGTTTCTTCGTGGTCCAGAACGGCTCGAACAGCTTGTCGAGGTCCGAAATCCCGGGACCATTGTCACGCACGCTCAGAACGGCCGTTTCCCCCGAGGTAAGCAACAACTCCACCTGCGGTTCCTCAACGGACTTGGTAGCGTCGAGTGCATTGCGCAACAGGTTGATGATCACCTGCTCCAGCCGGATGCGATCTGCCATAACCATAACAGGACTCCGCGGCATGGTGCGGGAAATGTGCAATTTGCGAATTTTCAGCTGCGGCTCCATCATCGAGAGCGCCTCCGACAGCGCCACCCGCAGGTCCACCGGCTCGAACGCCTCGCCGCCCTTGCGGGCATAGGATTTAAGCTGCCGCGTGATCGCGCCCATGCGACCGATCAGGTCGTCGATGCGCTGGAAGGAGGACAAAGCCTCCTCCACCCGGGCGCGCTGCAACAGCAGTTTCGCGCCAGCTAGATAGGTCTTCATCGCGGCCAGCGGCTGGTTCAACTCGTGGCTGACGGCAGCCGACATCTCGCCCAGAGCGGCGAGCTTCGAGCTTTGCGCGATCGTCTGCTCGGCCACTGCCAGATCCTGCTGCGCCTTCTCACGCTCGGCGATCTCGCGGCTCAGACGCGCGTTCAACTGGCGCAGCTCCGCCGATTCCGCCCGCAATTCCTGGCTTTGCCGCCGCGCCCGGCGTGATAGCGCGTAAAAGACCAGCGCCAGCAGGATCGCGAAGCCCATGATCTCGAGCGCGAGCACGGCGTTCACCCGTTCGCGCACGGAATCGTAGCTGGTAAAGGCGATCATTTTCCAGCCGCGGAACGGAATGCGCGCCTCGGTCCGCATCACCGCACGGCCCTTCAGATAGGCGTCGGGCGCATCATTCGCCCAGTCCGCGGTCGCCTGCAGCGCGCGCTCAATCGCGGAGGGGGCCGAGCGTGCGGCCAGCGCCTCCGACATCGTCACGCCGCGCCAGCGCGGCTCGGTCGTCAGGATAATCTTGCCCTCGCTGTCGACCACGGCCAGCGCATCGGAAATCCCCGCCCAGGCGCGCTCGAATTTCGACAGGTCCGCTTCGACGACGATCACGCCGACTGGCTTGTTGTTCTGGATCACCGCCCGCGAGTAGTCGAACTCGGTGCCGCCTGCCTCGGGCTCGTTGACCGAGAAGATCGTCCCGCGCGAACGGGTCGCATCGACGAAGAAGGGCGCGTTCGGAAAGGGCGTGCCGATCTGCGTGCGATTGGTCGAGGCCACAACGCGGCCCTGCATGTCCAAAAGTCGGATCGAGGCGACAGCGACCTCTTTCTTGGCCGTGATCAGCTGCGCGGAGGCAGTGGAATAATCAGTCGTATCAAGAGCTTGCGTCAGTTGCGGGTCGCGCGCCAGCAACAGCGGCACCACGGAAGTCCGCTGCAATTCCGACATGATGTTGCCGGTGTAGAGCGCGAGGCGCAGCTCGGTGCGCACGCGCGTCGTCTCGGTGAAACGCTGGGTGAGCCACTGGTTGGTGATCCACATCACCGTCCCGGCCAGCGCGAGGATCAGCACCACCGCAATGCGCAGCAGCCAGCGGGCCCGCGGCGAGCGCGCCATAACGCCGAGCCCGCCCTCACCTTCGGGCGGCTCATCCGGTAAAATCGTCGAACGTGTCTGCACGTGCGTCATGCGCGAAGTCTAAGCCAAGGCCCAGAGCGCAACAAGCGCGCGAGATCAGGCGGTTGCCAGCATCCCGCTCAACGCGCGGAAAAGCGCCGCCCCGTCGGCGCCGCCCTGCGCAGCCTCGATCGCGCGTTCGGGGTGGGGCATCATGCCCAGCACCCGGCGGTTCTCGCTTAGCACGCCCGCGATATCGTCGACGGACCCGTTGGGGTTCTCGACATAGCGGAACGCCACGCGGTCCTCGCCCTCGATACGCGCGAGGCCCTCGGGGTCGATCTGATAGTTGCCGTCATGGTGTGCGACCGGGATCATGATCTCCTGCCCAAGCTCATAGCCCGAGGTATAGGCGCTGTCGGTCGTCGCCACGCGCAGCGCCAGCGGTTTCGATACGAATTTCAGCCCCGCATTGCGCATCAGCGCGCCCGGCAGAAGCCGCATCTCGGTCAGCACCTGGAAGCCGTTGCAGATCCCCATGACATAGCCGCCCTTGCCCGCGAAATCCGCCACGGCCTGCCCGATGGGCGAGCGCGAGGCGATGGCGCCGCAGCGCAGGTAGTCACCATAGGAGAACCCGCCCGGCACACCGATGATGTCGATGCCTTCGGGCAATGCGGTTTCCTTGTGCCAGACCTTGACGACATCCGCCCCGGCTGCCGCGAAGGCCATGCTCAGGTCGCGGTCGCAATTCGAACCGGGGAAGGTGATGACGGCGGCTTTCATGGGCGCAAACTCCTGGCCTTGAGGGTCGAACCTGTCGGGTAAGGCCTGTGCGGCCTTCGGCTTGGTACAAATATCCCGGGGGGAATTGGCCGGCAGGCCAAGGGGGGCAGCGCCCCCTGCCCTGCCCGGATCAGGCGATCTCGATGGTGTATTTCTCGATCACGGTATTGGCGAGGAGCTTCTCGCACATTTCCTTCACCTCGGCCTCGGCGGAGGCGGCGTCGGTCGCGGTCAGGTCCAGCTCGATCACCTTCCCCTGGCGCACGCCTGCGACGCCGTCGAAGCCCATATGGCCCAATGCGTGGCGCACGGCCTCGCCCTGCGGGTCGAGCACCCCATCCTTCAACATCACATGAACGCGGGCTTTCATCACGAGCGGTCCTTTCAGTTGATCAGCGTCGGTTTGATCGGCTGGGTATTCGTCGGTAGCACGCCAAGGCGCTTGGCGACTTCGGTGTAGGCATCGGTCAGGTTGCCCAGATCGCGGCGGAACACGTCCTTGTCGAGCTTCTGGCCCGTCTTGACGTCCCACAGGCGGCAGCTGTCGGGGCTGATCTCGTCGGCCACGATCAGACGCATGAAATCGCCGTCCCAGACCCGGCCAATCTCGATCTTGAAATCGACCAGCTTGATGCCGACGCCATAGAACACGCCGGTCAGGAAGTCGTTGACGCGCAGCGCCAGCGCCACGATGTCATCAAGATCCTGCTGGCTCGCCCAGCCAAATGCGATGATGTATTCCTCGGGCACGAGCGGATCGCCCAGCTCGTCGTTCTTGTAGCTGTATTCGACGATCGGACGCGGCAGCGGCGTGCCCTCTTCCAGCCCCAGACGCTTCGCGATCGAACCGGCGGCAAAGTTGCGCACGATCACCTCGAGCGGCACGATCTCCACCTGGCGGATCAGTTGCTCGCGCATGTTGAGACGTTTGATGAAGTGGTTCGGCACGCCGATATTGGTCAGGCCGGTCATGAAGTATTCGGACAGGCGGTTGTTGAGCACGCCCTTGCCCTCGATCACATCGCGCTTCTGCGCGTTGAAGGCGGTCGCGTCGTCCTTGAAATACTGGACCAGCGTTCCGGGCTCGGGGCCTTCATACAGAACCTTCGCCTTGCCTTCGTAGATCTTCTTGCGCCGGGGTGCCATCGCGTCTCCGTTCTCGCTTGGCGCGGACGTCGTGGGAGCCTGCGCCACATCCCGAACGGAATACCGCGCCGCCCCTGCGCGCCGTCCGCGAAAGGGTGTCGCCCGCCCTATAGGACAAGCCCGCGAGTCTCGCAAGGTAAAGCGCACAGCCGTTCACGCGGATGCACAGCCCCGTCAAACCGGCCAAATCGCGGCCCTTTCCTCTTGCGGCGCGCCCTGTGCATGTGCATATCGATGGTAACGGAGACTTTACCGGGAGGGACGAGGGCCATGACCACCTTCGACGATCGCGAAAACGCTTATGAGAACAAGTTCGCGCATGATGCCGAACTGCAGTTCAAGGCCGATGCGCGCTGCAACAAGATGCTGGGCCAATGGGCCGCGGGCCTTCTGGGCAAGACCGGCCCCGAGGCCGATGCCTATGTCCGCGAGGTCGTGACCTCCGATTTCGAGGAAGCGGGCCACGAAGACGTGTACCGCAAGCTCTCGGGCGATCTAGGCGACAAAGCCGATGAACAAACGATCCGCGCGAAGATGGCCGAATGCATGGCCGAGGCGCGCCGTCAGGTGGTCGACGAGGCCGAGTGAGCCCTCGCCCATGACACGGATTGAAAGGCCGGATGCCCTGCGCGTCCGGCCTTTTGCATATCGAGCCGAGATCGCAGCCCCTTCATCAAGAACATGAAGGAAACGAATTTGCCAAATCCCGCCTGTCATGGCAGGACAAAGCCAACCGCCGCGCCAGACGCGGCCCTTTTGCATTTGACGAGGCCCTTATGACCGCCCCGAAAACCGACGCGCTGAGCCGCCTTCTGGAAACCCGCGATTGGCTGATGACCGATGGCGCGACCGGCACCAACCTGTTCAACATGGGGCTGGCCTCGGGCGAAGCGCCGGAACTGTGGAATGCCGACGAGCCCGCGAAGATCGCGAAGCTCTATTCGCTCGCCGTCGATGCGGGCTCGGACCTGTTCCTGACAAACAGCTTCGGCGGCAATGCCTCGCGACTGAAACTGCACAACGCCCAGAACCGCGTACGCGAATTGAACCGCCTCGCCGCCGAGATCGGCCGCGAGGTCGCCGACAAGCAGTCGCGCCCGGTGGTCGTTGCGGGCTCGATGGGCCCGACGGGTGAGATTTTCGCGCCGATGGGTACGCTGACCCACGAACTCGCGGTCGAGATGTTCCACGAACAGGCCGAGGGTCTGAAAGAGGGCGGCGCGGATATCCTCTGGGTCGAGACGATCTCGGCGCAGGAAGAATACAAGGCCGCCGCCGAAGCCTGCCATCTGGCGGGGATGCCGTGGTGCGGCACGATGAGCTTCGACACCGCAGGGCGCACGATGATGGGGCTGACCTCGCAGGCGATGGTCTCGATGGTCGACAAGCTGGCCCACCCGCCGCTGGCCTTCGGCGCGAATTGCGGGGTCGGCGCATCGGACCTTCTGCGCACCGTTCTTGGCTTTGCCGCAACCGGGACCGAGCGCCCGATCATCGCCAAGGGCAATGCGGGCATCCCGAAATATGTCGATGGCCATATCCATTACGACGGCACGCCCGAGCTGATGGCGGAATATGCGGTGATGGCGCGCGATTGCGGCGCCACGATCATCGGCGGCTGCTGCGGCACGATGGCCGAGCATCTGGTCGCGATGCGCGAGGCGCTGGAGACGCGTCCGCGCGGCGAACGCCCGACGCTCGATCAGATTTCCTCGGTTCTGGGTGGGTTCTCGTCGGAGGATGACGGCCTGAGCGGGGATGCGCCCAAGCGCGAACGGCGGGGACGTCGGCGCAGCTAGGCGCGGTTTGAGGGGCGCTGCCCCTCGGCCTTGCGGCCTCACCCCGGGATATTTGAACCAATACGAAGGAAGGGCCGGGATTTTTCTCGGCGGATGGAGCATGCACGCGTCTCAGACGAGATCAGAACAGTTCGAGCTGATCGCCCGGCCGGGGCGGCACGTGGAACTGCGTCACGTCGAGATCGGGCAGATGACGCGAGAAGCCCAGCCGCTTGCAGCTCAGCTTGAACCGCTGCTGCAACAATTCAGCCATCTCTCCCTCGCCCTTCATCCGCTCGCCGAAGCGCGGATCGTTGAGCTTGCCGCCGCGCATGTCGCGGATCCGGCCCAGCACCTTCTCGACCTTGCCGGGGTGATGCCGCTCCATCCAGTCGGCGAAAAGCGGCGCCACCTCGTGCGGCAGGCGCACCGGCATCATCGAGGCGGCCCTGGCCCCTGCCCTGCGCGCCTCGGTCAGGATCGCTTCGAGCTCGTGATCGGTGAGTCCCGGAATCATCGGGGCGGCCATGACGCGCACCGGGATGCCCGCGCGCGACAGTTCGCGGATCATGCGGATCCGGGTCGGCGGGCTCGGGGCGCGGGGCTCCAGATCGCGGGCGAGCTTGGCGTCGAGCGTCGTGACCGACACGCCGACCTGCGCCAATCCCGCCTCGGCCATCGGCGCGAGGATGTCGAGATCGCGCAGGATGGTCGAGCCGCGGGTGACGATGGAGACCGGATGGCGATAGGCCTGCAGCACTTCCAGCACGGCGCGCATGATCTCCATCTTGCGCTCGAGCGGCTGATAGGGATCGGTATTCGTGCCGATGGCGAGCACGTTCGGACGATAGCTTTTCTTGCGCAGCTCTTCTTCGAGCACCTGCGGCGCCTCGGGACGCGCAATCAGCCGGGTCTCGAAATCCAAGCCAGCCGAGAGGCCGAGATAGCCGTGACTGGGGCGCGCGAAGCAGTAGATGCAGCCATGCTCGCAGCCGCGATAGGGGTTGAGCGAACGCTCGAAGGGCACATCGGGCGACTGGTTGCGGGTGATGACGGAGCGCGGTCGCTCTACCGAGACTTCGGTTCGGGTCAGGCGCTCCTCTTCGGGAATGTCCCAGCCGTCATGTTCGGGCGCGCGGGAGAAGGGCTCGAACCGGCCCACGGGGCGCGCCGCGGCGCCGCGCGCGCGCAGACGCTCGGACGGGTTCGCGGGGGGAAGGTCGAATGGCAGACTCATGCCCGGAATTTAGAACGAAATGAGAACATTTGCCAAGTAGAGTCCGGGCATCCGCCCGGCAACACCATGCGAGGTCGGACAAAACACCGCGCATGTCGCAATTCGCCAAGACTTGACGGGGCCACGGCCCCACCACAGGGTAACACCGGCTAGCAGGAGACTATTGGACATGGCCGAAGACGACGACGATATCATCCTCTCGGAACTCGACGATGACGAGCTTACCGCGCAGATGATGGATGACCTCTATGACGGTCTCAAGGAAGAGATCGAAGAGGCCACCCGCATCCTGCTCGACCGCGGCTGGACGCCGTATGACATTCTGACCAAGGCCCTCGTCGCGGGCATGACCATCGTGGGCAACGACTTCCGCGACGGTATCCTGTTCGTACCGGAAGTTCTGCTGGCGGCGAACGCGATGAAGGGCGGCATGGCCATTCTCAAGCCGCTGCTGGTCGAGACCGGCGCGCCGCGCATGGGCAAGATGGTGATCGGCACGGTGAAGGGCGATATCCACGATATCGGCAAGAACCTCGTTGCGATGATGATGGAAGGCGCAGGCTTCGAGATCGTCGATCTGGGCATCAACAACCCGGTCGAGAACTATCTCGAGGCGATCGCCCGCGAAGAGGCCGATATCCTCGGCATGTCCGCGCTGCTGACCACCACGATGCCCTATATGAAGGTCGTGATCGACACGATGAAGGAACAGGGCATCCGCGACGATTACATCGTTCTGGTTGGCGGTGCGCCGCTCAACGAGGAATTCGGAAGGGCGATCGGTGCCGATGCCTATTGCCGCGACGCCGCCGTGGCGGTCGAGACGGCGAAGGATTTCATCGCTCGCAAGCACAACCAGATGAGCGCCTGATCGCCGATCGCGGCCGCATCACGCCTGACATACATGGAGAGGGCCCCGATTTTTTCATCGGGGCCTTTTCATGTGCCCTTCCCCGCCCCATACTTGAAAGGAAGGGGGAAACGCGAAATGCCGCTGCCACATTTTCTGCTGCTGATCCTGTTCGTGATCGTTCTGGCCGGCCTGACGATCTGGGCCTTCGCCGCATCGGGGTTCCCGATGGCGATGCTCGGGCTGATGGTTCTCGTCGCAGCAGGCGTTGCCCGGATGATGGCCCGGGTGGAATGACCGCCCGGACAGGTGCCTCGCTTCCCGGCGACACGACCTTAACGAAAGATGGCTTAGCTCCCGAGGGGTCGGGACGGCTTCTGCTGATCGCCTGCGGGGCGCTCGCGCGGGAGATTCTCGCGCTCAAGCGGATCAATGGCTGGGATCATATCGACCTAACCTGCCTGCCCGCCAATCTGCACCTATACCCCGAGAAGATCACCGCCGCCGTCGAAGAGGCGGTGCTGCATTATCGCGACCAATACGACGATATCTTCGTGGTCTATGCCGATTGCGGCACGGGCGGGCAATTGTCGGAAAAGTGCAAGTCCCTGGGCGTCGAGATGGTCGAAGGCCCGCATTGTTATTCGTTTTTCGAAGGCAATGCCGCCTTCGCCGAAACGGCGGAAGAGGAGATCACGGCCTTCTACCTCACTGATTTCCTGACGCGGCAGTTCGACGCTTTCGTCTGGAAGCCGATGGGCTTCGACCGTCATCCGGAACTGATCCCGATGATGTTCGGCAATTACGACCGGCTGATCTATCAGGCCCAGACCGACGATCCGGCGCTAGATGCGAAGGCGCGCGAGGCGGCGGAGCGGCTCGGACTGCGCTATGAGCGGCGTTTTACCGGCTATGGCGATCTCGCCACCAGTCTCGCGAAATTTGCCGCGAAATTGGGCAACACGACCTGATCTTCTTTGAATTTTTCTTAAAACCCGGCCTACGGGGCTTGGCATCGCGACGTCAGCCGGGTATTGGCTGCGCCAAATCTCACATCCTCCGGCCCGCCCCTCCCCGGTCGCGGGCCTTTCTAATTGCAGGACGATCTTATGACCCTGTCGCAATGGCGCAGCCAGTGGACTGGCAACTTCCGCGCTGACATCCTTTCCGGTCTCGTGGTGGCGTTGGCGCTGATCCCCGAGGCCATCGCTTTCTCGATCATCGCGGGCGTCGACCCGAAAGTGGGCCTCTACGCCTCCTTCATGATCGCAACGATCACCGCCTTCTTCGGCGGTCGCCCCGGCATGATCTCGGCCGCGACCGCCGCGACCGCGGTGCTGATGGGCACGCTCGTGCGCAGCTACGGGTTGGATTACCTGCTGGCCGCGACGGTGCTGGCGGGCGTGATCCAGGTGATCGCGGGGGCGCTCAACCTCGGGACGGTGATGCGCTTCGTATCGAAATCGGTGATGACCGGCTTCGTGAACGCGCTCGCCATCCTGATCTTCATGGCGCAATGGCCTGAGCTGAACCCGGCCAACGTGCCGGTGGTGGCGACCTATGCGCTCGTCGCGCTTGGCCTTGCTATCATCTATCTGCTGCCGCGCTTCTTCCGCGCCATCCCCTCGCCGCTGATCGCGATCCTCGTTCTCAGCGCGGTCTCGATGGGGCTTGGTCTCGACGACGTGCACACGGTGTCCGACATGGGGGCCCTGCCCGATCAGCTCCCCTCGCTCCTGATTCCGAACGTGCCGTTCACCTTCGAGACGCTGCAGATCATCCTGCCCTATTCGGTGGGCGTGGCGGTCGTGGGCCTGCTGGAGAGCCTGATGACGCAGAACATCGTCGACGAGATGACCGACACTCGCTCGGACCGTCGTCAGGAATGCTTCGGTCAGGGCATCGCCAACTTCTGCACCGGCTTCATCGGCGGCATGGCGGGCTGCGCGATGATCGGCCAGTCGGTGATCAACGTCACCTCGGGCGGGCGCACGCGCCTGTCGACCCTGACCGCGGGGATCGCGCTGCTGATCTTCTGTGTGGTTCTGGGCGAATGGGTGGGCCGCATTCCGATGCCCGCGCTGGTGGCGATCATGATCATGGTCTCGATCGGCACGTTCAGCTGGGCCTCGCTGGGTCAGCTGCGCACCATGCCGATGTCGTCCAACGTGGTGATGCTGGCCACCGTCGCCTTCGTCGTCGCCACCCATAACCTCGCGATCGGCGTACTGGTGGGCGTGCTGCTCTCGGGCATCTTCTTCGCGGGCAAGATCGCGCGGATGACCGAGATCACATCGCGCTACAACGAGGCGCATCACCTTCGGACCTATTACATCAAGGGCCAGATCTTCTTCGCGACCGTCGAAGAGTTCAATCGCGCCTTCGACTTCCAGGAGAAGCTCGACCGCGTGGTGATCGACCTGACCCACGCGCATATCTGGGACATTTCCTCGGTATCGGCGCTCGACCGAGCGGTGGGTAAGTTCCGGATGTCCGGAACGGATGTGAAGGTCGTGGGGATGAACCAGGCGACCGAGACGATCATCGACAAGCTGTCGAATGGCGGTCAGGTCGCAGTAGGGCACTAAGGGTCTCAGAGGGGGCTCTGCCCCCGCTTGCTGCGCAAGCCCCCTGGGATATTTCCCCAATACGAAGGGCGTGTCGGATAAGGCGCGCCCTTTTTCTCAGGCTTCCAGCTCGGTGTCCCAGTAGAGGAAGTCCATCCAGCTTTCATGCAGATAGCCCGGCGGGAAGCGCCGCCCGATGCGGAGCATGTCCTCGGGCTGGGGCTGGCGCGCGGGCTTGAGAAGCTGCATCCCCGAGCGTTCCAGCGGCTTGTTGGCCTTGCGCAGATTGCACGGCGCGCAGGCTGCCACGACATTCTCCCAGCTGGTGATTCCACCGCGCGAGCGCGGAATCACGTGGTCGAAGGTCAGATCGCCCTTCTTGCCGCAATACTGGCACTTGAATTCGTCCCTCAGAAAAAGATTGAAGCGCGTGAAAGCCACGCGCTTCTGAGGTCGGACATATTCTTTGAGGACGACGACGGAGGGGATTTTGAAGGCCTGCCTCTGGCTGCGCACCACCTCTTCGTATTCGGCGAGGATCGTCACCCTATCGAGGAAGACCGCCTTTATCGCCTCCTGCCAAGGCCATAGCGAAAGCGGATAATAGGAGAGCGGCCGGAAATCAGCGTTTAGCACCAGTGCCGGATGCTGTCTCAGCGCCGCCGGTTCACGGGTGAATTGCGTTCGAAAATCGGTCCTGTCGCATTCGTCCAGCATGGGTGACTCCGTCCTCGCCCTGTCGCCTGCCTCGGCTCAGGGGCGGGGTCCGCCCCTGCCTTATCCATGACTATATATGGCGTTCGCGATCTGGCAAGCCTCTTGATCTCGCGATTGCTGCCATGCGGCATGGGTAGCAAACTGCCATGACAAGGAAATGACGGCCCAAGACGGAGAATGGAGCCCGGCGTCGCGGCGCTGCGGCATGCCCCGCCGATCAGCCGGGCAGCTTGTCCTGCAGGAAGGCCAGCGCCACCGAGAGGCCGTCCGGTGCGATTCCGTGCCCGGTGCCCTTCATTACATGGGCATAAGTGTCGAAACCCGCCGAGACCAGCGCATCGCCAGCCTTGCCCATATCGGCAAAGGGCACGACCGGATCCTGATCGCCATGGATCAGCAGCACCGGCGGCTTCGAGATCGCCTCAGTGCCCAGGGCTTCCGGGCGCAGCAGACGCCCCGAGAAGGCCACCAGACCCGCGACCGGTTCGGCGCGGCGCGGCAGCACTTCGAGCGCGGTCATCGTGCCTTGCGAGAAGCCAATCACGGCGAGCTGCGCGGGCGTCAGCCCCTGCTCTTGCAGCACGGAGTCGAGGAACGCATCCACGTCGGCTGCAGCATCCTTGAGACCTTGAGCGGATTCCGCTTCGCTGGAATTGTCGATCCACGGAATCGGGAACCATTGACGACCGTAAGGGGCCGCGCGGCAGGGCTCGGGCGCGTCGGGCGCGAGAAACAGCGTGTCGGGCAAATGCTGGCCCAGCGGATCGGCGAGGCCCAGAAGGTCCGCCCCGTCCGCACCGTAGCCATGCAGAAACACCACGGCGGATTTCACCGTACCGGATTGCGGCTCTCTGCGTCCGGCGTCCAGCTTGCGGGTCATGGGGCAACTCCTTCACGATCTTTACACGCCGCGTAATAGGCCCAGAGGCCACGCGCCGCAACCGCGCGCCACGGCGACCAGGCCGCCGATAGCTCGTTGAATTGCTTGCGCTTGGGCCGCTCGGGTAGATCGAATAGCAGCCGCGCCCCTTCGGCGAGAGCCAGATCGTCGACCGCAAAAACATCGGCGCGGCCCAGAGCGAAGATCAGGTACATCTCCACGGTCCAACGCCCGATGCCGGGGATCGGCAGGAGCTGCGCGACCACCTCCTCGTCGGGCATCGCGCGCAGCCCCTCGAAATCGACACCGGAATTGGAGAGCGCCTGCAGGTAGCGCACCTTCTGGCGCGAAAGGCCACAGGCGCGCAGATCCTCTTCCGAGGCGCCGGCGATCGAGACCGGATCGCCGAAGCCCGCGCCGATAACCTTGTTGCGGATCGAATTCGCGGCGGCGACCGAAACCTGCTGGCCGATGATCGCGTCGCGTAGCGCCTCGAACCCGTCCTCGCGGCGGCGTAAGGGCCAAGGCCCCGTCAGCGCACAGACCTCCGCAAAACGCGGCTCGGCGCGGCAGAGAAATTCGGTGCCTTCGGCAATGTCGTCTTCGCAGGTAATGATACGTCCAACCATGCGCGACACCCTGCCTCATGCCGCGCCCGCTTGCCAGCCCCCAATCGCCACGCTAGCAAGCTGTCATGAGTGACATTCCCGCCCCTCCCGCCACGCGCGAAATGCGCAACACGATCGTGCTGGTCCTGGCACAGGCGCTGCTTGGCGCGCAGATGCCGATGATCTTCACCGTGGGCGGGCTCGCGGGCCAGATGCTCTCGCCCAACCCCTGCTTCGCGACGCTGCCCCTGTCGCTGATCATTCTTGGCTCGGTCCTCTCGGCACAGCCGATGTCGGAATTCATGGCAGCGAAGGGTCGCCGCGCGGGTTTCATCCTCGCCAATGCGATGGGCGCGCTGGGGGCGGCGACCGCGGCCTATGCGCTGTTCCACGGCTCCTTCGCGCTCTTCATGCTGGGGTCGTTCTTCACCGGTACATACATGTCGGCGCAGGGCTTCTACCGCTTCGCGGCGACCGATACCGCCAGCGCGGAGTTTCAGCCCAAGGCGATATCCTACGTGATGGCGGGCGGGTTGGTGGCTGCGATCATCGGGCCGCAGTTGGTGAAAGTCACGAGCGAGGCGATGGTCGTCCCCTTCATGGCGACATATCTCGCGATCATCGCGATCAATGCGCTCGGGCCGATCCTGTTTTCCTTCCTCGACATCCCCGCCCCGGGACGGCGCAAGAAGCACGAACGTCACGAGGGCCGCAGCCGCCGCGAGTTGCTGAAAGATCCGGTCATCCTCGTCGCGATGATCTGCGCCATGGTCTCCTACGCGTTGATGAACCTCGTGATGACCTCGACGCCGCTCGCGGTCGTCGGCTGCGGGTTCGAGCAAGCGGACGCGGCCAATATCGTCTCGGCGCATGTGCTCGCCATGTATGTGCCGAGCTTTTTCACCGGCCACCTGATCGCCCGTTTCGGCAAAGAGGCGATCGTGGGCACAGGACTGGCCATTCTCGCCGCAGCGGGTGCGATGGCGCTGAGCGGCGTCGATCTCGCACAGTTCTACGCCACGCTCATCCTCCTCGGGCTCGGCTGGAACTTCGGCTTCATCGGGGCGACCGCGATGCTCGCCTCAGCCCATAGCCCGGAAGAGCGCGGGCATGTGCAGGGGATGAACGATTTCGTGGTGTTCGGCGGCGTCTTCCTCGCCTCGCTCGCCTCGGGTGGGCTGATGAACTGCACCCAGAGCGGCAATGCCCAGGCGGGCTGGCAGGCAGTCAACCTCGCGATGATCCCGTTTCTGACGCTGGCCGGCGCCGCGCTGATCTGGCTGGTGCTGCGCCCGAAAGAGACGCGCTGAGGGGCGCCGCCCCGTCGCCGGACGGCGACATATATCAAAAAAAAGAAGTGGGCTCTGCCCCCCCGGCCTACGGCCCGCTCGGGATATTTCTCAAGAGCGAAGCGGCCACGCGCCCCTTCGGCTTGGCGAAATATCCCGGGGCGGGAATTCGCGACAGCGAAGGGAGGGGCAGCGCCCCTCCGGCAACGGATGGGATCAGGGCAAGGCTCAGGCCAGTTTGGCGATACGCTCTTCGAGCACGTCGAAGGGCACGCCCGGCTCGTCCTTGGCACAGCGGATTACCAGCGAGGTTTTCACGCTGGCGACGTTCTCGGCGGCGGTAAGTTGCCCGGTCAGGAAGCTCTGGAAGCTCGACAGGTCGGGCGCCACGCATTTCAGCACGAAATCGATCTCGCCGTTGAGCATGTGGCACTCGCGCACGAGCGGCCATTCCCGGCAGCGCGCCTCGAAATTCGACAGGTCCGCCTCGGCCTGGCTGTGCAGGCGCACCATCGCGAAGACCTGCACCTCGAATCCCAGTTCGCGCGGGTTTACATCGGCATGGTAGCCACGAATGTAACCCGCCTCTTCGAGCGTGCGCACGCGGCGCAGGCACGGCGGAGCCGAAATCCCCACGCGTTTCGCCAATTCGACATTCGTCATCCGCCCGTCCGCCTGCAGTTCAGCAAGGATTTTGCGGTCGATATCGTCGAGCCGAGAGGTGGCCATGTTGAAATAATCCTTCGTGCGTTGCGGCAGAACTTACCGCCGGAAGAGAGGAGGCGCAATAATATTTCGCGACACGCTCCGCAAGTGCTATTTGTCGCGGCATGCAGGGGCTTTTCGGCGCGCTTCGCTCCGACTATATCCGTCGGGCAGATTTCCAAGGAGGCGGGCATGTCCGAGACGAAGAAAACCAAGGTTCTGATCATCGGTTCCGGCCCTGCCGGCTACACGGCGGCGGTCTATGCGTCGCGTGCGATGCTCGAGCCGGTTCTGGTGCAGGGCATGCAGCCGGGCGGCCAGCTGACCATCACCACCGAGGTCGAGAACTGGCCCGGCGAGAGCGAGATCCAGGGCCCCGAGCTGATGGTGAAGATGGAAGAGCATGCCCGCGCGATGGGCACCGAGATCATCATGGATATGATCACCGAGCTCGACACGTCGAAGCGCCCCTTCGTTGCAAAAGGCGATTCGGGTACGACATACGAGGCTTCGGCGGTGATCCTCGCCACCGGCGCGCAGGCGAAATGGCTTGGGCTCCCCTCGGAAGAGAAGTTCAAGGGCTTCGGCGTCTCGGCCTGCGCGACCTGTGACGGGTTCTTCTATCGCGGCAAGGAGGTCGTGGTGATCGGCGGCGGCAACACCGCGGTCGAAGAGGCGCTGTTCCTGACCAACTTCGCGTCCAAGGTGACGCTGATCCACCGCCGCGACACGCTGCGTTCGGAGAAGATCCTGCAGGAGCGCCTGTTCAAGAACCCCAAGGTCGAGATCGAGTGGAATCACACGGTCGAGGAAATCCTCGGCGACGAAAATCCGCTGGGCGTGACCGGCGTGCGCGTGAAATCCACCGCGGACGGCTCGGAGAAGGTGATCCCCTGCGACGGGTTCTTCGTGGCGATCGGCCACGCGCCTTCGTCGGAACTGGTCAAGGACAGCCTGAAGATGCAATCGGGCGGCTATGTCTGGGTGGAGCCGGGCTCGACCCGGACCTCGCAGCCGGGCATTTTCGCGGCAGGCGACCTGACCGATCACACTTATCGTCAGGCGGTCACCTCCGCCGGCATGGGCTGCATGGCCGCGCTCGACGCCGAGAAATTCCTCGCCGAGCAGGGCGAAGCCGAGTGATCTCTTTCCACGGCACGGTCTGGCGGATCCTCTCTGCCGATCGTGCCGAAGATGCTTGCGAACCGGCCCGCCATCCGGAGGGCCGGTTTCATCATTCCGGGCAGGTAGCCCTTTATGCCTCGCTGAGTGCCGAAGGGGCTGGCGTAGCCCTGCGGCGTTACGTGCGGGCGAGCGATCCGCCGCGGGTGATCGTTCCGTTGGAGATCACAGCGCAGGCGGTGGACGACCTGCGAGGCACGCCCGATCAGGCGGCGGCATCGGCGGTCTGGCAGGATGAGAGGGCGAGCGGCGCGCCCTCGTGCACTTGGCACTTCTCGGATCGAGCGCGGAACAGCGGCGCGCAAGCGATGCTCTATGCGTCGCGCTCGCGCCCCGATCTGAGCCATCTCGTGCTGTTCGAGGTTACCCCCGCGACGGTCCGGCAGCTTGCCCCCGCAAAGGTCTGGCAGCCGCCCTACCCTATCCCGTCTGCGTGAAGCGTCATTGCATGGTCGCCTGCCTCGTCTAGTGTGAATGCAACCGAAAGGAGGCCTCTCATGCGTTGGCGCGGGGTCAATCACGTCGAATTTTCGGTGCTCGACTATGAAAAGTCGATCGCCTTCTACGATGCGATGTTCGGATGGCTTGGATATAAGAGCTTCTGGACGCTCGATATCGGATATCGGTCGACCTATTACATGGCGCGCTTCCCGATGCCGCATTCCTATATCGGCATCCAGCCCGCGCATTCCGGCAAGAAGCTGGATCATGACGCGCGGGCGGTGGGCATACATCACATCGCGCTCTGGGCGAAGTCGCGCGCCGAAGTGGATGCGTTTCACCGAGATTTCCTGATCCCGCGCGAGCTGTCGGTGACCGACGCCCCGCAGGAATATCCCGTCTATGCGCCGGGCTATTACGCGGTGTTCTTCGACGATCCGATCAACGGCATTCACTGGGAGCTCGCACATATCCCGCGCATTCCGGGCCTTGGTGCGATCCGCCGGTTCCGCGCGGCCCTGAGAGCCGCGCAGAAAGAGCATCCGGAATGGGATGGCCCGCCCGAGAAGATCGCCTTTCGCGAGCTGCCCGGGCGGCGCTGATCTTCGGCGCCGATTACGCCAGGTGGCTGAGGAAGGTGTCGATTTCCTCGGGCGTTGTGGCCCAGGAACAGACCAGACGCGCGGCCAGAAGCTCGTCTTCAGGGCCTTCCAGCGACTGATCGAACGGCCAGAGGTAGTAATAGGCCCCGGCCGCAATCGCGCGCTTATGCGCCCCGCGCGGCAAGGCGGCGAAGACCGCATTGGCCTGCGTCGGGTGGATCAGCTTCGCGCCCTCGATCTGGCCGATGCCTTCCGAGAGTTTGCGTGCCATTTCATTTGCATGCCGCGCGGTCTTCAACCACAGATCATCGGCCAGATAGGCCTGCATCTGGGCCGCGAGGAAGCGGTGTTTCGAGAAAAGATGGCCACCGCGCTTGCGGCGCAGCTCGAACTCCCAGGCGCGTTTGGGATCGAAGATCACCACCGCCTCAACCGCCATGCAGCCGTTCTTGGTGCCGCCGAAGCTGAGCACGTCGACGCCCGCCTTCCACGTCATCTCCGCAGGAGTGCAACCCGCAGCGACCAGCGCATTGGCAAAACGCGCGCCGTCCATATGCACCGGCAGATGGTAGCGGCGTGCGACATCGGTCAGCGCCTTCACGTCCTCGGGCGAATAGACCGCGCCTGCCTCGGTCGAGTTGGTGATCGAGACCATGCCGCGCTGCACGTTATGGATACCGCCGCGGCCCGTGTGCGCGATGGTGCGCGCCAGCGCGTCGGCGTCCATCTTCGCATCCGGCCCGTCGACCAGAACCAGTTTCGAGCCGTTGGTGTAGAATTCCGGCGCGCCGCACTCGTCTTCCTCGATATGGGCGTTGCGGTGGCAGAAGATCGCGCCCCAGGGATCGGTCAGCACCGCACAGGAGAGCGCATTGGCCGCCGTCCCGGTCGCGACCAGATAGACACGCGCTTCGGGTGCCTCGAAGATCTCGCGGATCTTCGCCTGAACGCCCTCGGTGATCGGATCGTCGCCATAGGAATGCAGATGACCCTCATTCGCAGCCGTGAGGCCCTCGAGAATGGCGGGATGGGCGCCGGACGTGTTGTCGGAGGCAAAATTCATGAGAGATCCTCGATCGTGTATTCGTCCCACTCGTCTTCGGGCACTTCGAACTCGGGCACGGTCCAGCCGCGCACGCTCTCCCCGGCCTCATGGACCGTCTCGCGCGACCCCGAGATCAGGTAGTGCCAGTCGTGTAGAGGTTTGTCTTCGAAGCGCAGCCGGTAGGCGCAGGTCGCGGGCATCCAATAGGCGATCTTGTGGATCGTCTTGGGGCTCAGCGTCACGCATTCGGGGACGAACTGGTGGCGAATGTCATATTGCGTGCAGCTGCAGCTCTCACCATCGAGCAGCCGACAGGCGACGCGGGTGAAGACGACCTCGCCCGTATCCTCGTATTCGAGCTTGTTCAGGCAACATTTGCCGCAGCCATCGCAAAGCGCCTCCCATTCGGGGGCGGTGAGCTTCTTCAGCGGCAGTTTCCAGAACTCGGGGCGCAATTTGGTCATAGCGCGGAAAATGGGGCAGCGGCGGGGAAATGGAAAGGGCAGATCGGCGTATCGTGAGCGGATCTGCGATTTGGATATGGCGGGACGGGCAGACCGACGACTTTTGGCGCGGGGCGACCAGCCCCGGGCCGCGCCCGACCTCCCCCCGGGAGGGCGCATTGGCGAGGGAGTCGCGGTTCACGCGTCATTCGGGCTTGTGAGATAAAGCGCCCAGCCACTGGCGACATAAAGCGCCCACCCGAGGTCGGGCGCGGCCCTCAGCGCTCCGCCAGAATCTCCCTCGCGCGGACGCAATCGGCATCCATCTGCGCGACCAGCGCCTCGAGCCCGTCGAACTTCATTTCGGGGCGCAGGAATTCGACCAGCGCGACCGAGACATGCTCGCCATAAAGGTCGCCTTTGAAATCGAAGACATAGGTTTCGAGGTTCGGGGTGTTCTCGCCGAACATCGGACGCACTCCGAGGCTCGCCGCCCCCAGATAGCTACCCTTGTAGGGACCGGTCAGCACGTCGAACTTCACCGCATAGACGCCAAGCTTGGGCAGATGCAGCCCGGCCATCGACATGTTCGCGGTCGGATAACCCAGATCGCGTCCGCGCTTGTCACCGTGGAGCACTTCGCCCTCGATCCGGTGCAGGTGGCCCAGCATGGCGGCGGCATCCTCGGGACGGCCCTCGGCCAGCGCGGTGCGGATCGCGGTCGAGGACGCCTCGACCCCCTCCACATGCAGAAGCGGCGCGACGGTGACCTCGAAGCCGTATTTCGCGCCCAGCTCCGTCAGCATCGCCACGTCGCCCTCGCGCCCCTTGCCGAAGCGGAAATCGCCGCCCACCGCGACATGGGTCACGCCCAGCCCTTCGGCCAGCACCTCGCGGGCGAACATGTCGGCGCTCATATCGGCCAGTTCGTCGTTGAAGGGCAGCTCATAGAGGCGATCGACGCCGAGCTTGGCGAGCCGGTTGGCGCGCGCCTCGGGGTTCATCAGCCGGAACGGCGGCAGGGTCTTGCCGGCGCGCGCTGCAAAGAATTCGCGCGGATGGGGTTCGAAGGTGATGACGCCCAGAGGCGCATCTTTCCCGCGCGCCTGATCGATCACCGATTGATGGCCGAGATGGATGCCGTCGAAATTGCCCATCGCGACGGAGGCCCCGCGCGCAGACGTCTCCAGCGATTTCCAAGTGGTCAAGCGTTTCATCCACCCCGCCCTCCGGCGAGGTCGCCGGGTCAGTCGAACTTGCGCGAGGGCGCCAGAACCAGCGCCTCGCCTTTCACGACCACCGTATCGCCCACCGCGCAGTGGGTTTCAAGCGTGACACGGCGACGCGAATGGTCGATCCCCGTGACCTTGACCTCGGCGTAGACCACATCGCCGGGGCGCACGGGAGCCATGAATTTGAGCGACTGGCCGAGATAGACCGTGCCGTGACCGGGAAGCTGCTCGCCGATCACCGCCGAGATCAGACCCGCGGTCAGCATGCCATGCGCGATTCGACCCTCGAAAATGGTGTCTTGCGCATAGGCATCGTCCAGATGGACCGGGTTATGGTCGGTGGAAACCTCCGCGAACATCTCGATGTCGCGGTCGGTGACCTCCTTGCGGAGGTAGCGCACCATGCCGATTTCCAGATCTTCGATGCAGATCGTGCCACGGGGCAGGTTGTCGAGCATATCCATAGGTCCCAGCCGGAAGTTCATGTTGCACTGCGGCATAGCACATGCGGCAGAGCACAGGCAAGGCGCCTGCGCAACTTTTTTACCCTACCGAGACAAAAGTCGCAACAAAGTTACGTAGAGAATTTGATGCTCCGCTCAGGTCAGTTGCCCCATGCTGTAGAGTGGATCGCGCTGACGCGCCTCCAGCCAGGTGCGCAGCAGCTCCGGATTGGGGTTCTGCGGATCGGCGCCGAACTGGTCATGCGCCAGACCGCCGGTGATGAAGAGGCAGTCCATCCCCTCCCCCGCGGCGCCGGCCACGTCGGTATTGATCCCGTCGCCGATGGCGAGGATGCGCGCATCCTCCGCGCCGCCCAGACGGCTCAACTTGCGCCGCGCGAGATCGTAGATCGGCGGATGGGGCTTTCCGAAATACATCGCCTCGCCGCCCATTTCCTCGTAGAGCGCGGCCAAAGCGCCAGCGCAATAGATGCGCTTGTCGCCCAGATCCACGACGATATCGGGGTTCGCGCAGAGCATCGGCAACTCGCGCATCTTCGCCAGCAGGAATTTCGGGCGGTAATCCTCGGGAACTTCGTTCACCTCGTCGAAGGGACCGGTGCAGACGATACCCTCTGCATCGTCGAAATCGACGCGAGTGATCTCGGCTTGCCCCTGCCATTCTTCCGGCACCTCGGTGAAGAAGCCGTCATCCTTGGACGGCCCCAGATGCCAGACCTTCTTGCCAACGGCGCCCGCGAACATCGCATCCTGCGCGGCATCGCCGGAAGAGACGACGAGGTCATAGGCGTCGCGCGGACAGCCCAGCTTGTCGAGTGACTCCATCACGAACTTCGACGGACGCGGCGCGTTGGTCAGAAGGACGACCTTGCCGCCCTTCGCGCGAAACGCCTGCAGCGCCGCGACAGCCCCGGGGAAAGCCTCGACCCCGTTATGCAGGCAGCCCCACAGATCGCAGAACAGCGCGTCATACGAGTCGGAAATCTCGGAGAGAGAAGAGATGATGCGGGTCATATCGGCCTTTCGTCAGCAGGGTTTGGCGCGGTCCGAAGCCTCGGCCTGCGGGACCTCGCTCGCTTACCGAGGCTATATGGCACGGGCGTGACGGAAGGCAAAGCGGCGGCACCGCTCAGTTCGCGTCCGAAACGACCCCGTAACCGTAACCGTAACCATACGCATAGCCATATTCGGGGGCCGCGAAGCGGAACTTGTTGACCACGACGCCCATCACGTTGGTACGCTCGGCCAGCTCGCGCTCGCAGATGTCGATTTCCCGGATCGTGGTCTCTTCGGTCGCGGCGATGATCAGCACGCAATCGACATGGGCGGCGAGCGAGAGCGTATCGTCGCTGACAAGCACGGGCGCGGTGTCGAAGATCATAAGGTCGGGGGCGTAGATAGCCTCGATCCGCTCCAGCGCCTCGGTCGCGCGGCGCGACTGGATCAGCTCGGCCGGGGTCGCCACCGGTTTGCTGTTTGCTCCGATCGCGAGGTTGGCGCCCAGACGCAGCGCGTGATCGGCGAACTCGGCTTCCCCTGCGAAGACGTCGGAAACCTGCGGGCCGCGCGGCGCGTCGAGCAGTTTAAGAAGCGAGGGCTTGCGGAAATCGGCCTCGATGAGCAGGGTGCGCCGCTCTTCTTGCCGTGCGAGGCTCAGCGCGAGATTGAGTGCGACGGTGGATTTCCCGCAGCCTGCCGAGGGCGAGGTGATCGCCAGCCGCCGCCAGCCATTGGCCCGCATCTGCTGCACGATCTTGGTGCGCATCAGGTCGATCGGGGCGCTCTCGGCGCTGCTGTCGGGACTGACGATGCGCTTGCCGCGCAGTCGCCCGAGGTTCGGGGCAATCGGCGTCAGCGCCTGCCACGCGTCCGCGGTGAGACTGTCACTGCCCTGATACGCTGGCGCGCGCGCGGCAGGCTCGAACGCCGTACGCCCGGTGCGGGCGGCCCGGGCCTTGGCAATCGCATCTCGAAGTCTTTCGGCCATCTCGCTCTCCTTGCCTCAAAACAGCCGGTCGAGCGGCATGTAGAACGCGCTGAACAGCACCACGACCGCGATGAACGCTGCGCCGACCATCGAGCCGGAGACCAGCACCTTGCGGCGACGGCGGCGCGCGTCTTCGGGCGCGCTCAGATAAGGCAGCGTCGCGAAAGCCGCGATGCCCAAATGGCGCTGCAGGTCTTCGGGGCGACGGATACCGGTGCTGAGCAATTCCTTCAGCGCGATCGCGACGAGGCCGAGCAGTAGCCCCACTCCGACCCCGGCCAGCGCCAGCGTCTTGCGGTTGGGTTTCACCGGCTCGCCCGGTGCCACCGCCTGATCGATCACGGTCAGCTTCTCGCCCTTGGCCAGCGACTCGATCGTGTCGCCCGTCTCGGCCACCGCGCGCGCTTGCACGGCGCTGTCGTACTGATCGGCGAGATTGTCGTGATCGCGGCGCAGCGCTTCGAGCGCCGATGCATTGGCGGGCACTTTCGCCATGGCTTCGCGAAGCTGCGTCATCTTCAAGTCAGCGGCCTCGCCCGCAGCCTGCGCCACGAAATGCGCATCGGTCAACTCGCGCAGACGGTTCTCGAAGGCCGACTTCGCTTTCGGCAGCGGTAGCTGTGCCTGCTGCGACAACTCCTGAATTTGCGCCCCCAGCGCCGCGAGGCGCGCGTCATCAGCGGGCAGAAGAGGTTTGAGCGCGTCGCGCTGCGCTTCCAGCCGGGACAGTTCGCGGGCTGCGGGCGGGTAGATCGCGTCGCGGTCGACCTTGCGCCCTGCCGCCTCGCGCAGGCGCACCAGCCGGTCGATCTCCGTTTCGGTCTCGTTCACATGCGCGAGCCGGGTCTCCGCGTCCGCCTGCACCGCGGCGAGACGGTCGCGAAGCAGCGGCAGCTCCTCGGGCAGCGCGTCGCCGTTCTCCTGCTTGAACTGCAAGATCGCAGCGGAGGATTTCGACAGCTCCGCCTCCAGCCGATCCACCTCGCGCGAGAAGAAATCGAGCGTATCGCGCGCGGCCTTGGTGCGAATATCGGCGTCTTCCTTCAGAATGCGCGTCACCAGCTCGTTCGCGACCCGCGCGGCGCGGGCCGGAGCGCCGGCGCGGAAAGACACCGTCATGAAAGTCGCGTCCTTGGGGGCGGAGCGCGATCTGCTCTGCTCGGAAATTTCGATCGCGACCGAATTCTTCAGCGCCTCGAACACTGCGTCGGCATCGCGCGCGCCGGTCTCGGTGCGCAGGTCCGGAAACAGCGCCATCCGACGCGCCATGTCGAGAAGGCTCTCACGCGAGAGCACGCGCTTGCGGATCACCTGCAGCTTGGCGTTGGTATCGGTGTGCGCGGTCGAGGCGGCGAGACGGTCGGGGATGCGATCGCCTTCGACAACCAGAAGCGCCCTGGCCTCGTAGATCGGTGTGATCATCCGTCCGGCCGCCAGCCCGACAAGCGCCCCCAGCAGCACCGCCAGCAAGAGCCAGTGGATCCGCCGGGCGAACAGGGCCGCGTAGAAGCGGAGCTCCCGCATCAGCGCCCTCCCCTGTGGAGAAAGGCGGGCGCGGGCTCCGGCTGTGAGGGACCGGGCGCAAGGTCGGCATGCCCAGCGCTTGCAGCAGAGATCGGCGCGGGTGCGATTACGCGCGGCTTGGCGCGCTGCGTCTCGACCGGGAGATAGAAGACATTGTCCTCGATCACCCGGTCGATGATCTCGCCGGTGACGATCTCCGAACGCGCCGAATAGGCATAGACCATGCCCAGATCGGCCAGCTGGTTCATCAGCCGCGGCAGGCCGCCGCAATGGGCGTGCAGTTTCTGTGCGGCCTCGGGGGTGAATATCTCCCGCGTCGCACCTGCAACCCGCAGGCGATGGGTGACATAGGGCTGCGCGCAATCGGCGGGCATCGGCCCGAGATGGAAGCCGGAAGACACACGCTGCGCGAACTGGCGCAGCTCTGGCCGCGCGATCAGGTCGCGCAGTTCCGGCTGCCCCATCAGGATCAGCTGCACCAGCTCGTCTTTGTCGGCGTTGATATTGGTGATCATGCGCAGCTCTTCGAGCACGCCCGCATCGAGGTTCTGCGCCTCGTCGATCACCACCACCACGCGCCGCCCGGCAGCATATTCCTGGATCAGAAGCTGCTGGAACCGATCGTAGATCAGGACGTAATCCTCGCCCGCCTCCACCCGCTGGCCGAGCGAGAGCATGATCCAGCGGATCACGTCATCGCGCGAGCCCCGCGCGTTGGAGACCAGAGCGATCGTTACATCCTCGGAGATGATCGCCATCAGGTGACGTAGCAACGTCGTCTTGCCCGCCCCCACCTCTCCCGTGATGAGCGTGATCGGCGCGCGCGAGAAAAGCCCGTATTCGAGCATCGTCGCCGCGTGCTTGTGCTCTGGCGACCAGAACAGGAAGTCGGGATCGGGCAGCAGCGAAAAAGGCCGCTCCGCCAGTCCGAAGAATTCGGTGTAGATTTCGTTCATGCCTGTACCGGGCCTTTGGCCTCTTGGATTTGCGCCAGTAAGCGGCATCCCCCCGCACTTCGCAAGAATTCGTGAGGAAATCGTGAGAAGTTACAGCCAAACTGTCGCAAAAACGCGTCTATCCCTCGAAAAACTGGCCATTTAGACAGGGGTAGGATGTTCAAATCTCTTTATAGTTGACGTCGCAGCAGCTAGCCTTCTTGCCAAGCGCCGATCAGAGCGCAGCAGCAGACAGGCAAGACAGATGCCCCGATACCAGTATGCGCGCGCGAGCTGTCTCGCGCTTTGCGCAGCGCTCGCATTGAGCGGTTGCAAGAGTGACGAAGACAAGGCCGAGGCCCATTACCAATCGGCCAAGACGCTTCTGGCCGAAGGCGATCCGGTCCGCGCGATGGTCGAGCTGCGCAATGTCTTCGAATATGACGGCACGCATAAGGCCGCGCGGCGCGCCTATGCCGATCTGCTGCTGGCGCAGGGACGGCTGCAGGAAGCCTTCAGCCAGTATCTGCGCCTTCTCGAACAATATCCAGAGACCGTCGATGTCCATCGCATCCTTGCGGAGCTGTCGCTGCGCACAGGCAACCTGCCCCGCGCGCAGGAAGAGGTGGACGCGGTCAAGGAACTCGCGCCCGACGATCCCGTCCCGCAGGCGGTGCAGCTTGCGCTCGACCTGCGGGACGCCAGCCTGTCGCGCGATACCGCGCGCCGCTCCGAGATCGCAGCGACGGCCGAAGCACTGACCGAAGCGCATCCGGAGATCCTGACCGGCTGGCACGTACTGATCGACGCGCGAAACGCGGAAGGCGATGACACGGCGACGCTTACAGCCCTCGATGCCGCGCTGACCCGCGACCCGGCGCAATACCGTTTGCAGGTCCTTAAGCTGGAGTTGATCTCGAAACATGGCTCAAGCGCCGAGATCGGCGCACAGCTCGAAGCGATGCAGAGGCTGTTCCCCGAGGACACGAAGACCCGCACCGCGCTGATCGCATGGTATGTGCTGCGCGACGATCCGGCGGGGGCCGCGCGTTTCCTGCACAAGCTCGCGACCGATCGCGACCGGCAGACCAGCGGCTATCTGGAACTGGTGCGCTTTCTGGCCCGCGCAAAAGGGGCCGACGCTGCGCGGGCGGAACTCGATTCTTTGATCGCGCAGTCGCAGGGCGAGCCGAACGAGGCGATCTTCACCGCGATGCGCGCCGATCTGGATTTTCAGGCGGGTGACCGGGCAGCGGCGCTTGCGCGGATGCAGGCACTTATCACCCGCCATCCCGACAGCGAGGAGATGCGTCAGGTCCGCACCGCTTACGCCCGTATGCTCGACCACGACGGGCAACGCGAAAAGGCGAAGGCCGAGATTGCGGCCATCCTGAAGACCGACCCGACAAACGTCCCTGCCCTGCAACAGCGCGCGACTTGGCGGATCGAGGAAGATCGCACCGATCTCGCGATCACCGATCTGCGCAGCGCCTTGCAACAGTCCCCCGACAACCCGCAGACCCTGACCCTGCTGGGCGAGACCTATCTGCGCGACGGCGCCCCCGATCTCGCGCTGGGGCAGTTCAGCCAAGCCTATGACGCGGCGGGCCGCGCCGCGCCGGAGGCGATCCGCTATGTCGATTTCCTCTTCGCGCACGACCGCGCCAGTGCCGCGCGGACGGTTCTGGCCGAGGCCGTGGAGGTCACTCCGAACAGCCCGGGCCTGCTCAAGCGACAGGCCGATCTGGCACTGGCCGATCACGACTGGGCACTCGCCCATCGCAGTGCCGACCGGCTCGCCGCGCTTGCCGCGCCGGGCACCGAGGGGTTGGCGCAGTCGATCCGTGCCGCGATCCTCCTCGGGCGCGGGCGAAGCGAGAGCGCGATAGAGACGTTGAAAACTCTGGTGCAGGCGTCCGGCCCCGGCGACGACGGCATCACAACGGCCACGGCAGTCTCCGCAGCGGCGGTCTCGGCGGTGGTGCAGGCGCAACTGGCCTCCGGACGTGGGGCCGAGGCCCGCGCCTATCTCGACGCTCAACTGGAGCAACAGCCCGGTAATCGCGGCTTGCGCCTGCTGGCGGCCAATCTCTCCGCGATCCGGGGCGACACCGATCAGGCGGAGGCGGCGCTGCGCACACTGATGCATGAAACCCCCGCCGATCCGCGTCCCGCGCGCCAGCTCTATCGCCTGCTTGCGTCTCAAGGGCGCGAAGGCGACGCGCTTGCGGTGATCCAGACCGCTCTGGAGAAGGCTCCGCAGGCCGATCCGGTGCTACTGCTCTACCGGGCGCGGTCGGAAGAGAAATCGGGCCGGTTCGACGCGGCGATCGCGACCTATGACGATCTCTACACGCGCGACAGCAGCGACCTGATTGTCGCCAATAACCTTGCGAGCCTGCTGAGCAGCCATCGCGACGACCGGCCCAGCCTCGAGCGCGCGGCCCGGATCGCGAAACGCTTCCGCGAGCGACCTGAACCTGCCTTCAAGGACACCTATGGCTGGACAGAATACCGGCTGGGAAATTACGGCGCCGCGCGCCCCCTTCTTGCCGCTGCCGCGGCCGGGCTGCCGGAGAACGCGCTGGCGCAATATCACTACGCCGCCGTGCTGATCGCGCTGGAAGAGACAGACCTGGCCGAGGCCGCCTTGCGCGATGCGCTGCGCTTGGCCGGCGCGCAACTGCCGCCCGCCATGCAAGGCGCGCAGGAGCAGCTTGCAGCGCTGACCGGGACCGCGCGGGCGGGCTCGTCGGGCAACACCCCGCGCCGGGCCCCGGACCAGCGCTGATTTTGTCTTTGGATCAAAGCTCTCGCAGGGTAAGCTCATGTGAAAGCGCCGCGTCAGACGGCCTATGAGCGAGCAGTCGAGATGATCACCACGAGCCCCCCTCTGCGCGAGGTGCGTGCCCTGCCATGGGGTGCGCTCGGCCTGCTGACGCTGGCCATTCTCTCCTATCCGTTCTTCGCACTGGGGCTGGCCAGCCTAGGGGCTGCGTGGTCCACCCCGGAATACAGCCACGGGCCGCTGATCCCGCTGATTTCGCTCTATCTTTTCGCGCGCGAACTGCACCACGCGCCGCAGCAACTGGACGCCCGCCCGCAGCGCTGGCAAGGCGTCACGGTGATCGCAGTGGCGCTCTCCCTCGCTGTCTTCGGCGCGCGCGCGCAGATCGCCGACCTCGTGACCTATGCGCTGATTATCTGGACGATGGGCGTGGTGCTGCTGAGCATGGGCTGGCAGGCGGGCAAACGCCATTGGAAGCCGGTGCTGCATCTGATCTTCATGCTGCCGCTGCCGCAGATCCTCTACTGGAAACTCACCATCGCCCTCCAGCTCGTCTCGTCCGAGCTGGGTGTGATGCTGGTGCGCGCCGCTGACATTCCAGTGCATCTGAGCGGCAACGTCATCGACCTCGGCGTCTACAAGCTGCAGGTGGCCGATGCCTGTTCGGGGCTGCGTTACCTCTTCCCGATCCTCAGCTTTTCCTACCTGTTCGGCATCCTCTATCGCGGGCCGTTCTGGCACAAAGCCGTGCTGTTCGCGCTGGCCGCGCCGCTGACGGTGGGGCTCAATTCGCTGCGCATCGGCATGGTCGCGATCCTCGTCGACGCTTACGGCATCGAGCAGGCCGAGGGCTTTCTGCATGTCTTCGAGGGTTGGGTGATCTTCGGCGCGGCGATCGCCATCCTCAGCCTCACCGCGATCGGGCTGCAGCGGCTCGTGGCCGAGCCGAAACCGCTCTCCGAGGCGCTCGATCTGGACTATCGCCGCTTTGCGCCTGAGGCACGCCGCTTGCGCAACCTCGCACCGTCGCGCGATCTGGGGTTGGCGGTCATCCTCACGGGGGTCGCGCTGGTGCTCTGGTCGGGCCTGCCGCAGATGACGACGCTCCCGCCGGAGCGCGCGCCCCTGTCGTCCTTCCCGACTCAGATCGATAGCTGGCAGGGCACGCGCCGCCCGCTGGAGCCTGCGACCGAGCAAGTCCTAGCGGCGAGCGATTATCTCAACGCGGTCTATGCCGATCCCGCTCAGAACGCGCCGGTGAACCTGTTCGTCGCCTGGTATGCCGATCAGAGCCAAGGCGACGGCATCCACTCGCCCGAGGTGTGCCTGCCCGTCGGTGGCTGGGAGGTCAGCGCCTTCCGCCCGCATCGCATTGCCCTGCCCCACCGCGCCCCCTTCGAGGTCAACCGCGCGATCATCACCAAGGGGCTCAACAGGCAACTGGTGTATTACTGGTTCGACGGACGTGGCCGCGCGATGACGAGTGACTGGCGCGCGAAGCTGTCGGTGATCGCGGATGGCCTCACGCGCGGACGAACCGATGGCGCGCTGGTACGCTATGTCACGCCGATCCGTCAGGATGAGGATATCCGCGCGGCCGACCGGCGCCTTACACGTTTCATCGGGCAGTCCCTGCCCCGGCTGAGCGCCTCGATTCCAGAGTGACGGGCCTACGAGCCCAGCGCGACGGTCCCGCCCCAGCAACCCGGGATCGGGTTACGGGTGTCGAAGACGAGCGGACATGTTTCCACGGCTTTGATCGCGCGGTCCACGCGCGCATCTGCCATCGCAGGCGTCAGCCCGATCGCGAGCGCATGGGCCACCGGATCGTAAAGCGAGCGGCCCGTCTGACCGGGCATTGAAGTCGGAGCGGTTTCGCGCAGATCACCCGCGAAAGAAGAGCTGGCCACACCGGTCACAACCAGTGCGGCAAACGCCACCGCCGATGTCCTCCAATGCGCCATACAGGTTCCAAGCCGAATGCCGAATGAAACAGCGCGAACCGCAACGCTGCTCGCCCCTTGAGTTTGTGGCGCAATTGGGGCCGCGCGCAACTGGAATCTTGGCGAAAATCAAGCGAAAGTAACGATTTAGGAGAAACAGTCTAGCCTGATCTCAGGCTTTATTTCTCCATCTTGGAGAATATCCGGTCATAGGCCGAAAGGAGCTGTCGCGCCGAGAAATCCCAGGACAGCGCATCGAGCACCCGCGCCCGGCCCAGCCGACCCATCGAACGCGCGCGCTCGGGCGCCTCGATCAGCGCCGCGATCCGGGCGGCGAAGTCCTTCGGATCATTGGCACGTGCATAAAGCGCGGCCTCCCCTGCAGAGGCCCGCCCTTCGGTCAGGTCGAACTGCACCAAAGGCTTCTCGAGCGTCATGTATTCCATGACCTTGTTCATGGTGGAAATGTCGTTCATCGCGTTTTTCGGATCGGGCGCGACGCCGATATCGATCGCATTCATCGCCGCGAGCATATCCTCCCCGTAAAGCGGGCCGGTGAAGGTGAAAGACTCGCTCAGGCCCCGCGCGGCGACGTCGGCCTCCACGTTAGGCAGTTCGGGGCCGAAGCCCACGATCACCACATGCAGATCGGTATGGCCGAGGTTGCGCACCAGATGCTCCACCGCCTGAACCAGCAGGTCCATCCCCTCCTGCTGGCCGATCACGCCGATATAGCCAAGCACGGTCTTCGCGCCCTTGCGATAGGCGGGATCGCCGGGTCCGGGCAAGAAGGTCTCGACGCGAGGGGCGGAGCGGACGACGAACACGTCCTCGGGGGCCATGCCACCGCGGGTGATCGCGATCTTGCGGAAGCTCTCATTCGTGGCCATCGAAACCGAGGCGCTGGCGAAGGTGATCCGCTCCCAGATGCGCATCACGGCCCACAGGAGCCCCTTCTTGCCGAACTTGGCCTCGAACAGCTCCGGGCAGACGTCGTGGTGGTCGAACATGTAGCGCACGCCCGACAGCCGGTAGCGCCACGCCAGAAGCCAGATCAGGTCGGGCGGGTTGCAGCCTTGGATCACGTCGAAGCCGCGCTCGCGCTTCACCTGTTTCGCCAGCCGGAACCACGCCTTGATCGCGTGCCAGTATTCCCGCGCGTAGGCGACCGCGCCGGAATGGGCTTCGGGTGGTGCGGGATGGCGGTAGATATGGATGCCCTCGATCTCTTCATAAGCCGCGTCCCAGCCGCGCCCCATCGGACAGATCACCGAGACCTCGTAGCCCGCGGCGCGCAATGTCGTGGCCTCCAGCCAGACCCTGCGGTCCAGCGGCACCGGCAGGTTCTCCACCACGATCAGAATGCGTCTCGCCATGCCGCTTAAGACCCGCCCTTGCCACGGGGGCGGTTTGCCGCCCATTTTTATGTGAGCCCCTTTCGCTCACGTCTTGCGACGGTTATGTCCCAGCCACGCGTTGGTTTCCACCCCGCATAACTCCGGATTTCCCCATATGTTGCGCTCTCTACTCTCCCGTCTCAAACCAGAGACCGCTCCCTCCTCGGCACCCAATGGTCTGCCCCGTCCGGAGGCGCCGATCTGCGTGATCGGGGACCTTCACGGCCGCGCAGATCTCTTGGCCAAGATGTTCGAGCGGATCGGGCAGGAACCGGAAGGCGCAAAGGCCCGGATCATCACGCTCGGCGACATGATCGACCGCGGCCCGAATTCGGCGCGGGTGCTGGCGACACTCCATGCGGCGCAGCTTGCGAACCCCTCGCGGATGATCTGTCTGATGGGCAATCACGAGCGGATGATGCTCGATTTCCTGCTCGCGCCCGACGCACGCACGGCCGGCTGGCTGCGCGTCGGTGGGGCGCAGACGCTGCAAAGCTATGGCATCGCGCCGCCCGATCCCAACGAGACCGACCTCGAGGTGCTCGACGCGGTGCGGATGGATCTCGCGCGTGCGCTGGGGCCCGATCTGCTGGCCTGGCTCGATGCGCGGCCCGCGATGTGGCGCGAGGGGCGGTTCGCCGCGACCCATGCCGGGGCCGATCCCTATCACCCGATGGAACGCCAAAGCCGCGATGCGCTGCTCTGGGGCCATCCCCGGTTCGGGCAGATGACGCGGCGCGACGGGGTCTGGATCGCATTCGGCCATTGGGTCGTCGATCAACCCATGGCCGATCAGGGCCGCATCGCGGTCGATACCGGCGCCTATGAAACCGGGCTCCTGAGCGCGGCATGGCTCGACAAGGGCGGGCTGCGCTTCCTGCAAGTCGCGAATTGAACCAAGACGGGCGCCCCGATGGGAGCGCCCGTTGGCAGGTTACAAGCCGTCTCTCTCTCGCAACCGGTGTCGGAATTACTTGCCCGTCTGGCGCAGTACCACGGCGACGGTCATCAGGCAGAGCCACAGATCGGTCAGCAGCGACAGTTTCGCGTAGTAGCGTTCGTCGAAGCGCACACGGTCCACGAAGGCGGTGGTCGAACGCCCGGCGACCTGCCACAGCCCGGTGATGCCGGGGCGCATCTTGTAATAGGCCCGGCCCATGGCGCCTTTGTAGCTAGCCTCCTGATCGAGCATGAAGGGGCGCGGCCCCACAAGGCTCATCGAACCGAAGAGCACGTTGAAGAACTGCGGCAGCTCATCGAGGCTGGTGCGGCGCAGGAAGCGGCCGATACGCGTGATCCGCGGATCGTCGTCGAGCTTCTGGTTCACCGACCATTCCAGCGCGAGCGCCGGGTTTTCGTTGCACATACGCACGAGCTGCGCCTCGGCATCGACATGCATGGTGCGCAGCTTGTAGCAGCGGAACCGCTTGCCGCCCTGCCCGACGCGTATCTGCGAATAGAAGGCGGGACCGCCATCGGCGCGCACCGCGAGCGCCAGAAGCGCGATCAGCGGCAGCAGAACCGGAAGGATCGCGACCACGGCGAGAATGTCGAAAAGGCGCTTTCCCATGCCTTCGTAGCGCAGAATACGCGCTCCTGTCCGGGTCGCGCCCGTCGCATTTGCCAGTTCGAAGTTGGTCGAGAGATCCGACATTTTCTTCCCTATTGACTGCCTCAAAGTGCGAACCTTCGAGCCCGCTTTTCTTTAACCCGGTTTTTACCTTTGATTCGTCCATAATTGTGACGAAAGCCGCCAATTGTTGCGGCTCCGGCCCATAAACGGATCTCGATAAAAAATCACAAGTCGTTGATCACCGTTTTTTATCTTGTTGTTTTATATGTTACATTTCTTCCTGACTGCGGTAATCCGCAGCCTCGCCGCACTCGCGCATAAGGCGAATGGCGCTACGCTGCCCTTAGGTAACTTTTGGTTAAATACTTATAAATCCGGACGCCTGCGTCGCCCCGCCGCCATGGCGGAATTTTCGCCCCCTCTTGATCCCGCGGCGCAACTGCCCATATCGGCTAAGAAGATGTTATGGAGATTAACATGACCCGAGACGATGCCCGCGCGCTCTATATCGAGCAGCGCGTCGCGAATGAGAAGAAGTCGGCCCTGCTGGGCTATGTGCTGTGGTTCATGCTGCCCATGCTTGGCGTGCACCGGATGTATATGGGGCGCGTCTTCTCCGGCGTGGTGATGCTGGCGCTGACCGGGATCGGCACGCTTCTGTCGCCCATCCTGATCGGCTTCATCCCGCTCGGCCTTGCAGGCCTGTGGTGGCTGATCGACGCGCTGCTGATCCCCGGCATGGTCTCGCAGGATATGGCAGAGACGCGCTGGCGGCTGATGCAGGAAGCTTAATCCGCCTGCCGGATCGGGTGCTCGGCCAAGGCCTGCGCCTGATCCGGGCTGAGGCTTTCTGGTCGGACGACCTGCGTGTGGATCGAGAAGATCACGGCATTCGTGCGCGGCAGCCGGAACAGGCATTGCCGCTCGACCCTAATATAGGGGGCGTCAGCGGGCGCGTGGGCGAATTCGTATTCCGAGCGTGGATCATGCAGATGTGCCGCCGAGCGCGAGGCAGTTCCACGCATCAGCCCCCTGCCCTCACGCACGCCATCGAGCAAGCGCTGCACCCGTTTGCCGAGATCATCGGTGTAGATCTCGATCGGTTCGTGAATGCGCATCATCGGGCGCATGAATTTCTCGCGCAGCGTCCAGCCCGACGGGAAACACAGCACACCGCCGGTTAGCACATGCTCGGGATGGCCGAACGCGTCGGGGTCGGCTTCCATCAGGCATAGATCGCATTGCAGCAGCCGCCCGAGCGTGGCGAGCGGGTCCGTGCGATCCAGCGCAACTGTCGCCCCATCGGGCCGCGTGACCGCCTCCGCGTCGCTGGCAAATCCCAGCGCCGGAAGCATCGGCAGGATCAGATCGTAGAGCTCTTCCGCCGCAGGTCGTCCGTGCTCCGACAGGCCCAGCACCAGATCGCGCGCCTCCCCGATCAGCCGGTCGCGCAGGCCCATCTGGGCGGCATAGGCATCATCGACCTCCAGCCAGTCCTCATATGTCACCGGGATCACACCTGGCAGCCGCCGAGTGCGCGGATCGGCCCAAGGCGCGAAGCTCAGGCGGTTTTGCAGGATCGGTGTGGCGACAAGGTCTTTCATCCCCGCAGATTGCCGCGCGCCGCGGCCCACGACAAGAGGCCCTCGTCAGGGCGGCCCCGCGCCGCGCACATAGTCCGAGATCATCTGGTAATCCTTGCGCGCCCCCTGCACCCGCCAGATCGCCCGCCATGCGGGCCAGGCCTCGAAATCGTAGCTGACGCGGTAGTCATCGGGATCGCACCAATGGCTTGCGGTGGGCTTCAGTGGATCGAAGCTGTGGAAAGGCCGCCCATCCTCGAACGCGACCGCGATCTGCCCCGCCTCCAGCCGCCAGAAATAGCTGCGCTCGGCATGAAAGCTCTGGCCGCCCGGCATCATCAACTCGCCGCTCTCGCGATAATGCAGCCCGACCCCTTCGGGCGCGAAACTGGCGCGGCCCTCGAACCGGGCCTCGGTGCCATCCGCATGCAGAATACGGCGCGTCAGCACCCAGTCCCCCTCGAAATCCGACAGCTGCGGCATTGGCTCTCCCTTGCCCCAAAGGCAGGTGCAGTCTAACAAGCGCGCAACCACACGCAATCAAGAGGCCGCCGATGATCCCGCGTTATGCCCGCAAAGAGATGGTCGACATCTGGGAACCCGCCACCAAGTTCAAGATCTGGTACGAGATCGAGGCGCATGCCTGCGACGCTCAGGCCGAGCTGGGCGTGATCCCGAAAGAGAATGCCGAGGCCGTCTGGAAGGCCAAGGATGTCGAATTCGACGTGGACCGCATCGACGAGATCGAAGCCGTCACCAAGCATGACGTGATCGCCTTCCTCACCCATTTGGCCGAGCACGTGGGCAGCGACGAAGCGCGCTTCGTCCACCAGGGCATGACCTCGTCGGATGTGCTCGACACCTGCCTCAACGTGCAGCTGGTACGCGCCGCCGATATCCTGCTGGCCGATCTCGACAAGGTTCTGGCAGCGCTGAAGAAGCGCGCCTACGAGCACAAGGACACGGTGCGCGTGGGCCGCTCGCACGGCATCCATGCAGAGCCCACCACGATGGGCCTGACATTCGCGCGCTTCTACGCAGAGATGGACCGCAACAAGGCGCGCCTCGCGGCCGCCCGCGAAGAAGTCGCCACCGGCGCGATCTCGGGCGCTGTCGGCACCTTCGCCAATATCGACCCGCGCGTCGAAGAACATGTCTGCAAGATGCTGGGTCTGCGCCCCGAGCCGATCTCGACGCAGGTGATCCCGCGCGACCGTCACGCGATGTTCTTCGCGACGCTGGGCGTCATCGCCTCGTCGATCGAGAACGTCGCGATCGAAATCCGCCACATGCAGCGCACCGAAGTGCTCGAAGGCGCGGAATTCTTCTCGATGGGCCAGAAGGGCTCTTCGGCGATGCCGCACAAGAAGAACCCGGTCCTGACCGAGAACCTCACCGGCCTCGCCCGCCTCGTGCGGATGACCGTGATCCCGGCGATGGAGAACGTGGCGCTTTGGCACGAGCGTGACATCTCGCACAGCTCGGTCGAGCGCGGGATCGCCCCCGACGCCACCGTGACGCTGGACTTCGCGCTGAACCGTCTCGCCGGTGTCGTCGACAAGATGATTATCTACCCAGAGAACATGCTGGAGAACATGAACAAGTTCCCCGGCCTCGTGATGAGCCAGCGCGTCCTGCTGGCGCTGACCCAGGCTGGCGTATCGCGCGAAGACGCCTATGCGATGGTGCAGCGCAATGCGCTGAAGGTCTGGGAAGACCGCGTCGATTTCCGCGAGCAGCTGCTGGCCGACAAGGACGTCGTGGCCGCGCTCGGCGTGGACGGCATCAACGAAAAATTCGACATGGGCTACCATACCAAGCATGTCGACACGATTTTTGCCCGCGTTTTCGGCGAATAATCGAGACCCAAGCCCGTTTCGCGCCGCCTATGTCGACAGACTATAGGCGGCGCGCGTGATTCGGGCTTACCCTAGGGCATCTGGCAAAGGGAGATTGCAGATGATCCGAACCATCCTTGCAGCCACCGTGCTGATCTTCGCACCGCTCGTGGCTTCCGCCGAATGCTACGGCGATCATCAGGCCTCCATGTCCTGCCCGCAGGGCAAGGTCTGGGATAAGGACGCGAATGCCTGCGTCCTGCAATCCAGCTGACCGCTGAGACGGTAAGTCCGTCTTAACGTCCTCCGTGCAAAGCTGACCGCGAAACCGCATTGGCCGCCCGCGCGGCCGATGCCCAGCACGGAGGTTCTCGCGGTGAATGCGATCGCGCCCATGGCGCTCGGCCATATGCCCGGGTCCGACTCGGCCAGCGACAAAGCTGCCCGCGCCGGGCCGCTGTCGCGGCGCCAGAAAGCTGCGATCATCGTGCGGCTGCTCGCCTCCGAAGGGCTGAAACTTCCGCTGACGGAGTTGAGCGACGATCAACAGACCGAATTGACCGAGACCGTGGCGCAGTTGCGCCTCGTCGATCGCGACACCGTCGTCAGCGTGGTCGAGGAGTTCTGCGAAGAACTGGAGGCGGTCGGCCTCGCCTTCCCCGGTGGGCTGGAAGGGGCGCTGTCGCTGCTCGATGGGCAGCTTTCGCCCTCGGCCTCGAACCGACTGCGCCGACTGGCCCTCGGCTCCTCCCGGGGCGACCCGTGGCAGCGGATCGCGGGCCTCTCGGCAGAGGTACTTCTACCCGTGTTGGAAGGCGAAAGCGTCGAGGTGGGCGCCGTGATGCTGTCGAAGCTCTCGGTCGCGAAATCGGCGGAGCTGCTTGGTCTCCTGCCGGGAGAGAAGGCGCGCCGGATCGCCTATGCCGTCTCGCTGACCGGGAATGTCGCGCCGGAAACGGTGCTGCGCATCGGGCAGGCGCTTGCCGCGCAACTCGATGCCGCCCCGCCGAAAGCTTTCGATGCCGGTCCTGTGGAAAGGGTCGGCGCGATCCTGAACTACTCCGCATCTGCGACCCGCGACGCGGTGCTCAAGGGGCTCGAGGAGGAGGACAAGACATTCGCCGACGAGGTGAAGAAGGCAATCTTCACCTTTGCCAACATCCCCGCCCGCATCGACGCGCGCGATATCCCGAAAGTGCTCCGAGTCGTCGATCAGGCGCAGCTGACCGTCGCACTTGCCGGGGCGACCGGGTCGCTTAAACCCTCGGCAGAGTTCATTCTCACGAACATGTCCCAGCGCATGGCGCAATCGCTGCGCGACGAAATGGCGAATCTCGGCAAGGTGAAGGAGAAAGACGCCGAAGAGGCGATGAGCTCGGTCGTCGCCGCCATTCGGGAGATGGAAGCGGCGGGCGAGATATTCCTCGTCGCGGAAGATGAGGATTGAACGAAAGATTCTGTCGCAGAGTCCCGTCTGGCGAAGCCCTTCACCTCAAAGTCCCGCCCTGCCCCGCAATGTTATCGCAAACACCGCGTGTTTACGCTAACATACTGTTTCAAAACCTTTTCTCACTCTGCATGCAATGGTATCCAGCGCCGAAATCACGCGCTTCGGAGAGATCATCATGACCGTCACCATCGGCATCAACGGCTTCGGCCGCATCGGGCGCTGCACGCTCGCGCATATCGCGGAAGCCGCACGCAACGACGTGCAGGTCGTCAAGATCAACGCCACCGGCCCGATCGAGACCAACGCGCATCTCCTGAAATACGACTCCGTCCACGGCCGGTTCGGCGGACAGGTGAAAGTCGCGGGCAACACGCTCGACCTCGGGCGCGGCCCGATCGACGTGATGTCGACCTATGATCCGGAAGAACTCGACTGGGACGGCGTCGATGTCGTCCTCGAATGTACCGGCAAGTTCAACGCCCGCGACAAGGCCGCAGTCCACCTGGGTCGCGGCGCGAAGCGGGTGCTGGTCTCCGCGCCCGCGACCGATGCCGACAAGACCGTCGTCTACGGCGTCAACCATCGCGAACTGACTCAGGCGCATCACGTCGTTTCGAACGGGTCGTGCACCACAAACTGCCTCGCCCCGCTCGCCAAGGTGCTCAACGACGCGATCGGCATCGAATCGGGCGTGATGACGACGATCCACTCCTATACCGGCGATCAACCCACGCTCGACCGCCGCCACAAGGATCTCTACCGCGCCCGCGCCGCCGCGATGGCGATGATCCCGACCTCGACCGGCGCTGCCAAAGCCTTGGGAGAAGTGCTGCCCGAGTTGAAGGGCCGACTCGACGGCACCGCGCTGCGCGTTCCGACCCCCAATGTTTCCGCAGTCGATCTGACCTTCGAGGCCCGCAAGTCCGTGACCCGCGACGAGGTGAACGAGATCGTCCGCGAAGCCGCCGCCGGCTACATGGGCATGGTGCTGGGCTACGACCCCGAGCCGAAAGTCTCGATCGACTTCAACCACACCCAGCAATCCTCTATCTTCGCGCCGGACCAGACCAAGGTCGTGGGCAAGCTTGTCCGCGTCCTTGCCTGGTACGATAACGAGTGGGGGTTCTCCTGCCGGATGGCCGATGTGGCCGGGGCGATGGGGCGACTTGTGCATTGACGCGCCGGGCAAGGGCGCGCGAAGGGAATAGATGACCAATCGGATCGCGCTCTGGCTTGGGGGCCTCCTCATATTTCTCATTCTGGCGGATGTATTGGCCGATGACGGCCGGATCCTGCTCTTTCTGGCGAAAAAAATCGTCGATCTCGTTCAATATGTCGCGTTCTGGCGCTAGCTTCAGGGTGTAACCCCGTTGACCTTTGGCGCTGAACGCGCTTGTTAGCGTTAACGGAAGACCTGCCCGTGCAACTCCCTGCCGGGCAGCCAGCCAGAGGAGACGGATATGACGGTTAAAGTTGCCATCAACGGGTTCGGTCGCATCGGCCGCAACGTGCTGCGCGGGATCATCGAGTCGGGTCGCACCGATATCGAGGTGATCGCGATCAACGATCTCGGCCCGGTCGAGACGAACGCGCATCTGCTGCAATTCGACTCCGTGCACGGCAAATTCCCGCAGGAAGTCACGACCGGCGAAGACTGGATCGATGCCGGCCGCGGCAAGATCAAGGTCACCGCGATCCGCGACCCGAAAGAACTGCCCTGGGGCGATGTCGATGTCGCGCTGGAATGCACCGGTATCTTCACCGCGCGCGAAAAGGCAGCCTTCCACCTCGAGAACGGCTCGAAGCGGGTTCTGGTCTCGGCCCCGGCCAGCGGCGCTGACAAGACGATCGTGTTCGGTGTCAACGACGGCGCACTGACCGCGGACGACCTCGTGGTCTCGAACGCGTCCTGCACCACGAACTGCCTCTCGCCGGTCGCGAAAGTCCTGAACGATGCGATCGGGATCGAGAAGGGCTTCATGACCACGATCCACAGCTACACCGGCGACCAGCCGACGCTGGACACGATGCACAAGGATCTCTACCGCGCCCGCGCCGCGGCACTGTCGATGATCCCGACCTCGACCGGCGCGGCCAAGGCCGTGGGCCTCGTGCTGCCGGAGCTCAACGGCAAGCTCGACGGCGTCGCGATCCGCGTGCCGACGCCGAATGTCTCGGTCGTCGATCTGGTCTTCGAGGCCGCAAAAGACACCAGCGTCGAAGAGATCAATGCCGCGATCAAGGCAGCAGCGGACGGCCCGTTGAAAGGCATCCTCGGCTATACCGAGAAGCCCAACGTCTCCAGCGACTTCAACCACGACTCGCATTCGTCGATCTTCCACATGGATCAGACCAAGGTGATGGAGGGCCGCATGGTCCGCATCCTGAGCTGGTACGACAACGAATGGGGCTTCTCCAACCGCATGGCGGATACCGCCGTCGCGATGGGCAAGCTGATCTGACGTGATCGGGGCGCTGCCCCGGCAAGGCGAAGATGACGAAGGGCGGTCCAAGTTGGGCCGCCCTTTTCGCGTTCACCTCTCACACACGGCTCACAGAGGGCGCACGGCCCCTCTCGGGCGCGCCGTGAGCCTTGATGCGTGGTGATAGAACCCTTTGAAATCGGGGACGTTTCAGGGTCATGGAGCGCGCCGCCCGGCGGCTCCGCCTTAGCTGAACCCCATCACGAAAGGGAATATCCCATGGAACGCAGCAAGAAATTCCTCGCCCTCGCCCTCTCCTCCGCGCTGATCGCGGGTCCCGCGGGCTTCGAGATGGCCTCCGCGGCCACGACGAATTCCAACAGCAATTCCGGGGGGAGCGCGATCCAGAGCAGCCAGAGCCAAAGTAATGACGCGGTCTCGCAGACCACGGCGAGTTCCACCGACAAGGAATTGCTGACCACGGTCGACGACGCCTACACCGCGATGCGCGAAGTACGCGCCGCGCGGCTGGCGATCTTCGACGGCAATACCGACATGGCGACGAAGATGACCAAGGACGCCACTGCGAAAATGCAGGCCGCCGAGAAAGCCGAGAGCCAATGGGGCGTGCCCTCGAAGGCTGGCACGAAAGGCGTGACCTACCTGCCCTTCGACAGCTCCATCGCGCTTGGCGAGAGCTTCACCGTGACGCCGGAGAACCAGAAGGCAGTCGGCAAGGCCAATCAGCAGATGGCGAAAGGCAATGCGAAGGCGGCGGCCAAGACGCTGAAGGATAACGATATCGATGTGTCGATCTCGGCGGCGTTGGTGCCCGCGAAGTCTTCGCTCACCCATCTGCAGGATGCGTCGAAGCTCATCAAGTCGGGCAATTACTACGAGGCGAACCTTGCGCTCAAAGGCGTCGAGGATTCCGTCGTGATCGACCAATGGGGGCTCGACAACCTGCCGCAGCAGGCGGGCAACGCCGCCAAAGCCTCGGCGAATGCGAGCGGCAGCACCCAGATGCAGCAGAAATCGCAGCAATCCGGCAAGTCAGCCTCGAAAGGCTGATCAGCGGTTGGCGTAAGCCTTAATCAAGGCATCGCGCACGGCGGGGGTGACGAATTTCGAAACATCCCCGTCGAGCCGCGCAATTTCCTTCACCAGTTTCGAAGCAATCGCCTGCCGCCGCGCATCGGCCATCAGGAACACCGTCTCGACCGAGGAATCGAGCGCGCGGTTCATTCCGACCATCTGGAACTCGTATTCGAAATCGGCCACCGCACGCAGCCCGCGCACGATCACGGTCGCACCGACATCCTTGGCGCAATCGATCAGCAGGTTTTCGAAAGGATGCACGACGATTTCGCCGCCGCGGCGGTCGGTGATCTTGGCGCATTCTTCCTGGAGCATGGCGACGCGTTCCTCGAGCGGGAAAAGCGGCCCCTTGTCACGGTTGATCGCGACCCCGATCACGAGCCGATCCACCAGAGCCATCGCGCGCTCGATAATATCGAGGTGACCCAGCGTGACCGGATCGAAAGTTCCGGGGTAAAGACCGATCCGCATGGCATCCTCCCTCGTCGCCCGCCAAAAAGCTCAGCGCACGCAACTATATTGCGCAATCAAATGCAAGCGGGAAGGTGCTGCAATGCGGCATCAGTTGCCCATGATCATGCCCTGAAGCGACTCTTTCTCCATGTGAAGCTCGTTCAGGCGCGCCTTGACCACGTCGCCGATCGAGATCACACCGACCATCTTGCCATTTTCGCGCACCGGCATGTGGCGGAAACGGCCCTCGGTCATCAGGCTCATCACCTCTTCGGTACTGTCCATCGGGGCGCAGTGCTTGACGTCACGGGTCATGACATCCGCGGCCGTCATCACCAGACACTCCGCACCACGCTTGGCGATCTCGCGCACGACATCGCGCTCCGAGACGATCCCGTCCACGGTTTCGCCATCCTGCGAGACGATCACCGCACCGATGCGTTTCGAGGCAAGCTTGGCGATTACCTCGCTCAGCTTCATGTCCGGGGCGACGGTAAAAATTTCCATCTCGCCCTTGTTCTTGAGAATCTGCATCACCTGCATCGACGTCTCCCTGAAAAGGTCGTGTAGACTCGAGCGTCCCACTGCTTTCATAGATTTGTCAACGGCTTTGCGGTTCACGGGGCCAACAGTTATATTTCAACCGCAGCGTGTTCGAGCCGTGCGACCTCGTCGCGAAGCCCCTGCCCCAGCGCCTCCGCGAAGCGCGTCAATCGCTCGGAACGGCGATCGTCCGCGTGGCGGATCAACCAAAAGGCGCGGTTGAGCCGGATCTCGCCACCCAGCACCCGCTGCACCCCGGGGGCGAAGGGAAGCGCGAAATCATGCACGATCCCCACACCCGCACCTGCCTCGATCATCCGCGTCTGCACCGCCGCCGAGTTCGAGGCGAGCCCCATCACCTCTGCCTCGGTCTCGGCGAAGTAGTCCAGTTCCTTGTCGAAGATCATGTCGGGGATGTAGCCGATCATCCGGTGATGACGGAGATCCTCCTTGCAGGTAATTGGCGGCGCTTTCGCGAGATAGTCGCGATGGGCGGCGAGGCTGAGATGATAATCGCTCAATTTTTGCACGGTCAGACGGCCCGCCGTCGGGCGCGATACCGCGATCGCCATATCCGCCTCACGCTTCGAGAGGTTGAAGACGCGCGGCAGGGCGACGACCTGAATCTCCAGCCCCGGATTTTCTTCGGCGATCTTCGCGCAGACCTGCGGCAGAAGGTAATTCGCGCAGCCATCGGGCGCGCCGATCCTCAGCTGGCCGGTCAACTGGCCCGCGATCCCGGACATTTCCTCGTCCGCGCCCGCAAAGACCTGCTCCGCCGCTTCGGCATGCGGCAGGAGCCGATCCCCGGACTCGGAAAGCGCATAGCCCTGCGGCGATTTCACGAAAAGCTTCGCGCCCATCCCCTCTTCGAGCCGCGCGATCCGACGCCCCACGGTGGCCGCGTCCAGCTTCAATCGCCGCCCCGCACCCGACAGGCTCTCGGCCCGCGCGACGGCAAGGAAAATCCGCAGATCGTCCCAATCCATACCACGCCCCTCTTTGCAAAAACGCAAAACGCTTTTGAGCTACTTCCTCTTTTATGCTCATTTTCGCAAGGCTAGAGTGCGCTCAAGCCAAGATTATCTGTAGGAGGAGCGTCTCATGGAAGAAATCGGTCACTGGATCAACGGCAAGCGCGTTGCGGGCACTTCGGGCCGCTTCGGCGAAGTCTTCAACCCCGCTACCGGCGAGCAGATCGCCAAGGTCGCACTGGCCACCCCGGCCGAGCTCGACGCAGCGATCGCGGACGCCGCGAAAGCGCAGCTGGAGTGGCAGAAGGTCAACCCGCAGCGCCGCGCCCGCGTGATGATGAAATTCGGTCAGCTGATCGAGCGCGACATGGACAAGCTCGCCGAGGCTCTGTCGAAAGAGCACGGCAAGACCATCCCCGACGCGAAGGGCGACGTGCAGCGTGGCCTCGAAGTGATCGAGGTCTGCATGGGCGCGCCGGCGATGCTCAAGGGCGAATACACGGGCGACGCAGGCCCCGGTATCGACCTCTACTCGATGCGTCAGCCGCTGGGCGTCGTGGCCGGTATCACGCCGTTCAACTTCCCCGCCATGATCCCGCTCTGGAAGATGGGCCCGGCGCTGTCGGCCGGTAACGCGATGATCCTCAAGCCGTCCGAGCGCGTGCCGACCACGGCGATCATGCTCGCCGAACTGGCGCAGGAAGCCGGTCTTCCCGATGGCGTGCTGCAGGTCGTCAACGGCGACAAGGAAGCCGTGGACACGATCCTCGATCACGAGACGATCCAAGGCGTTGGCTTCGTGGGCTCGACCCCGATCGCGCAATACATCTACGGTCGCGCCGCCACCAACGGCAAGCGCGCGCAGTGCTTCGGCGGCGCGAAGAACCACATGATCATCATGCCCGATGCGGACATGGACAAGGCCGCCGACGCGCTGATCGGCGCGGGCTACGGCGCCGCTGGCGAGCGCTGCATGGCGATTTCGGTTGCGGTTCCGGTGGGTGACGGCACGGCGGATGCGCTGGTCGAGCGTCTCGTGCCGAAAATCGAGAAGCTGAAAGTCGGCCCCTATACCGGCGGCGACGACGTGGACTACGGTCCGGTCATCACCAAGCAGGCGCAGGAGCGGATCAAGTCGCTCATCAATTCGGGTGTCGAGCAGGGTGCAAACCTCGTGGTCGATGGCCGCGACTTCTCGCTGCAGGGTTATGAGGACGGCTTCTTCGTCGGCCCGTCGCTCTTCGACAACGTCACCCCCGACATGGACATCTACAAAGAGGAAATCTTTGGCCCGGTCCTGTCGATGGTGCGCACGAAGTCCTATGACGAGGCGCTCGATCTGGTGGTCGACAACCCCTATGGCAACGGCACCGCGATCTACACCGCCGATGGCGACGTGGCTCGCGACTTCGCGGCGAACGTCAATGTCGGCATGGTCGGCATCAACTTCCCGATCCCGGTTCCGCTGAGCTACTACACCTTCGGCGGCTGGAAGAAGTCGGCTTTCGGCGACCTCAACCAGTACGGCCCGGACGCCTTCCGCTTCTACACCAAGACCAAGACCGTTACGGCGCGCTGGTTCTCGGGCATCAAGGACGAAGGCGCAGCGCTCAACTTCAAAGCGCTCGACTGATCGTCAGGCGGGGCGGTTTGCGAACCGCCTTCCCCCACACATTGGAAAACGCCCCGCCGATCGGCGGGGCGTTTTTCATCGGTCTTATCGACGCGGCTCAGTCGATATCCCAATCATCTTCATGCGAGACCCCGCCCAACGCCAGCCAGTCGGCACGCACACGTGCCACGCGGCTGTCCCCCCAGGTGCGAAAGACGATCACGAAGCCCTCGGGCGTGACGCCGTCGCTCGAAATATCCATCCGCGAATTGTGCTTGCTGTCCACGTCCCACATCGACAGGGAGACCTGCACCATTGGGGGCGCGCGGAACGGCTCGGGGAAGGCGACCTTCTTGCGCAACTCGCGCGGGCCCTCGCCCGTCCACATGGCGCCGCCATCCTGAAAATCGGAGAACAGCACGAGCGAGCCGCGTTGCATTCCCAGACGGTGGCTTTCGATCGTGATCATCGCGAGAGGGCCTCTTCCTTTCAACCTGAGGCAGAGCTTACTCGAACTGCAGGCAATAAAAAGCCCCGGAAAAACCGGGGCTTCCTAAATCTTATCGCGAAAGCTCTCAGCCCAGCATATGCGAGCCGAGGGCCTCCATGTCGGCCAGAAGCTTCGCGGTCATGTCGGCCACCGAAGGATGCGCCTCGTCATGGACGCGACGGGCTTCCTCGATGAGGCGCTCGTGCACTTCCTTGGTGAACTCTTCCGCAGGCAGCGAACGTTCGGCCAGAACCGTGATCCCCTCGGGGGTGATCTCGGCGAAGCCACCCGTCACCGCGTAGCTCTGGGTTGCCGACCGCGTCACCATGGTCAGCTTTCCCGGACGCAGCGTGGTCAGCATCGGGGCGTGGCCCGGCATGACCGTGAGGTCACCATCCGCGCCGGGCACCATGACCTCGACCGCCGCCTCTTCCGAGGCCAGCTTGCGCTCGGGCGCAACGAGATCGAATTGCATCGTGTCGGCCATAATGCCTCCTTACGCCGCAGCGGCGAGTTTCTCGGCTTTCGCTTTCACGTCCTCGATGCCGCCAACCATGTAGAAGGCCGCTTCGGGCAGGTGATCGTATTCGCCTGCAACAACCGCCTTGAACGACGCGATGGTGTCTTCGAGCGGAACCTGAACGCCGTCCGAACCGGTGAACACTTTCGCGACGTCGAAGGGCTGCGAGAGGAAACGCTGGATCTTACGGGCACGTGCCACGGTCAGCTTATCCTCTTCGGACAGTTCGTCCATGCCGAGGATGGCGATGATGTCCTGCAGAGCCTTGTAGCGCTGAAGGATCTCCTGCACCTGACGCGCGACCTTGTAGTGCTCTTCGCCGACGATGCCCGGATCGAGGATACGCGAGGACGAGTCCAGCGGGTCCACGGCCGGGTAGATGCCGAGTTCCGAAATCGCACGCGACAGAACGGTCGTGGCGTCAAGGTGGGCGAAGGTGGTCGCCGGAGCCGGGTCGGTAAGGTCGTCAGCCGGAACGTAGACAGCCTGGATCGAGGTGATCGAGCCGGCTTTGGTCGAGGTGATGCGTTCCTGCATCGCGCCCATGTCGGTGGCCAGCGTCGGCTGGTAGCCCACTGCCGAGGGGATGCGGCCCAGAAGTGCCGACACCTCGGAACCCGCCTGCGTGAAGCGGAAGATGTTGTCCACGAAGAACAGAACGTCGGTACCCGACTGGTCGCGGAACTGCTCTGCCAGGGTCAGACCGGTCAGAGCGACGCGCGCACGCGCACCCGGAGGCTCGTTCATCTGGCCGTAGACCAGTGCCACCTGCGAGCTCGACAGATCGTCGGGCTTGATGACGTTGGATTCGATCATCTCGTGATAGAGGTCGTTCCCTTCACGGGTCCGCTCGCCCACACCGGCGAACACGGAGTAACCCGAGTGCACCTTCGCGATGTTGTTGATCAGCTCCATGATCAGAACGGTCTTGCCGACGCCAGCGCCGCCGAACAGGCCGATCTTACCGCCCTTGGAGTAGGGTGCGAGCAGGTCGATGACCTTGATGCCGGTCACGAGAATTTCCGAGGACGTCGCCTGAGCTTCGAAGTTCGGCGCGGGCTGGTGGATGGCACGGGTTTCTTCCGCTTCCACGGGACCCTTCTCGTCCACGGGCTCACCGATCACGTTCAGGATGCGGCCGAGCGTGGCGTTGCCGACCGGCACCGAGATCGGCTTGCCGGTGTTCTTCACTTCGGCGCCGCGCACGAGACCTTCGGTCGCGTCCATCGCGATGGTGCGCACTGAGTTTTCGCCGAGGTGCTGAGCCACTTCGAGAACGAGGCGCTTGCCGTTGTTCTCGGTTTCCAGCGCGTTGAGGATCGCAGGCAGCTCGCCGTCGAACTGCACGTCGACGACGGCGCCGATGACCTGGGTCACTTTACCATTGCTTGCCATGTCTGTTTTTCTCCGGTTCCGTCAGAGCGCCTCGGCGCCCGAAATGATTTCGATGAGTTCCTTGGTGATCGCGGCCTGGCGCGTGCGGTTGTATTCGATCGTCAGCTTGTCGATCATTTCGCCCGCATTGCGCGTCGCAGCGTCCATCGCGGACATCCGCGCACCTTGTTCCGAGGCACCGTTCTCCAGCAGAGCCGTGAAGATCTGCGTCGCGACCCCACGCGGCAGCAGGTCGGTGAGGATCTGCGTCTCGCTGGGTTCGTAGTCGTAATTCACGCTCGGCGTTTCTTCGCCCTCTTCCGGTTCGTAGGAAGCGGGGATGATCTGCTTCGCGGTCGGGCGTTGCGCGATCACGCTCTCGAAGAGCGAGAAGAAGATCGTCGCGACGTCGAACTCGCCCTTGTCGAAGCGGCCGATCAGGTCGCGGGCGATCTTCTGCGCGTCGTCATAGCTCAGGCGCTTGACGTCGCTCAGATCGACATGGCCGATGAAGTACTGACCGTATTCACGGCGCAGCGCATCGCGGCCTTTCTTGCCGACGGTGATGATCTTCACCTCTTTGCCCTCGGCCAGCAGCTTGTCAGCCGTCTGGCGCGCGAGCTTCGCAATATTGGCGTTGAAGCCACCGCACAGGCCGCGTTCGGCGGTCATGACCACCAGAAGCTGCACCCGGTCCGAACCGGTCCCCGAGAGCAGGCGCGGCGCATTGTCCGATCCCTGCACCGAGGCCGCGAGCCCGGCCATCACGGAGTGCATCCGCTCGGCATAGGGGCGCGCAGCCTCCGCCGCCTCTTGGGCGCGGCGGAGTTTCGCGGCGGCGACCATTTGCATCGCCTTGGTGATCTTCCGCGTGTTCTTGACGCTTCCGATCCGGTTTTTGAGGTCCTTAAGGCTGGGCATGTCCCTGTCCTTTCAGGCCAATCACGCGTAGGTCTTGGCGAATTCGTCGATAGCGGCTTTCAGCTTGTCGGCCGCGTCACCCTTGATCTTCGGATCCTCGTTCGTCAGCCAGTCGAGGATGTCCTTGCGCGAGTTGCGCAGGTAATCCAGCAGACCCTGTTCGAACTTGCCAACCTCGGACACCGGGATGTTATCGAGATAGCCGTTGGTCCCCGCGAAGATGACCGCAACGATTTCCGCGTTGGTGAGCGGCGAATACTGCGGCTGCTTCATCAGCTCGGTCAGGCGCGCACCACGGTTCAGCAGCTTCTGGGTTGCGGCGTCGAGATCCGAGCCGAACTGAGCGAAGGCCGCCATTTCGCGATACTGTGCAAGTTCCAGCTTAACCGGGCCTGCAACGGTCTTCATCGAGTTCGTCTGAGCCGACGAGCCGACGCGCGACACCGACAGACCGGTGTTCACGGCGGGACGGATACCTTGGTAGAACAGTTCCGTCTCGAGGAAGATCTGACCGTCGGTGATCGAGATCACGTTGGTCGGGATGAAGGCCGACACGTCGCCGCCCTGGGTTTCGATGACCGGCAGAGCGGTCAGCGAACCGGCGCCGAAGTCTTCGTTCAGCTTCGCCGAACGCTCCAGCAGGCGGGAGTGCAGGTAGAACACGTCGCCCGGGTAAGCTTCGCGGCCCGGCGGACGACGCAGCAGCAGCGACATCTGACGATAGGCGACAGCCTGCTTCGAGAGGTCATCATAGATGATCAGCGCGTGCATGCCGTTGTCGCGGAAATATTCGGCCATCGCGGTCGCGGTGTAGGGCGCGAGGTACTGCATCGGCGCGGGGTCCGACGCGGTCGCGGCGATCACGGTGGTGTATTCGATCGCACCGGTCTCTTCGAGCTTCTTCACCAGCTGCGCCACGGTCGAGCGCTTCTGGCCGATCGCGACGTAGAAGCAGTGCAGCTTGTTGGACGGATCGGCGTCGTTGTACGACTTCTGGTTCAGAATGGTGTCGAGCGCGATTGCGGTCTTACCGGTCTGACGGTCGCCAATGATCAGCTCACGCTGGCCACGGCCGATCGGGATCATCGCGTCAACCGACTTGAGGCCGGTCGCCATCGGCTCGTGAACCGATTTACGCGGGATGATGCCCGGAGCTTTCACGTCGGCGACGCGACGCTCTTTCGCTTCGATGGCGCCTTTGCCGTCGAGAGCGTTGCCGAGACCGTCGACCACGCGGCCGAGCAGCGCTTCACCGACCGGCACGTCCACGATGGAGTTCGTGCGCTTGACGGTGTCGCCTTCTTTGATGTCCTGGTCCGAACCGAAGATCACGACGCCGACGTTGTCGGTTTCGAGGTTCAGTGCCATCCCGCGGATACCACCGGGGAATTCAACCATCTCGCCGGCCTGGACGTTGTCGAGCCCGTAGACGCGCGCGATACCGTCGCCAACCGACAGCACGCGACCGACTTCGGCCACTTGGGCGTCCTGCCCGAAATTCTTGATCTGCTCCTTGAGGATCGCAGAAATCTCAGCTGCTTGGATGCCCATTTATCCGACCTCTTTCATGGCGTTCTTGAGAGAAGCGAGCTTCGAACGGATCGACGTGTCGACCATCCGCGAGCCCAGCTTTACGATCATGCCACCGATGAGGCTTTCATCGACGGCGGTGTTCAGTTTGACGGTCTTGCCCGTCTGGTTCTTCAGCACTTCGGCGAGTTTCTTGGCCTGCGCGGCGCTGAGCTCGTTGGCCGAGGTGACATCGGCGGTCACTTCGCCCTTCTCGTCCGCGATCAGGTCCGACAGCGCCTTGAGAAGCTGCGGCAGCACGAAGAGGCGACGCTTGGCACCCATCAGCTGCAGGCCATTAGACATCGGGTCCGAGAGACCCATTTTCCCCGCCAGAGCGCCAATCGCGGCTGCCTGCTGGTCGCGCGTGTAGACCGGCGATGCGATCACCTCACGCAGCTCGGCAGAGCCCGCCAGCGCCTCCGACAGCGCGGAGACATCGGCTTCGAGCGCGGCGAGGGCATTTTCTTCGCGCGAGAGTTCAAAAATGGCCAGCGCATAGCGGCCGGCGATGCTTGCGGAAATCGAAGCTGGTTCGGACACGTCCACCCTTCCGATGCTTTTTTGCCCCGACCCGGAACAGGCCTTGGGGCGCTCCCCCGGCGCGCTTGAGACATGCCCTCCGCGCCGCTTATCGGGGAGGTCACTAGCAGAGCAATCCCCCCCTCGCAACCGTCTTGAGCACGAGAATGTGAGCAGAAGCCCCCCAATATGCCCTTCGTCGCGGGAAGGTGACAGGAAGAGGAGGATTTTGTGGGCGCTAACAGGAATTTGGAGCGCTCGGTCATGGATCGCTGTGCGGAAGTGATTCACCTCAATGCGCGTTGGTTGTCGGATAATTATTCCGCACCTGCGGCGGACGACCGAGAGTTGCGCCCCGGGGCGGTACGCGAACCTGAGTGCTGCGCGGCGACGTTCTGCCGCGCGCGAGGCGTTAACTCTGGCTCAAACCGGGTCCGTCGCCGGCTTCACCGCCCCTTCGAGAATCGAAAGCGGCTTGCGCACGCGCGCGCCCAGACCTGAATCGCGGCGCGCATGGACTTGCTTGGAGACCTCGAGCATCACCACCCCGGCGGCCAGCACGCCGGCGGCCTTGGTGCCCACGCGTTCCCACATAGCGGCCGAGCGCAGCCAGAAGCGGCGATGGCTCGGCGGGATATAGAGCGCACCGGTATGACGTTCGGGCACGAAGCCGGAACGGCGCGCGAGCTGGTCGAGCTGCCCCAGAGTGTAGGGCTTGCCGAAGCCGAAGGGCGTGGCTTCGCGCGGCGCCCAGAGCCCGGCCCGGTTCGGAACGATGAACATCGCCCTGCCCCCCGGGCCCAGCACCCGCCAGCATTCCTGCATCAGGGCCTCGGAATTGTCCGAGGTCTCCAGCCCATGCATCACGATCAGCCGATCCACCCGGCCCGTCTCCAGCGGCCAGCGCGCCTCGTCGCACAGGACAGAGACATTGGGCATGCCCGCTGGCCACGGCATCACGCCCTGCTCTGCCGGCATCAAGCCGATCACCCGGCGCGCGGGCTCCAGGTAAGGACGCAGCAGCGGTACCGCGAAGCCGTAGCCCGCCACCGTGAGCCCCGCCATCTGCGGCCCCGTCGCGGGCCACATCGAAACAACCCGGTCCCGGATTGCCCGCTGCGCCGCGCGGCCTAGCTGCGTCCGGTAGTAGAAATTCCGCAGGTCGAGTACGTCGAGATGCATTGCGCCTTTCGCTTCCTTCGGCTTAGCTATGTTCCAAGATAATCAAAGCGGTAGAAAACACCATGGCCGTTGAGCTTCTCATCATTCCCTGCCTCTCCGACAACTATGCCTATGTCGTGCATGAGGCGGCGACGGACACAACCACCGTGATCGACGTTCCAGAAGCGCCTCCGATCCTGAAGGCGCTGAACGAACGGGGCTGGAAAGCGAATCTCATCCTGCTGACACATCACCACGCCGATCACATCGACGGCGTTCAGGCGTTGTCGGCGGCGACGGGGGCGAAAATCGTCGGGGCCAAGGCGGATGCGCATCGCCTGCCCAAGCTCGATCAGGAGGTCTCGCCGGGCGAGAAACTCGCGATCGGGATGGAGCATGTCGAAATTCTTGCCGCTGACGGCCACACGGTCGGCCATATCTCATATTACTTCCCCGAAGGCGGCCTGCTGTTCTCCGGCGACAGCCTGATGAGCTGGGGCTGCGGAAGGCTCTTCGAAGGCTCGGCGCAACAGATGTTCGACACGCTGAGCCGGTTCTGCGAACTGCCCGACGATACACTGGTCTGTTCGGGGCACGAATATACCGAGACGAACGGTCGCTTTGCGCTCTCGATCGAGCCGGAGAATCCGAACCTTCTTGCGCGGATGGAAGATGTTCGCGCCACCCGCGCCCAGTCCCGGCCCACGGTTCCGGTCGAACTGGCACTCGAGAAGACCACCAACCCGTTCCTGCGCGGCACCGATCCGCAACTGCGCGACGCGCTCGGCCTGCCCGAGAGCGCGTCACCCGTCGAGGTTTTCACCGAAGCCCGCGCCCGCAAGGACCGGTTCTGAACCTCACCGCCGCGCATCGCGCAACACGCTCAGCGCCAACGCGGCGAGCACCGTCCCCATCGCCCAGCATTGCACCCGCATCCAGAGCGGGCGCGTCGCGAGGAACCGGGCCATTGCGCCTGCGCCGATCACGATGGCGACATTCACGCTCACCGAGATCACGATCTGCACCGCGCCAAGCGCCAGAGATCGCGCCAGCACCGATCCGGCTGCGGGGTCGATGAATTGCGGCAGCAGCGACAGATACATCACCGCGATCTTGGGATTGAGCAGGTTCGTGACGAACCCCATCAAGAACAGCTTGCGCGGCCCGTCGACCGGCAACTCGCGCGTCTCGAAGGCAGAGCGCCCGCCCGGTCGCACGGCCCGCCATGCCAGCCAGAACAGATAGAGCGCCCCGGCAATCCGCAGCGCGTCATAGGCATAAGGCACGGCAAGAACGACTGCGGTGATCCCGAAGGCGGCACAGAGCATGTAAAAGACGAACCCCAATGCCACCCCGCCCAGCGAGATCAGCCCCGCGCGCCGCCCTTGGCAGATCGTGCGTGAGACGAGATAGATCATGTTCGGACCGGGGCTCAGCACCATCGCAAGCGCCACGGCACCGAAAGCGAGCATATGTGAGAGTTCGGGCATGGCGGAACTTTCCGTTGGGTGCGGTCAGCTTAGCGAGCCTTCCTCACGCCACAAGCCCGCGCTTAGTCTAGCTTCGCGAAAGCGGCCTCCAGATAGGGCGCATATTTCTCCCATGCCTGCGAACTGCCCTTGTAGATGGGCTTGCGCACCTGCGTGTCCGATGTCGTCGCGACCGTGCGGGCGTTGTCCTGCGGGCGCAGGCAGGCGTCTTCCCAGCGCAGCCCGAGCGCATCGATCAGCGCGCGGCTGCGCGCCTCGGGGGCTTCCGTCAGCGCCTCGTAGTCGCAATCGACGACCGCCCCGGGCTGCACCGCCCAATGCGCCATCAGATCGCGATAGAGCCCGTGATAGGCCACGAGATCGTCCAGATCATGTGCGTAGCCATTGCCCGTGCTGGAAAAGAAGTTGCGATAGATCGACCAGAGCGTCGCGCGCGGATCGCGATGGACATGCACGATTAATGCGCGCGGAAACAGCGCCCGGATCGCTCCGATCCAGCGGAAATTGAGCGGCATCTTGTCGGTCACGAACGGCTTGCCACCGGCCAGTCTGGTGAGCGTCTCGTAATAGGCGGAACGTATCCGCCCCGCCTCCCGGCTAAGCGCCTCCGGGTCGCTCCAGTCGAGCGCACTCATCTCGCGATCGAGCGTGGCGATCTCATCTCCGGGCGCGACCTGACTGTGCTGGGTGACGATCTGCTCGACCAGCGTCGTGCCCGAGCGCGGAAGGCCCAGCAGGAAGATCGGCACCGGTGCGGCCTTGTCGGTCTCTGTCTCAGGGATTGGCGGATGGGGCACGGCAAAACGCTTGCGCAACTGCGCAAAGAGCTTGCGATCCTGCGCGATGTCATAGCCCAGTTCAGCCTTGCGCCGCGCATTGGCCGACTGCCAGAGCGCGAAGGCCCGCTCCGTCCCGCCCACATCGTGCATCGCCTTGGCGAGCGCGAATTCGAGCAGCATCAGGTCATGCTCGGAATGCGCCTCCGCCGCGACCTGCGCCTCGAGTTGCGAAAGCAGTGGATCGTCCGGCGCGAAGCCATGCAGGCGAGAGAGATTCCACCACGCCTCGGCATAGCTCGGATCGGACCCGAGCGCCGCCTCGAACCGCGTCCGTGCCCCGGCGATGTCGCCTTCGGCGAGTAGAATGTTGCCAAGGTTGTTCAACGCGAAGACATGGCGCGGGTCGGGCGACCGCGCTTGTGCGGCCCCAGACATCGCATCGCCAGTGAGCTTATCGTCCGCTACGGCCTCCAGCGCCGCCTCGAACCGTTTGCGCGCCTCGATCTCGCGGCCGAGCGCGAGGAAGGCATTGCCCTGATTGTTCAGCGCCACGGGGTCACCCGGGCGCAGCGCCAATACGCGGTCGAACGACGCGATCGCGTCTTCATGGCGCCCCAGCTCCATCAGTTCATTGCCCAGGTTGCCGTGGGTGTCGGCGTGATCGGGCCGCAGGGAGATCAGGCGGCGATAGGTCTCGGCTGCAGCGTCGTGATCGCCCAGGGCCCCCTCCCCCGCAGCTTTTAATTCGAGCAAGAGGATGGCCTCCGGAAACTCTGTCAGCGCCCGTTTCGTCTGCTGGACGAGCTCGCGGTTGCGCCCCGTCTGCATCAACCCCATCAACTGCTGCAGCAGCGCTCGTGGCGGCCCCGCGGCCGGTATCGCCTTGCTGACCTGCGCGAGCGCTTCTAGCCCCGCCTTGGCGCGCTTGTTGCCCGGAAAACGGCCGAGCACGTCACGGTAAAGCGCCTCGGCCTGCCGGTATTCCCCGCGCTTGGCATGGCCACGTGCGGCGAGCAGCATCTTGTCAACGGACCCGGCCATCGGCTCTCCTTCGCGAAATCGACCCGACCATAGCGAGCCGCCGCGCGATGACAAGCACGGCAGCAGCGCCACCGGGAGGGGCGCCGACAAACGGGAACGAAGACCGTCCGAACGGAACGCTCAGCGAAATGCGCCCGCAGAGGAGCGGGCGCAGTTAGGCCGAAGACCGAACATCAGTCGAGCTTCGCGAATGCCGCCTCCAGATACGGGGCGTATTTCTCCCACGCCTGAGAACTGCCCTTGTAGATCGGTTTGACCACCTGATCGCGCGATGCGGTGCGGGCGATGCGCTTGTTGTCCTGCGGGCGAAGGCAAGCCTCGTCGAAGGGCAATTCGAGATAGTCGAGCAGCGCGCGAATTTCGGCCTCCGGATCTTCCACCAGACGCTCGTAGTTCAGGTCGTAAATCGTCTCGGCGAAGAGCGATTTCCAATGCGCCATCAGGTCCTGATGCAACGCCCGATAAGCCACCAGATCGTCGAGGCTATGCGCGTAGGCGTTGCCATCGGAGCCGAAATTCAACCGATAGATCGACCAGATCACCGCGCGCGGGTCGCGCTGAAGATGGATGATCTTTGCCTTGGGGAACAGCGCCCGGATCGCCCCGACCCAGCGGAAGTTGAGCGGCATCTTGTCGGTCACGAAAGGCGCGCCTTTGGCGTGCTCGTGTAGAACCTCACGATATTCTGCGCGGATATCGTCGGCTTTGGCCCGGAGTTCCTCGGGGTTCGACCAGTCGATCGCGAACAGGGCACTGTCGAGTTCGTTCAACTCGCCCCCCGGCGCAACCATCGGATGGGCGCTCACGATCTGTTCGGTCAGGGTCGTGCCAGAGCGCGGCAGCCCCACGATGAAGATCGGTTCGGGCCCCTCTTGCGGCGACTCGGCGATGGGGGCAGGCACGGCCGGGAAGGCTTGCTTGATCTGCGCGAACAGCTTTTCGTCCTGTTCGATGGTGTAGCCCAACAGCTTCTTGCGCCGCGCATTGCCGCGTGCGTAGTAAGTGAAGGATTTGTCGGTCTCGCCGATATCCTCATAGGCCTTGCCCAGAGCGAATTCGAACGCGACGCGCTCTTTCTCCTGAAAGTGAGAGGCCTTGAGCAAGGTTTCGAGACGCTCGAAGGCAGGATCGCCCTCAGCGATCCGCGTCGCCATGACGAGCGCAGCCAGCGCCTCGCCATGATCGGGATTGATCTCAAGCGCGCGTTTATAATTGGCGATTGCGCCTTCCTTGTCGCCGAGATCACGCCGTACGTCGCCCATGGTCTTCAAAGCAGGGCAATTGTCGGGGAGTTTCTCGAGCACTTCTGCCAGATGGCGCTCACCCTCCTGCGCTTTACCGCTTTGTGCGAGAAGGTTGCCGAGGTTGAGCTGTGCCTCGACGAAATCGGGGGCGGCCTCGTAGGCGGCGCGATACATCGCGAGCGCCTCCTTGCGCTCGCCCGCCCGGCGCTTGGCATTGCCGATATTGTTGAGCGAGACCGGATCGCCGGGCCGCAATTCCAGAACGCGCTCGTATTCGGCCACGGCCTCGGCGTCGCGATCCAGCGCCATCAACTCGTTGCCGTAGCTGCCGTGGGCATCGGGGGCGTCGGGAAACATACCTACCAGTTCGCGATAGAGCGCCGCGGCCCCCTCGTGATCGCCTAGGCTCGAGAGCGCCGCGGCCCGCACTTCCATCGCGGCGGGGGCGCGCGGGAATTGCTTGAGGACACGGGCGGCGGCTTCGGCGGCCTCGCGATCGCGGCCCGCCTTCTTCAGGCCGAAGAGCTGGTCGATCACCGGGCGCGGCGGGTTCACCGGGCGGCTCGCGCGCGATTGCGAGATCTCGGTCAACCCGGCCTGCGCGCGCTTGTTGCCGGGAAATCGCGCGAGAACCTCGCGATAGAGCGCCTCGGCCTCCGCGAAAGCTCCGCTTTTTGCATGGGTCTTCGCCGCGCGCAGCGTCTTGTCTATCGGTCCGGCCATCGCGCTCTCCCCGTTTTTCGTCCTGCCTGAGAATTCGCGCCCGACCATAGACGCGCCGCGCCTGATGGCAAGATGCCAGACGGGCTTCGGGGAGCGTTTAGCCCTGAGATGGCGTTCCCGCCGCCCGGCCTCTCGCCGCCCCCGCGCTTGCATCCGCGCGTGGCAGGCGCGATACCTGTCGCGAATTCAACCCCAGCGAACCGATGCCGATCTCACGCCTGCCCAAGAATGTCCGCCGCCAGCTGCGCCGCTTCGGCCCCTCCATGGGGCGTAGGCCTGCGGTCGACATCCTGCGCGGCGCGGTGGGCGCAGGAGTGGCGATCCTCGTCGTGACCTTCATCGTGGCCACCCTGCCCCATTCACGACAGGCCGGGATCTATCTCGTGTCCAGCTTCGCCTCGATGGCGGTTCTCCTGTTCGTTCTGCCGAACTCGCCGCTGGCGCAGCCGTGGTCCGCGATGATGGGGATGATGATCTCCGCCGTGGTGCCGGTCGCGGTGCTGATGGTGACCCCTCCACCCTATGCGGACGGGCTCGCAGTGGGCGGGTCGATCGCGGCGATGATGGCCGCGCGCGCACTGCATCCGCCAGCCGCCGGGATCGCGCTGCTCGTGATCTTGGAACACGAGGCGGGGCGGCGTCTCGGCTTCGATTTCGCGATCTTCCCGATCGCGGTGATGACGGTGCTGATGATCGGGTTCGCAATGGTCTGGAACCGGCTCTTCGGGATTTCCTACCCGACGCGCCCTCTCGCCTATTCCCCGGCCCATGTCGGACGTGCGCGCGGCCCGGCCCGCTCGCTCAGTCAGCGCGACCTGTCGAACCTGCTGGTCGAGTTCAACCAGTCGGCCAACATGGACCCCGCCGATCTGGCGCGGCTCATGGCGGTGGCCGAACACCGCGCCGCCGAGTCGCTTCTGGCCGACACGCATGTGCGCGATCTGATGACGCAGAACCCGGTGACCGTCAGCCCCGAAGCGCCGCTGTCCGAGATCGTGCGCAAGATGACCGCGCTCAACGTCCACACCCTGCCGGTGGTCGACAATTCGGGATACTATCTGGGCGTGGTCGACCAGCATGACGCGCTCGAAGAGCTGTTCAAGGAATTCGACATCCTGCGCCGCCCCCTGCGGTTCCGCGCCGCCCCGCCCGAAGCCGAGGTGCGCGCGATCTTCCATACCGATATCGAGACCGTCGAGGGCGACACGCCGGTGGGCCAATTGCTCGAACGGCTGGCCCGACGCGAGGCGCGGGTCGTGCCCGTGACCGAAAGCGGGCGGCTCGTCGGCATCCTGACCCGGACCGACATCATCGCGCTGCTGCTGGAACATTCGCCAGCCGCCCATTCCGAGGCGGAGCTCGAGGAGGAAGGCGACGAGGACGAGGAGGAGGAGGACGCCCCAAAGAAAAGAGGGGATGCTTCCTCGGGACCGAGAGCCACCAAGCGCCCCGGCGAGGCGCCCGCATCCAAGGGCAAAACCGACCCCGAAGACGCCGAACTGGCGGCGGAACTGCACCAAAGTGCTGCGCGCCGCCCGCCAGTCCACGAGGACACGCAGCACGACACCGCGCAAAGCCGCGCCGAGTCGCCCAAGTAACCGTCAGGGCGCTTGAACCCGCGAAAACCCTCCCCATATGGGAGAGGTCAAACGCAACTCCCCTAGATATTGCGCGCCTCATCGGTATCCCTGCACCGTCGCGCCCGCTAAATGATCGTTTTTTCCGTACGAATCGGAGTCCGATCGGTTTTTGGGCATGAAAAGACTTGAAGCGCGACGAATTCCACCGAACTTTAATCTTATAGGGCAACACTAGGCTGGGTATCCTCCCGCGCCGCCCTTCGAGGAAAGGAGCAGATAATGCCGTCGTTTTCCAATACGCTCGAACAGGCAATCCACGGGGCGCTGGCGCTCGCCAATGCCCGAAAGCATGAACTCGCGACGCTAGAACACCTGCTCCTCGCATTGATCGACGAGCCGGACGCCGCGCGGGTGATGAAGGCCTGCGCCGTCGATACCGACGAATTGCGCCAGACCTTGGTGGAGTTCATCGATGATGAACTGTCCACCCTCGTGACCGAAATCGAAGGCTCGGAAGCCGTGCCGACCGCCGCCTTCCAGCGCGTGATCCAGCGCGCGGCCATCCATGTCCAAAGCTCGGGCCGCTCGGAAGTGACCGGGGCGAATGTGCTCGTCGCGATCTTCGCCGAGCGCGAAAGCAACGCCGCCTACTTCCTGCAAGAGCAGGACATGACCCGCTACGACGCGGTGAACTTCATCGCGCATGGCGTGGCGAAGGATCCGGAGTTTGGCGAAACGCGCCCGGTGTCGGGTGCCGAGGAAGAGGCCAAGGCCGAAGGGGCGACCCAGGCCGAAGCCAAGGATTCCGCGCTCGAGAAATACTGCGTGAACCTCAACGCGAAATCCGAGAAGGGCGATGTCGACCCGCTGATCGGGCGCGAGCATGAGGTCGAGCGCTGCATTCAGGTCCTCTGCCGCCGCCGCAAGAACAACCCGCTTCTGGTGGGCGATCCCGGCGTGGGCAAGACCGCGATCGCGGAAGGCCTCGCGCTGAAGATCACCCGCGGGGAGACCCCGGAAATTCTCGCCAATTCGACGATCTACTCGCTGGATATGGGCGCACTGCTCGCCGGCACCCGCTATCGCGGTGACTTCGAAGAGCGCCTGAAGGCCGTGGTGAAGGAGCTTGAAGAGCATCCCGACGCGATCCTCTTCATCGATGAGATCCACACCGTGATCGGTGCGGGCGCGACCTCGGGTGGTGCCATGGATGCCTCGAACCTCCTGAAGCCCGCGCTTCAGGGCGGCAAGCTGCGCACCATGGGCTCTACCACCTACAAGGAGTTCCGCCAGCACTTCGAAAAGGACCGCGCGCTGAGCCGCCGGTTCCAGAAGATCGACGTGAACGAGCCCTCGGTGCCGGATTCCATCAAGATCCTGATGGGGCTGAAGCCTTATTTCGAGAAGCACCACGACATCCGCTACACCAACGACGCCATCAAGACGGCGGTGGAACTGTCGGCGCGCTATGTCCATGACCGCAAGCTGCCCGACAAGGCGATCGACGTGATCGACGAGGCGGGCGCGGCCCAACATCTCGTGGCCGAAAGCAAGCGGCGCAAGACTATCGGCCCGAAAGAGATCGAGGCGGTCGTCGCCAAGATCGCGCGGATTCCGCCGAAATCGGTCTCGAAGGACGATGCCGAGGTGCTCAAGGATCTCGAGAAGTCCCTCAAGCGCGTCGTGTTCGGCCAGGACAAGGCGATCGAGACGCTGTCCTCCGCGATCAAGCTGGCCCGTGCGGGTCTGCGCGAGCCGGAGAAGCCGATCGGCAACTACCTCTTCGCGGGTCCGACCGGTGTCGGCAAGACCGAGGTCGCCAAGCAGCTCGCCGATACGCTCGGCGTGGAACTGATGCGCTTCGACATGTCGGAATACATGGAGAAGCACGCGGTCTCACGTCTGATCGGTGCACCTCCGGGCTATGTCGGCTTCGATCAGGGCGGCATGCTGACCGACAGCGTCGACCAGCACCCGCATTGCGTGCTGCTGCTCGACGAGATCGAAAAGGCCCACCCGGATGTCTACAATATCCTGCTGCAGGTGATGGATCACGGGAAGCTCACCGACCATAACGGCCGGACCGTCGACTTCCGCAACGTGATCCTGATCATGACCTCGAATGCGGGCGCCGCCGAACAGGCGAAGACCGCAATCGGCTTCGGGCGCGATCGGCGCGAAGGCGAGGATATGGCCGCGATCGAGCGGACCTTCACGCCCGAGTTCCGCAACCGTCTGGACGCGGTGGTCAGCTTCGCGCCGCTGCCGCGCGAGGTGATCTTGCAGGTGGTCGACAAGTTCGTGCTGCAACTCGAAGCGCAGCTCATCGACCGCAACGTCCATATCGAGCTCACCCCGGCCGCCGCAAATTGGCTCGCCGAGAAGGGCTACGACGACAAGATGGGCGCGCGTCCGCTGGGCCGGGTCATTCAGGAGCATATCAAGAAGCCGCTCGCCGAAGAGCTGCTCTTCGGCAAGCTCACGAAGGGCGGTGTCGCCAAGGTCTCGATCAAGGACGACAAGATCGTCATCAAGGTCGAGGAACCGGGCAAAAAGCGGATCTCCGGCTCCAAGCCGCGCCTGCTGACCGCCGAATGATCTAGGCCGTGCTCCGCGCGGTAGTGATAAGCCTTCTCGTCCCGGCCGTGCCCTGCATGGCCGGGACTTTGCTATTTGACGCGCCGACGCTGCAAATGCCGGTCGACTGCACCCTTGGCCAGGATTGCTACATCCAGAATTACGTCGACCGCGACCCCGGTCCCGGCGCGCGCGATGCGGGTTGCGGCGGGCTGACCTATGACGGCCACAAGGGCACCGATTTCGCGCTCCTGACCGAAGCGCAGATGCAGGAGGGCGTGAAGGTGATCGCCGCCGCCCCGGGCCGGGTCGTCGCCACCCGCGATGGAGAGCCCGACGGGGCTTATGTCAGCGGACGAACGGTCGCGGGCAAGGAATGCGGCAACGGGATCGTCATCGATCTAGGACGCGGCTGGCAGACCCAGTATTGCCATCTGCGCGAAGGCTCGATTTCCGTTGCACGTGGCGCGCGGGTCGAGGCGGGCACCCCGCTCGGCCTCGTCGGCCAATCGGGTCAGGCGGAATTCCCGCATCTGCATCTGTCGCTGCGCCATGAGGGCACGGTCGTTGATCCCTTCGCCCCTGAGATGCAGGACACCTGCGCGGCTGCCGCATCGCAGAGTCTCTGGTCCGATCCTTTCCCCTACACGCCAAGCGGCTGGCTCGCGACCGGGTTCACCGCCGCACCGCCGCGCTTCAACGCGATCCTCGCCGGCGACCCCCTGCCGCCGCCCCGCGAAACCGGACCCGCCCTCATCTTCTGGGGCTACGGCTTCGGCCTGCGTGCGGGAGACACGATCAGTTTCGAGATCACCGGCCCGGATGGGATCAGCATCAGTACGACCAGCGAGGTCGACGCACCCAAGGCCCGGTTCTTCCGCTATGTCGGCAAAAAGACCCCGCCTGACGGCTGGCCCAAAGGTCCCTACGCGGGACAGATCGCGCTGCGCCGCGACGGCGCGGTGATCGCCCGTCGATCAGCCACCGCCCGGATCGAATGAACCTCAAGGGATCCGCGCGGCGGGGCCCGGCTGGCCCGAGGGTTTCTCCCCGGCCTTGGCCTTCTGCGCGGTCTCTTCCTCGAAGGCCTCGGGCGGCAGCAGCGAGATGATCCGCCCGCCCGGCTCGACCTTCATTTCGGCCGGGTCGATCACGAAGCGAAGGTCACCGCTCTTCGCCACGACCATCACGGGCTTCGCCTTGGGTCGCTTCTCGCGCCACTGGGCCAGCGTGTATTCCTCGGTGATCCGGGTCACGCGGAAGCGCCAGCCCTCGGCGAGCAGTGTCTCCCACCCCTCGAGCGTGCGCCCCTCACCAAAGCGGCGCCCACCGAGCTGCGTCGGCAGCGCGTGGCGTTCGCGATCGTCCTTCTGGCGCGGCACCTGCCAGACCTTGTCGCGGCCCAGCTCGGGCGCGAGATCGGTCGCGACGAGCGTGTTATAGGCGTCGTTGTCGGTCGCGGCGAGCAGGGTCGAATAGGCCATCAGTTCGACCTTGTCCTCCGCCGCCTCGCCCAGAATGTCGCCGTAGAAAGTCTTGAGCCCATTGGCGCGGGGCCTGATCAGGTGCGCATGGTTCGGATCGGTGATAAGCACAGGCACCTCGGCCTTGTTCAGCGTCTCGGCCAGCGCCGACGTGAAGCGCGAGCCGCCCACGATCAGCAGCCCCGGCTTGTCGGCATTGGCCAGTCCCAGCTTCCGCGCCAGCGGCGCCAAGGTGAAGCCGTGCACGATCACAGTCAGCAGCACCAGTACGAAGGCCAGCGGCCCGATACGCAGCCCGTCGGCCACCCCGATCTCGGCCAGACGCTGTCCGAAAAGGCCCGCAACCGCCACGAGCACCACCCCGCGCGGGCCGGTGAAGGCGATCAGCAGGCGCTCGTTGCGCGGCAGGCCCGTCCCTATCAGCGAAATCAGGACCGTCATCGGGCGGGCGACCAGCACCACCAGCACGACGAACAACAGCGCGTGCCAGTCGAGGGCGGCCAGCTGGTCGATCTCGATATTCGCGGCGAGCAGGATGAACACGCCCGAGACCAGAAGCACCGTCGCATGCTCCTTGAACCGGCGCAGCTCCTCGTAGGAGGGCAAATCGGCATTTCCGATCACCAGCCCCATCACCGTCACTGCGAGCAGCCCGCTTTCATGCAGCACGTAATCGGTCACCGCGAAGGTCGCCAAAAGGGTCGCGAACAACACCGGGACTTTCATGAATTCCGGCACCCATCCGCGCGAGAAGCTGCGCGCGACGCCCCAGCCGACCGCGCCGCCGATCGCCGCGGCGAAGCCGATCCCGAGCGCGAGATGCCAGACCGCCTCGCCCATCGGCAGGTTGGAGCGCAGCGTGAACACCACCTCGAAGGCCAGAACCGCCGCCAGCGCGCCGATCGGGTCGTTCACGATGGCTTCCCATTGCAGCAACCGTGCGGGGCGGCGGGCAAGTTTCGCCGTGCGCAGAAGCGGCGCGATCACCGTCGGGCCGGTAACGACCATGATGCCGCCGAAGACCGCCGCGCTTTCCCAACTCAGCCCCGCGCCCCAGACGAGCGCGAGTGCCGAGAGAAACCAGCCAAGCGGCGCGCCGATGAAGACAAGCCGCCTGACCCCGGTTTTCGCGTCGCCCAGACGGTGGAAATCCAGCGAGAACCCGCCCTCGAACAGGATCACCGCCACCGCGAGCGCGATCAACGGGCTCAGCAGCTCACCGAAGTCGCGGCTCGGGTTCAAAAGCCCGGTCGCTGGACCCGCAATAAGCCCTGCGACCAGCATGATCACGATGGCCGGAAGGCGCATCCGCCATGCCAGCCATTGCGCGCCGACACCGCAAACACCTACCAGCGCAAAGGCCAATACCGGGCCGAGACCCGCCGATTCCGCGACTGCCATATCTGTCCCTCGTCACACTTCGGGATCAAACCCCGTTCAGAAGGTCAGGTTCCGTGCCCCTTTGCAAGAGCCCCTTGCCATAGAAGCGTCCCGCCCGCCGGTTAGTGGCCCTGCCCTGAAAAGATTGACCTTTGCGTCGCAATCCGGTACGCCGCAGCCAAGCTCCGTAATCCGGCGGGGCTCTTCCTGGGCGCCCGGTTCCTCAAGCGCCCGATAGCGGCCCCGCCCGATGCGGGTCGCGACAGGACGCGATTAAAGGTAAACCAAGGATACCCATGACGAAATTCACCGATCTGAAGCTGGACCCGAAGGTCCTTTCCGCCGTTGTCGACGCTGGCTACGAAGAGCCGACGCCCATTCAGGCTGGCGCCATTCCGCCCGCACTCGAGGGCAAGGACGTGCTCGGCATCGCGCAGACCGGCACCGGCAAGACCGCCAGCTTCACCCTGCCGATGCTGACGCTGCTGCGTCGGGGCCGCGCCCGCGCCCGGATGCCGCGCTCGCTCGTGCTGTGCCCGACGCGCGAATTGGCAGCGCAGGTCGCCGAGAACTTCGACCTCTACGCCAAGAACACCAAGCTCACCCGCGCGCTGCTGATCGGCGGCGTATCGTTCGGAGAGCAGGACAAACTGATCGACAAGGGCGTCGACGTGCTCATCGCGACGCCGGGCCGCCTGCTCGACCATTTCGAGCGCGGCAAGCTGATCCTGACCGACGTGAAGGTCATGGTCGTGGACGAGGCCGACCGGATGCTCGACATGGGGTTCATCCCCGATATCGAACGCATCTTCCAGCTGACGCCCTTCACGCGCCAAACTCTGTTCTTCTCGGCCACAATGGCGCCCGAGATCGAGCGGATCACCAACACCTTCCTGCATGCGCCGGTGCGCATCGAAGTGGCGCGTCAGGCGACGACGGGCGCGAATATCACCCAGAAGCTGATCGAGATCGAACCGGCGCGCCGCGACCAGACCGCGAAAGCCAAACGCGAATTGCTGCGCGCGGTGATCGAGGCCGAGGGCGAGGCCTGCACCAATGCGATCGTCTTCTGCAACCGCAAGGTCGACGTGGATATCGTTGCGAAAAGCCTGCAGAAATACGGCTTCGACGCGGCCCCGATCCATGGCGATCTCGACCAGAGCCAGCGCACCCGCACGCTCGAGAGTTTCCGCGATGGCAAGCTGAAGCTGCTGATCGCCTCTGACGTCGCCGCGCGCGGCCTCGACGTGCCTTCGGTGAGCCACGTGTTCAACTACGACCTGCCGATGCATGCCGAGGACTATGTCCACCGGATCGGCCGCACCGGTCGCGCGGGCCGCAAGGGCACGGCGATCTCGATCGCGGTCCCCTCGGACGAGAAATTCCTCGGCCAGATCGAAAGCCTCGTCGAGCAGGAAATCCCGCGCGCCGAGCCGCCGGAAGGGTTCGAGCTGTCCGAAGGTGCGAAGCAGCCCGCGCGCAAGCGCGAGGACTCCAAGGGCGGTCGTTCGCGTGGCGGGCGCAGCCGCGATCGCGGCGGGCGTGGCTCGAAACGCGAGCGCAGCGAAGAGACGCAGCAACCGCAGATCGCCGCGCCGCAAGAGCAAAAAGAAGTTCCCAAGACCGAGGCTCAACCCGGAGAGGCTCGCAGCGAGCCCCAGGAGACCGCGAGCGCGCCGAAATCGCAGCCCCGCGATCAGGGTAGTGACGAAGGCAACGCACGCCGCTCCCGCGGGGGCCGCAACCGTCGCGAGCGTGAGAACGAAGTGGTGGGCATGGGCGACCACGTCCCGGACTTCCTCACCGTTTCCTTCCGCCCCGGCGCGATCGAAGAGACCGCCGAGGACAGCGCGGACAGCTGACGCTTTCGTATTGGTAAAAGTATCCCCGCCGGAGGCGTCCTCCGGCGGGGTTTTTCTTTGTCTCTGAGGATGGAGCGATGCCCTACCCCTTCGCGAGTCCGCGCCATTGACGGCGCGGACTCGCGCTCACTCGGTCAGACGGCTCGTGACGACGATCACTTCGGGCTTCTTGCCAATCTCTTCCATCGCGACCTGACGGGCGATGCGGCGCAGGCCCTCGTCCAGCTTGTCGTCATTGCTCAGGATCTTGACCGGCGCGCGCTCAAGATATTCGGTCATCTCGTCCTCGATCGTCTCGGCCAGCGGCGCGCCGGAGCGGCCCAGTTTCGGCAAGCCGTTCAGCTCGACCCAGGGCTCGCCCAGCGGCTGGTCCTGCTCGTCGAGGATCACCGTCACGAGACACAGCCCGTTCAGCGCCATGCGCATCCGGTCGCGCACCACGCCGTCCATCGCGCCGATCTGCACCGAACCGTCGAGATAGGTGCGGCCCGCTTCGATATATTCGACGACTTTCGGCACCTCGCCGGTCAGGTCGATCATCGTGCCGTTCGTCGCGACTTCCGACGCGATGCCCTTGTCCGCGGCCAGCTTCGCATGTTCGCGCAGGTGGCGATGCTCGCCATGCATCGGGATCAGCATCTTCGGCGCGATCAGTTCGTGCACCGCTTCGAGATCGGGGCGGTTGGCGTGGCCCGAGACGTGATAGAGCCCGCCGTGATCGTCCACCACGTCGACTCCCATCTCGGAGAAGGCGTTCATGATCCGGATCACGCCGCGCTCGTTGCCCGGAATCGTCTTCGAGGAGAACAGGAACGTGTCCCCCTCCTTCATCTCGAGCCCCAGGTACTTGCCGCGGCTCAGCTGGGCCGAGGCAGCGCGTCGTTCGCCCTGGGAGCCGGTCACGATCAGCATCAGGTTCTGGCGCGGCACGTCGGTCGCCTCTTCCGCCGAGATCGTGCCGGGCATGCCTTTCAGCACGCCGGTTTCCTCGGCGACCGAGACCATGCGCTTCATCGCGCGCCCCAGCAGACAGACAGACCGACCCGCGGCTTTGCCCGCTTCGGCAAGCGTCTTCAGGCGCGCCACGTTCGAGGCGAAGGTGGTCGCGACGACCATGCCGGTCTGCGCGCGGATGAGTTCCGAGATCGGCTCGGCCAAAGTGGCCTCCGAGCGGCCCGGCAGCGGCGAGAAGACATTGGTGGAATCGCTCACCAGAACCTTCACGCCTTCGCCTTCCTTGGCAATGGCGTGCCACATTTCGGGGTCGAAGGGCTCGCCGACGATCGGGTTGCCGTCGAGCTTGAAATCGCCCGTATGCACGACGCGGCCCGCAGGTGTGTCGATGATGAGGCCGGAGCTTTCGGGGATCGAATGCGAGATCGGCACGAATTGCACCTTGAACGGGCCAGCCTCGATCACTTTCGGGCGCGGCTCGACGATCTGGATCGTCTCGGGCGGGATGCCCGCCTCTTCCAGCTTCAGCTGGCCGATCCGACCGGTGAAAGCGCGCGCGTAGACCGGCTTGCGCAGCTTGTTCCAGACATGCGGCAGCGCGCCGATGTGGTCCTCATGCGCGTGGGTGATGAAGATCGCGTCGATGCGGTCGGCATTCGCTTCCAGCCATTCGAGATCGGCGAAGATCAGGTCGACGCCGGGCGTGCCGTCCATATCCGGGAAAGTCACGCCCAGATCGACAACGATCAGCCGCTCTTTCCCCTCTGGGCCGTAGCCGTAGACATAGGCGTTCATGCCGATTTCGCCGGCACCGCCGAGGGGGAGGTAGATCAGTCTGTCACTCACGCGGGAAGGTCCTTGTTATAGTCGTTGAGGAGGCGAAGGCCGTGCATGGTAAGGTCGTATTCCACACTGTCAAACAGGTCGAACCCCTGGCTGAACAGCTCTGCCAGACCGCCGGTCGCGATGACCTTCATCGGTCGGTCCCGCTCGAGCCGGATTTGGCGCACGACGCCTTCGACGAGGCCGATATAGCCCCAGAAAACGCCCGATTGGATACAGGCGACGGTGTTGGTGCCGATCGCCTTCTCGGGCATCGTCACATCGACATGAGGTAGGGCGGCCGCGGAGGCGTGCAACGCCTCGAGCGACAGGTTGACGCCGGGTGCGATCACCCCGCCGATATAGGCCCCGTCGGAGGCGACCACGTCGAAAGTGGTCGCAGTACCGAAATCGACGACGACGATATCGCCGCCATGCCGGTCATAGCCCGCAACCGTGTTCACGAGGCGATCCGGCCCGACGGTCGTGCCCGGATCGACGCGGGGCTCCACCGGTAGGCGGCATTCGGGCTTGCCGACGACCAACGGGCGGCAGTTGAAGTAACGGTTGGACAGAACCCGCAGGTTGAAGACCACCCGCGGCACGGTCGAGGAGATGATGACCTCGGTGATCGCGCCTGCGATCTCCTGCACGCGCATCATGCCGGACAGCCAGAGGAAATATTCGTCCGCCGTTCGCTGGTGATTGGTTTCCATCCGCCAAGTGGCGATGAAATCCGTCCCGTTCCAGACCGAGAAGACGGTGTTGGTGTTGCCGCAGTCGATGCAGAGAAGCATGGCTCCCCCCTTCCGCTCAGAAAAAGATATCCGCCGCCGAGATGGCACGGCGGCCCTCGGGCGTCGTCAGGATCAGCGCGCCGGTCTGGTCAATCGTCTCGAAGGTGCCGCGATAGGTTTCGCCGCCGACGCGTGCGGTGATTTCTTCGCCCAGACGCGCCGCCCGCGCGAGCCACGCATTGCGGATCGCGTCGAAGCCGTAATCGCGGAACTGTCGATCATAATGATCGAAGGCCTGCGCCAGCATCGGCAGGAAGTCGACCGGAGCGATCTGCATCCCGGTCTCGCCCAGCAGGCTGACCGGCGCCATCGCCTCGGGCTCGATCTCGGACCGCTCGGGGGCCACTGCGAGGTTCACGCCGATGCCAATCGCGATTGTCTCTGCGCCCTGCAGGCTCTCGAGCAGGATGCCCGCGACTTTGCCGCCGTTCAGCAGCACGTCATTGGGCCATTTGATGGTCAGCCGCGCATGCGGTCCCGCGACATGCGCGAGCGCGGCCTCCAACGCGAGTGCCGCGACGAAGGAATAGAGCGCGGCATGAGCCAGCCCGCCTTCGGGCCGCATTACCAGAGTCGCCGAGAAATTGCCGGATGGCGCGCGCCACGTCCGTCCGCGCCTGCCGCGCGCGGCGGTCTGCTCATGCGCGAAGATCCAGGCTGAACCGGAGAGGCCCGGCGCTAGCCGGGCCGCTTCATCCATGGTGCTATCGACCGAGGGCAGGACGTGTCGCGCCACGCCCTCGGGCCAGTCATCGCGCTCAGTTGACAAGAGCCGCCGCCGCAGCCTGGGCCGCGCCCTCGATGCCGAAGAGGTTGAAGATGCCGATCAGCATCGCCAGCGCCGAAACCACCAGAAGGCCCCACTGGATCGCGGGCATCCGATTGTCGAGCGGATCCGTCTCCTTGCCGAAATACATGTAGAACACGATCCGCAGGTAGTAGAAGGCCGCCACGACCGAGGCGATCACGCCGAGCAGCACGAGCCAGATATAGCCCGCATGCAGCGCCGCTTCGAGCACCGCGAACTTGGCGAAGAAGCCCAGCATCGGCGGCACACCGGCGAGCGAGAACAGCAGCACCAGCATCGCCAACGCCTTGACCGGGGCCTGACGGGCGTATTGATTGAGCGCCTTGAGTTCGGTCACCGGCTGGCCGTCACGCTCCATCGAAAGCATGAAGGCGAAGACGCCGACATTCATCGTCACGTAGATCGCCATGTAGGTCAGCATCGACTGCACACCCTCGACCGTGCCCGCCGAGAGGCCCAGCAACACGTAGCCCATATGGGTGATCGAGGAATAGGCCATCAGGCGCTTGATGTTCGACTGACCGATCGCCGCGACCGAGCCCCAGACCATCGACAGGCCCGCGAGCAGCGCGAGGATCTGGCCCCACTCCGCCGGCACCTGGCCGAAGGCGTCGAAGACGAGCCGGGCGATCAGCGCCATCGCGGCGATCTTCGGCGCCGTTGCGAAGAAGGCGGTGACCGGCGTGGGCGAGCCCTCGTAGACGTCGGGCGTCCACATGTGGAACGGCACTGCCGAGACCTTGAAGGCGAGACCGGCGATCAGGAAAACCATGCCGAACAGCAGGCCGATCGGCAGGTGACCGGCTTGCACGACCCCGATGATACCCGCGAATTGCGTGGTGCCCGCGAAGCCGTAGGTCAGCGAAGCGCCGTAGAGCAGGATGCCCGAGGACAGCGCGCCAAGGACGAAATACTTCAGACCCGCTTCCGAGCTCTTCTCGCTCTCGCGGCGCAGCGCGGCCACGATGTAGAGCGCGAGCGATTGCAGCTCGAGCCCCATGTAGAGCGACATGAGGTTGCCCGCCGAAACCATCATCATCATGCCGATGACGGCCAGCGTCGCGAGGATCGGGTATTCGAAGCGCAGCAGGCCGCGGCGCTGCATGTAATCGGTGCCCATCGCGAGCACCAGCGCGGCCGCGATCAGGATCATCACCTTGGTGAAGCGCGAGAACGCGTCGTCGATGAAGAGGCCGCCGAAGGCCTCATGCGAGCCCACCTCGGCCAGGCCGATCCAGGCCGCGATCACCAGCATGACGCCAGAGGTGATCCACAGCAGCGTCGGCGCAAGCTTGTCCTTGCCGAACCACACACCCGCGAGCAGGGCCACCATCGCGTAGACGGCGAGCAAAAACTCCGGAAGGACGATCGAGAAATCCGCAGAAGTCATCCCTCAGCTCCTCAGTGTTCGACCAGGTCGGACAGATACGTGTCCGGCAAGGCATCGTGATAGTTCTGGACGAGTTGCGTCACCGACGGCCCGATGATGTTGGTCACCAGATCGGGGTAGACGCCAAGGATCAGGGTCATCGCCACCAGCGGCGCGAAGATCCACTTCTCGCGCGTGGTGAGATCGGTGATCGAGCGCAGGCTCTCCTTGATCAGGTCGCCGAAGACGACCCGGCGATAGAGCCAGAGCGCGTAGGCGGCCGAGAGGATCACGCCGGAGGTCGCGAACATCGCGGCCCAGGTGTTGACCTGGAACGTCCCGGCGAGCGTCAGGAATTCCCCGACGAAGTTACCGGTACCCGGCAGCCCCACATTGGCCATGGTGAAGAACATGAAGATCGTCGCATAGGCCGGCATGCGCTTGACGAGGCCGCCATAGGCGTCGATCTCGCGGGTGTGCATTCGTTCGTAGATGACGCCGACCAGAAGGAACAGCGCGCCCGAGACGAAGCCGTGCGAGACGACGAGGAAGATCCCGCCCTCGATGCCCTGCTGCGTCCCCGAGAAGATCCCGAGCAGCACATAGGCCATGTGCGCGACCGAGCTATACGCGATGACGCGTTTGATATCGGTCTGCACCAGCGCCACCAGCGAGGTCCAGATGATCGCGATCACCGCGAGCCACATCGCCCAGGGGCCCACCACGATGTTGCCCACCGGGAACATCGGCAGCGAGAAGCGCAGGAAGCCGTAATCAGCCAGTTTCAGCAGGATCGCGGCCAGCACGACCGAACCGGCCGTCGGGGCCTGAACGTGCGCTGCGGGAAGCCAGGTATGCACCGGCCAGAGCGGCATCTTGATCGCGAAGGAGATGAAGAAGCCGATCCACAGCAGCGTTTGCACCCCGCCGGGGATCGATATCCCCAGAACATCCACCGGTGTGTATGGGAACTCGTAGACGAGTAGCCCCGGCATGTCCGTCGTTCCGGTGTGGAAGTAGATGTAGATGATCGACACCAGCATGAAGACCGAGCCGAAGAAGGTATAGAGGAAGAACTTGAACGCGGCGTAGACGCGCTGCTTGCCCCCCCAGATGCCGATGATCAGGAACATCGGGATCAGGCCTGCTTCGAAGAACAGGTAGAACAGCACCAGATCGAGCGTGACGAAGGTGCCCACCATCAGCGTCTCGAGGACGAGGAAGGCGATCATGTATTCCTTCACGCGGTCGGTGACGTTCCAGCTGCCGATGATCACCAGCGGCATCATGAACGTGGTCAGCATCACGAAGAGGATCGACAGCCCGTCGACACCCACGCGATACTGAAAGCCCATGATCCAGGAGTATTTCTCCATGAACTGGAAGCCGGTGTTGGACGGGTCGAACCCGGCCAGCAGGAACAGCGAGATCAGGAAAGTGACCGAAGTCGCGGTCAGCGCCACCCATTTCGCGTTGCGGTCAGCCTCGGGCGAGCCGCCACGCAGAACCAGCGCGAGGATCAGCGCCGCCACGGCGGGCGTGAAGATGACGATGGAAAGAAGGTGTTGCATCAGTTCGCCCCCCCGTTGAGGACGACCCAGAGCATGAGACCGACGATCCCGATCACCATGGCGAAGGCGTAGTGGAACAGATAGCCCGATTGCATCCTGTTAAGGAACCTCGTGAATGTCGGGACGATGCCAACGGCCATACCGTCGATGACCCGGTCAATCGAGCCCTCGTCCCCTTTCTTCCAGAATTGATAGCCGAACCAGAGCGCCGGGCGCATGAAGATACGCTCGTACAGCTCGTCGAAATACCACTTGTTGAGCAGGAAGCTGTAGAGCCCGGGTTGGGCTTCAGCCATCCGCCGCGGCAGGCTCACATCCTTGATGTAGAACATCCAGGCGACAAGCAGCCCGGCCAGCATCGCCACGAAGGGCGATACCTTGACCCAGGCCGGCGCGTGGTGCGCCTTGTCGATCACCTCGTTCTCCTGCCCCATGTAGATGGAGCCCTGAGGTGCGACACCCGGATACTCGATGACCGCGGTCGAGGCGCCGACGCTCGGCGAGGTCTTGGCCTCGTCCATCAGCTCGGCCTCGGCCTGCTGTTCGGACATGTTCGGATCCGGCACCGGCGGCGTTTCACCCTGCCCTGCGGCATGGCTTGCCTCGCCCGACTGCGCGGCTTCGCCACTCGTCGCGTGCCCGGCATCCGCCGTCTGCTCGGCATGCGCGGGAAGCCCGAAGAACTTCACCAGCTTCGCGTGATCGCCGAAGAAGACGTTGTACCAGATCATGCCGGCGAAGATCGCGCCGAAGGACAGTACGACCAGCGGCACCGTCATGACCCACGGGCTCTCTTTGGCGTGATCATGCGCATGATGATCGCCGCGCGGCTTGCCGAAGAAGGTCATGAAGATCAGGCGCCACGAATAGAAGGACGTGAAGGCCGCCGCGATGACCAGAAGCCAGAAGGCATAGCCAGCACCCGAGCCGCCCCAGACGCTCTCGATGATCGCGTCTTTCGACAGGAAGCCTGCGAAACCGATATGGGTGAAGGGAACGCCGACACCGGTGATCGCCAGCGTGCCGAAGATCATCGCCCAGAAGGTCAGCGGCACCTTTTTGCGAAGGCCACCGTAGTTGCGCATGTCCTGCTCGTGGTGCATCGCGGTGATCACCGAGCCCGCCGAAAGGAACAGCAGCGCCTTGAAGAAGGCGTGGGTCAGCAGGTGGAACATCGCCACCGAATAGACGCCGACGCCCGCGGCCGCGAACATGTAGCCCAGCTGCGAACAGGTCGAATAGGCGATGACGCGCTTGATGTCGTTCTGCACCAGACCCACGGTCGCTGCGAAGAAGGCGGTCGAGGCACCGATGACGACAATGAAGGTCTGCGTATGCGGCGCGTATTCGTAGACCGGCGACATCCGGCAGACGAGGAACACACCCGCGGTCACCATGGTCGCGGCGTGGATCAGCGCCGACACCGGCGTCGGGCCTTCCATCGCGTCCGGCAACCATGTGTGCAGGAAGAGCTGCGCCGATTTGCCCATCGCACCGATGAACAGAAGGAAGGCACAGAGCTCAACCGCGTTCCAGTTCCCCCAGAGGAAGTCCAGGCTCGTTTCGGACAAGGCCGGGGCCGCAGAGAAGACGTCGTCCATCTTCAGCGAACCGGTCATGTAGAACAGACCGAACAGCCCGAGCAGGAAGCCGAAATCGCCGATACGGTTCATGATGAAGGCTTTCATCGCCGCCGCATTGGCCGAAGGCTTCTTGTAGTAGAAGCCGATCAGCAGATACGAGGCGAGACCCACGCCTTCCCAGCCGAAGAACATCTGCAGCAGGTTGTCCGAGGTCACCAGCATCAACATGGTGAAGGTGAAGAAGGACAGGTAGGCGAAGAAGCGCGCCTTGTAATTCTCGCCCTTCCCTTCGTCGAAATTCTCGTCATGGGCCATGTAGCCCCACGAGTAGAGATGCACGAGCGAGGAGACCGTCGTCACCACGATCAGCATGATCGCGGTCAGCCGGTCCATCCGGATCGCCCATGCGACGTCGAGGTCGCCCGAGGTGATCCAGTTCATGACATGGATGTGCTGCGTCTGATCGCCCAGCGTGAGAAAGACGATCCAGCTGAGCGCGGCGGCGAGGAACAGAAGGCCCGTGGTCAGGACCATCGCGCCCTTTTCGCCGATCACCCGCCAGCCGAAGCCACCAAGGATCGCACCGACCAGCGGCGCAAAGAGAATGATCGTTTCCATCGTCCCTTATCCCTTCATCACGTTGACGTCTTCGACCTCGATCGAGCCGCGGTTGCGGAAGAAGACCACGAGGATCGCAAGGCCGATCGCGGCCTCGGCTGCCGCAACGGTCAGCACGAAGAGAGTGAAGATCTGTCCGACGAGGTCATCCAGATAGGCCGCGAAGGCCACCAGGTTGATATTCACCGCCAACAGCATGAGTTCGATCGACATCATGATGACGATCACGTTCTTGCGGTTCACGAAGATCCCGAAAATGCCGATCACGAACAGCGCGGCAGCCACGCCAAGGTAATGTTCCAATCCGATCATGCGTTCACCCTCGTTTCCGAACTCGCGTTTTTCGCTTGCTTTTGTTCGCTCACAGCCCCTGCCCCGGTTTGACGTCCACCATTTCCATCGTCTTGGACGGATCGCGATGCATCTGCGCGATCACGTTCTGGCGCTTGACGTTGGTGCGATGGCGCAGCGTCAGCAGGATCGCCCCGATCATCGCGACCAGCAGGATCAGGCCCGCCGTCTGGAAGAGGTAGAGGTATTTGTCATAGACGAGCAGACCGATCGCCTGCGCGTTGGTCATGCCCTCGGGTACCGGATCGGCACGGAGGTTTTCCGCCATGCCGGAGGTCTGCCACGCCCCGAAGGCGATGCCCAGCTGCACCAGCATGATGACCGCGATCAGAAGACCCAGCGGCATGTAGCGCGCCAACTCCCCCTTGAGCGCGGCGAAATCGATGTCGAGCATCATCACCACGAAGAGGAAAAGCACCGCGACCGCGCCGACATAGACGATGATCAGCAGCATTGCGACGAATTCCGAGCCCAGAAGCACGAAAAGCCCCGCCGCCGACAGGAAGGTCAGGATCAGCCAGAGCACCGAGTGGACCGGGTTCTTGGAAATCACCACCATGAAGCCCGCGACCAACGCCGTGATGGCGAAAAGGTAGAAGGCGAAAGCAAACACCGTCATTCGTTCTCTCCCGAATTCTCGTCGAAGACCGATTGCGCGATCTCGAGCGCGCGGGTCATGGCGGGCACCCCGCCGAACATGCTCATCTGAAAGATCACCTCGGCGATCTCGCGTTGCGTGGCCCCGGCCTCGAGCGCGTGGCGGATCGTCAGGCGCAGCTGCGAGTCCGCCTGCGCGCCCAGCACCGTGAGCGCCGCAATCGTCACCAGAAGCCGGGTCCGGCTGTCGAGCCCTTCACGGTTGAAGGTCTTGCCGAACCACATCTCCATCATGTCCTTGGACATGGTGGGGAAGAGCTTCTCCATCGCAGCCGGGTTGAAACTTTCCAGCGCCGGATTGAACAGCCGGGCCATCTCGGCCGACTGCTCCATCATCGTGCTGAAGAGTTTCGAAAAATCGTCGGTCATCTGTAAGGCGCATCCAGTTCGAGGTTGCGTGCGATCTCGGCTTCCCAACGGGCCCCGTTCTCGAGGAGCTTCTGCTTGTCGTAGAACAGCTCCTCGCGGGTCTCGGTCGAGAATTCGAAATTCGGACCTTCGACGATCGCATCGACCGGGCAGGCTTCCTGACAGAATCCGCAATAGATGCATTTCGTCATGTCGATATCATAGCGCGTCGTGCGGCGCGAACCGTCGGCGCGGGGTTCCGCGTCGATCGTGATCGCCTGCGCCGGGCAGATCGCCTCGCACAGTTTGCACGCGATGCAGCGCTCTTCCCCGTTGGGGTAGCGGCGCAGGGCGTGCTCGCCGCGGAAGCGCGGCGAAAGCGGGCCCTTCTCGTGCGGGTAGTTCAGCGTGGGTTTCGGCGCGAAGAAATAGCGCATCCCCAGACCGAAGCCTTTGATGAAGTCCACCAGCAGGAAATACTTGGCAGCGCGGTTATAGTCGAAAGCCATCTATCAGCTCCCCATCGCCCAGCGGGCCCAGAAGTGCCCGAAGATTTCGAATTTCGCGAGGAAGGCGATGATCACCACCCAGGCCAGCGACAGCGGCAGGAAGACTTTCCAGCCAATCCGCATAAGCTGGTCGTAGCGGTAGCGCGGCACGATCGCCTTCACCATCGCGAACATGAAGAAGAAGAACACCATCTTGGCGAACATCCACAGCACCCCGTCGGGCAGCCCCGGGATCGGGGACAGCCAGCCGCCGAAGAACAGGATCGACATCAGCGCGCACATCAGCCAGATCGCGATATATTCGCCGGCCATGAACAGCAGATACGGGGTCGAGCTGTATTCAACCATGAAGCCCGCGACGAGTTCGGATTCCGCTTCCGGAAGGTCGAAGGGCGGGCGATTGGTCTCGGCCAGCGCCGAGATGAAGAACAGCGCCACCATCGGCAGGTGCGGCAGCCAGTACCAGCCCAGCAGGCCCCAGCCGGTATCCTGCGCGCGCACGATGTTCGACAGGTTGAGCGAGCCGGTCGAGATCACGACGCCGATGATGATCAGGCCGATCGAGACTTCGTAGGAGATCATCTGCGCCGCGGAACGCAGCGAACCGAGGAACGGGTATTTCGAGTTCGACGCCCAGCCGCCCATGATCACGCCATACACCTCGAGCGAGGAAGCCGCGAAGACGAACAGAAGTGCGACGTTGATATCGGCGAGCACCCAACCGTCGGCAAACGGGATCACCGTGAAGGTCAGCAGCGCCAGCACGAAGCTCAGGATCGGGGCGAGGAAATAGACGAACTTGTCGGCGCCCGCCGGCACGACGATTTCCTTGACCACGTATTTCAGCGCATCCGCGAAGGTCTGCATCAGGCCCCACGGCCCGACGACGTTCGGCCCGCGACGCATCTGCACGGCAGCCCAGATCTTGCGGTCGCCATAGACCAGCCAGATCATCGAAAGCATCACGAAGGCGATAACCGCCAAGCTCTGCAGCACGATCAGCAGGAAGATCCCGAAAGGTGTCGTGAAGAATTCAGCCATGATGTCCCACTCTCTTCATACGGTCGGAATGCCGCGATCCTTGCAATCGGCGACGGTCACTTCCGCGTCGATCGTCTTGAGTCCCTGCGGCAAGGCGGGCGAGATGGTGTAGACCGCATCTGCCCGCCAGATGCCACCCTCTTCAGTCACATTCGTGCGCACATGGCGCGCAAATCCATAGCCACGCACCAGCGCGTATTGCGCGGCTGCGCATTGGGCATAATCGGTCGCCGCTTTCTCGCTGGCGCCCTCGCCCGAGACACGCGCGCGGATCTCCACCAGATCGCTGTCGAGGAGCCGCGTTTCGGTGCCCCGATAGACCGGCTTGACCGCGCTATCCCCCTGCGCCCCGCCGGTGGGCGTGCACGCCGCCAGCCCGGCCAGAAGGCCGGGGGCGAGCGGTGCGATATTGGGCAGGGTCTGCATCATCCGTCTCAATCTCACTCGGCGGCCACCGGCGCTTCGGCCCGCGCTTTCGCGAGGCTGGCGCATTCGCCCATCACCACGGAGGCCCGTGCGATCGGATTGGTCAGGTAGAATTCGCGGATCGGCAGGCGGAAGGTGGCCTTGCCCATGTCGCGCGGCTCGATCGCCCGCACTTCGTTCTCCACGACCTGATCGACCTGCGCCAGATGCGGTACCGCCTCGACCATCGCGCGGCGCAGACCTGCAAGCGTGTCCCAGGGCTGCTTGGCGTCCAGCTCAGCCGAAAGCGCGCGCAGGATCGCCCAGTTCTCTTTCGCCTCGCCCGGCGGGAAAGCCGCGCGGAAGGCAAGCTGCGGACGGCCTTCGGTGTTCACGAAGAGGCCGTTTTCTTCCGTGTAGGCCGCGCCCGGCAAGATAACGTCGGCGCGGTTGGCTCCGCGGTCGCCGTGGCTGCCCTGATAGATCACGAAGGGACCGCCCTCGGCGCGCGGGGTGATCTCCACCTCGTCGGCGCCCATGTTGTAGATGACTTCTGCGCCGTCGATGGCCGCGAGCAGACCGCCCTCGGTCACTGCCCCCACATCCATCGCGCCGACACGGGCCGCAGCGGTATGCAGCACCATGAACTTGGCGTTGGAATTCTCGGCCAGCTTCATCGCATGGGCCAGAACCGCCTCGCCATCGGCTTCATTCAGAGCGCCCTGCCCGATGATGACGACCGTGTTCTTGGCCTTCGTCTCGTCGGAGATCGTCTTGGAGGACAGCTCGGCCAGCGCGGCGCGGTCGGTGCCGACATGCTCATAGTCATAGGTCAGGTCGCAGGCTTCACCGACGAGACCGACGTTCGCGCCCTTGGCCCAGGCCTTGCGGATGCGCGCGTTCAGTACGGGTGCTTCCACGGCCGGGTTCGCGCCGATGATCTGCACCATCTCGGCGTTGTCGAGATCCGCGATCGTCGCGTTGCCCACATAGCCGTAGCGGTTGCCGATCGGCAGACGCGCTCCGTCGGTGCGGCATTCGACTTTGCCGCCCAGCCCCTCGATCAGCTGCTTGAGCGAGAAGGCTGCCTCGGTCGAGACGAGATCGCCGACGAGACCGGCGACTTTCTTACCCTTCATCGCTTCGGCGGCGGCGCTCAGAGCCTCGCCCCAGCTTGCGGGCTTCAGCTTGCCGTCGACGCGGACGTAAGGCCGGTCGAGACGCTGGCGGCGCAGACCGTCCCAGACGAAGCGGGTCTTGTCGGAGATCCACTCCTCGTTCACCTCGTCATTGTTGCGCGGCAGGATGCGCATCACTTCGCGTCCCTTGGTATCGACGCGGATGTTGGAGCCCACGGCGTCCATCACGTCGACGGTCTCGGTCTTGGTCAGCTCCCACGGACGCGCGGTGAAGGCGTAGGGCTTCGAGACCAGCGCGCCCACCGGGCACAGGTCGATGATGTTGCCCTGCATGTTCGAGTCGAGCGTCATGTTCAGGTAGTTCGCGATCTCCGCGTCCTCGCCCCGGCCGGTCTGGCCCATCTGGGTGATGCCCGCGACTTCGGTGGTGAAGCGCACGCAGCGGGTGCAGGAGATGCAGCGCGTCATATGGGTCTCGACCAGCGGGCCGAGGTTCAGCTCGGTCGCGGCGCGCTTGGGCTCGCGGTAACGGCTGAAGTCCACCCCATAAGCCATTGCCTGGTCTTGCAAATCGCATTCGCCGCCCTGGTCGCAGATCGGGCAGTCGAGCGGGTGGTTGATGAGCAGGAACTCCATCACCCCCTCGCGGGCCTTCTTGACCATCGGCGAATTCGTCTTGATCACCGGCGGCGCGCCTTCCGGCCCCGGGCGCATGTCGCGCACCTGCATCGCGCAGGAGGCGGCGGGCTTCGGCGGGCCGCCCACGACTTCCACAAGGCACATCCGGCAGTTGCCTGCGATAGACAGACGCTCGTGGTAGCAGAACCGCGGGATCTCGATCCCCGCCTGTTCGCACGCCTGGATCAGCGTGAGGTTCGGATCGACCTCGACCTCGTTCCCGTCGATGATGATCTTTCTCAGGTCAGCCATGGCTATCCGTCTCGTCTCTTCGGGCGCGAGGTTGCCCCCGCGCGGGTTTATTTCACGCCGCGTTGCCGCAGCCCATCGGGAAGACCCAAGCGCCATCCCGGTAAGTATCATTGATCGACGAGGCCACAGCCCCGCCGCAGATGGCGTTCGCGGCCCGCTTGGCCTCGGCGCCCTCGTAGTTCGCAAAGGGCGCGGCCTGCCGCATCACGACCAGCGCGCCGTTCGCATCATAAGCCGCTGTGTAACCCTCAACCGCCGCCAGACGGCGCGGACCTTTGGAGGCCTCGTTACCGCCCGTCGTGCCCATGCAGCCGCCAAGCGCCAGCGCGCAGCCCGATATGATCACAGCCCGCATCATGCAGCCCTGTGCCGTGGTAGGGTTCAGTTCCATCTGAGAACCTCCGCGACGGTGCTGCGCCGCAATCCGCCCTGATCCCACAAGATATGCGCGTGATCGTCCTGATTGATCTGGATCGCAACAAGCGAGGGATTGCCCGGCGGAAGCAGCGCCCCGGTCGCGACCTCGAAAGAGCGGCCGTCCGGCTGGGCGCAGCGGAACACCACGTCTCCGGTATCGCCCTTGATCGTGTATTCGATCTCGCGCCCGGTCCGCAGCGAGACCTTGCCGGTGGTGTTGAACACCTGGCACGCCGTCCCCTTCGGGAAGAACCCGAAATCGACCGTCAGCTTCGCCGGCTCGGCGGCGGCACCGCCGGCGAGCGAAAGAAGGGTCAAACTGGCAAGGGACAGGCGTTTCACGATACTCACTCCGCAGCCATCGCGCCCATGCGGCCCGTCTTGCGGGCCTTGATGCGGTCTTCGATCTCTTCGCGGAAGTGACGGATCAGGCCCTGGATCGGCCAGGCGGCCGCGTCGCCGAGCGCGCAGATCGTGTGGCCTTCGACCTGTTTCGTCACATCGAACAGCATGTCGATCTCTTCGATCTCGGCTTCGCCGCGCACGAGGCGATCCATCACGCGCATCATCCAGCCGGTGCCTTCGCGGCAGGGCGTACACTGGCCGCAGCTCTCGTGCTTGAAGAACTTGGACAGGCGCCAGACCGCTTTGATCACGTCGGTGTTCTGATCCATGACGATCATGCAGGCGGTGCCGAAGCTGGATTTCAGCTCGCGCATGCCGTCATAGTCCATGATCGCGTCTTCGCATTGCTCGGCGGGCAGGATCGGGCAGGATGCGCCGCCCGGGATCACCGCCTTGAGGTTCTTCCAGCCTCCACGGACGCCGCCGCCATGCTTCTCGATCAGTTCCTTCATCGAGATCGACATGGTCTCTTCGATGACGCAGGGCGTGTTGACGTGGCCCGACATCGCAAACAGCTTCACGCCGGTGTTGTTCGGACGACCGAAGGAGGCATACCACTCCGCGCCGCGACGCAGGATTGTCGGGACAACGGCGATGGATTCCACGTTGTTCACCGTGGTCGGGCAACCGTAGAGGCCCGCGCCTGCCGGGAAAGGCGGCTTCATCCGGGGCATACCTTTCTTGCCTTCGAGGGACTCCAGCAGCGCCGTTTCCTCGCCGCAGATATAAGCGCCCGCGCCGTGCGACAGGTAGACGTCGTAATCATAGCCGGAGCCGCAGGCGTTCTTGCCGATCAGCCCGTCTTCATAGGCCTCGTCGATCGCGCGCTGCAGCGCCTCTTTCTCGCGGACATATTCGCCGCGGATGTAGATATAGGCCGCCGCGGCGCCCATCGCGAAACCGGCGATCAGCGCGCCTTCGACCAGCGTATGCGGGTCGTGGCGCATGATCTCGCGGTCCTTGCAGGTCGCGGGCTCGGATTCGTCGGCATTGATCGCGAGGAAGGCGGGACGCCCGTCGCTTTCCTTCGGCATGAAGGACCACTTGAGCCCCGTCGGGAAGCCTGCGCCACCGCGCCCGCGAAGGCCCGAAGCCTTCACTTGCTCGATGATCCAATCCTTGCCTTTCGACAGGATCTCGCCAGTGCCGTCCCAATGCCCGCGCATCTTCGCGCCCTGCAGAGAGCGGTCATGCATCCCGTAGAGATTGGTGAAGATCCGGTCTTGATCCTTCAGCATATCGCTTCCCTCACTTGCCGGCTTTCCGGCGCCAGATGCGCCAGACGAGTGCCAGCGCGTAGATATAGGCGGCTATCGCCGCGAGATCGCCGATCAGCGCGACCTGCGCCGACCAGCCCTGTTGTCTTCCGATCCATTGCAGGAGGAGCCAGAGGATCGTGGCGACGGCGATGATAAGGGCGGCCCTACGCCCCAACGCCCTGTCGTGCTCGTCGATCTGGCTCATTCACCCCCGCTCAGTAATCGTTCGTCTTCGCCCGTTCGAGGAACGCATCCATGCCTTCCTCGACGATGATTTTCGCCTGGCTGACCCACTTGTCGCGGGTGCAGCGGCCCTTGAAACGCGGCACGTTCTGGTCCGCATAGGCAATCTCTTCGGGGCCCCATTTCGCGATCTGGTCGAAATGGTAAATGCCCCAGCCGTTCAGCGTCTCTTCAAGCTTCGGCCCGACGCCTTCGATCTTCTTGAGATCGTCGGCCCCAGCCTTGCGCGGCTGCTTGAGCCCGCGCGGCTTCTTGCCGGCGCCTTCGGCGGCCTCGGGTTGCCCCCCGGCACCGGCAGAGGACGTGTCCGCGACCTGCGCCGACATCGCGGAGAGCGGGGTCGCATCCTCGCTCTCGGGCTCCGGCGCGTCCGCTTTCGGCTCAGCTTCGGCCTCTGCCGCAGCCTCTTCCGCTGCAGGCTCAGCTTTGGGCTCTTCCGCCTCGGCTTCGTCCGTCGCGGGCTTGGTTGTCGGGCCGGGCTCGGGCCTGTCGGCCTCGGGCGTGGCCGCCTCGTCTTTCGGCGCGACCGCGTCGGCGCGCTCCACCTCGCGCTCGGCTACGGGCGTCGGAGACGCCGCCGCCGCCTGCGCCTGTGCGGCAACGCCTTCGGGAGACGACGCGTTGAAGCTCTCAACGGGGCTTTCGGGGATCTCGGAGCCCTCGTCCGAGGCCCCGGTGCCGTCCGCCTCGCCTTGAACCCCATGCTCGGAGCAGAACGCCCAGATCAGGAAGGCCCCGAACAGCAGGAAGGTCATCAGGCCAAGGAAGAGCGCCACGAAGAAGGGCTCATGCGCCACAACCATCAGGAAAACGGTGACCACGATCCCCGTAATGCCTGCCCAGATACCTGCCTTGCCGCGGCACCCCTGTGTCTGATCACCCATTCCCGTCTCTCCATTCACGCCGCCTAACGGCGGTCTCTACCCTGTTGCGCTTACTCGTAAATGCCATCTTTCTTTGCGCGGGACGAGAATTCGGTCTCTGCCCCGCTGGCCAGTTTCTCTGCCTGACCTTTCCAGTCGTCGCGGCTCGCGCGACCCTTGAACCCTTCGAGATTTGCGTCAACCCATGCGAGTTCCGCATCGGACCAGGCCGCGATCTGGTCGAAGTGATAGATGCCCATCGAATGCAAGAGCGTCTCCAGCTTCGGCCCGACGCCCTTGATCATCTTCAGATCATCTGCCCCGCCGTCGCGCGGCGCATCGAGAAGCTTGGGCTGTTCACCCTTGGACACGGCGGTGTCGGCCTTCGCATCGGCTTCGGTGCCCACGGGCTCGCGCTTCGAGCGCGGAACGGACTTCGAGGTGGCGGGCGCCTCGGCCTCGGTCACGCCGGTCTTGTCCGCGGGCGTGCCCTTGGCAGGCTTGGCCTCGGTCTTCTTGGCCGCCTTGCGGGCCTCGTCCTGTTGCGCGGCGGAGCGCGGACGCTCCTGCCCCATCGTGCCGATCGGACCGCGCTGGCCGGAGCTTTGCCACGGCGCTTCCAGCGGCACCTCGGTGCCGTCGATGCGCTTGATGGTGTCGCCGATCGCGAGCGCACGGGCGACGGAATAGTTGTAGTCTTCCTTGTCACCCTTGGTCTCGGTGAGCGCGGTCAGACCCGACGCGGGCTCCGACGAGAAGCGACCCGTCTGCGAGCCGGGCTTCGGCACGGTGCCGTTGCCCATCTCGTCGATCAGCTTCGCGAGGCTCTCCTCGGTCAGATCTTCGTAGTAATCCTTGCCGACCTGCATCATCGGGGCGTTCGCGCAGGCGCCGAGGCATTCGACCTCTTCCCACGAGAACTTGCCGTCTTCCGAGAGCTGGAACGGCTCGGGGGCGATCTTCTCCTTGCAGACCTTCATCAGGTCTTCCGCGCCGCAGATCATGCACGAAGTGGTGCCGCAAATCTGCAGGTGTGCGACCGAGCCGACCGGGGCCAGCTGGAACATGAAGTAGAAGGTCGCGACCTCGAGCGCCCGCATATAGGGCATGTCGAGCATCTCGGCGACGTATTCGATTGCCGGACGGCTCAGCCAGCCTTCCTGTTCCTGCGCGCGGAACAGCAGCGGGATGATCGCCGAGGCCTGACGGCCGACCGGGAACTTGGTCATCTGGGCCTTGGCCCATGCGAGGTTCTCGGGCGTGAACTCGAAACTATCGGGTTGTTCCGGGTAAAGACGGCGAAGCATTAGCGGTCAACCTCCCCGAACACGATATCCATCGTGCCGATGATTGCAGACACGTCGGCGAGCATGTGCCCCTTGGCGACGTGATCCATGGATTGCAGATGCAGGTAACCCGGAGCGCGGATCTTCGCGCGATACGGCTTGTTCGTGCCGTCGGCCACCAGATAGACGCCGAACTCGCCCTTCGGCGCTTCGACGGCGGCATAAACCTCGCCCGCGGGGACGTGGAAGCCTTCGGTATAAAGCTTGAAGTGGTGGATCAGCGCTTCCATCGAACGCTTCATCTCCGACCGCTTCGGGGGCGTCACCTTGCCGCGAGCAAGCACGTCGCCCTGATTTTCCGGCATCCGCAGTTTCTCGATCGCCTGCAGGACAATCTTGGTCGACTCGCGCATCTCGGCCATCCGGCAGAGGTAGCGGTCGTAGCAGTCGCCGTTCTTGCCGATCGGAATCTGGAAGTCGAACTCGTCATAGCATTCGTAGGGCTGCGCACGACGCAGATCCCATGCAAGGCCGGAGCCGCGCACCATCACGCCGGAATAGCCCCATTGCTGGATTTCTTCCTCGGAGATGACGCAGATATCGACGTTGCGCTGCTTGAAGATGCGGTTCTCGGTCAGCAGCCCTTCGATGTCGTCGAGCACTTTCGGGAAGTGATGCGCCCATTCCTCGATATCGTCGAGCAGCTTCGGCGGCAGATCCTGGTGCACGCCGCCGGGCCGGAAATAGGCCGAGTGCAGACGCGCGCCGCATGCCCGCTCGTAGAAGACCATCAGCTTCTCGCGCTCTTCGAAGCCCCAGAGCGGCGGCGTCAGCGCGCCGACATCCATCGCCTGCGTCGTCACGTTCAGCAGGTGGTTCAGGATGCGCCCGATTTCGGAATAGAGCACGCGGATCAAAGAGCCGCGACGCGGCACTTCCACGCCGGTCAGCTTCTCGATCGCCAAGCACCACGCATGTTCCTGGTTCATCGGCGCAACATAGTCGAGCCGGTTGAAGTAAGGCAGGTTCTGCAGGTAGGTGCGGCTTTCCATCAGCTTCTCGGTGCCACGGTGCAGCAAGCCGATATGCGGGTCGGCGCGTTCCACCACCTCGCCGTCCAGCTCCAGCACCATGCGCAGCACACCGTGGGCGGCCGGGTGTTGGGGACCGAAGTTGATGTTGAAGTTGCGGATGCGCTGCTCGTCGGTCAGCGTGTCCTTCGAGCCGTCATCATAGACATTGTTGCGGATATCGCCGTCCATTATTTCGCCTCCTCGCCCTTCTCGTCACCGGGAAGGATGTATTTGGCCCCTTCCCATGGCGAGAGGAAATCGAACTGCCGGTATTCCTGCGTCAGTTTCACCGGCTCATAGACGACGCGCTTGAGCACTTCGTCGTAACGAACTTCGACATAGCCCGTCGTCGGGAAATCTTTGCGCAGCGGATGGCCGCGGAACCCGTAATCGGTCAGCAGACGGCGCAGGTCCGGGTGGCCCGAGAACAGGATGCCGAACATGTCGAAGACCTCGCGCTCGAACCAATCGGCACAGGGGTGCAGCTTGGTGATCGAGGGCACCATGTCCTCTTCGCGGATCGCCGTTTTCACACGGATGCGCTGGTTGCGATACATCGAAAGGTAATGCCAGACGACATCGAAACGCTGCGGACGCTCGGGCCAGTCGATAGCCGTGATGTCCACGAGGTTCGTGAAGCGGCAATTCGGATCGTCGCGCAGGAACTCGGTGAAGGCGGGAACCGATTGGGTGGTGATCGTAACCGTCAGCTCGTCGAAGGCGATCTCGGTCGAGACCACGTCATCGGGGCGCTTCAGCTCGATATGGCCGGCCAGTTCGCGAAGGGCAGTATCGTCCATCTCTCGCTCTCCTCAGCGCACCAGCGTGCCGGTGCGGCGGATTTTGCGTTGCAGCTGAAGGATGCCGTAAAGCAGCGCCTCCGCCGTGGGCGGGCAGCCCGGAACGTAGATATCGACCGGCACGACGCGATCGCAGCCGCGCACCACCGAATAGCTGTAGTGATAATACCCACCGCCATTCGCGCAGGAGCCCATCGAGATCACGTAGCGCGGCTCGGGCATCTGGTCGTAGACCTTGCGCAGAGCGGGCGCCATCTTGTTGGTCAGGGTGCCGGCGACAATCATCAGGTCGGACTGGCGCGGCGAGGCGCGCGGCGCGGTGCCGAACCGCTCGAGGTCGTAGCGCGGCATCGAGACCTGCATCATCTCGACGGCGCAGCAGGCAAGGCCGAAGGTCATCCAATGCAGCGAGCCGTTGCGCGCCCAGTTGATGATGTCTTCCGTTGAGGTCAGCAGGAAGCCTTTGTCCTGCAGCTCCTTGTTCAGCGTCTGCGTCGCAACTTCGCGATCCGCACCTGCGGTATTGGCAGAGGTCATCACGCCCATTCCAGCGCCCCTTTCTTCCACTCATATGCGAATCCTACGGTGAGAACCGCGAGGAAGACCATCATTGACCAGAAACCGACCATGGAAATCTGGCCGAAGGCCACCGCCCAGGGGAACAGGAAGGCCACTTCGAGGTCGAAGATGATGAAGAGGATGGAAACGAGGTAGAAACGAACGTCGAACTTCATCCGGGCATCGTCGAAGGCGTTGAAACCGCATTCATAGGCCGACACCTTCTCGGGGTCGGGATTGCGGACCGCCACCACCGCCGCTGCGAGCATGAGCACAAGGCCCAACACGATCGCCATGGCGAGAAAGATGAGGATGGGAAGATATTCGCGCAGCATGTCATGCATGGGCTTGGCTCCCTAACATCGCGACGACTTGTCGCGCAGGTTCTGGCTAGGCGAGCAATAGCCTTGCGCCCCATTGGGGTCAACCGAGAGCAGGCCGGAAAATCATGCAAATGCGGGCCGCGGGTGCTTTTTGCATACGAAGGTATGCGAAATCTGCGAGCTTGCAGAGCCGCTCAGAGCCTGCCCGCGTTGGACTGCGCCGCTTTTGTCGCGACGCAGTCTTTTGACAAACTTAATCAGAGTTTGAATTTTCGGAATATTTGCCTTGCGCGTGGTGGGGCGCTTCTTAAGGCCGCCTTAAGCTTTCCATGCCGGATCGCGCTTCTCGAAAAACGCGGTGATTCCTTCATCCGACTCGGCGGATTCCCAGCGAGTCACCAGCGCCTCGATCGTCATGTCGATCACGCTCTCGTCGATCCGCGGCCCCAGCGACCGGACGAGCGCCTTCGCCTCTGCCACCGCGCCCGGTGCGCAGGCGAGATAGGGCTCGGCCTCGGCCATCACGGCCCGCTCCAGCATCTCGGGCAGGACAACCTTGGCCAGCAACCCCAGATCACGCGCCTCGGCGGCCTCGAAGAGTCGCGCGGACATGAAAACGCGGCGCGCCCGCGCCTCGCCCATGCGCGCGACCACGTAAGGAGAGATCGTCGCGGGCGTCAGACCCAACCGCGTCTCGGTCAGACCGAATTTCGCACCCTCGACGCCGATGGCCACGTCACAGACCGACATCATGCCGATCCCGCCGCCGAACGCATTGCCCTGCACCGCGCCGATCACCGGTTTCGGGCACGTGTTGAGCGCCTGCAGCATCCCCGCGAGCTTGCGCGCTGCCGCCGCGCGCTCTTTCGCGCCCGCCGCGATCTGACTCTGCATCCATTTCAGATCCCCGCCCGCGCAAAAGCTGCGGCCTTCAGCGGCGAGGATCACCACGCGCACGGCGTCATCGGTGCCAAGCTGGCCGATGGCCGCGGTGATCTCTTCCATCATCTGCTCGGAGAGCGCGTTATGCTTCTCCGAACGCGCCAGCGTGAGCCGCGCGATGCCACGCGCATCGGTCTCGGTCTTGATCGTGTCAAACATCGCCCTGCCCTTTCATTTTCTTCGCCATCGCGGCGGCCTCAGCCAGAACGGCCGAATCCAGCCCGGTCTCGTAGCCTAAAGCCCCGAGTCGCGCCTGCACCGCCTCCGTCGCGACATTGCCCGCCGCGCCGGGCGCGTAGGGGCATCCGCCCAAACCGCCGACGCAGGCATCGAACACCCGCAGGCCCATCTCCAGCGAGGCTTCGATATTCTCCAGCGCCCGCCCGGAAGTGTCGTGAAAATGCCCGGCGAGCTTTTCCGCCGGAACTTCGTTCAGCACCGCGCGCAGCATGGCCGTCACGCTCTCGGGTGTGCCCTGCCCGATCGTGTCGCCGAGGCTGATCTCGTAGCAGCCCATGTCGCGCAGCTGCGCTGCGACGCGGGCGACACTCTCCGGCGGCGTCTTTCCGTCGAAGGGACAATCGGTGACGACGGAGATGTAGCCACGGACTTTCACATTATCGGCTTTTGCGGCCTCCATGATCGGCAAGAACCGCTCCAGACTTTCACTGATCGAACAATTGAGGTTCGCGCGCGAGAAGCCCTCGGACGCAGAGGCGAAGATCGCCACCTCATCGGCCTTGGCCGCTTTCGCTGCCTCATAACCTTTCATGTTCGGCGTCAGCGCGGCGTAGGAAACGCCCGGTCGGCGCGCGATCCCAGCGAAGACCTCTGCCGAGTCGGCCATTTGAGGCACCCATTTCGGGCTGACGAAAGACCCTACTTCGATCCGACGGAACCCGGCCCGGCTCAGGCAATCGACCAGCGCGATCTTGTCGGAAAGCGCGATCTGGCGCTTTTCGTTCTGCAGCCCGTCACGCGGGGCCATCTCGAAGATTTCGACACTCTCAGTCATGGGTTTGCTCCATCGGGGGCAGCTCGTAGAAATCCTGCGCATACATGCTCGCACCGCCCTTCTCGACCGCGCGCTGATAGGCAGGCCGCGCCTCGATCCGGTCGCGATAGGCGGAGATGTTCGGGAAGCCCTCGCGCGGCACGAAGCGGAACATCGCGTCGATATTGAACCCCATCATGCAATCGGCCGCCGAGAACGTCCCGATCATCCAATCGCGCCCGACCAGATGCGCCTCCAGCGCCTTCATCGTGACGCCAAGCCGCTTCGTCTCGAGCGCCATCATCGCGGGCGAGCGCGCCTCGGGCGGGCGCAGGAAGATGTGTTGAATGTTAAGGCTTTGCAGGATGTTGCCCTGCGTCTCCGCGAAATGCACCCATTCGAGGAAATCCGCGCGAGTGGGTTCGCCCGTGACAGGCGCAAGCCCAGCCTCGGGCCGCGTCTCGGTAAGGTATTCGACGATCGCGCCGCTCTCGAAGATCGAGCGCCCGTCGACCTCCAGCGCCGGGATGCGCCCCGCAGGCGAGAGTTCGCGAAACTCGGGACTGCGCAGCGAACCATCCGTGAGCGACCATGTCTGAAGCTCGTAGTCGAGCCCCATCTCTTCCAGCAGCCACAGCACCCGCATCGAACGCGCGCCGGGGATGTGATGCAGTCGGATCATGCCTCGTCCTCCAGCCGGATCAGCGCAGCGCCCGCTTCGACCTGTGCGCCTTCGGCGACCAGAACCTCGGCCACGACACCGTCGCGGGCTGCGCGCATCGTGTGTTCCATCTTCATCGCTTCCATGATCGCGAGCCGGTCGCCCGCCGCCACGGTGTCGCCGGCCGAGACGAAAACCGCCTTCACCAGCCCCGGCATCGGCGCCAGCGTCAGATCGGAGGCGTCGGCATCCGCGCCGCGCGCCAGCGGATCAGGAATGTCGAAACGATGCGCACCATGCAGGAAGATCGTGATCGTCCCGTCCGACTGCGCCATCCGCGCCCCTGTCTTCGCGCCGTTCACCCGCCAGCCATCCTCGGCCAGCTCGCACGCATGGGCCTCCTCGCCCAGCTCGACCGTGACTTGGCCCGGCCCGTGCACTCGGATCGCGGCCTCTTCCTCGAAAGGCACGGCGCGGCGCGGCGACTGCCAGAGGCTGAAGCCGCTCGCCTCGCCGTCCCAAAGCCCGGCAGCGGCGATCACGGCCAGCGCCTTCGCGGCAACCGGCGTCTCGGTCGGCGCGGCGAGCGCGTCGATCTCGCGCCCGATCAGCCCGGTATCGACCTCGCCCCGAGCGAAACCTTCGTGCCGCGCGAGCCGCGCGAGGAAGGCAAGATTCGTCACCGTGCCCGCGACTTCCGTCTCTTCCAGCGCTCGCGCGAGTTGCCCCAGCGCGGTCGCCCGCGTCGGCCCATGGGTGATGACCTTCGCGATCATCGGGTCGTACCACGGGCTGATCGTGTCGCCCGTACGCACCCCGGTATCAGCGCGACATCCATCGGCGAAACGCAGATGCGATAGCGTCCCCGTCGCGGGCAGGAAGCCTGCAGGCACGTCTTCGGCATAAAGACGCGCCTCGAACGCATGGCCGGTGATCGTCAGATCGCCTTGCGCGCAGGGCAGCGGCTCGCCCGAGGCCACGCGCAATTGCCATTCGACCAGATCGACGCCGGTGATCGCCTCGGTCACGGGATGCTCGACCTGCAGACGAGTGTTCATCTCCATGAACCAGAACCGATCCGGGCGCAGACCGTCCGAGCCGTCCACGATGAACTCCACCGTGCCCGCGCCCTTGTAGCCGATCGCTTCGGCGGCGCGCGTCGCCGCCTGCCCCATCGCCTCGCGCATCTCGGGCGTCATGCCCGGCGCGGGGGCTTCTTCGATCACCTTCTGGTGCCGGCGCTGGAGCGAGCAGTCGCGCTCGAACAGATGCACCGCTTTATCACCATCGCCGAATACCTGCACCTCGATATGGCGCGGCGAGCCGATGAATTTCTCGATCAGCACGGCGGGATTGCCGAAGGCGGTCTGCGCCTCTCCCTGCGCGGAAGCCAGTGCATCCGCGAAGTCGGACGGCGCCTCGACCAGCCGCATCCCCTTGCCGCCGCCGCCCGCGACCGCCTTGATCAGCACCGGGTAGCCGATCGTGTCAGCCGCGCCCGCGAGATGCTCGGGGTCCTGATTGTCGCCGTGATAGCCCGGCACGACAGGCACGCCCGCCTTTTCCATCAGCGCCTTGGCCGCGTCCTTGAGCCCCATCGCGCGGATCGCCTTGGCCGAGGGGCCGATGAAAACCAGCCCCGCCGCCTCGACGGCGTCGACGAAATCTGGGTTCTCCGAGAGGAACCCGTAGCCCGGGTGGATCGCCTGCGCGCCGGTCTGTTTGGCGGCCTCGATGATCGCATCACCGCGCAGATAGCTGTCTTTGGGCGCGGGGCCGCCAATGGCCACCGCCTCATCGGCCATCGCCACATGGCGCGCCTCGCTGTCGGCCTCGGAATAGACGGCTACGGTCGCCACGCCCAGTTTGCGTGCAGTCTCGATCACGCGACAGGCGATCTCCCCGCGATTGGCGATCAGGATCTTGGAAAACATGTCGGTCTCCCCTTTGAGAGCGTCGGAGGGGGCGCTGCCCCCGCTCCTGCGGAGCCCCCCGGGATATTTCGGCCAAGTCGAAGATTTGCACTTCCTCTTGGCCAAAATATCCCCGCCGGAGGCATGAAAGTTACATCCGGAACAGGCCGAAGCGGGTCGGCTCGATCGGGGCGTTCAGCGCGGCAGAGAGCGAGAGCGCCAGCACGTCGCGCGATTTGCGCGGGTCGATGATGCCGTCGTCCCAAAGCCGCGCCGAGGCGTAGAGCGGGTGCGACTGGCGCTCGAACATCTCGATGGTGGGGCGCTTGAACTCGGCCTCTTCTTCGGCCGACCACTGGCCACCCTTGCGCTCGATCCCGTCGCGTTTGACGGTGGCGAGCACGCCCGCCGCCTGTTCGCCGCCCATCACGGAGATTCGCGAGTTGGGCCAGGTCCAGAGGAAGCGCGGGGAATAGGCGCGCCCCGCCATACCGTAATTGCCCGCCCCGAAGGAGCCGCCGACCAGCATGGTGATTTTCGGCACCGAGGTGGTGGCGACGGCGGTGACCATCTTCGCGCCGTGACGCGCGATGCCTTCGTTTTCATATTTCCGCCCGACCATGAAGCCGGTGATGTTTTGCAGGAAGACCAGCGGGATCGAGCGTTGCGAGCAGAGTTCGATGAAATGCGCAGCCTTCTGGGCGGCTTCCGAGAACAGCACGCCGTTATTCGCGACGATGCCGACGGGGCAGCCTTTGACATGGGCGAAGCCGGTGACGATCGTCTCGCCGAAGCGCGGCTTGAACTCGTCGAAGCGCGAGCCGTCCACCAGACGCGCGATGACTTCGCGGATATCATAGGGGGTGCGCAGGTCTGCCGGGACCACGCCGAGGATTTCCTCGGGATCGTAGACAGGCTCCTCGGGCGATTGCCAATTCACCGTCGAAGGTTTCGTGTAGTTGAGATTGCCGACCGCGCGGCGCGCCAGCGCCAGCGCATGGGCGTCGTCTTCGGCCAGATAATCGGCCACGCCCGAGAGCCGCGTATGCACATCGCCGCCGCCGAGGTCTTCGGCGGTGACCACCTCCCCCGTCGCCGCTTTCACCAGAGGCGGCCCGGCAAGGAAGATCGTGCCCTGCTCCTTCACGATGATCGTCACATCCGACATCGCGGGCACATAGGCACCGCCTGCCGTGCAGGACCCCATCACCACCGCGATCTGGGCGATGCCCTTCGCCGACATCCGGGCCTGATTGTAGAAGATGCGCCCGAAATGGTCGCGATCGGGGAATACCTCGTCCTGATTGGGAAGGTTCGCGCCGCCCGAGTCGACGAGGTAGATGCAGGGGAGATGGTTTTCCTCGGCGATCTCCTGTGCGCGCAGGTGCTTCTTCACCGTCAGCGGGTAATAGGTGCCGCCCTTCACGGTGGCGTCGTTGGCGACCACCATGACTTCCTGGCCCTGCACCCGGCCGATCCCGGCGATCACGCCCGCACAGGGAGCCGCGTTGCCATACATGTCATGCGCCGCCGTCGCGCCGATTTCCAGAAACGGCGAGCCGGGATCCAAGAGCCCCGCCACCCGTTCGCGCGGCGCCATCTTGCCGCGCGAGAGGTGCCGCTCCAGCGCGGCGGGACCACCGCCTGCCGCCGCCTGTGCGGCAGCCTCTTCGATCTGCGACAGCGCGTCGAGATGCGCCTTGCGATTGGCCTGAAAGTCCTCCGACGAGGTCAGGGCCTGCGATACCAGTTTCATTCCATCCTCCCCAAATCGCGCAGTTCCAGCGCGCGTTGCGCCGTACGCTCGAGGTAGCATTGCGACGCCACGACCGTGCGGATCGTGCCGTCCTTCCAAATCTCGTAGAGCAGCCCGCAATCGGCGTCGCGATACTGCCCCCACGCGCTTTGCGCATCGAGCAGCATGTTGGCGAGGTCGGTGCCCCCCTGCTCCAGCAGACGGGCGCGCGCCGCCTTGTATTGCGACTTCGCGATATCGTCCCAGACTTGCGCCTCGCCCTGAAGACACGCCGAAATACCCAGAGTCGTAGCGCCGCCCGGCTCATCCTGACAGGCTGCAGCCGCCTCGCCGATACAGGCGGGATGGGTGTCCTTCGCCCCGTCAAAACAGGCGCGCACCGCGTTCGGGTCAACGCTCGGTTCCTGCGCCAAGGCGGGGGACGCGAGCATCAGGCCGCCCAGCAACCATGCCAATTTCATCGCGCGTTTCCGTTTCTCAGAGCGCCCGTGCAGGCGGAGTGTCCGTGTCATGGGCGCGCCTCGCCAGCCAGCAGCCCGGCCCAACTCTGCAATTCGAGCGCATGTTCGGCGGTCTTGCGCATCAGGCAGCCCGCCTCCTCCGCCTCTGCGCCCTCGCTCTGCAGCGCGGCCCCATAGGCGCAGGCGCCATCGCGGTAGCGCGCCCAGGCAGCTTCCGCCTCGCCCAGCTGCGCGCCTTGCAATCCGGACGGAGACTTGCCCGCCGCGATCTTTGCCGCGTCGCTGGCCGCTGCCGCCCGCCGCAAGCTGTCGAGGGCTGTCGCCGCCCGGTCGGACCAGAGGGCGCGCTCGGCATCATAGCAGGCGCGGCGGTCGTGGACGCTCGCAGCGTCACCGATGCATTGCTCCGCCGCTTTGCCGATGCAGGACGCAGGGTCGTCAGCGCCCGAAAGGCAGCTCTCCAAAGCGGCCGGATCGAAATCCGCCCCTGCCCCTTGGGCCTGCGCCGCCAAAGGCGCCGCAAGCCCGATCAGGAGGAGAGCGCCGGCGCGCATCACGCGGCTCCCATGATCTCGCGACCGATGAGCATCCGGCGGATTTCCGAGGTGCCCGCGCCGATCTCCATCAATTTCGCGTCCCGGAACAGGCGCGAGACGTTGGAGTCGTTGAGGAACCCGGCGCCGCCAAGCGCTTGCACCGCCTGATGCGCCTGCACCATCGCCTGCTCGGAGGCGTAAAGCACGGTCGCCGCAGCATCCTGACGGGTCACGGCGCCGCGATCACAGGCTTTCGCGACCTCGTAGGTATAGGCGCGCGCGGTGTTCATCGCGACATACATATCGGCGATCTTGCCCTGCATGAGCTGGAAATTCCCGATCGGCTGGCCGAACTGCTCGCGCTCCTTGCAATAGGGCACGACCTCGTCGAGGCAGGCCATCATGATGCCGGTGCCGATGCCGGAAAGCACCACGCGCTCGTAATCGAGACCCGACATCAGAACGCGCACCCCACGCCCCTCTTCGCCCAGCACATTCTCGAAGGGCACCTCGCAATCCTCGAAGAACAGCTGTGCCGTGTTAGAGCCGCGCATGCCGAGCTTGTCAAAATGCTTGGAAGTGGAGAAGCCCTTGAAATCCTTCTCGACGATGAAGGCGGTGATGCCCTTGGAGCCAGCTTCCGGGTCGGTCTTGGCATAGACCACGAGCGTGTCGGCATCGGGCCCGTTGGTGATCCAGTATTTATGGCCATTCAGGACGTAATAGCCGTTGCGCTTCTCGGCCTTGAGCTTCATGCCCACCACGTCCGAACCCGCGCCGGATTCCGACATCGCGAGCGCGCCGACCGACTGTCCCGAGATCAGTCCGGGCAGGTATTTCTTCTTCTGCTCGTCCGAGCCGTTCAGCTTGATCTGGTTCACGCAGAGATTGGAATGCGCGCCGTAGCTGAGCGCGATCGAGGCCGAGGCCCGCGCGATTTCCTCGGTGGCCACGACATGAGCGAGATAGCCCATCCCGGCCCCGCCGAATTCTTCAGACACGGTGATCCCGAGCAGGCCAAGCTCGCCCATCTCGGTCCAAAGCTCGTTCGGAAACTCATTGTCCAGATCGGTTTTGGCCGCGATCGGGGCCACGCGCTCGGACGCCCAACGGCGCACCATATCGCGCAGTGCGGCGATATCCTCGCCCAGATCGAACTCCATCGAACCTGCGAACATCGGATCTCCTCCCCCGGTTTATTGAACGCACGTTCATTTATGCGCAATTGTCGAGTCGGGTCAAGAGCCGTGGCCCCGGCCCCGGGCAAACGACGTAGCGGCACGAACCCGCGGCGCAGGGGCTGGTAAGGCGCGGCGATTGCCGCCACAAAGAGGCTTGGGACATGGAAACACGGGAGCGGAGATGGGGCAGCCACGTCATATCGTGATCGGAGCGGGCATCGTCGGCATGATGACCGCATGGGCGCTGGCGCGGCGCGGGCTGCCGGTGACGGTGGTCGACCGCCTGCCCGGCCCCGCGGAGCTGTGTTCGCGCGCGAATGCCGGGATCGTCTCGATCGGCCATTCGAGCGCATGGGCGGGGCCGGATGCCTTGCCGCAGCTGCTGCGCGCGATGGCCGGGCGCAATCCCGGCGTGAAGCTGACCGCGCCGTTCGATCCGGCGCTATGGCGTTGGGGGACACGCTTCCTGCTCAACTGCACAGGCGCCGCGCAGGCCCGGAACACCGCGCGGATGATGCGGCTGGCCGAGACCGCGCGCGCCGCCCTGCCCGAGATGGCGCAGGAGCTGGAGCTGGACGCACTTATCCGCTTCGAGGGCGGACTCTATCTTTATAATGCGACGAATGAGATCGACGCCCATGACGACGGGCGGTTGACGCGGATCGACCCGGACTGGCTGGCCGAGAACGATCCGCCGCTCGCCAGGGCGGGTTTTGCGGGCGGGTTCCTCTCGCCGATGGATGCCGCGGGCAATTGCCACGAGGTGACCCGCGCCGCCGCCAAAGCGCTTTCCGCCAAGCACGGTGTGCAGTTTCGCTACAACAGCGCGGTGACCGGGTTCAGCCATGCCCATGGCAAGATCACCGGGGTCAACCTCGCCGACGAGACGCTGCCTGCGGCGCAGGTGATCCTCGCCACCGGGGTAGAGACGCCCGATCTGGCCCGGCCTCTGGGCTTTGCGCCGGATATCTACCCGGTGAAGGGGTATTCTGGGACATGGGAAGTGCGCGACCAGAGCCGCCTGCCCCGCCACCCCTATATCGACGAGGCCGCGATGCTGGCCGTGGCGTCTTATGGCGGGGTGTTGCGGGTTACCGCGATCGCCGAATTCGCCGGGCGCGACCGGACGCTGCGCGAGGATCGCACCAAGGTGCTGACCGATTACGTCGCCGCACGCTTCTGCGATGCGGTGAGCGATGCGCCGCCCGTTCTCTGGACCGGGCTGCGGCCCTCGACCCCGCATGGCCCGCCCTTCCTTGGCCGGGTGAAGGCTTACGACAACCTGTGGGTCAATGCGGGCCACGGGCAGTTGGGCTGGACGCTTTCGGCGGGCTGCGGCGCGCTTCTGGCCGATGCGATCACCGGTGCCGCCAACGGCCCGCGCGAGGTGTCGGCCCCGGCGCGCTGGCTGATGCCTCTGTGACGCCCGAGACAATGAAGGAGACGACATGAGCCCGAAGATCATCCCCTATGACATCGCGGAAAAGCTCGATTGGCCCGGCGCGATAGCTGCATTGCGCGCGGGCCATACGCGCCCGAAGGCGGAGTTGGGCGATACGTTTCTAGGACCCTCGGATGCGGTGCTGCTGAGCCGCGCGGCTTACATTCCGGGGCTGGGTTACGGGGTGAAATCCTTCACCGTGTGCGATGGCAACGCCAAGGCGGGGCTTCCCACGGTGCAAGGCGCGATGGTGGTGTTCGAGCCCGAGCATGGCCAGCCCACCGCGATCGTCGATTGCCCGCTGGTGACCGAGTTCAAGACGGCTGCCGATTCCGTTCTCGGCGCGCAACTTCTGGCCCGCCCGGACAGCCGCCGACTGCTGATCGCGGGCGGGGGCCGGGTCGCGCGCTCGCTGATCGCGGCCTATGCGGCGGGCTTTCCGGGGCTGACGGAGATCACGCTCTGGACGCGCCGCCCCGAGCAGGCGCAGGAGCTGGCGGCTGGGCCTGCCCCCGAGGGCGTCACGCTGCGTGCGGTGAGCGATCTCGCCGAAGCGGTGGCCGAGGCCGATATCGTCAGCAGCGCCACGATGGCGCGCGCGCCGGTCCTGAAGGGCGAATGGGTAAAACCCGGCACCCATGTCGATCTGATCGGGGCCTACAAGGCCGATATGCGCGAGGCCGACGATGCGCTGATCTCGACGGCGAGTCTCTTTGTCGACAGTCGCGACACCACATTGGGCCATATTGGCGAACTGCTGATCCCGATCCGCGAAGGGGTGATCACGCCCGAGGCGGTGAAGGCCGATCTCTACGACCTCATCGGCGGCGCACGCGGGCGGGAAAGCGCCGAGGAGATCACGCTCTACAAGAATGGCGGTGGCGCGCATCTCGACCTGATGATCGCCGACTGGATCTCGCGCGCAGGCTGAGTGTCAGCGCTGCACCTCTTCAAACCTCGGCCTCTTCGCGCAGGATGCGGGCGATCTGGGCGGCATCGTCCGTCGAGAAAGTCAGCGGCAGGCGCAGGTCAAGCAGCGTCGCCAGCACCGCATCGGTGCGCGGCAGGTTCTGCGCTTCTGCGTAGCGCCAGCTGTCATGGCGCGAGGTGAAGCCCGCAGGCTCATCCGCGCCGAACCATTTCAGCTCAACCCCGCGGGCCGCAGCCCGGGCGACGAAATCCAGCATCTCGGGGGCGGAGCGCCCCGGCAGGCGGAACTGGAAGGACGAGCCGACATAGCTCTCGGCCTCGGGGCGTTCGATCAGCGCCACACCCTCTGCCCCGGCAAGCCCGGCCTCGATTTCTCGGTACAGCGCATTCCAGCGCGCCACCCGATCCGCCAACGTCGGCAGCTGCGGGCGCAGGATCGCGGCGCGCAGATTGTCCATTCGGCCCGAGACATTGGGCGTGTCGTATTTCAGCCCCTCGAACACCTCCGGCCGCGGCGCGGCGCGGTGCCGCTCATAGAGCATGTAGCTGCCCGACAGCAGGATCATCCGCGCCGCCAGTTCCGCGTCGTCGGTTACGATCAGACCGCCCTCACCCGAATTCATGTGCTTGTAGGTCTGGGTCGAATAGCACCCGATCGCGCCATGCCGCCCCGAGGGGACACCGCCCCAAGCCGCCCCCATCGTATGAGCGCAATCCTCGATCACCGTCAGATCATGGGTGCGCGCGATCTCCATCAGCGCATCCATGTCGCAGATATGGCCGCGCATATGGGAAAGCATCAGCACCCGCGCCTGCGGGGCTTTCGCCGCCAGATCGTCAAGGTCGATGGTCAATTGGTCGGTGACCTCGACCAGCACGGGCTTGCCGCCGACCGCCGCGATGGCGCCGGGCACGGGCGCAAGCGTGAAGGCATTGGTCAGCACCGGATCGCCCGGACCGACGCCCACGGCGCGCAGTGCACAGCCCAAGGCATAGCCGCCCGAGGCCACCGCAAGGCAATAGGGCGCACCGGTCAGCCCCGCGAATTCCTCCTCCAGCAACGCCACCTCGCCCGGTTCACCCGGCACCGTATTGTAGCGATGCAGACGTCCCGAGCGCATCACCTCGACGGCACGTTCGATCGCCTCCTCCGGGATCGGCTCCTGCTGGGTGAAATTGCCGTTGAAGACCTCGGACATCACTCGACCTTTCTTGCACGCACGAACAGCGCCAACGCCGCCAGCAGGATTACGGAGGCCACGAAAAAGGCCATGTCCGGCGTGCGGATCGGGGCGTTCTCGGCGAGGAATATCCCGAACACTTGGGTGAAGAACAAGGTGCCCGCCAGCATTGCGAGGTTCATCAGCGCGGAAATGCCACCCTGCAGCGCGCCCTGCGCATCCTCGGGCACCGCGTTGGACATCAGCGAGGCGATCATCGGATGCACCAGCCCCTCGATCCCGGTGATCAAGAGGACGATCAGTACCATCACCAGCGAGGTCGACAGCCCCAGCGCAATGGTCATGCCGATCCCGACGATGAGCCCGATCGCCGCCACTCGCGCCTCGCCCAGTCGGGACGCGAGCGGCCCAGCGAGTCCGCCCTGAAAGATCGCCGCGACGACGCCATAGCCTGCGAGTGTCAGCCCCACCATTCCCTCGGACCAGCCGAATTTCGCCATCCCCCAATAGGGCCAGATCGCGGGATAGACCGCCGAGGCGAACAGATAGACGCCAAGGGCAGTGCCCATAGGCAGCACGCCCGGATACCGCGCGAAGACTTTCAGCGTGCCCAGCGGATTGCAGGCGCGCCAGTTCACCGGACGGCGCAAGCCCTGCGGTAGACTTTCAGGCAGCACGATCAGCCCGTAGATCAGGTTCAGCCCCGAGAGCGCGGCGGCGACGAAGAAGGGAATGCGCGGGCCAAGCTCGCCCAGAAATCCGCCAAGCGCGGGCCCCGCGATGAAGCCGAAACCGAAGGCCGCGCCGATCAGTCCGAAGGCGCGGGCACGCTCGGCCGGCGGGGTGATATCGGCGAGATAGGCGTTCGCGATGACGTAGGACGCGCCGCAGATGCCAGCGACGATCCGGCCCACGAAGAGCCAGAGCAGCGTCGGCGCGAAGGCGTGAAACAGGTAATCGACACCCAGTCCGCCAATCGCAAGCAAGAGGAGCGGACGCCGCCCGAAGCGATCCGAAAGGTTGCCCATCAGCGGCGCGAACAGGAATTGCGCGAGGCTGAAGGCCGCGAACATCCAGCCCCCGATCCGGCTCGCCTGCGCCAGATCGACGTGGCCCACATCCGCGATCAGCGAGGGCAGCACGGGAATGATCAGGCCGAACCCCACCATGTCGAGAAACACCGCGATCAGAACGAAGGCGGTGGCGTGAAAGCGCGAAGGACAAATGGGCGCTGCGGTCATGGCTGTTGAAGGGGCCATCCGGGGCGGCACAGCCCCGCCGCGCTCCTCATCCGAGCATCCGCGCCACGAGCGCGGGCAGATCGTCGAAATGGTCGAGCATCGCCTCGGGCGCGAGACGCTCGATGCCACGCCCCTCGGGCCCGAAGGTCACGAGAACGCAGGGCACACCGACGGCACGAGCGGTCTCGCGATCGGTATTGGTGTCGCCCACCAGCAGAGAGGTCTCGACCTTACCACCCGCACCCTCGACGGCGGCGAGATATGGGTCGGGTGAAGGTTTGCGCAGCGGCAGCGTATCGGCACCGATCAGCGCATCGAAGAGACCGGTGACGCCGAGCCGCTCGAGCAGAACACGTGCGAGACCTTCGGGCTTATTGGTGCAGACAGCCGTGGCAAAACCCTGATCACGCAGCGTTTTCACGGCCGCTTCAGCCCCGGGATAAAGCTGCGTATGCCGGTCGATATTCTCACCGTAATGCGCGAGTAGCGGGTAATAATCGGCCTCGACCAAGGCTGCGATCTCGCTCTCCGCCAAGCCCAGTCGGCCATAGCCCGTCTTGAGCATCGCGCGGCCACCGTGGAAGGCGATCAGCGCGTCGCCCGCGGGATCGAGAAGCGGCGCGTGGCCGCGCGCCGTGAAGCAGGCGTTGGCCGCCGCGATCAGATCGGCGGAGGTGTCGGCCAAAGTCCCGTCGAGGTCGAAAACCACCGTGCGCATTGCCCATTGCTCCTTCCGTAACACCGCGAAAGGAAGCGTGAAGACGCACCACTTGCGGCAAGCAAGCCAATGGTTAAAACGGGGCCGAGCAGAAGAAAAGGTATCTCATGGCGATTGCATTGATCACCCTCGCGGCGGGCCAAGGCACCCGAATGAACTCCGACCTGCCGAAGGTGCTGCATCAGGTGGGCCGCGCGCCGCTTGTGGCCCATGCGCTGGCCGCCGGACGGGCACTCGAACCCGAGACCGTGATCGTCGTCGCAGGTCACGGTGCCGAGAAGGTGAAGAAAGCCGTCGCAAAGATTGATCCCGAGGCACAGATCGTGCTGCAGGAAGAGCAGCTCGGCACCGGCCATGCGGTGGCGCAGGCCCTGCCTGCGCTCGACGGGTTCGACGGCCGCGTAATCGTGCTTTACGGCGACACGCCCTTCATCCGCCCCGAGACGCTGGAGCGGCTCGCGGCGTCCGAGGCGGCGGTGACCGTGCTGGGCTTCGAGGCCGCCGATCCGGGCCGATACGGGCGCTTGGTGGCGCAAGGCGACACGCTGGACCGGATCGTGGAATTCAAGGATGCCACGGATGAAGAACGCGCCATAACCCTCTGCAACTCTGGCGTTATCGCCTGTGACGCGGTGCTTCTGACCGAGCTCGTCGCGGGGCTGTCGAACGAGAACGCTTCGGGGGAATACTACCTCACCGACATCGTCGAAGCCGCACGCAAGAAAGGTCTCTCGGCCAAGGTCGTGACCTGTGATGAAGCCGAGACGCTGGGCATCAACACCCGCGCCGAACTCGCCCGCGCCGAGGCCCTCTTCCAGGAACGGATGCGCGCCGAGGCGATGGAAAACGGCGTGACCATGGTGGAGCCCGCCAGCGTCTGGTTCGCGCTCGACACCTATATCAGCCGCGATGTCGTGCTGGGACCGAATGTCGTGTTCGGCCCCGATGTCACCATCGAATCCGGTGCGGTGATCGAGGCCTTCTGCCATCTCGAAGGCTGCCACATCTCGCGTGGCGCCACCGTCGGTCCCTTCGCCCGCCTGCGCCCCGGCGCGGAGCTCGCCGAGGACGTGCACATCGGCAACTTCGTCGAGGTGAAGAACGCGATCCTCGCCGAAGGTGTGAAAGTCGGCCATCTGACCTATCTGGGCGATGCCGATATCGGTGAACATACGAATATCGGCGCGGGCACGGTGACCTGCAATTACGACGGGGTGATGAAGCATCGCACGACTATCGGCGCGAACGCCTTCATCGGCTCCGACACGATGTTGGTGGCCCCGGTGACGGTGGGCGACGGCGCGCTGACGGGCTCGGGATCGGTGATCTCGAAGGACGTCCCGGCCGAGGCGATCGCGATCGAGCGCTCCGAGCAGGTGAACCGCCCGGGCCTCGCCACGAAACTCTTTGCGAAGCTGCGCGCGGAGAAAGCGCGCCGCATGAAGAAAGATTGATAAATGTGCGGAATTATTGGCGTTCTCGGGAAGCACGAGGTTTCCCCCTGGCTCGTTGAGAGCCTCAAGCGGTTGGAATATCGCGGCTATGACAGTGCCGGGATCGCGACGGTGAACGAGGGCAAGCTGGACCGCCGCCGGGCGGTGGGCAAGCTGTGGAACCTGTCCGATCTGCTGGTGCATGAGCCGCTTCCGGGCAAGTCGGGCATCGGCCATACCCGCTGGGCAACCCATGGCGCTGCAACCCAGGGCAATGCGCATCCGCATCGCTCGGGGCCCGTCGCGGTCGTGCATAACGGCATTATCGAGAATTTCCGCGAGTTGCGGGCCGAGCTGGCCGAGGCCGGGATCACCCCGGAGACGCAGACGGATACCGAAACCGTCGCGCTGCTGACGCGGATGTTCATGGATCGCGGCATGGACGCGCGCGAGGCGGCAGTCGCGACGCTTGGCAAGCTCGAAGGGGCGTTCGCCCTGCTGTGGCTGTTCGACGGCGAGGACGATCTGTTGATCGCGGCGCGCAAGGGCTCTCCGCTCGCGATCGGGCATGGCGACGGCGAGATGTTCGTGGGCTCGGACGCGATCGCGCTCGCGCCGATGACCGACCGGATCACCTATCTCGAAGAGGGCGATTACGCCTTCGTCACCCGCGCGGGTGCCGAGATTTTCGACGCCGAGGGCCGCCGCGCGAACCGCGACGAGAGCCGCATCGACCTAGGCCAGGCGCAGGTCGAGAAGGGTGGCTACAAGCATTTCATGGCGAAGGAAATCGCCGAGCAGCCCGTCGTGCTTGCTGACGCTTTGCGACATTATCTGCCCGAAACCGGGCTGAACCTGCCGGATGACTTGGACTTTTCCAACATCGACCGGATTGTCCTGATCGCCTGCGGCACGGCGCATTACGCCTGTGCGGTGGCGAAATACTGGTTCGAGGAATTCGCGCGTATCCCGGTCGAAATCGACGTGGCCTCGGAATTCCGCTACCGCGAACCGCCCTTGTCGAAGCGCAGCCTCGCCATCTTCGTCAGCCAGTCCGGGGAGACAGCCGATACGTTGGCCGCGCTGCGCTATTGCTCCGAGCGCGTCGCGAAGACCGTGGCCGTCGTGAACGTCCCCACTTCTTCCATCGCGCGCGAAGCCGACATCATGTTGCCGATCTTCGCCGGCGTTGAGGTCGGCGTGGCCTCGACCAAGGCCTTCACCGCGCAGCTTCTGGTTCTCGCAGTCATGGCGCTGAAGGCGGGTCGCGACCGCGGCGAAACGGACGCGGCGACGCTTGCCGCCCATGCCGAGACGCTACGCGCCCTGCCCGGCCTGCTCAATCAGGCGCTGGCGATTTCCGAGCCGATCTCGCATCTGGCCGAGCAACTTGCCGAGGCGCAGGACATTCTCTTCCTCGGACGCGGCGCAATGTATCCGCTGGCGCTGGAAGGCGCGCTGAAACTCAAGGAAATCAGCTACATCCATGCCGAAGGCTATGCCTCGGGCGAGCTGAAGCACGGGCCGATCGCGCTGATCGACCGCACCGTGCCGGTGATCGTGATGGCGCCCCATGACAAGCTCTTCGACAAGACCGTGTCGAACATGCAGGAGGTGATGGCGCGCCACGGGATGGTGCTGTTGATCTCCGACAGCAAAGGCATCAGCGCGGCGCAGGACGGCACTTGGGGTACGCTGCAACTTCCTGATATCGCAGAACCTTTCGCGCCGATCCTTTACGCGGTCCCGGCGCAGCTGCTCGCCTATCACACGGCGGTCGCGAAGGGCACCGACGTCGATCAGCCGCGCAACCTCGCCAAGTCGGTGACGGTCGAATGAGCCGCAAGAGGGGCAAGAAGCGCGTCGCGCGGCCGAGCGCGGCGGATTACGCTCCGCTCGACCCGGCGGAGGACGCAAAGCTGCGCGCCGAGGCCGAGGCCTACGCGGCCTCAGATGCGGAATATGAGAGCTTCACCGAGGCAGAAGACGCCGGCGAGCCGCTCGGCCCGCCGCCCACGCTGGAAGATGCGCTTTTCGCGCTGGAAAGCTGGGCGGATGCCGAGAAAGCCGCCGAAATGGCCGCCTATCACAAGGCGGAGCGGCGCTATTTGGGCGTGGCCGTGCCCGCGATCGAGGACATGGTCGCACTATGGCGTGGCCAGCTCGACGTGCCGGGGCGGATCGAACTCGCCCGGGGACTTTGGGACAGCGACATTCACGAGGCGCGGATCGCGGCGGCCAAGCTGCTGACGCAAGCGCGGCTGCGCCCTGACGACGCCGCATGGGAGTTGATCGCAAGTTGGGTGCAGCAATTCGACGCTTGGGCGATTGCCGATCACGCGGCCAAGGCGGGCTCGAAACGGCTTCAGGCCGAGCCCGCGCGGCTTGACGAAGTGGCGGATTGGGTGCGCTCGGATCACATGTGGACGCGGCGCGCGGCCTTCGTCTTCACCCTGCCCTGGACCAAGCAACGCAATCCCAGGCCCGAGGACGAGGCGGTCCGCGACGAAGTTCTGGGCTGGGCCGCGCAACTGGCAGAGGATCGCGATTGGTTCATCCAGAAGGCCATCGCATGGTGGCTACGCGAGCTGAGCAAGAAAGACCCGGCGCGGGCACAGGCCTGGCTGGCCGAGCACGGCGAAAGGCTGAAGCCTTTCGCCCGCAAGGAAGCCAGTAAATACTTATGAGTACAGGAACTTGTCGTAGTCGCTGACCAGCAGGTGGCGGGGAGCTTCGTCTTCCTCGATCTCGGAGAACCGCCCGATATCTTCGCGGAAGATGTTGTCGGTGTTGTCGTCATTGACGGTCGAGACCTCGCCGATCAGAACGTCGCCGCCCTCACCCCAGAAGGCATGCCAGTCGCCGGGGCGCAGGGTCACGCTCTCGCCCGGACGCAGGATCAGAACCTCGCCGGGCTCGTAGCGGCGCGGGACACCGTCACACATCACCTGCCCGCCCGCAGTGTCGTCAAATTTGCCATCTGCATCAGAGCCGTAGAGCTCGATCGCGAGGTTCGCGCCGCCGCGGTTGATGATGTCCTCGGCCTTGATGATATGGGTATGCATCGGGCTGATCTGGTCCTTGCGCGAGATCAGCAGCTTTTCGGCATAGGCCATGCCGTGCCCCGCCTGAAGATCGCGTAGATCGCCGTTGCGCAGGGTGAAGAGGAACAGGCCCAGCTTGTCGAAATCGCCCTGACCGTAGTCGGTGATGTCCCAGCCCATCGCGGCTTCCACGATGCGCTGCGCCTGGGGAAGGCGCGCCTTGAACTCGGCCGGGCTCCACCACGCGAAGGGCGGCAGGCGGAAGCCGAATTCCTGGATCATATCCTCGGCCGCGGCCATGATTTCGTTCACGCGCGAGCGTTTCATCTGTCTCTCCGTTTTGTCTTCGCGGCTCAGGCAACGCAGGCGGCGGGCCGTTCGCCGCGCGCCCAAGCGCGTACCGCATCGCCGAATGCCTCGAACAGAGGCCGCGAGACCGGATCTTCCGCCGCACGCCATTCGGGATGCCATTGCACCGATAGGGTAAACCCGGGGGCGTCCTTAACATAGATCGCTTCGGGAGTACCATCGGGGGCGCGCCCCTCGATCACGATCCGCGTACCAGCGGTGCAAACGCCCTGCCCGTGCAGCGTGTTGGTCTCGACCTCATCCGCGCCGAAGAGACGCGCGAACCTGCCGCCGGGTGTAAGCGTGACCATGTGACGGTTCGAGAACCCTTCCTCGAGCGTCCCCTCGGGGGGCATCCGGTGGTTCAATCGCCCGGGAAGCTCGCGGATCTCGGGGTGGAGCGTGCCGCCCATCGCGACGTTTACCTCCTGAAACCCCCGACAGATGCCAAGGAAGGGCTGCCCGTTTTCAACGCAGGCGCGCACCAGCGGCAGGGTGATCGCGTCGCGGGCGCGGTCGAAGGTGCCGTGCTTTTCCGTCGGCTCTTCGCCATATTCATGCGGATGGACGTTCGGCCGCCCGCCGGTCAGAAGGAAGCCGTCGCAGACCTCCATCAACTCCTGAACGGACACATATTCGGGATCGGCGGGGATCAGCAGCGGGATGCAATCGGAGACCTTGCTCACCGCTTCCGAGTTGAGCTGCCCGCCTTCATGGACGGGGTAGCGGTCACCTACGAGGCCTCTATTGCCGATGATGCCGACGACGGGTCTGGTCATTGAATTCTCCTTTGTCCCGAAGCTAAGGCGGCGTCCGGGCGGAGAAAAGGCGCAAAATGCGCACGAAGCCGTGCATCTGACGCACAGCCCAAGCTTGCAGCGATCTCCCGCGGATTTGCCCGTTCACGCGGCCAGATCATGGCGCAGGATCGCGGCCTCGGAGGGCTTGAGCGCGCGGCGCGCGAAGGCGCCATAGCTGAGCGGGTTCTCCGCGACCTCGGGCAGCAGTGCCTCGAGCCCCGCGCGCTGATCGCGAGCGATCATCTCGAGCCGGGTCGAGGCGGGGTGGAAACTCTCCGTCTCGAGCCCGTTCGCGGTCAGCACCTGATGGCGCTCGAACATCAGGTGGATGTAGCTCAGGCCTTTTACCATGCCCTCGAAGCGGATCTCGTGGCCATTCACCAGATCGCATGCGCGCACCAGAACCTCGTCCTCGGCGAACAGCGCCTGTGCGGCGCGGCCCCGCACCAGCATCCGGTGCTGCGGCGACACGATCAGATCGCGGTCGGGCCGCGCGATGCCGAACGCTCCGGCCGAGATGCGCACCGGGCGCAGATGCGGCATCGCATGGAGCCGCGCGCCGGAGATGTCGCGCTTCCCGATCCAGCAGATCGGCTGCGCCCCGTCATCGCGGGTCATCACGCGGTCGCCCTCGCGCAAAGCTTCGACCGGGCGGCGGCCCCGGTCGGTTTCGATCAGCGTGCCGGGCGTGAAACAGATGACGCCCGCGGGTCCCTGCCGCGCCGCTTTCGGTCGCAGATCGAGGGCGCGATCAACCACCCACAGATCGCTGTCCACCGGCGGCATCCGACCGGCGAACATCAAGATGCGGGTGCCGCTTTCGGGCAGTTCGATCAGGGTGACGACATAGGCGTGATAGCCATCAGTCACGGTAAAGCTTTGATTGGGCGTCTCGATCTCGTCGGGCTCGTCGAGCGTGCGGGGGCTTCCCACCGCCTCGCCCAAAAGGCGGCGCACCGCGCGGGCGGCTTTCGTGCGCCGCTCCGCCTCGCCGCGCGCATTATGCAGGATGAGCCGATCGTTTGGCCCGTCGACGCAGATTGCCTGCCCCGTCCAGCGCCAGCACGCGCCAACGGTCACGACATCCAGCGGCGGCACCGGCGTGCCGTCGACCTCTGTCTGCGCCCATGAAATGACGAAGGTGCCCTGATAGCCCGCCTTCATTGCTCTGATCCTGCCCGTATTTTTGCGAGGACTTATGTCTGCCCCCTGCTTATTGAGTGTCACGGTATCATGATGAATTTCCGATGTGAATCCCCATCTTGACGCTTGGGGCAAGCCGCATTCACCGAAACTTGCGCGCGCCCGAGCTTGCCCCGCGCCCGCGCAACTGCATCTTCCGTCGGGAAGAGCAGCCTGAGGAGACTCACGATGAAAGCTATTGCCCTGATCGCAGCCCTCGCCTGCGCCGCGATGCCATCGCTGGCCGCCGCGCAGCAGCAGCCGCTCAATGCGATTGAGATTCAGCGCGTTCACGCTCTGGTCGGAAATGTCGACCTGTCCAACCTCACCGACCGCCAGATAGTGCAGATCAAGGACGCGCTGGTTCAGAATGTCGATCGCACCGCGAAAGAGACGCTGATCCGCATGGCGCTGAAGAAGAAATGAGGAACCTGCTTATGACCATTCGACTTACCGCTTCCGCGCTTGGTTGCAGCCTGGCAGTCGCTCTTGGCCTCGGCACCGGCATTGCGCAAGCGGGCGCCGCGTCGCAACCGCCCGGCGGCCTCGGTCCGCAAGCTCCCAAACCGCAGAGCTCGAGCGGCCCCGACCCGGCCTATTTCATGCCCGCCAATCCGCATCTCAGCATGCTCGATCAGACGCGCGCCGCGAAATTCGCAAAAGGCAAGTCGCTCGAAGATATCGGCTTCACGCAAGTCGCGGCGATCGAGAACGCATTGCTGCATCCCTCGCTCGCGCAGAACCGCGAGGCGCTCATCACCAAGAGTCTCGATACCGGTCAGTGAGCAATACGGGAATTCGGGCTCTTTCCGCTCAGGCTGGGCACCGCCCGGCCTGAACGCGTTTTCGGGGAGGAGGATCGAAAATCCGCATCGGCCGGGCGGCCCTTCACACGGCGCAAGATGCGCGGGTTGCCCAAGAGGGTCAGCCAAGCACGACCCTTGCTTTCAGATTTCGCCTAGTTTCCGTTTTCGTCAAGCGGCACCCGCGTAGCGCGGTGCCCTGCTACCCCGGCCGTTTCGAACTGCGCAGAACGGGGCGAAATTCCCTGCATCCGCACAAAAAATAAGCGCCCGACACACCAATCGGCGTGTCGGGCGCTATACTTTGTCAGGTTCCGCGGGCGATCAGGCCCATTCGCCCTTGCGGAAGACCGGGACGCGGGTGCCGTCGGGCTTGATGCCGTCGATATCGGTCTCGGGACCGCCGATCATCCAGTCGACATGGATCATCGAGCTGTTGCCGCCCTTCGCCGCGACCTCGTCCGCGCTCAGCTCGCCGCCGTTGATGAAACATTTCGAATAGCACTGCCCCATCGCGATATGGCAGGCCGCGTTCTCGTCATAGAGCGTGTTGAAGAACAACAGCCCCGAGGCCGAGATCGGCGAGCCGTTCGGCACCAGCGCGACCTCGCCCAAACGGCGCGCGCCCTCGTCGGTGTCGATCAGCTTTTGCAGCACCGCCTCGCCGCGGCTGGCCTTCGCCTCGACCACTTTGCCGCCCTCGAAACGCATCTCTATATTCTCGATCAGGCTGCCTTGATGCGACAGCGGTTTGGTCGCGCGAACGATCCCGTCGACGCGCTCGGCATGGGGCGTGGTGAAGACCTCTTCGGTCGGGATGTTCGGGTTGCAGACGACGCCGTTATTGGCCTCCGACGCACCACCGCTCCACTCGTGATCGTCGGCGAGACCCACGGTCAGATCGGTGCCACCACCGGTGAAATGAAGCGCCGAGAAGCGCTGCTCGTTCAGCCAGTCGCGGCGCTTGCGCAGGGCGGCGTTATGCGCCTCCCAAGCGGCGACGGGATCGGGCTGGTCGGCGCGCGAGGCCGCGAAGATCGCGTCGGCCAGTTTGCCCACGGCCTCTTCCTCCGGCAGATCGGGGAAGACGCGCTTGGCCCAGGCCACGGTCGGGTAGCTCACGATCGACCAGTTGATCTCGAAATTCGAGATTTTCTCCAGCGCCGGCTTGTAGGCGATGGAGTTGGCCTTGCCCGCGCGCGAGACTTTTTCCGGGTCCTGTTCCGACAGCAGCATTGGGTCTTCGCCCACGATCGCCATGCGGGCCGCGCCGCCTTCGTAGGCTTTCGCCATGCCCTGATAGAGCCAATCGGGCGCACGGTCGAAGCTGGCATCCTTGGCGTTCTCGAACCGGGCCAGCGTGATCTGACCATCGCTGAGGATCGGGGTGAACGTGCCAGCGCCCGCGCGATAGGCTTCGGCGGCGATCCGGCGCACCAGCGGCAGCGCTTCGACGGGCGCAGTCAACACCAGATCCTGACCGTCTTGCAGGTTCAGCCCCACCTGCACGGCAACCTCGGCCAGCCGGTCGAGAAGTTGCGGATCGATTGCGTCGCTTGCCATGAGAGCCTCCTGAGTTGCGTTGAGCCGCAAGATAGATGGCTGGGCGGCAGGCTCAACCCCGGCGATGGGCGAACCCGAGGTCAGAGACCGAACCACGGGGCGGCATGGGACACGATCTCGTCAAGTTCACGGTAGCGCGCGGTAAAGCCCAGAGCGTCGCGCGCCCGCGACGGATCGGCCACCAGTTCCGCCGGATCGCCGGGGCGGCGCGGCGCGTCCTCGAAGGGCACCTTGCGCCCCGTCACCCGCTCGACCGAGGCGATCACCTCGCGGATCGACGCGCCCCGTCCGGTCCCTAGGTTCAGTTTCAGGCTATCTCCGCCGCCCTCCAGGTGATCGAGCGCCAGAAGATGCGCGCGGGCCAGATCGTCGACATGGATATAGTCGCGGATGCAGGTGCCGTCGGGCGTCGGATAATCCGTGCCGAAGACCTTCACCGCCGGGCCCTGCCCCGAGGCCGCACGCAGCACCAGCGGGATCAGATGGGTTTCCGGGTCGTGGCGCTCGCCGATCTCGCCGCTCGGCTCGGCGCCGCTCGCGTTGAAGTAGCGCAGGGCCGCGAACCGCAACCCGGTCGCGGCGGCGGCATCCTCCAGCATCCATTCGCAGATCAGCTTGCTGCGGCCATAGGGGTTGATCGGGTTTTGCGGCGTGTCCTCGGAAATCGGCAGCGTCTCGGGCGTGCCATAGGTGGCGCAGCTCGACGAGAAGACGATCTTGTCGAGCCCCACCGCCTGCATCGCGCCCAGAAGGGCGGTCATCCCGCCCAGATTGACGTTGTAATAGCGGGTGGGCTCGGCCACGCTCTCACCGACATAGGCCAGCGCCGCGAAATGGATCACGGCATCGATCCGGTGGCCCTCGAGCGTCGCCTCGACCAGTTTTCGGTCGCGCAGATCGCCTTCGACGAGCGGCCCCCAGCGCACCGCATCGGCATGGCCGCGCGACAGATCGTCAAAGACCACAGGGGTGTGCCCCGCCTCGGCGAGCGCCTTGCAGCAATGCGACCCGATGAAGCCCGCGCCCCCGGTGACCAGAACCTTCGACGTCACTTAGGCGCCCCACCCGTCGCGCAGCATCGCCCCCACGATCTCGGGCGCGAGAACCCCGTCACGGCAGGCCATATCGCCCGGCATCTTGCCGCAGGCGCGCTCCATCGCGCGCAGCGTTCCGCGCCCGGCGAAGCCGTCGAGCGGGCCACGGTACAGCCCCTGCTTGGCGAGATGTTTCTGGATCAGATAGACCGCGAGCCTCGGATTGGCCTTGAAAAGGTCGCGTGCCTCTGCGGCGGACATCTTGGCCATGGCCGGCGCGATCTCTCCGGCGAGCGGCGCGAAATCTGCGTCGTGCCGATGCATCGCCGCGCGGATGGTCATCTCGTAATTCGCCCGCTCTTCCGGCGTGAACAGATCGGCATGCGCTTCTAGGAACGTCGACGCCCTCTTGGGATCGCGCCGCACGTTGTAGGCGTTGCCATCGCGCAAGAGACCGACGAGATAGCGCGCCGCCGTGCGGTTGCCTGCTTCGGCGGCCTCACGCAGTTGCGCCACCGCCATCTTGCCATCACCGCGCATCGAGATGCCCCAGATGCGGCGTGTGGCGTCGAGCACTTCGATCCGCTCGTTTCCGGCCGCACGGGCGGCCTTGGCGTAGCCGTCGAACTTGGCCCGCGAGACCTTGCCGCTGCCGAGATAGCCATACATCGCGCCCTCGGCCAGCGTCGCATAAGCGCTGCCGATGCCCGCGGCCCCTGCGCGCTGCAACATCGTCTCAGCCGCGGCCGGATCGCGCTGCGACCACATCATCTCCTCGCCAAATTTCCACAAGCCGGTCGCGTCGCCCGCCTCCGCCGCAGTCTCGAACAGGTCGCGCGCCTTTTCGCGGTTCCGGGGCACGCCGATGCCATAGAGATAGGCTTCGCCCAGCTTGATCGCCGCATCCCGGTTTCCCGATTTCACCTGCGCCTCGAGAAGGGCCCGGCCACGGTCGGTGTCGCGCGGCAGCACCCAGCCGCCCAGCAATTGCTCGCCCAGCACGCGCGCGGCGCCAGCATCGCCGGCATCCGCGGCTTGCGACAGGAGCTCCATCGCGCGGGCACGATCCGTCGGGACCGGACCACCCCAGAGGAGCAGCTCTCCGGCCATCCGCGCGGCCTGGGCATTACCCTCCGACGCCGCGCGTTCCAGCATCGCGAGCCCCGTCTCGGGATCGGCGGGAACCTTCGGTGTCCCCCAGATCAAATCATGAGCACGCGCCGTCGTGTTGGGCTGCGTCTCCTCTGCCTGCACCGCGCCACCTGCGACGCAGAGCACGAGGGCGAAAGCCCCCAACGTGTCGGTCCAAATCTTGCGTGACATAGGTCCTCCCTTGGCGGGGCCTACCCGCCGACCAGATAAGGCAAAGCCAGACCGGCAAGCGCGATCGAGACGCCCATCGGGAGCTTTCCCCGTGCGTAACAGCTCTTCCAACCCAAGCGAGGCCCGAGGCGCGCCGCCACTGGCGCGCTTTGCAGCCCCATCGTCAGCGCAGAGCCTGCGAAAAGCGCGACGGAAAAGGCGATCAAAAACTCCCCCATCGCCGCAGAGGGCACGAACAGCATCAGGGCCGCGAGGAATTTCACGTCCCCGCCTCCGAAGGCGCGCAGCACGAAGAAGACGTAGCCAACCGCGAAAGTGATCGCTGCCGCGGCCAGCCGCAGGCTCAGTTCGTGCAGAGCTAGGAACGGCGCGCAGAGCGCAAAGAAGCCCAGCGTAATCAGCACGATCCTATTTGGGATGCGCATCTCGCGCAGATCGCTGAGCGCGACCCAGATCAACACCGGGGCCAGCGCCGCCAGCGGCAGGAGTTGCGCAGTCATGCGACCCGTCCGGATTTCGCGCCGCCGAGTTCGAACGGCAGTCCGGAGACAAGCTGGAAAGTCAATTCCGCCAGGTTGCGCGCGCCCGTCTTGGAATAGAGATTGCTTAGATGGGTGCGCAGGGTGGATTCCTTGATCCCCAGCTCCGCAAGCATCTGATCGGGCGACTGGCCATGGCGCAGCAGCAGGCAGACGCGATATTCCGAACGGCTCAGGCGCGCCGGGTTATCCGCGCTCAGAATCGGCGAGCCGATGAGCGGCGCGGCCTGCTTGGCGGCCGATTTCAGCAAGCTCTCGGTGAACATGCCTCGCGCGCGGTTGTGCCAGGTGCGGCTAAGCGTATCGCCGAGCGTCGTCAGCACAGCCTGCTGATACTGGCGCAACTTCTCGGTGAAATGCAGCTCCAGCGTATCGACCCAGCGATCGCTGATCTCGAGCGGGATGACCACCATCTCGATCAGGTTGCGACGGGCGAGCGCCGAGGCGACCGCAGGCGGCACGTCCTCGTCCTGCATCGAGCGATACCAAGTCGAGCCCTTCTTCGCCTTGTCCAGGTAATCGCCCAGCAGATCGCCCGCGAAGCTTTGCTCCAAGGGGATCCGGCAACCCGATCTCGCCCTGTCATGAACCAGCGCCCGCGCCGGTGCGCCCGCATCTCGCGGATAGCGCGCCAATATGATGGCCTCGGCCCCGATACTGTCGGTCAGATATCTCAATGCCATGCGGAGCGGGTTCGTCCCGTGCAGACACTCACACCACTGTGCAACGGCCCCAATCATGCCCGCTTCGATAGCGCGCTCCTGCCCGGGCGGTGCCCCGGCTGTTCCATAGTCTCGCATGGTCCCCACCATCCCCAGAAACTATTATATGTGGCCCCTTTTCTTAGCGTGACAGCGCGTGGGCCATCTCTAAGCGTAACTCCTAAATGGTTTAATTCCTAAGCTAGCCATTTGGACTATATCCACAGAACCCAGGAATGTATCCACAGGCAACCGATACACCCATAGGTTGCAATTTCGGCATTTAGGTCGAAATTTCGTCCGTAAAAATTGCCCGTAAACAATGCCTTGGGAAAAGCGCCGATTTGGAAACGATTCGATTTACTGGGCGTAGTTCATAAAATATCGAATCACCACGGGGCCGACCGCGATCAGGATCAGCGCCGGCAGCATCAGCGAAGCGAGAACCCCGGACATCTGCACCGGCAGGCGATTGGCCTTTTCCTGCGCGCGCATCTCGCGGATGCCACGCAGATCGGCGGCATAGGTTGTCAGGGCCTGTGCCATGGACGCCCCGAAGCGCAGCGACTGGCTCGCGACATTGGCGAAAGCGCGCACGGTCTCGACCCCGGTGCGGTCGGCCATGTCCCGCAGGGCCGCCTCGCGCTCGCGACCGGCCTGGACCTGTCGCTGCACCGAGAGGAACTCGAAGGAGATCTCCGGCGAGGTCTCGGCCAGTTCGTTGCCGACGCGAGTCATCGCCGCATCGAACCCCATGCCGCTCTCGATGGCGACCTGCATCAGGTCGAGCGCGTTCGGAAAGCTTTCCTCGATGCGCAACCGCCGCTCACGCATCCGGCCGTTGAGCCACATCAGCGGCAGCAGGTAACCGCCAGCGACAAGGCCGGTGAGTATCTGGTAGGTCGCGATACCGCTCAGGCTGCCGAGGCGGGCATCCAGCCCCAGCGGCAGCGCGATGTCGGGGCTACGCGCGGCGATCAGGAGCCCCATGAAAATCCCCGGCAGACCGATCCCCAGCGCGATCCGGATCAGAGTGAAGCGGCGCAAGGCGCTCGCCCCGGACAGACCGGCCTGCGCGAGTTTGCGTTCGAGCTTGGAGCGGGTCTGGCGGTCTGCGGGCACGAAGGCCTTCAGGATCTGACCCGGCCGGGCCTCCGGCGCCTTGAGATAGCCATGCTCGGCACGTCCCCCCGTTTTCGGCCCGCCAATGGCCGCAATCCGCTCGGCGGCGCGGTCGCGCTGGAAGGCGGCCTGAAGCCCGACGATCAGCAGCAGCAGGCCGAAGCCGATCCCGGCGGCCAGAAGCGTTTCGGGCGCGATGCCCATCCGAAGCGCAAAATCCTCGATCCGTGTCATCAACATGGTCTCTCTCCCCGGCTCAGATCCGGAACTGCACCAAGCGGCGCAGCACCACGGCATTCAGGACAATCAGCGTGATGACGATGATCGCCATCGTGCGGAACATCGGCTGATCGGCGACCTCGCCATAGTAATTGGGCGAAATCAGCGAGGTGAAGCCGAACATGATGAAGGGCAGAGCGGTCAGGAACCACGCCGAGGCGCGCCCCTCCGCCGAGATCGCGCGGATCTTGCGCCGCATCGAGATCCGGCCCCGCGTCGTCGCCGCCAGCACTTCGAGGACGCGGGCGAGATCGCCGCCCGTGCCATGCTGGATGCCGATGCTGGCGGCGAGATAATCGGCGTCTTCCAGCCCCACCCTCTCGGCGAATTCCAGCACCGCGTCAGGAAGATCTTCACCGTAGGTGACCTGATCGAAGATGATGCCGAACTCGGTGCCGATCGGGTCCGGCATTTCCTCGGCCACGGCGCCGATCGACATGTTCAGCGGATGGCCGATCTTCAGACCGCGCGCCAGCATGTCGAGCGCGTCGGGAAGTTGGCCGGTCAGCACCTTCATCCGCTGCGTCGCCCGCGAGCGCAGGACCAGAAAAGGCAGCACCAGCCCGATGACCAGTGCCGCCGGGGCCGCCCGCAACGGGCCGAGCGGCGCAAGCGCGAGTACGAAACTCCCGATCGTAAGCGCGGCGCAGAGCAGCAGGAATTTGTCCGGCCCGATCCGGAAGCCCGCACGATGCAGCAGGCGCGGCAGGTCGAAGCTCTTGGGGAGCCGCGCGATCCATCCTTTGCGCGGATCGGGCTTGAGCAGCGCAAGCACCTCCTCGGTGTCGCGGCCCTTCGCGATCATCTTCATCCGGCGGCTCTTGGCCTCGCCGCTGGTCTCCGTCCGGTTGAGCAGATGCAGCCCCCCGGTCAGCGCCAGCAGCACGCCAAGCGCGATGCCGCTATAGGCGACATAGGCGGCAAGGTCTTTTTCGATTATCTCCCACATGGCTCAGTGCCCCCGCATCTTGAAATCAGTCGGATCGACCGCGACGCCCGCTGCGATCAGGTCTTCGAGGCAGCGCGGGCGCAGGCCGGTGGCGGTGAACTCGCCCTCGATCGCGCCATCTGCGGTGGTGCCGGTCTTCCGGAACGTGAAGATGTCCTGCATCATCACGATATTGCCCTCCTGCCCGGTGATTTCCGAGATCGACAGTACCCGGCGGCGGCCGTCGGAGAGGCGCGCAATCTGCACCACGATGTCGAGTCCGGAGGCGATCTGCGAACGGATCGCGGTCAGCGGCATGTCGAGGCCGATCATGGTCACCATCTGCTCGATCCGCCCCAGGGCATCACGGGCGGAATTGGCGTGGACGGTGGTCATCGAGCCGTCGTGGCCGGTGTTCATCGCCTGCAACATGTCGAAGGCTTCCGAGCCGCGCACCTCGCCCACGATGATCCGGTCGGGCCGCATCCGGAGCGCGTTCTTCACGAGATCGCGCTGGAGCACCGCGCCCTGCCCGTTCGGATTTGGCGCCCGGGTTTCCAGCCGCACGACGTGCTCCTGCTGCAGCTGCAGTTCCGCTGCATCCTCGATCGTCACGATCCGCGTGCGCGGGTCGATGGCGGCAGAGATCGCGTTCAGCAGCGTCGTCTTGCCCGAGCCGGTGCCGCCGGAAATCAGGATGTTCTTGCGGGAATGGACCAGCCCCTGCAGGAACCGCGCCGCCGCCCCGGTCATCATCCCGGTCTCGACGAGCCGCTCCAGCGTATAGGGCTGGCGCGAGAACTTGCGGATCGAGAGGCTCGGCCCGTCGATCGCGCAAGGCCGGATGATCGCGTTCACGCGGCTGCCGTCATCGAGCCGCGCATCGACCCAAGGGTTGCTCTCGTCGATCCGGCGGCCCACCCGCGAGACGATCTTGTCGATGATCCGGAGCAGATGACGCTCGTCGCGAAAGCGCACCGCGGTGCGCTCCAGCACGCCGTGACGTTCGACGAAGACGCGGTTGCAGCCGTTGACGAGAATATCGTTGATCGAGGGATCGGCCAGCAACGGCTCGAGCGGGCCAAGGCCCAGCACCTCGTTGAGAAGCTCGTCGACCAGCGTCTTGAACTCCTCCGCGCGCAGCGGGGTTTTCGCGTCGCGCAGTTCTTCGCTGACCAGTGCGGCCACTTCGCGGCGGAGTTCCTCAGGCACGACCTTGTCGAGCATCGACAGGTTTAGCCGATCAAGAAGCGCATCGTGCAACCGGCTTTTCAACTCCAGCGCGCGGCGCTGGCTTTCTTCGTCGATCGAAGGCGCCGCCGGTTTCGGCGGGTTCTTTTGCGCGACCATCTCGCGCGCCTCTTTCGGCGGACTTCCCGCGAAGGGTTTGCCGAGCGGGATCACCTTCTCGGTCTCGGTACGTTTGGACCCGCGATCCGTGAAATTGCGAAACATCTCGTGTTCCCCCTCAGTTCGACCGGGCCGCGCTCTGTGCGAGCCGCCCTTTCGCAAGCCCGGCGATCGCTTTCGACAAGGCGGAGCGCCGTCCGATCCGCGCCAGCGGCACTCCGCGATCGGCGGCCTCCCGTGCGGCGCGCGGGTCGTCGGGAAGCCAGTGGCTGAGGTCGCGATCGAGCGCCTTCGCCGCTTCCTGCTGCAGCCGTGAGCGCATCAGCGGACGGCTTTGATGGTTCACGACCACCTCGATCTCCAGCGCGAGGTTTTCCTCGCGATAGGCGTCGATCAGGCGGCGTGCCTGCTGCAGCGACGGCACCGCGAGATCGGTCACCAGATACAGCAAGGAGGCGCGCGCCAGCACCGGCGAGACCCAGTCGATCAGCGCATGCGGCAGATCGACGATGACGTAATCGCAGCGCGCCTGCATCAGCGTGATCAGCTCGGTCACCTGATCGGCCCCGAGCGCGCCGAGCGGCGCAAAGGCGGCAGGAGCGCAGAGCACTTCCAACCCGTCTTTCGAATATTGCAGCGACTGGTCGACGAAGGTCTCATCGGGCATCGCGCCGCTACGCGCCATGTCGTAGAGCGCCGGGCTCGGCTCGAGGTCCAGGAACCCCGCGACCATGCCGAATTGCAGGTCGAGGTCAATCAAGCCGACGCGGCGCGGCGCCTGCCCTTTCTTGGCGCCCTGCGCCGAGAGCTGATGCGCGAGGTTCACCGCCAGCATCGTCGCCCCGATGCCACCACGGCTGCGCGCAACCGCGATCACCTGGCCTTCATCGTCGGGTGCCTCCGTCTGCGCCATACGCCCGGTCTCGGCAGAAAAGCTCAGCCGGCGCTTGGCGGGTGCGGCAAGGTCGCGAGCGCTCGGCTCGGGCACCAGGACCATCGGATTGGTTCTACGAGTCATTTCATCTCTCCCCTTGCTTTAGCTACCCGCGCCCTGCGCGAGATCCTCGCCCGGCATCGACGTACTCATGCTCGGGAAGGCGATATCTGCATCAAGATTTTCATCGACGGTGCCCGTCACGAGCCCCACCAGCGCGCCCAGCGGCGTCGCGAATACGAAGTTCACATTCTGCAATTCGACCGTGACCATCGGCACATAGGGCCCGCCGAGGAACCCGAGTTCGGGATCGTAGGAATAGCTGAAGGACAGGTTCGCCGCGCTCGAGCCATTGGGCAGCGCCGGGGCCACGATCGGCCAGATCTCGGCCACGGTCGGATTCGTCATCGCGCCCGAGCAGCTTACCGTCGCAGGTGCGGAGCAGACCCAGCTCTCGGCGCTGCAATTGGTGCCGAATTGGGGCTCCGCCTGGTCCTTCGGCGTCACGCCGCGCGTATTCGTCTCGGGCACACCGGCGCAGGCCGGCGGGCGCACCGCGGCGAGCCGCGCCGCAACCTGCAGCCCGCGCTGCATGTTCACGTAGTGATAGGCCAGACGACCGAAATCCAGCAGCCCGAAGAACACCAGCAGGTAGAGGCCGAAGACCAGCGTGAACTCGACAAGGGTCGCGCCCTCTTCGTCACGCAGGAAGCGGCGGAAGCCATGTGCCCGATATGCGAAACGCGCGCTCATGAGCCGAAGACCCGGTTCTGGTCGGCGACGACCGTGGTCACGGTGCCGAGCGTGGAGGGCGTCACGAGGGTGAAGAGACCGGCGAAGGGGAAAGTGATCGTGACATTCGCCGCAACTTCGACGATTGGCGCATCGCCGAAACGATAGCTTCCTGCGATGCAGTCGAGGCTCGGTTCGACGCTGGTGACTGTCACGCCGCCACCCAGAACGCTGCCGCCGGTGATCGCGTTGCCGACGATATTCGCGAGCGTCGCCGCCTGACCGTCGACGCTGCCACCGGTTTCGCAGATGCTGCGCGGAGTGATGCGGGCGAGGTAGCGGCTCGCATCGCGCACGCCGCCGATCACCGTCTGGTAGGCGAGGAACATCCGCCCGCTCTCTATGATCGCGGCAAACAGGATCAGCATCAGCGGCAGCACCAGCGCAAATTCCACCAGCTGCGCACCCTCATCATCGCGCCAGATCCGGCGCGGGCTGCGGAGGCGATATGCACGAAACCACCGCATCGCGCTCACCGGTAAAGCTGGACAACGTCGCGGACCATGCCGCCCGTGCCCAGTTCCTCTTGATCGCCATTGCTGGCAGAGCCGATAACCTCGCCCCAGATATCCATCGTCGGCGGGCTCGATCCGTCCTCGCCCACCGGCTCGGTCAGGAAGACCTTGACGAATTCCTTGACCGGCACATTGGTGGCAGCGCCCTTGATCACGGTGCCCGTCTCGGCGCTGCAATCGATCCCCGCGACGATCAGCACGCGGCGATCGGCGTTAGGGGCCGCCGCCGGCGCGCAGCTCGGCAGGCCCGTCTCCGCGCGTCCCGAAAGGATGTCGCCGCCATTCGCCGCCGCGATCTCGGCAAGGTAGAGATCGTAACGGGTCACAGCGTCGGCAAAGGGATCCGTCGCACCCTCTGCCGTGATGTCGATGCCGTAATTCTTCTGCATGTAGGTGATGCGACCCTGCGACCAGTCGCCATCGCCGAAGCGACCGCATGGCTCAGCTGCGCCCGGCATGAAGCAATCGTCACGCGGCAGACCGACCGTATCGGGCGAGACCTCCTCGTTCTCCTTGATGCAGGCGTTCTTGCTGGTGTTTTCCTTCCCGCTCGGGTTGGCGGCGACGATCCCCTTGATGACATTGGGTGCGGGCGCGTAATTGGGATCCTTGCTGAGGCCGTTCATAATCGACTGGTACATGTCGAAGCGCACATTGAAGATCGCCGCGTTGCGCCCTTCCTTCTGGCCCGGCTCGAGGTCGACGCCGCGCTGGTTGAAGCATTGGGTGATCTTGCTGACCGCACCGAGCAGGCAGGCGTCGAGCTGGGCTCCGGATTTATTCGCGCAGGGCCCGTCTTCGTCGACCTTGGCGCGTTTCGGATCGAGAAACCCGAAATCACCGGGCCCCCAGGCTGCGTCGCCGCCCCCGCCAGAGCGCAGCAGGATCATCTGTCCTATGTCTTTCTCCGCGTCGAAACCGGGCGGGACGCAGAACATCAAGGGCGTGACGTCGCAGGCGAGGATTTCGAGCCCCGCCACCGCCTGCGCCGAGGCCGAGCCGTCGAAAGCGTCATAGCCGCCCATCGTCGTGAAGGCAGCGGCGAAGACGCCCTGAACTTCGCGTTCGTTGACGTCAACTCGGACGAAGGCGGCTTTTGTCGGATCGGTGGTGACCGCGTCTGTCGCGTCATTGTCGTTTGCCGGGAGCGCGCTGAGATAGGTCAGGGTCACGTCATTCGCGGCCCCAAGCACCCGCGAGCCAGTCGCGAAGCTCTGGCTGTCGACGATGAGTTGGGCCGCGGCTTCGGCCCGCGTGATCGCGTCATTGTTGCCGTCAAGTTCGCCTGCCGCCGCCAAGGCCACCGAGTCCGCGAAGGATTGCAGCTCCGAGCGGGTGCTGCCGAGCCGCCCCAGGTCGAAGGACAGCGCGACGAGCCCCAGCAGCACAACGAGGCTCATCCCGAAGAAGACGAGGATCGTCCCGTCTTCCTCTCTGGCGAAACGCCGGATGCTGTTCTGGATGCGCCCCATCGACCCCGAGCCTCACTTGATCGCGGTTTCGGTGACTTCGGTGCCGCGCCGGACGATCACGGTGCGGATCGGCGTCGGTTCGAGCTTGTTCTTCGGGCGCTCGCTGAGAATGTCCGCGAGACCGATCGAAGGCAGCGGATCGCTCTCGGCGTCGTCCAGCGTGCGCAGCGTCAGGCTCAGCGTGCCCGCCTTCTGCGCGAGTGCGAGGCGCTGGCCCTGTTCGGGCGAAACCTCGACCGTGACTGTACGCGCCACGCCGGGGGTCTTCACCTTCTCATCGGCTTCCTGATCGACCCCGATGACGCGGACGTCCTGAAGGATCGTCACGGTCTTGAGCGTCTCGTTGCTACCGCGCGTCAGCATCACGTCGACACGGTCGCCCGGTGTCACGAAACCACCCACCCCGCTCGAGGCGTTGACTTCGATCGCCATTGCGCGGCTGTTCGGGCCGAGGGTCTGAACGATGGTAACCTTTTCGCCGTAATTCGACACCTTGGAGGCGAGGATCAACTCGCCCTGCGCGATCTCGGCGCGGGCCCGGCGCGGCTCTCCGCCCGATTTCGGCAGGAGGGCTGCGTAATCCGTGAAGACCCCCGGCGGCAGCGCGTCTTTCGGCCAGGAGATCGAGGTCAGTTTCTGCGCCTCGATGGTCTGACCGAAGGGAATGTTCTGTGCTGCGGCGAGCACCTCGACGAGGCCTTCGCGCTCGGCCGCCACTTCGCGTTTGTATTTCGCCTCGAAGAAATCGCGCGCCAGGTAAGCCGAGCCACCTGCCACGGCGAGTCCTGCGGTAAAGGTTAGCAAAGATGCGATACGCATGGCGCTCTCCGTTTCGTGGAATGAGTTGAGTGGCTCAGGGCAACTCTACGGCGGCTGCCCTGAGCGAAAGACGCGACACTACTCGGCCGAGGTCACGGGGTAGTCGTCGGAGTCATAAGAGTGGTCGCGGCAGTCATGCGCCCCGCGACCGCGCCGCTAAGACCAGTGTAGATCGTAGCGCCAATTCCCAATGCGATCGCCAGCGCGATGCCGTATTCGACGACCGTGACGCCCTCTTCGTCAGTCTTCAGACGGCGCAGCGAAGCGAGTTTGAACAGTTTCATGGTCTTTCTCCGTTTTGAAATGCCGGCCCACCCCGGCGTTTAAATCTGGCCCCGTGTCCCCTGTTGAGCCGGGCAGCCAAGATTCAGATTGCGAGGGTTTCGACGCGGAGACATCGGCGCGGCGTCGCAATATAACAACTCAACGTTGTATTTTTTGGCAGCGGTGCCGAAATCTGGACCCCGGACACGCCGATGGTCCCCGCGAACGCGCGGCAACGCCCATGCCGCGATTCGTCGGTTGGGCGCGATTCTCGTCTTGTTGCGGAGGTTTGGCGCGTGCCACTGAATGACGCCGTTCAGGCTACTGCGCCGTTCGAGCTACGGCCCGCACGCCGATGCGGTGACAAAAGCGCCAAAATCGACGGCTGTCCCGAAGCGGGACACCCGGCGTCGCGAGATGGGCGGACGGTCCGCTCTGCGAAGGTCGGCCTCAGCCGGGCAATGCGTCCACGAGCTGCGCGAAATGATCGCCGCGTTTCTCGAAATTCGGATATTGGTCGAAGCTCGCCGCGGCGGGCGCCAGCAGGACCGTGTCGCCCGCCTCGGCATCGCGGGCGCAGGCGGCGACGGCGGCTTCCATCGTCTCGCAAATCTCATGCTCGACCGCCAGTTCCAGCGCGAAATCGCGCGCCGAGTGACCGATGAAATAAGCTTTCTTCACCGCGCCGAGATGCTCGGACAGCGAGTCCACCCCGCCCTCCTTGCCCAGACCGCCCGCGATCCAGCGGATGTTCCGGAAGGCCTGCAGCGCTTTCGCAGCGCTGTCGGTATTGGTGGCCTTGGAGTCATTGACCCAGCGCACGCCGCCCTTTTCGGCGACGGTCTGGCTGCGATGCGGCAGTCCGGCGAAGGAATGAAACGCCTCTTCGATGACGCGCGGCGAAATCCCGAGCGCGCGCACGGCGGCATAGGCGGCGCAGGCGTTCTGGTGGTTATGCGCGCCAGGCAGCCCGGTCACCTCGCGCAGATCGATCGATGCTACCTGCTTGCCCTTGCGCCATTCGCTGAGGAACCCCTTGCGGGCGAAGACCGACCAGCCCCAGTCGCCCAGCTTGCGCGACGCGGAGACCCGGATCAGGCGGTCATCGTTGCGGCCCATCATGATCTGATTGGCAAGATAGATGCCTTCGGGCTCGTCTACGCCGATCACCGCGCGATCCGGGCCGCCTTCGGCGAAAAGACGACGCTTGGCCGCGAAATAGCCGCCCATGCCGGCGTGGCGGTCGAGGTGGTCGGGAGAGAGATTGGTAAAGACCGCGATGTCGGGCGTCAGAGCCCGCGCCAGATCTGTCTGATAGGAGGACAGCTCCAGCACCACGACCTCGCCATTTTCGGCCGGTTCCAGATCGAGCACGCCGCGCCCGATATTGCCCGCCATCTGGGTCGGGCGCCCGGCCTCTTCCAGAATGTGGTGGATCAGCGCCGTCGTCGTGGATTTCCCGTTCGAGCCGGTGACGCAGATCGTGCGCGGTGCCTGATCGTAGCGCATGAAATCGTCGGTGGCCCATGAGGCGAAGAACAGACCGATATCGTTGTCGACGGGCACGCCCGCCTCCATCGCCGCAGAGATCACTTGGTTCGGCTTGGGATAGAGATGCGGGATGCCTGGCGAGACGATCAGCGCCGCGACACCCTCGAAAGCGCCGTGACGGGTCAGGTCGCGGCAGCTATAGCCTGCATCCTCGGCGCGCGCGCGGCCTTCGGGGCTGTCATCCCAGCAGAGCGGCTCGGCCCCGCCTGCGCGCAGCGCCGCCGCCGTCGCCAGACCCGAACGCCCGAGCCCGAGCACCGCCACCTTCTGTCCGTCAAAGCCCTGCACCGGGATCATGGAAGTCTCCTGTCGCCTCGCGGGAATGCCCCGCCCTTCAGACCTGTCGCGCTCAGCGCCGCAGGGGCCTGCCCCCGCAACTCCGGGATATTTGAACCGATACGAAGGGGAAAGGGGGAACACGGCGCGGAGAGGGCAAGACACGTAAAAACGGCGCGCACGGAGGGGGAGGAACCGTGCGCGCCGAAAAGGGTCTTCTTGGTCCGGTCGTTAGATTACGACTTCTGGTCTTGCTGCTTTTCGAGCTCCGTCAGGATATCCGACAGGCTCGCGTTGAGGGTCAGTTTGCCCGAGCCGACTTCCGACGCCGGAACGGTGATCTTGAACATCGAGACAGCCGTGTCGAGCGTGTCATCGGTGCGGACATAGACCTGGTCGGTCTTGCCCATGTTCATGACCTTCGTGATCGTACCGACCGCAGCACCGTCCGAAGACACGACGGCGTCGTCCACGCCTGCCTGAACCTCGTTACCGACGATGCCGGCATCCTTTTTCAGTTGGTTCTGCGCCGGGATCGATTCACCACCGTTCGAGGTTTGGCCGCTCGCAGTTTGCTCGGCCGTAGCAGCGCCGACCTTCTTGCCGGCGACACCGGCGGTGTTGTTGACGTCGCTGCCCGTGGTGACGTTCACGGCGGGCGGGTTGCCCGTGGACGTCTGATCGTTCGGAACGACCTGCATCTTGTAATCGACGAGACCGTACTGGCCGTTCTCCGCGTTGCTGCCCTGGGTCACGCCATTTGCGTGGGTGGCAACGGCGCCGAGCGAGAGCGTAGCGGCAAGAGCGGTCGTCGAAAGGATGATGTTGAACTTGCGGGTCATCGGGGTCTCCTCGCTAAAAAACTTTTGCGACATCTCGCGTCGCGGTTCGGGGAGACAACCAACGAATTTCGCTCTGGTTCGCTCAAATAATTTTGAGAAAAACCACGGCGCGCCTCGAGGAACCAAAGCGCGCCGGAAGAGATCGCGCGCGGGGCGCGATCGGAGAAAAAGATGTGCGGGTCAGCGGATCTTCAGTGTCGCCAGACCGATCAGCGCGAGGATCAGCGAGATGATCCAGAAACGGATGACGATCTGCGGCTCCGACCACCCCTTCTTTTCGAAATGGTGGTGGATCGGGGCCATCAGGAAGACCCGTTTGCCGGTGCGTTTGAAATAGGCGACCTGGATGATCACCGAGAGCGCCTCGACCACGAAGAGCCCGCCGACGATGCCGAGGACGATCTCGTGCTGGGTGCAGACCGCGATCGCGCCGATCGCGCCGCCAAGCGCGAGGCTGCCGGTGTCGCCCATGAAGACCGCCGCCGGCGGCGCGTTGTACCACAGAAAGCCCAGACCGCCCCCCATCAGCGCCGCGGTGAAGATCACCAGTTCCCCGGTGCCGGGCACGAATTGCACGCCGAGATAATCGGTGAAGTCGGTGCGGCCCACGACATAGGCGATCGCGCCCAGCGTACCCGCGGCGATCATCACCGGCATGATCGCGAGCCCGTCGAGCCCGTCGGTCAGGTTCACCGCATTGGCCGCGCCCACGATCACGATCATCGCGAAGGGGATGTAGAAATAGCCTAGGTTCAGCACCAGATCCTTGAAGAACGGGATCGACAGCCGCCCTTCCAGATCGGACGGGTGCAGATACCACGTCAGGAGCGACGCCAGAAGCGCGAGCAGGAAGCCGAGCGCGAGCCGCGCCTTGCTGCTGACCCCCTTGGTGTTCTGCTTGGAAACCTTGGCGTAATCGTCGGCGAAGCCGATTGCGGCGTAGCCGTAGGTCACCATCAGCACGACCCAGATATATCCGTTGTCGAGCCGCGCCCAGAGGAGCGTCGACACCAACAACGCGGTGAGGATCAGGATACCGCCCATCGTGGGCGTCCCGGCCTTGGAGATATGCCCCTCGGGCCCGTCATCGCGGATCGGCTGCCCCTTGCCCTGAGTGCGGCGCAGGATCCCGATCAGCCAGGGTCCGAAAATGAACCCCACCAGCAGCGCCGTGAAGAACGCCGCCCCCGCACGGAAGGTGATGTAGCGGAACAGGTTGAAGACGCCCCCGCCATCGGAGAAGTCGGTCAGCCAATACAACATTAGTCTTTTCCCTTATGGGCCTCGGCCGCTCCGGGCTGGCCGAGTTTTCTCAATACGCTCACGACGAGGCTCACCTTGGAGCCCTTCGAGCCTTTGACCAGCACCACGTCGCCGGGGTCGATCAGGTGGCGGGCGCGCTCTGCCAGCTTGTCCGCCGTTTCATACCATTCTCCCCGCTTGGTGCGCGGCAGGGCTTCGCGAAGCGCCGCCATGCGCGGTCCCGCGAGATGCACGAGGTCGACCTTCGCCATGGCCGGGTGATCGGCGATGGCCGCGTGCAGCGCCGTTTCGTCCTCGCCCAGCTCCAGCATGTCGCCAAGGATCGCGATGCGGCGCCCTTTCGCGGTGCGCCCAACACCGTCGCGTGGCTTGGCGCCTGCCAGAACTTCGAGCGCTGCGGCCATCGAGGCGGGGTTCGCGTTGAACGCGTCGTCGAAGAGGTCGAAGCTCTCGGCCTCGTCCACCACATCCATATAGACCCGCTCGCGCTGACCGCGCCCGGCGGGGGGCTGCCAGTTGCCCAGATCCATCGCGGCAATGGTCGGATCGCAACCCGCGGCTTCGGCCAAGGCCAGCACGCCGAGCGCGTTGGCCGCGAAATGCCGCCCCGGGGTCATCACCTTGAACAGGATCGACGTGCCATGGTGGTCCGCCTGAACGACGGTTGCGTCGCCCGAGATGCGGGCCTCGACAAGACGGTAGTCCGAGCCCGGCTCGGGGCCGAAGGTGACCATTGTTCCTGCCTGCTGGGCGGCCTCGCGCAGGATGTCGGAGGTCTCCAGCCCGGTCGGCACGATCGCGGTGCCGCCCTCGACGAGGCCCTGGAAGATCGACGCCTTCTCATGCGCGATGCCTTCGATACTCTCGAAGGCCGCGAGATGCGCGGGCGCGACGGTCGTTATCATCGCGGCATGGGGCCGCGCCAGTTTCGCCAGCGGCGCGATCTCGCCCGGATTGCTCATCCCGATCTCGATCACGGCGAAATCGGCATCCTGCGGCAGGCGCGCCAGCGTGATCGGGACACCCCAGTGATTGTTGAAGCTCGCCTCGGCCGCGTGAACCTTGCCTTGAGCGGAGAGGACAGCGCGCAGCATCTCTTTGCTCGACGTCTTGCCGACCGAGCCGGTGACGGCGAGCACACGGGCCCGCGCCCTTGCGCGCCCCGCCCGCCCCAATGCTTCTAGGCCCGCGAGGACGTCATCCACGATTAGCAGCGGGTCGTCTTTCGAGCAGCCCACGGGAATGCGACTGACCATCGCCGCCGCCGCGCCTTTGTCGAGCGCCTGTCGCACGAAGTCATGGCCGTCTCGCACATCTTTGAGTGCGACGAAAAGATCGCCCGGATGTATGGTCCGGGTGTCGATGGAAATTCCGGTTGCGGCGAAAGCCTGCGTGGCCTCACCATCGGTGGCGGCAGCCGCGTCGCTCGAGGTCCAGAGAACGGCCATCAGATTTTCCCGTCCAGCGCAGCAACAGCGACCGAGGCCTGCTCGGCGTCGTCGAACGGGTAGGTGTCCGAGCCGATGATCTGTCCGCTCTCATGGCCCTTGCCCATTACCAGCAGCGCATCGCCGGGCTGCAGCAGATCGACGCCGCGCAGGATCGCCTCGGCCCGGTCGCCCACTTCGAGCGCCTTTGGCGCGCCTTCCAGCACGGCAGCGCGGATCGTTGCGGGATCTTCCGAGCGCGGATTGTCGTCGGTCACGATGACAATGTCGGCATTCTCGGCGGCGGCCTTGCCCATCAGCGGGCGCTTCGTCGCGTCCCGATCCCCGCCTGCGCCGACGATGGCGATCAGGCGGCCCATCACATGCGGGCGCAGCGCCTTCAGCGCGGTCTGCACCGCATCCGGCGTGTGGGCGTAATCGACGAAGACCGTCGCGCCGTTGTCGCGGGTGGCAGCCAGTTGCATCCGCCCGCGCACGGTGGAGAGCTTCGGCAGTGTCGCGAAGACCTCCTCGGGGTCGGCGCCGCACGCGATGGCGAGCGCCGCACCGGTAAGCACATTCATCGCCTGGAACCCGCCGATCAGCGGCAGGCGAGTCATCTGGGTCCAGCCTTCCCAGGCGAAGCGCACATCCTGACCGGTTGCATCGAACCGCTGCCCGAGAATCTGCATCTCGCAGCGTTCGGTATGGCCGATCCCGATCAGCTCCTGACCGCGCGCAGTGATATAGCGCGCGAGTTCCTCCCCCTTGGGATCGTCGAGATTGATCACCGCCGCTCCGTCTTCGGGCAGGACCCGGGTGAAGAGCCCAGCTTTGGCCGCGAAATACTCCTCGAAGCTCGCGTGGTAATCGAGGTGATCTTGCGAGAAGTTGGTGAAAGCGGCCGCCGAGAGCGTCACACCATCCAACCGACGCTGCGCGAGCCCGTGCGACGAGGCCTCCATCGCGGCATGGGTCACGCCGACGGCAGCCATGTCCGAGAGCAAGCGATGCAGGGTGATCGGCTCGGGCGTCGTATGCGGCGAAGGTGCGGCATAGCTGCCCTCGACGCCTGTCGTGCCGATATTCGCGGCCTCGAATCCCAGCAACTGCCAGATCTGGCGGGTAAAGGTCGCGACAGAAGTCTTGCCGTTGGTGCCGGTCACCGCGATCATCGTCTCGGGCTGGCGCTCGAACCACAGCGCTGCCGCGAAAGCGAGCGCCTGACGCGGATCTTGCGTGACGACAATGGCCGTATCGGTGCCCGCGAGCGCCTCGCGCGCGGTTTGCTCGCCCGCGCGATCGGTCAGCACTGCGGCTGCGCCCATGCGCAACGCGTAAGGAATGAACTCGGCCCCGTGGATCTGCGTGCCCGGCAACGCCGCAAAAAGATGGCCCGGTTTGACCTGCCGACTGTCGACCGACAGTCCCGAGATCGCGCAGTCTGCGCCCTGCAGCGGCGTCAGCCCCAATTCGCTCAGCATTTTGGTGCCCGCAGCCATCGTATCCGTCCTTTATTCAGTTCGCCGCACTTATCCGGCGACACGTCTGCGAGGTCAAGGCGACAGGCCCTGCCCCCTGTCTCTATGCGCGGGTTCATGCACGTGGCGTGACACCCGCCTACCGACCCCGAAAACGTCAGTCTTTCTTGACCAGACTGATGCCATCGAGCGTGTCGGGTGTCGTCGGTTCGGGGCGCAGACCCAGAAGCGGCGCGACACGGCGGATCGTCTCGGCCGCAACCGGCACGGCGGTCCAGCCTGCGGTGCGGCGCGGCGTGTCGCCGGAGGTATCCGTCGGCTCGTCCAGCGTCAGAACAAGCACATATTCGGGATTGGTCACCGGGAAGACGCCCGCGAAGGTCGAGATCACCTTCTTGTCGTAATAGCCGCCCTGCGGATCGGGCTTGTCGGCGGTGCCGGTCTTCCCAGCGACCTGATAGCCCTCGACATTGCCGTAGCTTGCGGTGCCGCGCGTCACAACGGCGCGCATCATCGCCAGCGCCTTGTGGGCGACCTCCGGGGACACGACCTGCGCGCCTTCCGGGGCGCCGAATTCCTGCTTGTGCGGCTTGCGCGGGCCGCCATTGGCGATCAGTGTCGGCAGCACGCGCCGCCCGTCATTGGCGATCGTCGCATAGGCCGTCGCAAGCTGCAGCGGGCTGTCGGAGAGACCGTGCCCGTAGCCGATTGTCATCGCGGACAGCTCCGACCAGTTCTTCGGCAGGATCGGACGGCCCGTCGGCGCCTCGATCAGTTCCACCGGCGAAGGCTCCAGAAGGCCCAGCTTGCCGAGGAACTCGCGCTGCTTCTCGGGGCCGATCTTCTGGACGATCCGCGCGGTGCCGATATTCGAGCTGTGCACGATCACGTCCGTGACCGACAACTGCTTGCCGTAATTGTGGAAATCGTGGATGCGGAACTTGCCCCAGCGCAGTGGGCCCTTGGTGTCGATCATCGTCTCGGGCGTGACCAGACCGTCCTGCATCGCCTGCGACACCGCGAAAATCTTGAAGGTGGAGCCGAGCTCGTACATCCCCTGAACCGCGCGGTTGAACAGCGGGCTGTCGGAGGGGTCGCCCTTCAGAAGCGGCGCGGGGCGGTCGTTCGGGTCGAAATCGGGCAGGCTCGCCATCGCGACGATCTCGCCGGTGTGGACCTTCATCAGTACCGCGGTCGCGCCCTTGGCGTTCATCAGCTTCATACCGCCCGACAGCACATCCTCTAGCGCCGATTGCACGGTCAGATCGAGCGAAAGCTTGAGCGGCTGCCCGCCATTGGCCGGATCGCGCAGCCAGCTGTCATATTCCTTCTCGATCCCTGCCACGCCGAGAATCTCGGCGGAGTTCACGCCTTCTGTGCCGTAGCGCGCGCCACCAAGAATATGCGAGGCGAGATGGCCGTTGGGATAAAGCCGCATCTCCCGCGGGCCGAACAGAAGGCCGGGATCGCCGATATCGTGAACAGCCTGCATCTGCTCCGGGCTGATGCGGCGCTTGATCCAGACGAACTTGCGATGGCCGGTGAAGTCCTTCTTCAGCCGGTCGCGGTCGAGATCGGGGAAAATCTTCACCAGCTTGTCCACCGTGCCCAGCGGGTCGATCATCATCGGCGGCTGCGCGTAGAGCGAGTGGGTCAGCAGGTTCGTCGCGAGCACCCTGCCCTTGCGGTCGACGATATCGGCGCGTTGGGCGTGAATCTGCTCGGTCGTGGAATCGGTCTGTGGCTCTTCGGGGCGCGCGGCGGCGAAAGAGCCCATGCGCAGTCCCACCGTCAGGAAGGCCGCGAGGAAGATCACCGACATCACCAGCAGACGGCCTTCGGCGCTTTGACGCGCCTTGTCACGGGTGGCCTCGCCGCGCAGACGGCGGTTCTCGCGTTCGATCGCGTCGGGGTTCTCGCCTTTTTCGCGGGCGTCGAGGATACGGGCGAGCGGGCGAAGGGGCGTACGCATCAGTTCCCTCCCTCGGGATCGGCCTTGACCTCGACAGGATCGGAAAGGCCGGCCAGATCGGTGCCGGACGCGCCAGTATCATCGGCCTGCGGTGTCGGGTAGGCAATCTGGGCGACGGTTCCGAATTGCTCTGGCGTCATCGGCAGAAGATGCAACGAGGTGAAGTTGAGATTGACCAGTTCGCGCAGGCGCTGCGGGCGATTGAGATAAGCCCATTCGGCGTTGAGCACGGTCAGGCCCTCGTTCAGCGAGGCGATTTCCCGGTTGAGGTCGCGCAGCTCGTCGATCCGGTCCTGGGTGTCGTAATTGACGTGATAGGCCCAGAAGGCGAGCGCGAGCACACAGGCAGAGGCGGCAAGATAGGCAAGCAGTCTCAACGGCGTTTCCCCTTCTTTTCCCCGGTGACAAGCTTCGGAAGCCCCAGTTGCGTGCGATCGGCCTTGCCGGCGGGCGCATTCGTGCGCCGCCCCACCCGCAACCGAGCCGAGCGTGCACGCGGGTTTTCCTCCAGTTCCTCTTCGTCGGGCCCGTCGCCTTTCACGGTAATTTCAAACGCGGGATCAAGGGCTTGCTGAACCGGCGCGTGGCGCGAACCGCCCCCGCCCGTCGACGAGCGCGCAGCGAAGAAGCGCTTCACCACCCGGTCTTCGAGCGAGTGGAAGCTGACCACCGCCAGCAGCCCGCCGGGTTTCAGCGCACGTTCCGCGGCCTCCAGCCCCTCGATCAACTGGCCGAATTCGTCGTTAACCGCGATGCGCAGGCCCTGAAAGCTGCGCGTTGCGGGATGGCTTTGCCCCGGTTTCGGGCGCGGCAGGCAGCGCTCGATCACCTTGACGAGCTGTTGCGTCGTCTCGAATGGCTGAACCTTGCGCGCCTCGACGATGGCCTTGGCGATCCGGCGCGAGGCGCGCTCCTCGCCATATTGATAAAGGATATCAGCGAGTTCGCCCTCATCCGTCTCGTTGACCAGATCGGCAGCCGACGGCCCTTCCTGCGACATCCGCATGTCGAGCGGCCCGTCGCGCATGAAAGAAAAGCCACGATCGGCCTGATCGAGTTGCATCGAGGAAACGCCGAGATCCAGCACCACCCCATCGAGCAATTCGTCGGAATAGGTATCGAGTTCGGAGAACGTGCCTTCGACCAACTCCAGCCGGTCGCCGTATTCGCCGCGCCACGCCTCGGCCATCTCGAAAACCGCCGGGTCGCGATCCACGCCGATCACCTTGTCGGCACCCGCCTCAAGCAAACCGCGCGCATAGCCGCCCGCGCCGAAGGTTCCGTCAAGCCAGGTCCCAGAGACAGGCGCGACCGCCCGAAGGAGCGGCCGCAGCAAAACCGGGACGTGGGGGGCGTCTGGCAGGGCGTCCCGATCCGTCATGGCTCACCCCTGCGACAAAAGGCTGAGAGGGTCGAAATCTTCGCCCTGCTCTTCGATCCACTGATCGATATTGGCTTCATCGGCAGCGGCGAAGGTCTCGGGGTTCCAGATTTCGAAGGTCTCGCCCACGCCAGAGAAATAGGCCTCCTTGTCGAGACCGATCTTCGTACGCAAGGCCGCCGGGAGAACGAGGCGGCCGTCGGGATCGACTTCGGTCGGATGCGATTTGGACAGAACCATCCGCTGGAGGATCGTGCGCTGCTTCGAGCCGCGCGGCAGCGCCGCGATATCGGCAGCCAGCGCCTCGAAAGCGGCCTGCGTGTAGATCTGAAGCATTTTCTGAGTATCGGCACCGTAGACGATGACCATCCGGGGGCGATCTTTGTTCGGGCGCTCGGGGTCACCCTCTTCGAGCTCACGACGAAACAGCGCGGGGATCGACACGCGACCCTTACTGTCCACCTTGAAGGTGTATTCGCCTATGAACATGCCCGCCAAAGCGCGCTCCTATCACCTGTCCCGCCGGGCCGGGCCCGGAATGAAAACGGCGGATTGGGCTGCTGCCACTGCCCAATCCGCCGCCCTCGTTCCCATCACTGGGTATGTCCGACTGCACGCGCCACCTGGGGGGATGGGATGTCTGCTCGCTCGCGCGCCGGATCTCTTTGTTTTCGTGAAGCGATGGCCTGTATGAAACCTGCTTTTCGCCGTGAGGTCTTGGTGCCTCTATTTGCATTCGCTTCCGATGAATTAGGGATGCCACGGGAATTCATGGCACGCAAGAAAAAATTTGCCGAAGATTGGGTAGATCTTGTCCGCAGCAGCACCCCGCCCCAAGGCCCTGCGCGCCTTATCGCATATCCCTAGGCATCATGAAGAAAAAATTTACCATATCTGGTAGCTGCGAACGCAGACCAAGCTTTCCCACGAAATCCCAAAAAATTTCAATCGAGATGGAACCTGTGATTTTTAAGCCGCAATTGGAGCCACCTGAGGCACCATTTTCCGCGCTCACCGCGGCGTGATTTTGCGCGAGCAGGTGTGAATACGCCGTGATTCCACCAAGAATCTCTGCGAATCCCGGCTCACGCGCTCTCTACGCCCTCGTGAAGTTCCATGGAAGGTGCCATGATTTCCCATGACCTTCCCGCGAACATGAAAAAGGCGTCCGTTGAGGACGCCTTTCCCAGAGCAACCTTCGCCGCCAGATCAGATCAGATCGCGGTCGATCAGCCCACGCGCAAGAGTGGCGTAGCCTTCGGCTGCCGGCCCCTCGCTAGCGGCGACCGGGGTGCCCGCGTCACCCGCGAGCCGCACGTCCAGGTCAACGGGCAGCGCACCGAGGAACGGCAACCCCAGCGATTTCGCCTCCGCTGCGACGCCGCCATGACCAAAGAGATGCGCCTCGTGGCCACAATTCGGACAGACGTAAGAGGACATATTCTCGACCAGCCCATGGATCGGCGTCTTCAGCCGCTGGAACATGTCGATCGCCTTCTTCGCATCGAGGAGTGCCACGTCCTGCGGGGTCGAGACGATGATCGCCCCGTCCAGCTCGGTTTTCTGACACAGCGTGAGCTGCACATCCCCCGTCCCCGGCGGCAGATCGATCAAAAGCACGTCGAGCGGGCCGTACTCGTCCCATTTCACCTGGAAGAGCATCTGCTGCATCGCACCCATCAGCATCGGGCCGCGCCAGATCACCGCTTCGCTCTCTTTCAGCATGAGGCCGACCGACATCAGCGTGACGCCATGCGCCTGCAACGGCAGGATCGTCTGGCCATCCGGCGAGGCCGGCCGCTTGCTGGCCCCCATCATGCGCGGCAGCGAGGGACCATAGATATCGGCATCCAGCAGCCCAACCCGCTTGCCCGCGCGCGTCAACGCCACGGCGAGGTTAGAGGCGACGGTAGATTTGCCCACGCCCCCCTTGCCCGACCCCACGGCGATGATCTTCTTCACACCCGGCACCTTTTGTGGGCCCTGCTGGGGCTTGGGATGCCCTCCAATCGCGGGGCCACGCTGTTGCGACTGTTGCGCCGTGCCGCCGAGGCCGCGCGGAGGGCCCGAAGGCACGACGACTGTCACGCTCGTCACCTCTGGGAGCGCCTTGATCGCCGCTTCCAGCGTGGGGCGCATCGCCTCCAGTTCGGGGTGCGGCGCGCCTTCGAGCACGAAGCGCACCACGCCGTCTTGCACCGCGAGCGCGCGCACGAGATCGCGGCTGACAGCGGTCCCGCCGCCCGGCACTTCCACCGTTTGCAACGTCGCAAGAACCGTTTCCTTGCTCAGAGCCATGCAGATTCCTCCATTCCCGGGTCCATTATCCGCCCGCATACTCGTGATTTGGCCGGAACTGTGGCGTTTTTGCCGCGCAGTTCAAGTCGAGAACTGCCCATATGGTCAGGAATCCCCCCATGCCGCGCGAGGGGAGCGCAAATATCTTGCGCCACTCTCCCGAAAATAGGTCAGAATCATTCATGCATTTTCTGCATGGCGGCATTGAGGCTTCCCGGCATTGTGCAACCGCAGCATTAGCGCCATCTTTGCTCCAACGACGACGGAACACGAAGTAACGAAATGGGTCGACAAGCTGGAACCAGCAGCGACCCTCGCAAGTAGATAGATGAGGCTGATACGATGGCACTCGCACAAGACATCCAACTGAACGACAGCGGCTTCGCCGCACTGAAATCGAAACTGTTCGAAGCCCTGGCCCGCCGCAAGGTGTATCGCCAGACGCTCAACGAGCTGCGCTCGCTCAGCAGCCGCGAACTGAACGACCTCGGGCTGCACAGCTCGATGATCACCCGCGTGGCCTATGAGGCCGCATACGGCAAGTAATTCTCTTCCTGAGCCCCTCTCCTCCTCCCTGGGGCTCGGAACTTGGGCGGCGCTCTCTCTCCTCCTCCCTGAGAGCGCCGCCACACCAAGACATACCGGCCCCAAGCGGCGAGACGCCGCGATGCCGGACCAAAGCTGCCCGGATCTCTCCTCCTCCTCCCTGAGGGATCCGCGCCGAGCAGGTGGCGACCTCTCTCCTCCTCCCTGAGGTCGCCGCCTATCATCGGCGGAAATATGCGACAGGCTGTCGCATGCTGCAGTGCAGCACTTGATATCCGGACCGGCAGGTCCAATTTGATACGAAAGGCCCTCTCCTCCTCCCTGGGCCAATCGTTTCGGCGGCGCCCTCCTCCTCCTCCCTGAGGGTGCCGCCAACCAGATACCGAGGGTCCTCTCCTCCTCCCTGGACCCGAGGGTGTGACGCCGCTTCCTCCTCCTCCCTGAAGCGGTGTCGACAGTGCCGAAGGGTCTCTCTCCTCCTCCCTGAGACCTGACGGCAGAAAAGAGACGGCGGCGCCCCTCCTCCTCCCTGGGCGCCGTCGTTTTCTTTTATCCCCCTGCCAGATGAACCTTCGGAGAGGCTCCGCCCCGCACTCCTCGCGTACCCCCAGGGATACGTCTCCCGAGAAGAAGAGCATTGCCCTCGCGCGCGCTGACCGGCAGGAAGGGCCCAAGGAGACCGAACCGATGCTGTCTTACCAACACGCCTATCACGCCGGAAATCTGGCCGATGTGCACAAGCATGCGCTGCTTGCGTCTGCGCTCGATTACCTCACGCGCAAGGACAAGCCGCTGAGCTACCTCGAAACCCATGCCGGGCGCGGGCTTTACGCGCTTGACGGGGCGGAAGCGGCGAAGACGGGCGAGGCCGCCGCCGGGATCGCCCGGGTGGAAGGCTTGGGCTGGTTCGCCCCCGATCATCCCTACATGCGCGCGCTGGTAGCGGTGCGGGCGCAACACGGGGCGCAGGCCTATCCGGGCTCGCCTTTGGTGGCAGAGGCGCTGTTGCGCCCGATGGACACGATTCAGCTATGTGAACTGCACCCGCAGGAGTTTTCCGCCCTGCGAAGCGCAACACGACGCAGCGGAGCGGTCCTGCACAAGGCAGACGGGCGCGAGATGGCGCTGGCGCTGACGCCCCCCACCCCGCGCCGCGGGATGATGCTGATCGATCCGAGCTTCGAGGAGAAAGCCGATTACACGGCGATGCCGAAGCTTATCGGTCATATCGCGAAGAAATGGAACGTCGGCATCATCGCGCTTTGGTATCCGATGCTGGCCTCGGGCGCGCAGGAGGCGATGGTCCGCACCCTGCGCCGCGATTTCCCCGAAGCGCTGAGCCACGAGGTACGTTTCCCGCCTGCCCGCGAAGGCCACGGCATGATCGGCTCTGGCATGTTCATCGTGAACCCGCCCTGGGGGCTCGTCGGCGAGGCCGAGCGGCTCTCGGCGCTATTTGCCAGCCTTTGAAGCGAGGAAAGCCTCGAACGCCTCCAGCGTACGGGACGAGACATGATGCTCGATCCCTTCGGCATCGAGCTCCGCGACCTCTTCCGGCACACCCACGGCGCGCAACAGGGCCACAACGGTGCGATGGCGTTCGCGCACCTGAGCGGCCAGCGCCTCCCCCGTCTCCGTCAGGAACACCCCGCGATAGGGCCGCGACACTGCGAGCCCTTCGCGCTTGAGTCGCGCGACCGCCTTGGTCGCGGTCGGATGGGCCACGCCGAGTCGTGCGGCGATCTCGGTGATACGGGCCTCGCCGAATTCCGCCGTCAGATCGGCGATCATCTCGACATAGTCTTCCAGGAGCGCGCGCGCCGCACGCTCTCGGGCCCGGTTGAACCCCTTGATCTGGGAGGGATCGGTGTCAGTCATTCGCCTGCCTTGACGGTCTCGGTCTCAGTGCCTGTCGGGGCCAGTCGGGCGCCATTTCCAGAGCGGACCGGATAACCTGTCGCGCCCGATATGCCAAGCAAAGCTTCGCGCGAGGCGCGTCGAGCTGTCAACGAAAATTAGCCACTTGCGAATCTTGTAGCCAAGGCTACATTTCGCCGAAGACGTATCCACGAGGAGCCCCATGACCGAACTTATCCGCAAGGAAAACATGACCAGCCGCACCCGCACGGCCATGGAAGCGGTGCTGTCGGGCAACCGGCGCGGCGGGTTTCTGTTGTTCTTCGGGCCGGCGGTGATCGCCTCGGTCGCCTATATGGACCCGGGCAACTACGCGACGAACATCCAAGCGGGCGCGGGCTACGGCTATGCGCTTTTGTGGGTCGTTCTCGGCGCGAACCTGATCGCGATGCTGTTTCAGGCGATCTCGGCGCGCGTCGGCATCGTGACCGGCAAGAACCTCGCGGAACTGTCGCGCGAGAATTTCTCGAAACCCGTGACGATCGCGATGTGGATCGTCTCGGAGATTGCGGCGATGGCCACCGATCTGGCGGAGTTTCTGGGCGGCGCCTTGGGGCTTTCGCTCCTGTTCGGCTGGCCGCTGATCTGGGGAATGGGCGTCACCGCCGTCGTCACCTATGCGATCTTGCTGTTCGAGCGTGGCGGCTTCCGCCCGATGGAGATCGTGATCGGCGCGCTCGTGGCGCTGATCGGGGCGTGCTACCTCGCGGAGATGTTCGTAGCGCCGGTCGACTGGTCCGGGGCCGTGCAAGGGTTGATCACCCCCGCGATGCCCGACGCCAAAGCGCTCACGATCGCGGTGGGCATCATCGGCGCGACCGTTATGCCGCATGCGATCTTCCTGCATTCCGGTCTGACGCAGAACCGCGCGCTGACCCCCGACCCGGTGCAGAAGGCACGGCTAGTGAAATTCTCCAACCTTGAGGTGATCATCGCGCTCGCGATTGCGGGGATGGTCAACATGGCGATGGTGATCATGGCGGCTTCGGCCTTCCATAGCGGCCATTCCGAAGTGGCCGAGATCGAGAGCGCCTATCATACGCTGACGCCGCTCTTGGGCGGTTTCGCCGCCGCCGCCTTCCTGACCTCGTTGATCGCCTCAGGAGTATCCTCTTCGGTCGTCGGTACGATGGCGGGGCAGATGATCATGCAGGGCTTCATCCGCCGGCGCATCCCGGTCTGGCTGCGCCGGGTCATCACGATGGCGCCTGCCTTCGTCGTAGTATGGCTCGGGGTGAACACGACCGATGCGCTGGTGATGAGCCAGGTCGTCCTGTCGATCGCCCTGCCCGTACCCATGGTGGCACTCCTGATCTTCGCGCGGCGGAGCGACCTCATGGGCAAGTTCGCCCTGCGCGGGCCGCTTCTCTGGCTCGCCGTGCTGGGTGCGCTCATGGTGCTGGGGCTGAACTTCGTGCTGCTCTGGCAATCGGCCGGGCTGCCTGTGCCGGGGCTGGTGAGCTAAACCAGACGGAGCGAGGGGGCGCTGCCCCCCGCTCTTCTCTGCCCTCCGCTTGCGCTTCGGGCGTTCGCCGGGGATATTTGCGCCACGGCGAGGGGTTAAAACGGCACGTCGTCGGCATCTGCGGCGGGCACGACAAAGCTCGACAGCAGACGTTTCTCGCCCGCCTTGTCGAATTCGACGACGAGCTTGTCGCCTTCCGAGCCCATTACCTCGCCATAGCCGAATTTCTTGTGGAAGACCCGGTCGCCGATCTCGTAATCGCTCTCGCCCTTGGCGTCGATCACCATGTGGCGGGCCTCGCGCGGCTGGCTGACCCCGCGCGATTGCGCATTTTGCAGCCGCCGCCAGCCGGGCGAGTTGTAGACATCGGCGCGCGAGACGCGGTCTTCCATCGCGCTGGAGCCACCAAAGCCGCCCCCGTTCATGCCGCCGCCATAGAGACCCGGAGGGGTCAGCACGTCGATATGGGCGGGCGGCAGTTCGTCGATGAAGCGCGAGGGCATCTGGCTTTGCCATTGGCCGTAGACCCGCCGGTTTCCAGCGAAGGAAATCGTGCACAGCTCCTCGGCGCGGGTGATGCCGACATAGGCCAGACGGCGCTCTTCCTCGAGGCCCTTCAACCCGCTCTCGTCCATCGAGCGCTGCGAGGGGAAGAGTCCGTCTTCCCAGCCCGGCAGAAAGACCACGGGGAATTCCAGACCTTTGGCCGCATGCAGTGTCATGATCGAGACTTTCTCCTCGGTCTCGGCCTTGTCATTGTCCATGATCAGCGCGACGTGTTCGAGGAAGCCCTGCAGATTGTCGAACTGCTCCAACGCCTTGACGAGTTCCTTGAGGTTCTCGAGCCGCCCCGGTGCTTCCGGCGTCTTGTCGTTCTGCCACATCTCGACATAGCCGGATTCCTCGAGGATCCGTTCGGCCAGACGCACATGGCTGAGGTCATTTGCGGGCGCCACACCATCCTCGGCGGGCTCGATCAGCAGCTCGTCATCCTCGGCCCGTGTCACGGCGGTCGCAGGCGAGGCCTGCACGACCTCCTCGTGCCAGCGCGCGACATTCTCGACGAAGAGCCGCAGCTGCCCGGCCGCCTTGCCCGAAAGCGCACCCTCGGCCACCAGCATCCGCGCGCCGTCCAGCAGGCTCAGTCCGTTCTCGCGCGCAGCCACCTGAATGCGCTGCTGCGCCTTGTCGCCAAGGCCGCGCTTGGGCGTGTTGATGATCCGCTCGAAAGCCAGATCATCATCGGGCGAGGTCACGAGGCGGAAATAGGCCATCGCGTCGCGAATTTCGAGCCGCTCGTAGAAGCGCGGGCCGCCGATGACGCGATAGGGCAAACCAATGGTCAGGAAGCGGTCCTCGAAGGCCCGCATCTGATGCGAGGCGCGCACGAGAATCGCCTGCGAATTCAGACTGATCGGCGGATTGCCACGGGTGCCGCGCTGAATCGCCTCGACCTCCTCGCCGATCCAGCGCGCCTCTTCCTCGCCGTCCCAATGGCCGATCAGGCGCACCTTTTCGCCGCCCTCGGCTTCGGTCCAGAGCTCCTTGCCCAGACGGCCCTCATTGGCCGTGATCAGCCCGGACGCGGCGGAGAGGATATGTTCGGTCGAGCGGTAATTTTGCTCCAGCCGGATCACCGCCGCGCCCGGGAAATCCTTCTCGAACTTCAGGATGTTGCCGACCTCGGCGCCGCGCCAGCCATAGATCGACTGGTCGTCATCGCCCACGCAGCAGATGTTCTTGTGCCCTTGCGCCAGAAGCCGCAGCCACAGGTATTGCGCGACGTTCGTGTCCTGATACTCATCGACGAGGATGTAACGGAACCAGCGTTGATACTGCGCCAATATGTCCGGCTGGGTCTGGAAGATCGTGACCATGTGCAGCAGCAGATCGCCGAAATCGACCGCGTTGAGCGTTTTCAGCCGTGCCTGATAGGCGGCGTAAAGCTCGGATCCGCGATTGTCGAAGGCCGCGGTCTCGCGGCCCGAGACCTTCTCGGGCGTCAGCGCCTTGTTCTTCCAGCCGTCGATCAGCCCCGCCAGTTGCCGTGCCGGCCAGCGTTTCTCGTCCATATTCGCGGCGACGATCAGCTGCTTGAGAAGCCGGATCTGGTCGTCCGTGTCAAGAATGGTGAAATTCGACTTGAGCCCCACCAGCTCGGCATGGCGGCGCAACAGCTTCACGCAGACCGAGTGAAAGGTGCCGAGCCACGGCATCCCCTCGATCGCACCGCCCAGGTGGCGCCCCACACGCTCTTTCATCTCGCGCGCGGCCTTGTTGGTGAAGGTCACCGCCAAGACCTCGTTCGGGCGTGCCCGGCCGGTGTGGATCAGATGCGCGATCCGTGCGGTCAGCGCCGAGGTCTTGCCCGTGCCCGCGCCTGCCAGCATCAGCACCGGCCCGTCGAGCGTCTCGACGGCCTGCCGCTGTTGGGGGTTCAGTTTATCGAGATACGGCGCCGCGCGCGCTTGCATGGCGCCCGCCATGGCACGTTGCGACAGGCTCGCAGCCCCTTCATACGGATCGTCGTCATCAGCCCAATTCATGGGAGGCAATCTAGCGGTTCGGCCCCCTGAGGGAAAGGGGCATGTTCAGCATCTGTTCGCCTAACGTGCGCCTCTGCGCCCGGCTTTGCTCTTGCGAAAATATTCACCGGGAACCCGAAGGGCGGGGGCAGAGCCCCCAGCGCCAATAGCCATGCGCCCTGCCCCTTGGGGCCGCGTCCCTACCCGTCTTCAGCCCTGATGGATCAGTGTGGCGAAGAGCTTCGGATCGACGCTGGCCGATGCGAAGGTCTCGCCCTCGGTCAGCATGGCCACGGCGTCATGGCTGTGCAGGCTTTCCTGATGGCTGGCCACGATGCGGAAGTCACCGACGCGCGGTTCGGCCAGAAGGCGCTCGGCGAAGGCGCGCACGGCATCCTCGACGAAGATCGGATTGGCTGCGTTCAATTCGGCGAAAGCCTGTTCGTCCTCACGCTTGACCATCACCTGCGTCTCGGTCGGCACAGCGGCACGGGCGAGATCGATCATGTCCTCGAACCAGAGAACGTTGCCGGGCTCGACCACCGCCGAAATCCGCGCGACAGAGCGCTGCGAATGCGGCGTGGCCAGCTGGCCGCGGCTGGCACGGGCATGCTCTGACAGCTCCAGCGAGCACGGGCACGTGGAGGAATAAACGTAATCGAGGTGAATTACCTTGGTGCGCACACCAGCCGTCTCGATCAGCTCCAGCGCGATGTCATAATACTGCCAGCCCTCCAGCCCCGAACGCAGCGACGGCCGCTTTACCGGGAAGGAGACGCGCATCATCAGGCGCGCGTCGAAGCTTTCGAGATCGTCCATGTAGTCGTCGAGCGCGGATTCCATCACTTCGAAGGAGAAGGTCTTCTCCGCATGGGCGTAGAAGCTGCGCATCACGCGGGACATGTTGATGCCCTTCTTCTCCGCCTCGAGGCTCACCGTGCCCGTGACCGACGCCTCCAACGTCAGATCGCCGTTGTCGCGGGTATGAAACCGCACCGGCAGCCGAAAGTTCGAGATACCGACATGTTCGATCCGGGTATGGGCACCCACGATCAGCGAGGACGGACCGTTCTGCAGGTCGGGCAGCGTCGCTTTGTAAGCCGCGTCGGCTTCGAAAGCCTCGTCATATTCGCGGCTCAGATCGGGGTAGTTCGAGAGCTCGCGGTCCGGCAGGAGCCGCGCGATGGCCGGGTCAAGCTGCGCCACCTCGACCGGATCGGCCTTCGCGGCCCATGCGCGCAGCACCTCGAGCGCGGCGCGGGCGTCGTTATCGTCGGGGGTCTCGATCCTGCCTTGCACGTTCATATCCTGTCCTCCGGTATGCCCGGTCCCGCCAGATATGGGGGTTTTGGGGCTGATGTCCAAGACAATACGCCGGTTCGCGGAAATCGGTTCACCCCGATCAGGCGGCGTCGAGCGCCTCCTTGATATCGGCGATCAGGTCACCCCCGTCCTCGATCCCCATCGAAACGCGGATCAGACCGGGGGTAATCGCGATCGCCGCCCGCTCCTCTTCAGACAGATTCTTGTGGGTCGTCGTCGCCGGATGGGTCGCGATGGATTTCGCGTCGCCGAGGTTGTTCGAGATAGACACGATCTGCAGCGCGTTGAGGAAGCGGAACGCCGCCTCCTTGCCGCCCTTCAGGTCGAGCGCGAGCATGGTTCCGCCCGAGCCCATCTGCTCCATCGCCAATGCATGTTGTGGATGGTCCATCAGACCGGGATAGACTGTGCGGGCGAGTTTCTCATGGCCGGCCACGGCGCTCGCCACCGCAGCGGCGTTCGCGGCCTGCGCGCGCACCCGCAGATCGAGCGTCTGCAACCCGCTCAGCAGAACCCATGCGTGGAACGGGCTCATGGCGCCGCCGGTGTGTTTGACGTAAGTTTCCAGCGGGCCACGGATATACTCTTTCGACCCCAGCACGACCCCGCCAAGTACGCGCCCGCCGCCATCGATATGCTTGGTCGCGGAATAAACGATCACATCTGCGCCAAGCTCCACCGCGCGCGAGAAGATCGGCGAGGCGAAGACATTGTCGACCACCACCGTCGCGCCGCCCTCATGAGCGATCTTCACGATACCGGCGACATCCATCACTTCGAGGCCGGGGTTCGAGACGCTCTCGAAGAAACAGATCTTCGTCTCGGGACGCATCGCGGCGCGCCAGGCGTCGAGATCGGTCCCGTCGACCAGCGTCACATCCACGCCGAAGCCCTGCAGCACTTTCAGCACATGCAGGCAGGATCCGAACATCTGGCGCGCGGCCACGATGTGATCGCCCGCCTTCACGAGGCAGGTCAGCGCGCCGTTGATCGCAGCCATGCCGGAGGCGCAGGCGAAGGCGTCCTCGGTGCCTTCGATCGACGCCATCCGGTCCTCGAACATCCGCGTCGTGGGGTTGCCGTAACGGGCATAGATGAACTCGTCGTCGGAGGCGTTGAGGAACCGTGCCTCTGCGGCTTCGGCCGAGGGGTAGGCAAAGCCCTGCGTCAGAAACATCGCCTCGGCCATCTCGCCATACTGGCTACGGCGAATGCCGTCATGGACGAGTTTGGTGCGGGTCTTGCGCTCGGTCATCGGTGCCTCCTGCGGCGGTCTGTCGCGACTTGGGGCTGCGATACCGCGCAGGGGGCGTAGCGTCAACGCATAGCGGCGATGTCCCGTTCGCACCAAAGGAGGCCCGGCGCGCGTCGCGTTCCATGCCCCGCCTCGGCGCGCTCACGCGAAGGCAAGGGAACTTTCGGGCGAAAAACCGCGTTCGATTTAAAACATCAACCCGCGCCTGCGCCCCTCCCCCGAGGCCCCAATGCCGCTTCTCAAGGTCCATGCCAGCTCCGAGCTGCCCGCCGATGTCCTCGCTCAGGCGCGCGCCCTGCCGGAGGGCGCCCCGATCGTGGTGATGATCCACGGCTACGGCTACGCGGCAGGGGTCGAGGGCCGCGATCCCTACGAGCACATCTTCGCGATGGAGCCGACCTTCAATCTGCATACCGCGATCAGCTGGCCGCGTGCGCTTGGCTTCGACGGGACCAATCCCGGCGAGGGCCTCGGCATCGCGTTCAGTTGGCAATCGACGGGACGGTTGACCCGGATTTACGACATGGCCGAGATCGCCGCCCAGCGCCTTGCCCGCCTGATCGGCGCACTGAATGCCGCGACCGGGCGTCCCGTGGGGATCATCGGCCATTCGATGGGCGCGCGGGTCGCCCTGCGGGCGCTCCGCCACGCCCATGCCGGGCAAGTAGCTCGGATGGTTCTGCTGGCCGCCGCCGAATTTCAAATTCGCGCCGAGGAAGCGATGGCGAGCCCTGCGGGCCGGACCTGCGAAGTGCTCAACGTCACGAGCCGCGACAACGACCTTTTCGACTTCCTCTTCGAGTGGGGTGTAGCCTGCGGGCGCGAGCGGTCTTTGGGAAATGGCCTGTCGCAGCCCATGCGCAACTGGCTCGATCTGCAGATCGACGCGCCCGAGGTGATCGAGGTGCTCGACGATCTGGGCTATCCCGTCGCCCCGCCCGAAAAACGCGTCTGCCATTTCGCCTGCTACATGCGCGAGGGGCTGTTCGACCTTTACCGTCAAGTGCTGCGTCAGCCCGACCGGCTGCCGCTTCCGTTCCTCGCCGAAGCGCTGCCCAAGGCGCAAGATCCCCGCTGGTCGCGGCTGTTTGCGCGCCCGCGCACATCGGGTTTCGCATTGCCCTCGTTCCAGCGCACGGCAAAGTAGAGCGGACCCTGCCGCCTAACCCGACGGAGACCCCATGATCGACCTCTATTTTTGGCCCACGCCGAACGGCTGGAAGATTTCCATCGCCCTCGAAGAGATGGGCCTGCCCTACGAGACCCACTTGGTCGATATCGGCAAGGGGGAGCAATTCCAGCCAGAGTTCCTGAAGATCTCGCCCAACAACCGGATGCCCGCGATCATCGACCGCGACGGCCCGGATGGCGAACCCGTCTCGATCTTCGAGAGCGGCGCGATCCTGCAATATCTCGCCCGCAAGACCGGCCAATTCTATGGCGAGACCGAGCGCGACCGGATCGCGGTCGACGAATGGCTGTTTTGGCAGGTCGGCGGGCTGGGCCCGATGGCCGGTCAGGCGCACCACTTCCTGAAATATGCACCCAAGCTCGAACCCTCGCAGGACCTACCCTATGCCAAGGACCGTTACCGCGCCGAGACGGGACGGCTCTATGGCGTGATGGATCGTCGTCTGGCGGAGAACCGCTACCTCGCGGGCGATTTCTACTCGATCGCGGATATGGCGTCCTGGGGTTGGGCCTCGCTCTGCGAAGGGCAGGAGCAGACGCTAGACGACAAGCCGAACCTCAAGCGCTGGCTCGATGAGTTAGGCGAGCGCCCCGCCGTCAAGGCGGGCCGCGCTCTGGCCGCCGAAAAGCGCAACGACAATTCGAGCCGTGACGCGCAGAAGCACCTCTTCAAGCGCTGAGCACGTCCGAAGAACCATGAAAAAGGGCGCCTCACCGGGCGCCCTTTTGCTTTGGTCGCTCAGGACCGGATCAGTTGATCGTCAGGTCGAGCGTGATCTCGCAATTCAACAGCTTCGAGATCGGGCAGCCTTCTTTCGCGCCCTCGGCGGCCTTGCGGATCGCCTCCTCGTCGCCGGTTCCCTTCACGGTCGAGGTCAGCGCGGATTTCTTAACCGCGAAACCGTCGCCTTCCTTGTCGAGCGAGATTTCCGCCTTGGTGTCGATCACCACGTCCGAGACGCCCGCCTCTTCAAGCTGAAGCGACAGCGCCATCGAGAAACAGGACGCATGAGCCGCGCCGATCAGCTCTTCCGGGTTCGATCCGGGCTCACCCTCGAACCGGGTATTGAAGCCGTAGGGCTGCGCCTTCAGCGCGCCACTCTCGGTCGAAATCGTGCCTTTGCCGCCCTTGATGGTGCCTTCCCAATGGGCCGATGCGTGCTTGCGGATCATGAATCCCTCCTATGCGTTGCATTCGCGAGCACAACGAGACGGAGGGCCAGTGGTTCCGCCTCAGCGCCCGCGCCCGACCAGCCTATCATATTCCTGGATGGCGAAACGATCCGTCATACCCGCCACGTAATCGAGCACGACCCGCGCGAGAGCCTGCTTCGATTCCGGCCGCGTGCAGTCGCCGCCGAGGATACGGGCCCGCGAGACTTCTTCCTGCCATTCCTCGGGCAAAAGCTCCGGGCGTTCCATGAACAGCGGGAAGAGCGCGTTGATCATCTCGGTCACGCGCTTGCGCTCCACCACGACGGAGGGCGCGCGATACATGCGCTCGAACAGGAACTGCTTGAGTACCTTGAGGCTTTGATAGAGCGGCTTCGAGAAGCGGATGATCGGCCCGTCCATCTGCCGGATATCATCGACCGATTGCGGCCCGAGCGAGGTCAACCGGTTCTCGGCCACCGCGATCACGTCCTCCACCATCACGCCGAAGACCCGGCGCAGCGCCTCGTGCTGGCGCCGCGTGCGGTCGAGACCGGGATGCAGTTTGTCGACCTCGGCGAAACAGGCCCCGATCACCGGCAATTCGCACAGATCATCCTCGTCGAAGAGCCCCGCGCGCAGCCCGTCGTGCAGATCGTGGTGATTATAAGCCACGTCATCGGCCACGGCCGCCACCTGCGCCTCGGCGCTGGCGTTGGTCTCCAGCTCCAGGTCCCAGGCCGCATCGACCTCGGCCAGCGCATAGGGCAGTTCCTCGCGGCTCGGGAAGCTGTGCGAACCGCCCTTGTCGGAAATCGCGGGCCCGTTGTGCTTGGCGATGCCTTCCAGCGTCTCCCATGTCAGGTTCAGCCCATCGAAGCCCGCGTAATGCTTCTCCAGCTTGGTCACGATCCGGAGCGCCTGCGCATTGTGATCGAAGCCCCCATAGGGCTTCATCAGTTCGGCCAGCGCGTCTTCGCCGGTATGCCCGAAGGGCGGATGGCCCAGATCATGGGCCAGAGCCACCGCCTCGGCCAGATCGGTGTTCAGCCCCAATGTCCCTGCAATCGTGCGCGCGACCTGCGCCACCTCGATGGTGTGGGTCAGGCGCGTGCGGTAGTAATCGCCCTCATGTTCGACGAAAACCTGCGTCTTGTGCTTGAGCCGTCGGAAGGCCGAAGAATGGATGATCCGGTCCCGATCGCGCTGGAACGGCGAGCGGAAAGTGGACATGCTTTCGGGGTGAAGCCGCCCGCGGCTCTCGCCGGGCTGGCAGGCATAGGGCTTGAGCACTGGTAAAACCTCGTCTTGTCGGCACGCTTCGGCCCTCCTATATCTCGGATGTGACGGAAATACAGGCCCCGAGGGGTCAGGAAGGCCAATCCGATGCAACTCCCTCCGAAAGTGACCGAACGCGCCTTTGCGCGACTGGCGGAAATCAATGAAGGTCGCGAGGCGCCACAGGCGCTGCGCGTGGCCGTCGAGGGCGGCGGCTGTTCTGGTTTCCAGTATGATATCAAGCTCGAAGAGGCGCCTGCGGGCGACGACATCGTGCTCGAAGGCGCGGGCCAGAAGGTGCTGATTGACCCGGTTTCTCTGCCCTTCCTCGAGAACGCCACGATCGACTTCACCGAAGAACTGATCGGCGCGCGTTTCGTGATCGAGAACCCGAACGCGTCGAGCTCCTGCGGCTGCGGCGTCTCCTTCGCGATGTAACGACGCAGGCGATGCGCCTTATCTGAAACGCGCATTCTCGCTTCCTCTTGATATAAATATCCCCGCCGGAGGCGCCCTTCCTCCGGCGTCACTCCTCCAGTGGCAATTGGCGAAAATCGAACCCGCCTTCTAGCGTCGGCTTGATCACGGCGAAATAGGGCGAGAGATCGAAATCGCGCGGCGTGAACAGCGACGAGTGCCGGATATGCAGAATTTCCCCCTGGCTGTCGGCGCTGCCCATCACGACATCCGGCAGGATCGGGTAGTGGACCGCGTGAAACGCCTCGGCGATCACGGTCGAACAGATCGCCCGCGTCGGGTCGCCCGATCCGAGCGCCAGCATCCGCCGCCGAAACCGATGCGGCACGGGCGGGCGCGGCAGCAGGTACCGCGCGAGATCGACCACGTTTCTCAGGTCATACTGCCGCCCGACCGCGCCTTGCATGCAGTTAATCACGACCTCAAGCTGATCGTGGCCAAGCCCGACGGGCCGACAGATGCGTGTGTTGAGATGCGCATAGGCCGAAAGCCCGGTGATCCTGACGCCTTCCTCCAGGTCCGCCTCGATCAGCTCGCCCCCGGGCGGGCCGCCGGAATAGAAGGCTGCATGGGACCAAGTGGAATGGGTAAGATACTTGATCGCCGCCGAAATCCGCCGGTCGCCCTCCACCAACAGCACATCGCCCGGCCGAAGCGTCGCGCGCAAGGCAGGGGTCGGGATGACCCCGAAAGGCTGGTAGAAGCGGGTCTGCTTTTGCAAAAACCGCGCGATTGCCTTGCCGGGCAGACGAGAGACATGCGCCATGATCTCCTCCTTGTTCAGAGGTAGGTTTGGCGCGCACAGATGCACAGCCCAGGCGCAAAGATGTGATTTTCGTTACCTGATGCGCGATGCGCCTGCGCTCATTTCGGCGGTAGCGGTCCACCCATGTCGAGCCCGGTATCCATCGCCGGGGCGCGTGCCTTCTCGATACGCGACCAGAGCGCGGTATTGCCCTCTCCCTGCTGCGGCCAGACGCCCGTCAGCGCAAAGCGGAACCGCGCGGAATGGCGCGCCTCGCGCTCGATCCGGTCGATGAACTCGTCGCCATGCTCCGCGACCAGATCTTCCAGCGGCCCGGCGGCGAGCATCACCACCTGCCAGATCGTCGTCGCCCCGGTCAGCGCCTTGCGGATGAAGGTCCAGAGCACCTCGGGATATTCGCGCAGCTCGAAGACACACAGCACCGACCAAGGGAAGTCCTCGCCCTCGGGCTCCTCGGCATTGTCGGCCAGCCACAGATCGACCAGCGCCTCGACCGTGCGCACGTCTTCCGGGGCACTCGCTTCGTTGCACAGGATCGAGACGAGTTCGGGGGGCAGTGGGGTTGTCATTGCATCATTTCCTTGGTCGCCGAGAGCGTCACGCCCTCGTAGTCGCGCTCGACCCGGTCGATGTCCCATTGCAGGCGCGTGAGGAACACCACGTCGCCGTCATGATCATAGGAGATGTGCTGCTTGTTGGCGTTGACCAGCTTCTCGACCGCCGCCTTGTCGCCCAACACCCAGCGGGCGGAGGTGAACTGCGAGGCCTCGAAGCGCACGGGGATGCCGTATTCCAACTCGATCCGGCTCGCCAGCACGTCGAATTGCAGCGCGCCGACGACGCCCACGATGAAGCCCGAGCCGATCGCGGGCTTGAACACCTTGGCCGCGCCCTCTTCGGCGAATTGCATCAACGCCTTCTCGAGGTGCTTGCCCTTCATCGGGTCGGTCGCACGCACGGATTGCAGCAGTTCCGGCGCGAAGCTCGGGATGCCGGTGAAGCGAAGCGCCTCGCCCTCGGTCAGCGCGTCGCCGATGCGCAATTGCCCGTGGTTCGGAATACCGATGATATCGCCGCCCCAGGCCTCTTCCGCCAGCTCGCGGTCGGCTGCGAGGAACAGAACCGGGTTCGACACCGCCATCTGTTTCTTCGAGCGCACATGCAGCAGCTTCTGCCCGCGGGTGAAATGCCCCGAGACGAGGCGCACGAAGGCCACGCGGTCGCGGTGCTTGGGGTCCATGTTCGCCTGCACCTTGAAGACGAAACCCGCGACCTTCTTCTCCTCGGGCGCCACGTCACGCTCGGCGGATTTGAAGACCTCCGGCTCGGGTCCGAATTCCCCGATCCCGTCCATCAACTCCTTCACGCCGAAGCTGTTGATCGCAGAGCCGAACCAGATCGGTGTCAGGTGACCTTCGAGGAAACTCTGGCGGTCGAAGGTGGGCAACAGTTCGCGCGCCATCTCGACCTCTTCCTTCAGTTTCTCGAGCAGATCGGCCGGAACATGTTCGGCCAGCTTGGGATCATCCAAACCACTGATCTTGATCGACTCGGCCACCTTGTTGCGGTCGGCGCGATCCATCAGTTCCAGCCGGTCGTGCAGCATGTCGTAGCAACCGAGGAAATCGCGGCCCATCCCGATCGGCCAAGAAGCCGGGGCCACGTCGATCGCGAGATTTTCCTGAATCTCGTCGATGATCTCGAACGTGTCGCGGCTCTCGCGGTCCATCTTGTTACAGAAGGTCAGGATCGGCAGATCGCGCAGGCGGCAGACCTCGAAGAGCTTGCGTGTCTGGCTCTCCACGCCCTTCGCGCCGTCGATCACCATGATCGCCGCATCCACCGCCGTCAGCGTTCGGTAAGTATCTTCCGAGAAATCCGAGTGGCCGGGCGTGTCGACGAGGTTGTAGCGGAACTCGCGATACTCGAAGGACATGGCAGAGGCCGAGACCGAAATCCCGCGATCCTGTTCGAGCTTCATGAAGTCCGAGCGAGTCCGCCGCGCCTCGCCCTTGGCACGCACCTGCCCCGCCATCTGGATGGCGCCGCCGAAAAGCAGGAACTTCTCGGTCAAGGTGGTCTTGCCCGCATCCGGGTGCGAGATGATCGCGAAGGTGCGGCGACGGGCGATTTCGGGCGGGAGCGCGGGACGGTTCATCATGCGCGCTCGTTTAGCCTGCCCGCGCGCGCCTTGCAATCGCGGCGATGGGGGCTCCGCCCCCCGCGCTGACGCGCTCCCCCGGGATATTTGGACCAAGGCGAAGTTCAATCCCACGCGCCCTTCCTCTTGGCGGAAATATCCCGGGGGTGAATGGCGCAGCCAAGAGGGGGCAGCGCCCCCTCCCCCTCGTGGCTCGCGTGGCGCTGTGGCAGATTTACCCGGTATTCCGATGCATGCCGTCAAACGCTTGATCGGCGGGAAATTTCGCCGCAGCTAGAAGGTCACACCCGCGTGAGCGAGACCTATGAGATGACCGCCGATCCCAAACCCCATCTGCCCGACCATCCGCAGCGCTATGCGCTTGTGAACGAATTGCACGCCCGACCGTACCCGAAGCTCGGCGTCCCGGGCCACGCGGTCTATGTCGCCTTCAAGGAGCCGCGCGACGCCGCCAATCGCGACCGCAGCAAGGATCACGACCACCTCGTCGATCTTCTGACGCGCAACGGCGCGGCGCAGCCTCAGGCGGGGATCACCCATTACGCCGGCAAGATCGGGCGGCACGAGGTGAAGTGGGAGAGCCATACCGAATTCACCACTTATCTCGCTTTCGGCAAAGGCGTGTCGTCGCGCGCCTTCGACCCGGCGGAGACCGAAATCTACCCCGATAGCTGGATCGATGCGGGCCCCGGCGGGCGGATCGCCGCGGTGCAGATCCGCATCGAGGAGCTGCCCGAGAACCCCGACGACATCGCGCCGCTTCTGGAGCAATGGTTCGTCACCGAGAGCCTCGTCTGCACCTGGGTGCTCGACGGGGCTGCGGTGGTCGCGGGCGATTTCCGGATCGATCCGAACGGGCAGATGCGCTTCGCTATCTTCGCGCGGCCCGGGACCGGGCCGGGACGGATCGGGCGCACGGTGCAACGGCTCTGCGAGCTGGAGACCTACCGGGCGATGTCGATGCTCGGATTGGCGCGGGCGCGCGACCTGTCGCAGCGGCTCAATGCGCTCGACCCGAGGCTGACCGAGATCGTGGACGGGATGGGCGACGACGCGCACTCCGCAGAAGAAACGCTGCACGACCTGCTGGAAATCTCGGCCGAGTTGGAGAGCCTCGCGGTCGCGCATTCCTTCCGGTTCTCGGCGACCGGGGCCTATGAGGCGATCGTCCGAGAGCGGGTGGAGTCCTTGCGCGAAAGCCGCTTCGAGGGGCGCCAGAAACTCAGCGAGTTCATCGCCCGGCGCTACGACCCGGCGGTGCGCACGGTGAAATCGGCGGAGACGCGGCTGCAGCAGATGGTGACGCGGGCGGCGCGGGCGGGCGAGTTGCTGCGCACGCGGGTCGATGTGGAGCGCTCGGCGCAGAACCAGAAAGTGCTGGAAAGCATGGATCGCCGCTCGGACCTGCAGCTGCGCCTGCAGCACACGGTCGAAGGGCTGTCGGTGGTCGCGATCAGCTACTACGCGATCTCGGTCGCGGGCTACCTGGCTTATCCGCTCTCGAAGAAGATCGGACTGACGAAAGAGATCATGATGGCAGGGCTGACGCCGATCGTGATCCTCGCGGTCTGGCTGATGATCCGGCGTATCCGCAAGGGTGTGGGGGGGCATTGAGGGGAGGCGTAATGCCTCCCCTCGTGTCGTGCCGCCTCAGAGACAGAGAAACAGGTGCGCGTTGGTGTATTCCGCGACTTGGCGCGACGAGGCGTATTCTGCTCTCTTGCCTTTCTTGGCACAGATACGGTCCGCCTCGGCCTGGGCGTTCACCTTCACTTCAGCCTGATCGGCAAGCATTGATGTCTGGATGGTGACGCTATCCCCGTTGTAGTCGCTCACGATCGGCGTCGCAGGCACGCATCCAGCAAGAAATGGCAGCAACAATAAAGCTTTACGCATTTAGATTTCCTCCACAAAACAAACTCACTAAACCGTGAGTGCCGTGTGAAGATCAACTCTCGTGGCCCGTCGCGAGCGGCGCGGTCAGCGCAAGGGTGACATTTAAGTCACCCTCAGAAATCCGCCGTCGCCGGGTTCGGCCCGATCCGGCCCGCAGCAGTGTCGATCTGCTTGATCTGCGCCATCTCACGCTCGCTCAGCTCGAAATCGAACACGTCGATATTCTCGCGCATCCGCTCGTGATTGGCGGATTTGGGGATCGTCACGAGGCCCAACTGGATCTGCCAACGCAAGGTGACTTGTGCGGCGGAGACGCCGTGGCGGGCGGCGATCTCGGTGAGGATCGGGTTCGCGAGCGCCTCGCCCTGACCCAGCGGCGACCAGCATTCGGTGGTAATGCCGAGCTTTTCATGCGCCGCGCGCTGGTCGGCCTGCTGGAAGCGTGGATGCAGCTCGATCTGGTTGATCGCGGGTGCCTCGCCGGTCTCCTCGATCAGCCGCTCGAGATGGTCGGGCAAGAAGTTCGACACGCCGATCGCGCGGATGCGGCCGGCGTCGCGCAACTCGATCATGGCCCGCCACGTCTCGACATATTTGTCCTTGGCGGGCATCGGCCAGTGGATCAGGTAGAGATCGAGATAGTCGAAACCCAGCTTGTCCAACGTCTCGTCGAAGGCGCGCTTGGTTTCGTCATAACCCTGCCGGTCATTCCAGAGCTTTGAGGTCACGAAGATGTCTTCTCGTGCGACGTCGCTGTCCGCGACACCACGGCCCACGCCCGCCTCGTTGCCATAGGCCGCGGCGGTGTCGATGTGGCGATAGCCCGCATCCAGCGCATTACGGATGATGCGCGGTGTCTCGGCATCCTCCATCTTCCAGACGCCGAGGCCAAGTTGCGGGATCTTGATGCCGTCGTTGAGGGTAAGGGTCGGAACGCTCATGGTCGATCTCCTGATTGCCTATTCGATTGGGCAACAGGTTAGGGCGGCGCCGCGTTCCGGAAAGGCAGTCACGGCGCGGTGAGGTGCAGCGCCGCGCCCCGGGGCCGAGCCGCCCCGGGGGTCACTCGATACCTTATTCGCCGCGCGGGAAGCGCTTGTTTTCTTCCAGAACGTTGAGGTTCATGTGATTGCGCATATAGGCCTCGGAGGCTTTTTTCAGCGGTTGATAGTCCCACGGGTACTGGCCGCCCTGACTGAGCGCCTCGTAGACGACCCAGCGGCGGGCCTGGCTTGCCCGGACCTCTGCGTCGAATCGATCCAGATCCCAGCGCTGAGCCGCCTCGGCTTTCAGCGCGGCATAGGCCTCGGCATGGGCAGGGTCGCCCGCGAGGTTGGTCAACTCATGCGGATCGGCCTCGACATCGAAAAGCTGATCGGGATCGAGATTGCACAGATTCAGCTTGTAGCGTCCCTTGCGCAGGCTCACGAGCGGCGCGTAGGACGCTTCGGCCGCGTATTCCATCGCCACCGCCTCTTTCCGGGGTTCGCGGCGGGCTTGCGGCAGCAGGGTCTGCCCGTCGATCCAGGGCGCGATCTCGTCCATCGAGATGCCAGCCAGATCGCAGAGCGTCGGCGTGACGTCGATCGTCGAGACCGGATCGGAGATAAGCCCGGGCTCCAGGCCCGGCGCGGAGATCATCAGCGGCACGCGGGCCGAGCCCTCGTAGAAGCTCATCTTGAACCACAGCCCCCGCGCGCCCAGCATATCGCCGTGATCGGAGACGAAGAGGATCGTGGCCTCCTGGCGCGTGTCTTCGAGCACCTGCAGCAGCTCGCCGATCTTGTCGTCGAGATAGGACAGGTTCGCGAAATAGGCGCGGCGCGACCGGCGGATATCCTCGGTCGTGATGTCGAACTCGCGCCAGTCATTCGCGTCGAAGATCCGCTTCGAATGGTTGTCCTGATCCTCGTAGGGGATCGTGCCGACCTCGGGTTCGAGATGCGCGCAATCCTCGTAGAGGTCCCAGTATTTCCTCCGCGCGACGTAAGGGTCGTGCGGATGGGTGAAGCTGACGGTCAGCATCCACGGCCGCGCGTCGTTACCCCGCGCCAGATCGTAGAGCTTCATCTTCGCCTCATGGGCGACGTTGTCGTCATATTCCATCTGGTTGGAAATCTCGGCCACCCCTGCCCCGGTGACCGAGCCCATGTTGTGATACCACCAGTCGATCCGCTCGCCGGGCTTGCGGTAATCCGGCGTCCAGCCGAAATCGGCAGGGTAGATATCCGTGGTCAGTCGCTCCTCGAAGCCGTGCAGCTGATCGGGGCCCACGAAATGCATCTTGCCCGAGAGGCAGGTCTGGTAGCCCGCGCGGCGCAGGTGGTGGGCATAGGTGGGAATGTCCGAGCGGAACTCGGCCGCGTTGTCATAGACGCCGTTGCGCGAGGGAAGCTGGCCCGACATGAAGGCCGCGCGTCCCGGCGCGCAGAGCGGCGAGCCGGTATAGGCGTTCTCGAACCGCACCGAACGTTCCGCCAGCTTGCGCAGGTTGGGCGTGTGCAGCCATTCCGCCGGACCATCGGGAAATAGCGTCCCGTTGAGCTGATCGACCATCAGGATCAGGATGTTCGGGCGCGGCCTGCTGTCGTCCTTGGGGGAGGTTTCGAGGTCAGACATTGCGGCGCGCTCCTTTTATTGATCCACGGGTCAACAAACCTGTAGCGATCCAGAGCGGGCAAACGCAAGGGCGCGCCAAGTCAGGCGGCCGCGATGATCCGGGCTTCGTGGCGCTTCAAGCTGGGGCGCGCGGCGAGGTAGCTTTCGGTTCCACAGCTCAATTCCGGGAACAGCGCGAGCAGTTCGTCCCGCTGTGCGCGGTCCATATCCTGCATCGTCGCCTGCCCCGGTTGAAAACTTTCGGTCCAGAGTCCGTCGGAGAAGACGATCTCGTGATTGTCGAACATCACGTGGATATAGGTAACCGCCTCGGCCTCTTCGTCGATCTCGATTCCCGGCAGCCCGACGAGATGGCGCGCCGCGGCCAGCACCTCCGGCTCGCCTGCGATCAGCTGCGCGCGCGGCCCGGTCAGCAGAATGCGGTGCTGCGGCGAGACGCGCATCTCGCGCTCGGGCTGGTTCGCGCCCAGCGCGCCCGGTGCGATCTTGATGGAGCGGAATTCCGGCTTGGCCAGCAGTTCCGCAGTGCTGAGTGCGCGGATGCCGATCCAGCGGATGGGCTGGAAGCCGCTGTCGCGAGTCAGGATGCGATCACCGACCTGCAGGCTTTCGACTGAACGGGGGCCGCTATGTGTCGCGATCAGCGTGCCCGGGGTGAAGCAGGGGATGACCTTTTCGATATTCGAGAAACTGACCGTGCCGACGACCGCGCCATTGCCGTCGAAGAAATCGATCGTGCCGTTCTCCGGGTTCGACGCGTCGCGATGCACGGCGACATTGTTCCAACCCCAGTCGCTGAGGTCGATGATGTCGAAATCATCGCCCGTCTCCGAGCCGTCGATCGTGTCGCCGGGAATGAGATCGATGAACCTGTCGGCATCCGCGCCGCCGACGAGGGTGTCGCCGCCACCGCCCGAGAGCGTATCGTTGCCCGCTCCGCCGTGGAGTTGGTCGCTGCCGACGCCGCCTTGCAAGACGTCGTTCCCGTCGCCACCGGACAGCGTGTCATTGCCGGTGCCGCCGGCAAGGCTGTCATTGCCTGCGTCGCCATAGAGCGAGTCATTGCCTGACCCGCCCAGCATGGTGTCGTTACCGGTGCCACCGTAGAGGATGTCATCCGCGCCCGCGCCGTCGATATAGTCGTCCCCGCCGTTGCCATAGAAGACGTTGGTGTAGCCATCCGTCGGGTCCGAGGAGGCGCCGTCGAAGCCGATCAGCGTATCGTTCCCCGCCGAGCCGTAGATCCCGTCGACGCCGCTGAGCGTGTCGCCCGTCGCATCGCCCCCCGTAGCGGTCCCGGCGCCGAGGTTGATGTTCACAGCGCTCGCGGAGTCGGAATAGTCGACATAGTCCATGCCGGTTCCGCCAGACAGGACGTCGCCGCCCGCGCCGCCATGCAGCGTGTCATTCCCGGTACCGCCCTCGAGCGTATCGGCCCCCGCCCCGCCCTCGAGCGAGTCGCTGCCAGCGCCGCCGATCAGTCGGTCGTTACCCGTCCCGCCAATCAGCGTATCGTTCCCGATACCACCGTCGAGCCAGTCGTTATTCGCGCCGCCATCGAGGGAATCGTTGCCGTCGTTCCCGGTGAGCGTGTCGTTTCCGCTACCGCCGAGGAGCGTGTCATTGCCGGCGCCCCCGATCAGCGAGTCGTTGCCCGACCCGCCGTCGATCAGATCGTCGCCCGTGCCGCCATCGACCGTGTCGTTGCCGAGGCCGGCCAGCACGGTATCGTTGCCGCCATAGGCGCGAATGTAGTCGTCATTGCCGCTGCTGCCCGCGAGGCCCGCATCGTTATTGTCCACGCGGTCCGAGCCATTCGCGATCGGCTCGACATAGTTCACGTCGATCCGATCCGCCCCAGAGGTGCCGTCGACATAGCCGTCGTCGAAGCCGGTGACGTAGCGGTCCTGCGCGAGGTTCGCGCCGTCGTCGCTGATCACGCGCCCTATGGCCATGGACTGGATCGGCTTGGCCTCGTAGGCCGCCGTGGTCGCATCGTTGGACATCTCGGGTGCGAGGAACAGGTGGCCCGAGTTGGTCTGAACGAGGACCGACTGGACTCTCGCGGTCGTGCCGTCCGTATAGGTGAGGGTCGTTTCGTAGATGACGAGACTGTCGAAGGTGAAATTCGAAACGCCGTTACCGATATCCGTGCGGATCGTATCGTTCGAGGTTGCGTTTCGGGTATCGAGAGCGCCGGACGCCCCGCCGTTATCTATTAGCGTCGCTTCGGTGATATTGCTGAAAAGAGGATCGGTCGAATCCCCAATCGTCATCCCTTCAAGGACACGCGAGTTTTCGACCTTCCAGTTCGACTCGTCGGGATCGAGGTCAAAGGGCGTCCCATTTTGATCAACAACCTGCCCGAGATATATCCAGTTGAACGTCGTGGCCATGTCGCCGCTGCTTTACCTTGTTTTCCGTCAACCGGGCCCAAGCGGGACCGGTCTCCAACCCTCGAAGACTGTGCAAAAACTATCGGGGCCTATGACGTGGCTGCTCGATTTTTATAGTTACTGGTACGCTGACACGGCCCTCATTTGACGCGGGTTCGTGAACGCCTCGGGGCGCAAATTGGGCGAAACAAGGGCTTTCCGGGCAGGCCGACACGTATAGGGAGAGTCACGGCCACTGGCCGTGAAGGCGCGGAAACTTCGGGAGAAAACTGGTAGGCCCGGCAGGACTTGAACCCGCAACCAAGGCGTTATGAGCGCCCTGCTCTAACCAATTGAGCTACAGGCCCACCATTGCATCTTCCTCTAGAGAGACGACGCGCGGGCGTCAAGAAAGCGCGAACACCCCGCCCCTTCGACGTTGCGGGGGGCGTGCGGTTACGCTAGGGCTTCGGCCAAGAGTTTACTTGCCGGAGTGCGCCGCGATGACCGAGAAAACACAGGGCCTGACCTATGCCGATGCGGGCGTCGATATCGACGCGGGCAATGCGTTGGTGGACCGGATCAAACCCGCGGCCAAGCGCACGCAGCGCTCGGGCACGATGTCGGGTCTGGGCGGCTTCGGGGCGCTCTTCGACCTGAAGGCGGCGGGCTACAACGATCCGATCCTCGTCGGCGCGACCGATGGCGTGGGCACCAAGCTGCGCATCGCGATCGACACCGGAAATGTCGACACGATCGGCATCGACCTCGTGGCGATGTGCGTCAACGATCTGGTCTGCCAAGGCGCCGAGCCTTTGTTCTTCCTGGATTATTTCGCGACCGGCAAGCTCGAGATCGATCAGGCTGCGCGCATCATCGAAGGCATCGCGGAAGGCTGCGCACAATCGGGTTGCGCGCTGATCGGCGGTGAGACGGCGGAGATGCCGGGCATGTATTCCAAGGGCGATTTCGACCTCGCGGGCTTCGCGGTCGGCGCGATGGAACGCGGCTCGGACCTGCCCGCAGGCGTGGCCGAGGGTGACGTGCTTCTGGGCCTCGGCTCGAACGGCGTGCATTCCAACGGCTATTCCTTCGTACGCAAGGTGGTCGAGATGTCCGGCCTTGGCTGGGACGCTGCCTGCCCCTTCGGTGAGGGCTCGCTTGGCGAGGCACTGCTGGCGCCAACCCGCCTCTACGTCAAACAATGCCTGGCCGCGGTGCGCGCAGGCGGCGTTCATGCGCTCGCCCATATCACCGGCGGCGGTCTGACCGAGAACCTGCCCCGCGTTCTGCCCGAGGGCATGGGCGCCACGATCGACCTCAATGCCTGGGAACTGCCCGGCGTGTTCCGCTGGCTGGCCGAGACCGCTTCGATGGAAGAGCGTGAGCTGCTCAAGACCTTCAATTGCGGCATCGGCATGATCGTCGTCGTCGCAGCTGACAAGGCCGACGAGATCGCCACCCTGCTGGCAAGTGAAGGCGAAACCGTCACCCGCATCGGCACCGTCACCTCCGAACAGGGCATCGCCTACGAGGGCGCACTGCTGTGATCCGTGTCGCGATCCTGATCTCGGGCGGCGGCTCCAACATGGTCCGTCTGGTCGAGAGCATGGCAGAGGACCACCCTGCCCGCCCGGTGCTGGTCGCGTCGAACGACGCGAAAGCCGGGGGGCTGGAGAAGGCCGCGCGGATGGGCGTGCCGACCGCCGCCATCGACCACCGCCCCTATGGCAAGGACCGCGCCGGTTTCGAGGCCGAGCTGCTGAAGCCGATCCTCGCCGCGAAACCCGATGTGCTTTGCCTTGCGGGCTTCATGCGGGTGCTGACGCCGGAATTCGTGGCGCGGTTCGAGGGTCGGATGCTGAACATCCACCCCTCGCTTTTGCCGAAATATCCCGGCCTGCACACCCATAAGCGCGCGATCGAGGCAGGCGATGCGGTGGCGGGCTGTACGGTGCACGAGGTGACGCCGGTGCTCGACGAGGGGCCGATCCTCGGCCAGGCGCGCGTTCCGATCGAGGCAGGCGACACCCCCGACGACCTCGCGGCCCGCGTGCTGGTGCAGGAACATCGCCTCTACCCGGCCGTGCTGCGTCGCTTCGCCGAGGGCGACCGCACCCCAGTCTATCTCTGAACGCGCCCCCAAGCGTTTCCCGGTAAGCACGCTCACGCCGAAATGCGCCGCACCCGCTTGCGAGCAGCCGCCGCTTCGCGCATGACAAGCACATGGAAACGAACCCGGATACGGCCCCGCGCGGGCGCATGATCGCCCCAGACCTGATCCGGGCCATAGCACTGATCGGGATGGCGATCTTCCACCTGACATACGATCTCGAGAATTTCGGCTTCGTGCCGCGCGGCACGGTCTTCCATCCGGCCTTTCTCGATTTCGCGCGTGTCGTTGCCAGTACGTTCATCTTCATGGCCGGCGTCAGCCTCGTCCTCGCCCATCGCCACGGTTTCCGTGCGGCCCCGTTCTGGCGGCGGCTGGGAAAGGTGGTGGTTGCGGCGGCGCTGGTGAGCGTGGCGACCTACGTGATGATGCCGGAATATTTCATCTATTACGGCATCCTTCATTCCATCGCGGTCAGCTCGCTCATCGGCGCGGCGCTGCTGTTCCTACCGTGGATCCTGCTCGCGGCGCTTGGCGTGATCGCGGTCTGGGTGCATCTGAACTACGCCTTCGAGTTGTTCAACCAGCCGTGGCTCTGGTGGCTGGGTCTCTCGACCCACTGGCGCCCGTCGATGGATTTCGAGCCGGTCTTCCCGTGGATCGGGCCGTTCCTTGTCGGGATGGGGGCTGCGAAACTGCTCGACCGTCTGGGGTACTGGAAACGGGCCGCGCGCTACCAGCCCGATCAGACGCGCGGGGTGTTGAAAGTCGCGTTGTTCGCGGGCCGCCACACCCTGCCGATCTATCTGATCCACCAGCCCATCCTCTACGGGCTGACCTGGGCCGCGTTCCTTCTGCAGCACTGAAACTTGCGCTTCTGCCACGCTATCAGGGCCGCGACGCGCCCGACCCTTCCCTTTTGTCCTATGAAGGTCTAGGGAATTTGCACCTGCGCGGGATGAGCCCGCACCGAATTGAAAGCGCGATATGCAGACCATCACCACGACCGAGGCCCTCGCGGCCTTCTGCGAAAAGGCCAAGCAAGAGCCCTACGTCACCGTCGACACCGAATTTTTGCGCGAGCGGACCTACTGGTCCAAGCTTTGCCTCGTGCAGATGGCGCTCCCCGATCATGGCGAGACCGAAGGCGAGGCCGTTCTGGTCGATCCGCTGTCCGACGACCTCTCGCTCGAGCCGCTCTACGATCTTTTCCGCCACAAGGAGACCGTGAAGGTCTTCCACGCAGCCCGGCAGGATCTGGAGATTTTCTACACCGACGCGCAGGTCTTTCCCGATCCGCTGTTCGACACGCAAATCGCCGCGATGGTCTGCGGCTTTGGCGAGCAGGTGGGTTACGAGACGCTGGTGCGCAAGATCGCCAAGCAGTCGCTCGACAAATCCTCGCGCTTCACCGACTGGTCGCGCCGTCCGCTGACCGAGGCACAGAAGAAATATGCGATCGCCGATGTGACCCATCTGCGCGTGATCTATGAATTCCTCGACGAACAGCTGAAGAAGACGGGACGCGATGCCTGGGTCGAAGAGGAAGAGGCGGTTCTGCTGAACCCCGAGACCTATATCAACCGCCCCGCAGAGGCGTGGAAGCGCGTGAAGACGCGGACCAATTCGGGCCGTTTCCTCGCCATCGTGCGCGAGCTGGCGCAGTTCCGTGAAGGTTACGCCCAGAACCGCAACATCCCGCGGAGCCGTATCTTCAAGGATGACGCGCTGCTGGAGCTGGCCTCGACCAAGCCGACCTCGATCGACGAGTTGGGCAAGTCGCGGTTGTTGCTGCGCGAGGCCCGCAAGGGCGAGATCGCCGAGGGCATCCTTACGGCGGTGCGCGAAGGGCTCGAGATGCCCAACGAGAAGCTGCCCCGCCCCGACAATCAGGCCCAACAACTGCAAGTCGACACCGCGCTTGGCGATCTGCTGCGCGTGCTGCTGAAGGCGAAATCGCAGCAGGCGGGCGTCGCCGCGAAGCTGATCGCGACCTCGTCCGATCTCGACCGCATCGCCGCTGGCAAGCGCGACGTGGCCGCCCTGCAGGGCTGGCGCGCCGAGGTCTTCGGGCATGACGCGCTGCGTCTGGCCAAAGGCGAAGTGGCCCTGACCGCCGATAGCGGCGCGGTAAAGCTGGTCGACGTTTAAGGGGCACCGGAGGCGCTGCACCTGAACGCCGGGTGGGCGCCCACTTCTTTGGTAGTCTTCGAAAGTTTCGGAAGCATTCAATGCGCGCGTTGAAGCCACCAAAGCGCCCGCCCGAGGGGGCGGTCCGGCGCTGCCCGGGCCGCTGAAGCGGCTGATCCGGACAAGGCGACAAGAGAAAGGCCCGGGTTCTCCCGAGCCTCATCTAAATCAACTGAAGTGACGATCAGCGTGCCACGGACCGCGCGTTGGACACACCCTGCACCACGATCTTGCGCACGCCCTGCAGCTTGTAATTGTTGAGAAACGCTGCCGCCGAGACCTCGCGCGATTGCGGGTTCATCACGCGGCGCGCATCGGGGCTGTCGGCGGGCGGCGGCGAGACCATGAAGACATAGGTCACCGTGCCGTTCTCATCCGGTGCGCCGCTGTTCAGCGGAACCAGATCGGTGTCCCAGTAGCCTTGTGTCGGCGGCAGCCCCATCGCGGTGATGATCGCACCCGAAGGGATCTTCTCGACCGAGAGCGAGGAGACCTGCGCGACCTGCTGCTGGTTCGGCTTTCCGACCTTCACGGGGTAGCCGCCCCGCGGAGCGAGTGTCTGCACCGGCGCGGCCGTGTCGCGCCCGAACCAGTTGAACGGGTTGAGCTTGCTGTCACGGATGGTGCCGCAGCCTGCGGTGGTGAGCGTCAGGGCAAGTGCCGCGATCAGGGCTTTGTTCATGATGGCTCCGATACTGTCCCGGGTCTGGACCCGATTTCGTGGTAGCCCATTGCGGCGCTTTTGAAAAGCCGCGTCTGGACCCTCGGGCGCGAACCCGTTACCCAAGAGACAATTCCCTGTCCCAAGGAGCGAGTGACCATGGCGCGCGAAGCCTTTGAAGAGATTGCCGAGACCTTCGAATTTCTCGACGACTGGGAGGACCGCTACCGTCACGTGATCGAGCTGGGCCGCGAATTGCCGCCCCTCGACGATGCAGTGAAGGTGCCTGCGACCAAGGTGGAGGGCTGTGCGAGCCAGGTCTGGCTGCTGCCCCGGATCGAGGGGACCGGCCCGAATGCGGTGTTCGACTTTCAGGGCGAGAGCGATGCGATGATCGTGCAGGGCCTCATCGCGATCCTGCATGCGCTCTATTCGGGGCTGACCGCCGAAGAGGTGCTGGAGGTCGACGCTCCCGCCGAGCTGGGCCGTCTGGGCCTCAACGACCACCTATCGGCACAGCGCTCGAACGGGTTGCGCGCGATGGTGGAGCGTATCCGCAAGCTGGCCGGTGAGGCCGCGGGGGCGTAAGGCCCTAGGTTTCCAAGTTAGACGACGCCCGGGGCTGGACGCCCCGAGCCAGTCACCCCAAACGAAAACGGCCGGTCCTGCGACCGGCCGTTTCCCATTTCCCTGCCCTGCTGATCAGTCGATCAGCGGCAGCAGCTGGTTCACCGAGTCCTTGGCGTCGCCATAGAACATCCGGGTGTTCTCCTTGTAGAACAGCGGGTTCTCGATACCCGAATAACCGGTACCCTGACCGCGCTTCGAGACGAAGACCTGCTTGGCCCTCCAGACTTCCAGAACCGGCATACCAGCGATCGGCGAGTTCGGATCTTCCTGTGCGGCGGGGTTCACGATGTCGTTCGAGCCGATGACGATCACCACGTCGGTATCGGGGAAGTCCTCGTTGATCTCGTCCATTTCCAGAACGATGTCGTAAGGCACTTTCGCCTCGGCCAGCAGCACGTTCATGTGCCCCGGCAGACGGCCCGCGACCGGGTGGATCGCGAAGCGGACTTCCTTGCCCTGGCTGCGCAGCTTGCGGGTCAGTTCCGACACCGCCTGCTGAGCCTGCGCCACCGCCATGCCGTAGCCCGGCACGATGATCACGCTGTCCGCGTCGCGCAGAGCGGAGGCCACGCCGTCCGCGTCGATCGCGATCTGCTCACCCTCGACTTCCATCGCGGGACCGGAGGTACCGCCGAAGCCGCCGAGGATAACGCTGATGAACGAGCGGTTCATCGCCTTGCACATGATGTAGGACAGGATCGCACCCGAGGAGCCGACCAGCGCGCCGACCACGATCAGAAGATCGTTGCCCAGCGAGAAGCCGATCGCCGCCGCAGCCCAGCCCGAATAGGAGTTCAGCATCGACACGACGACCGGCATATCGGCGCCGCCGATGCCCATGATCAGGTGGTAGCCGATGAAGAACGCCAGCAGGGTCATCAGGATCAGCGCCCAAGCCCCTGCCCCGTTGATGAACGCGATCAGCAGGATCACCGAGAGGATCGCGGCGGTCGCATTGAGGATATGCCCGCCCGGCAGCTTGGTGGCCTTCGAGGTCACCTTGCCCGCGAGCTTGCCGAACGCGACCACAGACCCGGTGAAGGTCACGGCCCCGATGAACACGCCGAGGAACAGTTCGACGCGCAGGATCGATAGTTCGACCGGCGTCTTGTGCGCGATCAGAGCGGCGAAGCCCTTCAGCGCGTGCTGCTCTTCCACGCCCATCGCGCCGACGCGCGCCATCTCGATATAGGCGTTATAGCCCACGAAGACGGCGGCAAGACCGACCAGCGAGTGCATCGCGGCAACCAGCTGCGGCATTTCCGTCATCTGCACCCGGTTCGCCACGAACCAGCCGATGATGCCACCAGCCGCGATCAGGATGACCGAGAGAAGCCACAGACCCGAGCCGGGGCCGATCAGCGTCGCCAGAACCGCAAGGCCCATGCCGACGATGCCATACCACACGGCCCGTTTCGCGCTTTCCTGCCCCGAGAGGCCGCCCAGCGAGAGGATGAAGAGAACTGCCGCGACGACATAGGCGGCGGTCGAGAATCCGTTTTCCATTACGCTCTCCCCCTCTTACGACTTCTGGAACATGGCGAGCATGCGCCGGGTGACCATGAAGCCACCGAAGATGTTGATCCCGGCCATGAACACCGACAGCGCTGCGAGCACGATCACGAGCCACGAGCCCGAACCGATCTGCAACAGTGCGCCGAGGATGATGATCGACGAGATCGCGTTGGTCACAGCCATCAGTGGCGTGTGCAGCGAGTGCGAGACGTTCCAGATCACCTGGAAGCCCACGAAACAGCTGAGCACGAAGACGATGAAGTGCTGCATGAAGCTGGCCGGTGCGACGAGGCCCACGCCCAGAAGCACGATCGCGCCCACGGCGAGCAGCGTCACCTGATTGCGGGTCTGCTTCTTGAACGCAGCGACCTCATTGGCGCGCTTTTCCTCCGGCGTCAGCTCCTTGGCCTTTTCCTTCGGCTTCTGCGCCGCAATCGCGGCCACCTTGGGTTTCGGCGGCGGGAAGGTGATCTCGCCCTGATAGGCCACGGTCGCGCCGCGGGTCACGTCGTCTTCCATGTCATGGACGACGACACCGTCCTTCTCGGGCGTCAGATCCGTCATCATGTGACGGATATTGGTCGCGTAGAGCGTCGAGCTCTGCGTCGCCATGCGGCTCGGGAAATCGGTGTAGCCGACGATGGTCACGCCATTGTCGCTCACGATCTTCTGGTCCGGCACGGTCAGTTCGCAGTTGCCGCCACGCTCGGCGGCGAGGTCGACGATCACCGAGCCCGGCTTCATCGCCTCGACCATGTCCTTGGTCCAAAGCACGGGCGCATCGCGGCCCGGGATCAGCGCGGTGGTGATGACGATGTCGATATCGGGCGCCAGTTCGCGGAATTTCGCGAGCTGCGCTTCGCGGAATTCCGGACTGGAAGGCTTGGCGTAGCCGCCCGTCTCCGCGCCGTCGGTCTGGCTTTCCTCGAAATCGAGATAGACGAATTCCGCGCCCATCGACTCGATCTGCTCGGCCACTTCGGGACGCACGTCGAACGCATAGGTGATCGCACCCAGCGAGGTCGAAGCCCCGATCGCGGCAAGACCGGCCACACCGGCACCAACAACGAGCACTTTCGCCGGCGGAACCTTACCTGCCGCCGTCACCTGCCCGGTGAAGAAGCGGCCGAAATTGTTGCCTGCCTCAAGCACCGCACGGTAGCCTGCGATATTGGCCATGGAGGACAGCGCATCCATCTTCTGCGCGCGCGAAATCCGCGGGACCATGTCCATCGCGATCACGTTCGCACCGGTCTTCTCGGCGGCTTTCAGAAGCTCTTCGTTCTGGGCCGGGTAGAAGAACGAGATCAGGGTCTGGCCGGGCTTGAGGCGCTTGACCTCCGTATCGCTCGGCGGCCGAACCTTGATGACGAAATCCACGTCCTTGAACAGCGCGGCGGCGGTTTTGACGACGGTCACATTCGCGGCCTCGTAAGCCTCGTCTGTGAAGCCGGCACGGACGCCTGCTCCGGTCTCGATAAAGCACTCATGGCCCAGCTTTTGCAGCTGCAAAGCCGAGTCGGGCGTCATGGCGACCCGCGCCTCGCCCTCGAAAATCTCCTTTGGAGCTCCGATTTTCACTCTAACTCCCCCTTGGATAGCGGTGCGTTTAGCCGCTGGCCTGCGCACCCGGAATCTTGCGACGTACTCCTTAGCATCGCGCAATAATGTTTCACAAGCAGCTATGGCTCGTAAAACCTTCTTAATCGCTCACAGCGCCACTCACCGGTTCGTGTATACCATTGAATACCGAAATTCGGGGTAATTTATTTATTTAGATCAGGGTGTTATGGCGCGCCTTTTCAGCTGCTGCGCGATTGCGGCAACATCAGATTTTTTTGCGCCCGCAGCACTTTGCCGCGGCCCGATCAGAGCCAGCGGCGGGTCCGGGCACGATAGGCGGTGTAGGTTTCGCCGAAATGCGCCGCGATCCTTGCTTCTTCGCCAAGAATGTAGCGCCGTGTGATGAACCACATGAAAACTGGCACCAGCAGAAGCCCCAAAGGCGCGTGCCAGATCAGCGCAAGCCCGGCCAGCACCAGCGCATCGCCCAGATAGATCGGGTTGCGCGACAGCGCGAAGACGCCGGAGGTCACAAGGTCGGACGGGTCACGGCGCGGAATGAAGGTGGTGCGGCGGAGCAGCATCTGACCCACCGCGACCAGCATCAACGCGAGCCCGAGCGCGATCGCGATCAGCCCGAGCGCGCGGTCATATCGAAAAGGCATCGGCACGACCTGCCCCAGCGCCCAGACCAGCGCCGCGAACAGCACGAGCCAGAGCGGCGGGATATCGATCTCGCGCAGAGGGTTCATCGCGAACAGCTCAGAGCTTGTACACGGTGAGTTCGGGCAGATCGGTCAGCGGCACCTCGAGCAGACGCAGCGCAGGCAGCGACACTTCCGAACCAGAGCCTGCCGCCTTGCCCGACGGGATCAGGGTGACCTTCGCCGACTTCCCGGTCTTCGGGTCCTCGATCCGGCCGGGGGTCTCGCTTTTCACCAGCCCGGTCTTTACCCAGAAGCCCGGATCGGCGGGATCGCCGAGGCTCGCGATGGTTGTGCCGAGCTTGGTCTCGCCGCCCACGGGTTTCTTCGCAGCCTCGGCACGCTGTTCTGCCGTGGTGGTGTCGAGGGAATCGGCAGTCTTCGCAGTGGGCTTCGGGATCGGGGCCGCATCCGGCGCGGCGGCGGGGCCGCGCGCTATCGCAGAATTCGGGGCGGCTGCGTTGGGACCGTTGAGCCCCAGCGTGGCGCAGCCCGCAATCGGCATCATCAATACGAGCGTGAGGATCGGGCGAGCGAAGGGTTTGCGCATTCGAAATCTCCTTGAAATCTCACCGAGCCTATGCCCAGTCCGCGCCCGGTGTCACCCCCTCGCACAATCGCCTGCCCGGCGACCGATCCGCTTCGATCCGCGCAACGGCCCTTGCCGCCCCCCGTCACGCGCCTTACCTTCCGCAGCATGGAAAACACGCCCCTCATCGACCCCTTCGCCCGCCCGATCGACTATTTGCGGGTCTCGGTCACCGATCGCTGCGATTTTCGCTGCACCTATTGCATGGCCGAACACATGCAGTTCCTGCCGAAAAAGGAACTGCTGACCCTCGAGGAACTGGACCGGCTCTGCTCTACCTTCATCCGCCTCGGCGTGAAGAAGCTGCGCATCACCGGGGGCGAGCCGCTGGTGCGGCGTGACATCATGACTTTCTTCCGCTCGATCGCGCGCCATCTCGACACCGGCGACCTGCGCGAGCTTACGCTGACCACCAATGGCTCGCAGCTTGCGAAATTCGCCGATGATCTCGCAGCTTTGGGGATGAAGCGGATCAACGTCTCGCTCGACACGCTGGATGCCGACAAATTCGCGAAGATCACCCGCTGGGGGCGGCTCGAACAGGTGCTCAAAGGTCTGGAGGCCGCGAAACGCGCGGGCCTCAAGGTCAAGATCAACACCGTCGCGCTGAAGGGCTTCAACGAGGACGAGCTGTTCACCCTCATCGACTGGTGCGCGGCGGAAGGCTTCGACCTGACCTTCATCGAAGTGATGCCGATGGGCGAGATGGGTGACGACCTGCGGCTTGATCAATACTGGCCGCTGTCAGATGTGCGCAAGGCGATGGCCGAACGCTTCACCCTGACCGATCTGGCGGAATCGACCGGCGGGCCTGCGCGCTACGTCCGGCTGGAAGAAAGCGGCCAGAAGATCGGCTTCATCACGCCGCTGACGCATAACTTCTGTGAGAACTGCAACCGTGTGCGGGTGACCTGCACGGGCGAGCTGTTCATGTGCCTCGGCCAGGAGGACAACGCCGATCTGCGCGCACCCCTGCGGGCCAGCGAGGACGACGCGGCGCTGGAAGCGGCAATCCGCGAGGCGATCTCGCGCAAGCCCAAGGGCCATGATTTCGACTATTCGCGCCAGACCGTCTCGGGCCAGATGTCGCGCCACATGAGCCATACCGGCGGTTGACAGTTAGCGGCCTGCGTTCGCCGTACACGCAGCGCAGGTCTCGGGCAACTCACGGGAATTTGGTGTCGGGAGCCAACTCCGGCGTGACTCAAATCAATGCGCGACGACACCCCTTCTGGCAGGCTCCCTACAAAGAAAGGGAGCCAAACCAATGTATTCCAACATTCTCGTGCCCGTCGCCTTCGACGAAGATCATAACCCCGACGCCGCGCTCAATGTCGCGCGAGCGCTGGCTGGCGACGGGGCGCGCGTCACCCTGCTGCACGTGATGGAAGACGTCCCCGCCTATGCGATCAATTACATGCCGGAGGGCTATGCCGAGGAACTGCGCAAGACGCTGGAACGCGACCTCGCCACGCGCGCAGCGGAGTTCGACAATGGTGACTGGGCGATCGTCGAGGGCCAACCTGGCCATGAAATTCTGAGTTACGCCGAGCATATCGGGGCGGATTGCATCGTGATCGCGTCGCACCGTCCGGGCTTTGGCGACTACCTGATCGGCTCGACCGCCTCGCGCGTCGTGCGCCATGCAAAATGCGCGGTTATGGTCATGCGCTGACGCTCACTCGGCAGGCAGCCGCGCCTCGATCATGCCGACGAACCAGCTTGCGCCAGCCGGAAGGATCGCGTCGTTGAAGTCGTATTCCGCGTGATGAAGGGGCGCGCTGGGGCCGTTGCCGATGAAGCCGTAGGCCCCGGGGCGCACCTCGAGCATATAGGCGAAATCCTCCGCCCCCATCATCGGATCGACATTGCGGTCGCAGGCGCCTGCCACGGCCTCAGCCACCTGTGCTGCGACCTCGGCCGCCGCCGGGTCGTTGCGCGTGACCGGATAGCCGCGCCGGTAGTCGACCTCTGCCGTCGCCTCATGGGTCGCAGCCACGCCCTGCGCGATCTCGCGCAGGCGACGCTCGGCCAGATCGCGGGTCTCGGCGCTCATCGTGCGCACCGTCCCGCCGAGGCTCACCGAATTGCCGATCACGTTGAGCGCCTTCGAGTCGGTCTCCAGCGTCGTGACCGAGAGTACGATCTCCTCCAGCGGATCGGTCGCGCGCGACACGATGCCCTGCAGTGCGAGGATCAGATGCGCGGAGATCGGCACCGGATCGATCACCTCCTGCGGTTTCGCCGCATGGCCGCCCTTGCCGGTCACCACGATGTCGAAGAAATCCGCCGCCGCCATCATCGCATCTGGCCGGATGCCGAAGCTGCCCGGCTCCATCCCCGGCATGTTGTGCAGCGCATAGACCTCTTCGATGCCGAAGCGCTCCATCAGGCCGTCTTCGATCATCGCCTTGGCCCCGGCCCCGCCCTCCTCGGCGGGCTGGAAGATCACCACCGCACGCCCCGCGAAATTTCGTGTCTCGCAGAGGTATTTCGCCGCAGCGAGCAGGGTCGACGTGTGCCCGTCATGGCCGCAGGCATGCATCTTGCCCTCGACCTCTGAGGCATGCTCGGCCCCGGTCTTCTCGCGGATCGGCAGCGCATCCATATCGGCGCGCAGCCCAACGCAGCGCAGCCCGCCCTGGCGCGCGCCCTGCCCTTCGATCACGCCGACGACGCCAGAGCGCCCAATCCCCTCGACCACCTCATCGCAGCCAAATTCCCGCAGTAGGTCGGCCACGCGGCCCGATGTTCGCGGCAGATCGTAAAGCAGTTCGGGATTACGGTGAAAATCGTGCCGCCATGCGGTGGCTTCCGCGTGCATCTCGGCAAAACGGTTCTTGATCGGCATGCTCGCTCCTTGGTTGGCGCTACCCTGCCTCGCGGCGCGCACGGGTGCAAGCCACGCTCAGCGGAAGGCCATCGGCAAGGAGAAGCTGTAGCTCGGTTTGCCCAAGCCTTGCGGCGCTGCGGGGAAGCGGCCCGCGCGCCGCACCGCCTCGAGCGCCGCCCGGTCGAGCGTCGCATTGCCCGAGCTTTGCGCAACCGAGGCGCCGATGAGCCGCCCGTCGCGCGCTATATTCAACGCCACGATAACGCGGCCTGCACCTGCCCCGCTGGGCGTTTGCTTGGCACGCTCGATCCGGGCGCGAATGTCTCCGCCCCACGATCCCATCAGCGAGCGGATCTGCCCAGCCGACAGCGTCGCCGCGGGGGCCGTGCGGCGGTCGCCTGCGGCCCCTCTGTCGCCCTGCCCCTTCGCCTGCTGCTTGGGCTGTGCCGGGGCGGGTTGCGAGGCCCGTTGCTTCGTGGGCGCTTTCGGCTGCGCTGGCTTCGGCGCAGGCGGCGTCGGTTTAGCCTTCGGTCGCGGAGTGTCTAGCGGCGCGGGATCGGCCTGTTCGGGCAACGCCGCATCTGGCGCAGACGGCGCGGTCATCGTAGGCGCGGCGACTTGTGGGGCGAGTTCGATTGGCTCGGTCGGAGCCTTCGGCGCATTGGGCGCAGTCGGAGCCTCAGGCTGCGTCGCCGCGACCTCCGTTTCGACCTCTGGCGGGCGCTCCCACTCCGCCACGCGCGCGGCCATGGACGGGGAAGACGGCGCGAGCGAGACGAGCGCGTCGCCCCCGTCGCCCGCCGATTGCGCCCCGCCCGCAGGCGCAGGCTCCCAGACCAACAGCACGCCCGCATGGACCGCGAGCGCCGCGCCGAGCGCACCTGCGAAAGCGAGCCTCCGCGCGGTCATTTGCCCCGCACCACGAGTTTGAGATCGGTGAAGCCAAGCTCCGCCAGCTGTGGCATCAGCCGCGCCAGCGCGTCGCCGGGAAGCTGCCCGTCCGCACGCAGGGTCAGGCCGTCGGCGCAGGCGCCGCACTCCGCTCGCGCGTTCCGCGCTGCCGCCCCCAGCGCGGCCAGCGCCGCATCGCCCCGCGCCTCTCCATAGGCGATCTCGCCTTCGGAGTTCGCAAACAGGACCAGCGCGCCGGGATCGGTCTTTCCCTCACCCGCAGCCTCGGGCGGGGTCACTTCGAAGGGCGTCGGCTGCGCCAGCGTCGCCGCCAGCAGAAAGAAGATCAGCAGCAGGAAGACCACGTTGATCATCGGCAAAAGCGGCTCGGGCAGACTGCGCCGGGGCGGATCGGTGAAGAGCCTCATGGCACCAGCACCAGATTGCCGAGCCCCGCGCCGCGCAACGCCTCGATCACCTGCGTCAGCGCGCTCAGATCGCCTTCTTTCGGACGCAGCACGACCGGATCGGAGGGCTGATCCATCAGCGGCTGCAGCGCGCCTGCCAGATCGGAGAGCGCGACCCTCTGCCCGTTCAGACTGACCGTGCCGCCTTCGCCCACATCCACCAGGCGCGGGGGCCCGGACCACTCAGCGCCCGCCGTTCCGCCGCCCAAGGTCAGGTCCAATGTGCGCTCCACCCCGAAACGCGAGGCGAGCATGAAGAACACCAGAAGCAGAAAGACCACGTCGATCATCGGCGTCAGGGCCGGGCGACGGCGCGGGCGCGGCTGACCGAAAGCGAACATCGCGCACCTCACTCGGCGGCGGCGCGTGGCCGCTCGGAGAGCGTGGCGGGCGCGCGGGCGAAAATGCGGGTCGCGGCGTCCTCCATGTCGTGGCGCAGGCGGTCCACCACGGCGTCGAAGCCCGACAGAGCGATCTGCGCCGGGATCGCCACAGCCATGCCCGCCGCCGTCGTCAGAAGCGCCTCCCAGATGCCCCCCGCCAGCGTCGCCGGATCGGCCTGGACCCCCGCCTCCTGCAGCGCGCGGAAAGCCGCGATCATGCCCGCGACCGTGCCCAGAAGCCCCAGAAGCGGGCCGATCACCACGGCCAGTTCCAGTGCCCGAAGCCCCGAGCGCGCCCGTGCCAGCAGATCGCGCGCGACGCGGCCCGTCTCGGCCTCGGCCCCGGCCCGATCGAGCTGCGGATCGCGCAGGCTCGCCATCGCCGCTCGGACCAGCTGCGCGCGCAACGATCGCCGTCCGGCCACAGCCGCCTGGGCCCCGTCGGGATCGCCTGCCGCCCAGGCCGCGATCGCCGCCTGGCTATGCGCCCCGCCCGACCACGCACCCGCGGCCAGCAAATCCCAGATTTTCCAGATAATCACCGCGAGCGAGATCACGGACAGAGCCGCAATCGCCCACATCGCCGGACCTCCCAGCACGAGCGCATCGAACATGCGCCCCGGAAGCCCTCCGGAAATCTGAGCGGTGCCGTCCATCGCGCCCTCCAATTCGCGCCCGCGGGCGCGGTGAGGTGGTGCCGGCGGAGTGGGTTTGTTTCCCGTTGCAGGCACCGCATCGGCCACAAGCCTCAGCGAAACGAGGGCTAAC
>NZ_NBOA01000006.1:0-351017 GCF_002213235.1 Thioclava sp. F34-6
TATGCTCCGGTCCGCATCGATCATCGACCAAACCGCCCGCATATCTCTTCAGATATCTATCAATGTCAAAGAGCGCGAGGCCAAAAAGAACCGGAAGCGCTTATCTTAAGCGCAGCCCGCCCTCAAACCTCAGTAGTTTTCGTTGCCTTCCGTGTCAGCGTCGCTGGCCCTTCCGGCGCCCCGTTGCGTTCCGTTTGTTCCGCTTCGGTGAGGGGGGTTCTACGCATAGGCGCCGGGGTCCGCAACAGCTTTTTTCATCTGATCGTCACTTTTTTCTCGATACCCTTATTTTGTTGGTCAAAAAACCGGCAAAAAGCGAAGTCGAGGGGATGGCCCCCGAGAGAGGCAGGTGGAATCGCCTTCGCCTGCCCTTGGGGCACCCGATTCCGTTTCGCGTAAATCACCCGAATTCACGCCGATCGCCCGGGTGAATCGCATCTCTGCCTGATGAATCGCTCCCCTGCCCTCGCGTCCCCGCTGAATAGCGCTTCTGAAACGCAAACGCCGCCCCGGGGAGGGGCGGCGTTCGGTCGTCTCAATCAAGCTGCGGGGTCACGCGCGCAGGATCCGGCCCCGTGCCTTCCAGATCGCCGGGATCAGCATCACCGCGTAGATCGCGGCAAGGATCACCATCAGCAGCCAGATCCGCGTGAACACCATGCCGACTGCGATCACCGTCCCGATCAGGAGAACACCGACGGCGCGACGCGGAATGCGCATCGCTTTCGGCGAGAAGGTCTTGATCCGCGAAATCATCAACAGACCGACGAAGCCCAGCCAGAAGGCCACGACCACCGGCACCGCGCGCGCGTCGCCCAGTTCGGCGAAGCTGATGAACATCGGCAGGAGCGCGAGCCCTGCCCCGGCCGGGGCGGGAACCCCGGTGAAATGGCGCATCGAGTCGGGCTCGGCGCGCATCACGTTGAACCGCGCGAGACGCAGGCAGGCCGCGCCGGTGTAGACCAGCACGAAGACCCAGCCGAACGCATGAGTCTCTCCCAGCGCGAAGCGATACAGCAAAAGCCCGGGTGCCACCCCGAAACAGAGGAAGTCGGACAGGCTGTCGAGCTCTGCCCCGAAATCCGAGGACGCGTTGAGCCGCCGCGCGAGCAACCCGTCCATCCCGTCGATCAGCGCCGCGAGCAGGATCAGCACCACCGCGGATTCGAACCGGTCATCCATCGCGAAACGGATCGAGGTCAGCCCCAGCCCCATCCCGGCGATCGTGACGAGGTTCGGCACCAGCTGCAGAAACGGCAGCCGGTCCTTCTCGTGCGGATCGATTTCGTGGTCTTTCATCGCGCCCTCCCAGAGCCTCTCTTACCGAATGCCGCCGGAGCGCGCTTGTTCCGTGCTCTCGAGATCGGCGATCACGGTTTCGCCCGCGACCATGTTCTGGCCGATGCAGACCAGCGGGTTCACTCCCTCGGGCAGGTAGATGTCGAGGCGCGAGCCGAACCGGATCAGACCGAAGCGCTCGCCGGTCAGCAAGGACTGGCCCTCTTTCGACCAGCACATGATGCGACGCGCGACGAGCCCTGCGATCTGCACCACCCCGTATTGGCGGCCATCGGGCAGGGTCACGGCAAGGCCGTTGCGCTCATTGTCAGAACTGGCCTTGTCGAGCGAAGCGTTGAGGAATTTGCCAGGCCGGTAGGCGACCTTCGAGATACGCCCTGCACAGGGAAGCCGGTTCACATGGCAATTGAAGACCGACATGAAAACCGAGATCCGCATCATCGGCTTGTCGCCGAGCCCCAGCTCCGCCGGAGGCACCGCCGGTTCCAGCAACGAGACGACCCCGTCGGCGGGCGATACCATCAACCCCTCGCGGGTAGGCGTCACCCGCGGCGGGTCGCGGAAGAAGTAATAGCACCAGACCGTCAGCCCGACCCCGATCCAGCCGAGCGGCTCCCAGATCAGGAACAGGATGAAGGCGATCCCCGCGAAGATGGCGACGAATTTGCGCCCTTCGGGATGCATCGGTTTCACGAAGGTGGAGAGCATGGAGACGGACATACGGGCCTCTTGAACTGTTTGCCCGTGCTTACCCCAGTTGCACGGCGATGGAAACGGGGGCGGGAGATGGCACCGCGCGACCCGATATCCGACTCTTTCCGTCGGATTGACTTTTCTGACAAAACTACTCACCTATAGGGGCAGATACCCACCTCCCCCGGAATCAGGGCGCGCAACCATGATCATCTGCCATTGCCAAACCATTACCGATCGCGACATCCATGCGGCGATCGACTGGATGCGAAAATCGGACCCGAGCACGATCATCACGCCGGGCAAGATTTATCACGCGCTCGGCAAACGCGCCGATTGCGGCGGATGCATGCCGCTCTTTCTTTCCACGATGCGCAAGAATACCAATTTGAAAGTGCCGGTCGAACTGACCGGGCTGAGACAGGCACCAACGGAAGGAAGACGACATGAAGGGCGACGCTAAGGTCATCGAATATCTAAACGCGGCTCTGCGCAGCGAATTGACGGCCGTTTCGCAATACTGGCTGCACTTCCGGATGCAGGAAGATTGGGGCCTTGCCGCGATGGCAAAGAAATCGCGTGAGGAGTCGATAGAAGAGATGCATCACGCCGACAAATTGATCGCACGCATCCTGTTCCTCGAAGGCCATCCGAACCTGCAGAAGCTCGACCCGCTGCGTATCGGCGAGGGCCCGCGCGAGACGCTCGAATGCGACCTCGCGGGAGAGCATGACGCGCTGACCCTCTACCGCGAGGCCCGCGACCATTGCGAAAGCGTGCGCGATTACGTCTCGAAGGATCTGTTCGAAGAGTTGATCGCCGACGAGGAAGGTCACGTCGATTTCCTCGAGACCCAGCTCGACCTCTACGACCGCGTAGGCGCACAGAATTACGCCCTGCTCAACGCCGCAAAGATGAACGAGGCGGAATAATCCCCGCCTTTCTCAGGGCAGACAGGCTCGAAGGCGCTCCGAACGGGGCGCCTTCATCGTTTGCACCGGTCGGAATTCGGGGGCCAAGGGGCGAAGTCCCAAACGAAAAGCGGCCCCCGTATGGGAGCCGCTTTCCAAATCGTATCTCGCGAAGTTTAGCGCTTCGAGAACTGGAAGCTACGACGGGCTTTCGCGCGGCCGTATTTCTTACGTTCCACAACGCGCGAGTCGCGGGTCAGGAAGCCAGCGGCTTTCAGAGCCGGACGCAGCGAGGGATCGTAGAGCTGCAGCGCTTTCGAGATGCCGTGCTTGACTGCACCGGCCTGGCCCGAGAGGCCGCCGCCTGCGACGGTCGCGTAGACGTCGAACTGGCCGTCCACGTTCGCCACGCCGAAGGGCTGGTTCACGATCAGCTGAAGCACGGGACGCGCGAAGTACTTGTCCATCGCCTTGCCGTTCACTTCGATCTTGCCGGTGCCCGGCTTGACCCAGACGCGGGCGACCGCGTCTTTACGCTTGCCGGTGGCATAGGAGCGGCCTTGCGCGTCGCGCACGGGCTCACGGGGCGTGGAGGTTTCGGTTTCGGTGGCGCCAGCGTTGTCCGAGCCGGTCACGACCGATTTCAGATCGTCGAGGGTCTTGATATCGTCGGCCATGATCAGCTCCGGGTGTTCTTCTTGTTCATCGACTTGACGTCGAGAACTTCAGGCTGTTGCGCTTCGTGCGGATGCTCGGCACCGGCGTAGACACGCAGGTTCGCCATTTGCGCACGACCCAGACGGTTGCGCGAGATCATGCGCTCGACCGCCTTGATGACCACGCGCTCGGGATGCGCGCCCTCGAGGATCTGGCGCGCGGTGCGCGACTTGATCCCGCCGGGGTGGTTGGTGTGCCAGAAGTATGTCTTGTCGTCACGCTTCTTGCCGGTCATCTGCACCTTGTCGGCGTTGATGACGATGACGTTGTCGCCCATGTCCATGTGCGGCGTGAAGGTGGCCTTGTGCTTGCCACGCAGACGCATTGCGACGATCGAAGCGAGACGGCCCAGCACGACGCCTTCAGCGTCGATGATGACCCATTTCTTCTCGATCTCCGCGGGTTTTGCGGTATACGTTTTCATCTGTGATCTGCCCTTGTGGGGTATTTCGAATTCTGATGCGGGCTTTTGCGCGATTCCGGAAGCGTTTTCAAGTAGCGCGCTTCTTAATTTTACCAGCAAAAACAGTGCGATAAAAATTAGGTATCAAAATACCCCATCACTGCATGCGGTTTTCCGAGCCGGAGGGGGCTCTGCCCCCGGCGCATCCGCGCCTCCCCCGGGATATTTGGCCCAAGGCGAAGGCGCATCGAGAGCCCCGCCCTACCCCATCGCCCTCGGCGGGATCGAATAGGTCATGCTCGCACGCGCGACAGGCCGGTCGTCGCCCTCGGAGTAGATCAGCGCATCCCCAACGGCGAGGACGCGGCCCAGTTTCAGCACCCGGATCTTCGCGATCAGGTCGGCTCCGGCCGCTGGCTTGCGCATGAAATCCATGCTCGCATTGGTGGTCACCGCCAAGGCCACGCGCCCGATCCGGGCGAGGATCGCGATGTAGATCCCGACATCGGCCAACGCGAACATATTCGGCCCCGAGACAGTGCCGCCGGGTCGTAAATGACGCTCTTCCACTTTCAGCCGCACCACCAACTCGTCCTCGTCGAGCGCGTCGATCGCGAAGTCGCCTTTCACCTGCGGAAACGCCTCGTCGAGAAATTCCGCGAGTTCGTCGCGATCCATTACCAGCGCCATGCGCCCTCCCCTTCCCTTGTCCCTCTCTCGCCCCTAGAGTTTCGACAAAGAGGAGGAGTTTCAATGACAGATCTGGTGATCCGCGAGGATAAAGGCGCGGTGGCGCATCTGACGATGAACAGCCCCGGCAGCCTCAACGCGCTGTCGGATGCGATGCTCGCGGCGCTCAAGGCCCGGTTTTCGGAGCTGACCGAGGATACGAGCATCAAGGTCGTCGTGCTGCGCGGCGCGGGCAAGGCGTTCTGCGCGGGCCATGACCTCAAGGAAATGCAGCGCGGGCGCGAGGCCGAGGACAAGGGCCGCGCCTATTTCGCCGATCTCTTCTTCCGCTGCGCCGAGATGATGCAGATGATCCCGGCCCTGCCGCAGCCGGTGATCGCCGAGGTGCATGGCATCGCCACGGCCGCCGGATGTCAGCTCGTCGCCTCCTGCGATCTGGCGGTCGCCGCCGAGGGCACGCGCTTCGGGGTGAACGGGGTGAATATCGGTCTGTTCTGCTCGACCCCGATGGTGGCGCTGTCGCGCAACGTGCCGCGCAAGGTCGCCTTCGAGATGCTGACCACGGGCGAGTTCATCGATGCCACCCGCGCCCGTGAGGTCGGGCTGGTGAATCGCGTCGCCCCGCATGACGAACTCGGCGCCGAGACCGAAAAGCTGGCACAGACGATCGCGGGCAAGCTCGGCGCCGCGGTGAAGATCGGCAAGCGCGCCTTCTACGAACAGGCCAACATGGACCTCGCGAAAGCCTATGATCACACTGCGGCGGTGATGGTCGAGAATATGCTCTGGCGCGACACCGAGGAAGGCGTGCAGGCCTTCATCGAGAAGCGCAGGCCGGACTGGGCGGAGTAACCGGGCTCAGCCAACCACCATATCGTCGCGATGGATCAGCGCCGCGCGGCCGGGATAGCCCAGGATCTCCTCGATCTCGCCCGAGCGGTGCCCCGCGATCAGCCGCGCCTCGTCGCCGGTATAGCGCACGAGTCCCTTGCCGAGAACAGCGCGGTCCGGCCCCGCTATGGTAACGGGATCGCCGCGCCCGAAACGGCCGACGATCTTGGTGACGCCCGCCGGCAGCAGCGACTTGCCCGAGCGCAGCGCGTTCGCCGCGCCCTCGTCGACGAACAGCTCGCCACGCGGCTTCATCGCCGCGATCCAGCGTTTGCGCGCGGCCTGCGGGTCGCCCTCGGGCAGGAACCAGCTGCAGCGCCCGCCTTGCTCCAGTGCGCCGACCGGGTGATCGGCAAAGCCTTCCGCGATCGCCATCGCACAGCCGCCCGCCACCGCCACTTTCGCCGCCAGCAGCTTCGTTTTCATTCCGCCCTTCGAGAGGCCAGACACGGGATCGCCCGCCATCGCCTCGATCTCGGGGGTGATGTGTTCGATTACCGGCAGATGCTCGGCGCTCGGGTCGGTCTTCGGATTCGCCGTATAGAGCCCGTCGACATCGGACAGCAGCAGCAACTGATCCGCCCCGATCGTCACTGCGATCTGGGCAGCCAGCCGGTCATTGTCGCCGAAACGAATCTCGTCGGTCGCGACCGTGTCGTTTTCGTTCACGATGGGCACGACGCCGAGGCCCAGCAGCGTCTCCAGCGTGGCACGCGAATTGAGATAGCGCCGCCGATCCGCGGTATCTTCCAGCGTGACCAGAACCTGCGCGGTGCTGACGTCATGCGGGCCCAGAACTTCCTCATAGGCCCGCGCCAGGCGGATCTGCCCCACCGCCGCCGCGGCCTGGCTCTGCTCCAGCGGCAGCGTACCGCCCGCAAGACCGAGCACCCGCCGCCCCAAGGCGATGGACCCGGAGGACACGATCACGACGCCGGTGCCGCGTGCGCGCAAAGCCGCCACGTCCGCAGCCAGCGAGCGCAGCCAATCCGCGCGCAAGCCGCCCTGATCGACGAGAAGCGCCGATCCGATCTTGATCACCAGGCGCTTCGCCTGCGCCAGAGCGGGCGCGCTCACGGATGCCATGCTCCGCCCTCATCCTCCGGCTTAGGCTTGTCCTTGGCGATTTCCGCCCAGAGCGCGCGCAGCACATCCGGCACGCCTTTTTTCGACACGCCCGACATCAGCATGACAGGCCCACCCGACGCCTCTTCCAGCTCCGCCTTACGCTCAGCCAACGTCTCTTCATCAATCGCGTCGATCTTGTTGAGTACGGTGACGCGCGGCTTCTGCGCGAGGATTTCCGAATAGGCCTCCAACTCGCCGATGATCGTGCGCCAATCCTCGACCGGGTCCTCCGCCGTGCCATCCACCAGATGCAGCAGCACCGAGCAGCGCTCGACATGGCCCAGGAACTGATCGCCCAGACCCCGCCCTTCAGAGGCGCCCTCGATCAGCCCCGGAATGTCGGCCACGACGAATTCGCGCCCGTCGATGCCGACCACGCCGAGATTCGGAACCAGCGTCGTGAACGGATAATCCGCGATCTTGGGCCGCGCGTTCGAGGTCGCAGCCAGGAAAGTCGACTTGCCCGCATTGGGCAGGCCCAGAAGCCCCGCATCCGCGATAAGCTTGAGGCGCAGCCAAATCGTGCGCTCGACGCCTTCCTGACCGGGATTCGCCCGTTGCGGCGCGCGGTTGGTGGAGGATTTGAAATGCAGGTTGCCCCAGCCGCCATTGCCGCCCTTGGCGAGCAGCACGCGCTGCCCCACCTCGGTCATGTCGGCGATCAGCGTCTCCTGATCCTCGTCGAGAATCTCGGTGCCGACCGGCACTTTCAGCACGACGTCGTCGCCGTCCTTGCCCGTGCATTGGCTGCCCATGCCGTGCTGGCCGGATTTGGCGAAGAAATGCTGCTGGTAGCGGAAATCGATGAGCGTATTGAGCCCTTCGACCGCCTCGATCCAGACCGAGCCGCCCTTGCCGCCGTCGCCGCCATCGGGGCCGCCGAATTCGATATATTTCTCGCGCCGGAACGAGACGCAGCCCGCGCCGCCGCCGCCGGAGCGGATATAGACCTTGGCGAGATCGAGAAATTTCATGGCTTGGCCCCTTTCATCAAGGCGCCGCAATAGACGCCTGCGCGCGCAGGATCAAGCGCCGCGTGGGGCGCCGCCCCGCACACACCTGAGTTATTTCCATAGAGAGTACGGTGAATAGGTCGAGGAAGGCGGAATTTGTCCCGGCTGCCTCTTCTTCCTGATCCAAATATCCCGCGAGGGTCCGGGAGGGCTGCGCCCTCCCGTCCGCGGCTCGGGCCGCGCGCTTACATCTTGCGCAGATAGGTCCAGGTCGGAACGTGGCGCCCGCGCGCGAGCGACCAGCTTTCCGCATCGCCCAGATATTCGAAACCGCTATTGGTCAGGACACGGGCCGAGCCCGGATTGTCCTGAAAGACCTCGGCGAAGAGGGTGCGGGATTTGTGGGGATTGGCCTCGATGATGGCGGCGACCGCCTCGGAGGCGAGACCCGTATTCCAGAAGCCCGGGCCCACCCAATAGCCGATCTCGGACTGATCGTCGTCGAGACGTGTCAGCGAGACGACACCCAGAAGTTCGCCCATGCCATGGCGCGATCCATCGATCGCCCAGACGTCTTCGACGCGGTCGTCGGCCTGTGCGCGCGTGATGAAATTCTCGGCTGTGCCGGGCGGTAGTGGATGCGGGATCGCACGGGTGCCTTCGGCGACGCGTTTGTCGCCGGAATACATCTCGATCAGACCGGCATCCGAACGGCGCAGCGGGCGCAGCACGAAACGCTCCGTTTCGATCACGGGTTGGGTCGAAATCGTCTCCTGGTACATGGGCGCTCCTCCTCGAAACGCGGACGAACCGGCGGCTCCTCCTGCCGCATGGTCCTAGTAAATAAATAGGACAGCAAGATGACGATACATCCCCTGACCCGGTAAATTTCCTCGCTGCAAATGCAAACACCTTTGCGCCGCACTGCAACGAGAAAGGGGACCGGCCTTTCAGCCGATCCCCCGATTTTGTGACACTTTCGTCGGTCGGGTTACTCGGCGGCCTCCGCAGCCGGGAGGACCGATACGAAGGTGCGGCCCTTGAGGCCTTTATGGAAGGTGACGCGGCCTTCAGCCGTTGCAAAGATGGTGTGATCCTTGCCGAGGCCGACGCCCTCACCCGGCCACCACTTGGTGCCGCGCTGACGCACGATGATGTTGCCCGGGATCGCTGCCTGACCGCCGAACAGTTTCACGCCAAGACGACGACCCGCAGAGTCGCGGCCGTTACGGGATGAACCGCCTGCTTTCTTGTGTGCCATGGGTGTCTCTCCTTATTTCGCGAGCTCTTTGGCCTGCTCGACCCAGTCGGGCTTGACCTTGGTAGCTTCAAAGGTTTCGGGATCGACCGAAGCGAGCTGGGCGTAGGTGGTGATACCAGCTTCGTTCAGCTTCTTCTCGGCCGCCGGGCCGAGACCGGTGATGACCTTCAGATCGTCCGCTTCCGCGACGGCGGCGTCAGCCTTCGGCGCGGCTTTCGGAGCAGCAGCGGCCTTGGCGGGCTTGGCCGGAGCGGCTTCGCCTTTGCCACCATGCGCTGCACGACGCGCGATTGCGGTGCCCACGGCTTCCTTCACGCCCGACTTGTCGCCGCCGGTGGCGAGGACGTCGGTGACGCGCAGCAGGGTCAGCTGCTGACGGTGACCACGGGTACGCTGCGACGAGTGCTTACGACGACGCTTGTGGTAGGTGATGACCTTGTCGGCCTTGATGTTGTCGATGACTTCCGCCTGCACGGCCGCACCTTCGACGAAGGGGGTGCCGAACTGGGGCTTGTCGCCGCCGACCATCAGAATCTCGTTGAACTGGACTTTGTCGCCAGCTTCGGCTGCGAGCAGTTCCACGCGGAGCAGATCGCCCGCCTGAACCTTGTATTGCTTGCCGCCGGTCTTGAGGACCGCAAACATGGGTCTTTCCTTTTCTTCATCCGCGCCCTGTGGCCCCTGATCGGAGTTCGTTGGACCTGTTGGCCCGCCGTCGGACTGCGCGCTCCTCACGGGAGCGAAGTTGCAAAAACGAGGCCCGGCGGAAAGAGGACTCTCCGCCGGGTCGGGCCGATATCGGGGATCAGCCCCCGTCTGTCAAGGAAAATCGAGGTTTTATACGCAATCGCTCCAGCGGGCGAGCGCCTCCGCCGCAGAGATCCGCCGCCCCTTCGCGCATGCCTGCCCCGGCGTGGCCGAGAGCCGCGGCGCGGGGGCTGGCTGGGCGAGGCCGTCGAGATCGACATAGGCGCCGCGTTCGGCGTTCTGTGGATGCGCAATGGCCTCGGCGATCGACAGCACCGGCGTTGCGCAGGCATCGCTGCCTGCGAAGACCTCAGTCCAGTCATCGCGGCTGCGAGTCGCGAAGCGGTCCGCGAAGGCATCCCGCAAGGCCGGCCAATTCGCACGGGCCTCGCGCGCAGGCAAGGCCTCGGGCGCGAATCCCAGCCCCGCGATCAGCACCGTGTAGAATTGCGGCTCGAGCGCGCCGACCGCCATATGGCCGCCGCAGGCACATTCATAGACCGTGTAGAACGGCGCTGCCCCGTCGAGCAGATTCGCCTGCCGCCGATCCGTCCACGCCCCCTGCCCGGCCATCCCGGTGATCATCGCCATCAGATGTGCCACCCCGTCAGTGATCGCACAATCGACGACCTGACCCTGCCCGGTCTCCCGTGCGCGCCACAGTGCCGCCAGCATCCCGAAGGCCAGATAAATTCCGCCGCCGCCGAAATCGCCCAGAAGGTTGAGCGGAATCGCGGGCGCCTCTCCGCCCATCGCATGCAGTGCGCCGGTCAGAGACAGGTAATTGATGTCATGCCCGGCGGTCTGCGAGAGCGGCCCCTCCTGCCCCCAGCCGGTCATCCGGCCATAGACCAACGCCGGATGATCGGGGAAATCGTCCGGCCCCAGCCCCAGCCGCTCCATCACGCCCGGGCGCATGCCTTCGATCACCCCATCGGCGCAAGCGATCAGCGTGCGCACCGCCTCACGCCCGGCGTCGGATTTCAGATCCACCTCCACCACGTCGCGGCCCCGATCGAGCACATCGACCTCAAGCCCCAGAACGTGATTCTCCGCCCCGCCCGAGCCGGGCCGCGCGATGCGGATCACCTCGGCCCCGAAATCGGCCAGACACATTGCCGCGAACGGCGTCGGCCCCAACCCGGAAATCTCGACAATGCGCAGCCCGCTGAGCGGCCCCGCGCCCTTGGCCCCGGTTCGCTTGATCATACGCCCCTCCTGATCGCCCCGTCAGAGGGGCTCTGCCCCGCTGGCTCCGCCAGCCCCCGGGATATTTTCACCAATCCGAAAGAGAATGCCCTCCCCTTTGGCTTGGATCAAATATCTCCGCCGGGGGCATCCGACTTCACGGCGAGCGCCAAGGTCAGGCCTCTTGCGCCTTCTCTTCGAGTTCGAGCCATTCGACCTCGGCCGCGTCGAGCGCGGTCTGGCGGTCGCTCAGCATCTCGGTGGCCTTCGCGAATTTCACCGGCTCGCGGGTAAAGAGATCGGGATCGGCGAGTAACTCGTTGATCTTGGAGATCTCATGTTCGAGCTTCTCGATCACGCCGGGCAGCTCTTCCAACCGGTGTTTCTCGGTAAAGCTGAGGCCGGTTTTCTTCGGCGCAGCTTTCTGGGCTGCCGCGGGTTTCGACTCGGCTTTGGGTGCGTCCTTCTTCGGCGCAGGCTTGGCCTCGGGCGCGGCCTCAGCCTTCTGCGCCTGATAATCCGACCAGCCGCCCGCATAGACAGTAGCGCGCCCGTCGCCTTCCATCGCGATGGTCGTGCTGGCGACTCGGTCGATGAAATCGCGGTCGTGGCTGACCAGCAGCACCGTGCCGTCATATTCGCCCAGCAAATCCTGCAGCAAGTCGAGCGTTTCCACGTCGAGATCGTTGGTCGGTTCGTCGAGAATCAACAGGTTCGACGGTTTCGCCATGATCCGCGCCAGCAGAAGCCGAGCGCGTTCGCCACCCGAGAGCGCCCGGATCGGGCCGCGCGCCTGTTGCTCGTCGAAGAGGAAGTCCTTCAGATAGCCCACGACATGTTTCGGGGTGCCGCGCACCATCACCTGATCGGAGCGCCCCTTCACCGCCATGTCCGGGTCGTTCACCAGCCCGTCCCACAGAGTCTGCTCGGGATTGAGCGTCGCGCGCGCCTGATCGAAGACGGCGATCTCGAGATTCGTGCCCAGCTTGACCACGCCCTCATCGGGCTCAACCTCGCCGGTCAGCATCTTCAGAAGCGTCGTCTTGCCGACGCCATTGGGGCCGACGAAGGCCACGCGATCCCCGCGCAGCACGCGCAGATCGAAATCCTTCACGATCTGCTTGTCGCCGAAACGTTTGGACAGGCCCGTGGCCTCGATCACCCGCTTGCCCGATTGCTGGCCCGAGTCGAGTTCCATCGCCGCGACGCCCTGCCGTTTGATCTGGCTGGCGCGCTCGGCGCGCAGCGCCTGCAGCGCACGCACCCGACCCTGATTACGCTTGCGCCGCGCCGAAATACCTTCGACCGCCCAACGCGCCTCGGCCTTGATCTTGCGATTGAGCTTGTGGCGGGCCTCGTCTTCCTCGGCCCAGGCTTTCTCGCGCCAATCCTCGAACGTCTCGAAACCCTGCTCGTTGCGTCGCACCTCGCCCCGGTCGATCCAGAGCGTGGCCCGCGTCAGCGCGCGCAAGAAAGCGCGGTCGTGCGAGATCAGCACGAACGCCTTGCGGGTCTCCTTCAGCTGGTTTTCCAGCCAGGCGATCGCCTCGATATCGAGATGGTTCGTCGGCTCGTCGAGCAGCATCAGCTCCGGCCCCTCGGCCAGAAGCTTCGCCAGCGCCGCCCGCCGCCGCTCGCCACCCGAGGCGGTCTCCACCGGAGTCTCGGGTTCGAACTTCAGCCCTTCGGCGACCATCTCGACGCGATAAGCCTCGGCCGGATCCAGCTCGGAGGCGGCGAAATCGCCCAAGGTCGCGAAGCCCGAGAGATCCGGCTCCTGCTCCATGTAACCCACCGAGATGCCCGGCGGCACGACCCGCGTGCCCGAATCCGGCTCCACCAGCCCGGCCATCACCTTCATCAGCGTGGATTTGCCCGAGCCGTTGCGGCCCACCAATGCGACGCGGTCGCCTTGCTGGACGGTGAGCGAGAGCCCTTCGAAAACGGGATTGCCGCCGAAGGTGAGCGAAATGTCGGAAAGCTGTAAAAGCGGTGCGCGTGCCATGCTCGCGAGCTAAGCGGGCCTTGGCGAAAGGTCAATGGGCCATGCGCGACGCCGCCCCTATGAGCGAAGGCGTCCTGTTCCCCTTGGGACAAATATCCCCGCCGGAGGCTCCTGCCTTCTCAGCCCTCCGAAACGTCCGTGTTACCCGGCCAGCGCCCGCAAGCTGCGCCGCCGCGCCTCGGGGATCGCGGCGATCTCCAGTGCGGTGAAGACGTGACAGGTGTCGAGGTCGCGATCGATCACGGCGTGATCCGATACCCATCCGCCCATCCCGAGATAGGATCGCAGCAGCGGCGGCAAGGCACTGACGTCACCAACCTCCCCCGCCAGGGCCGCAGGGTAGTCCACACGCTCGGACGCTTTGGGGCGCGGACGCAACGCCTCTGGGCCAAGCGCACGCGCCGCGAGATGCGCGAGCCCTGAGCGATGCGTCCGCCAGTCGCTTCCCGTGAAGGAGGAGCAGCCAATCAGAAGCTCTGCCCCGGTCTCTTCGGCAATCCGTGTAATCGCAGCCCAGCCCAGACGCAGCACATCGGGATCGCGCAGGCCCGGACGCGTGCAGAACCGTCCCAGTTCGAGAATCGGCCCGGACCATGCGGCGAGCGGCGCGAGATCGTAGAACTGCGCGCAATAGCCCTCAGGCAGCACCGCCCCACACCCCAACAGCAAAAGCCGCGCGGCGGCGGCGGGGCCGTGATCGTCGCAAATCAGGATGTGGCGGCAAAGCGGGTCGAAGCGATCGGCATCCGAGGCGCCATTCCGGAAGGCCGCCGCGCGCAGTGCAAGCGCGGCCTCTCGATCCGCAGGGGGCTCTGCCTCGCGGACCTGATAGGTGCCTTTTGCGAAACTCAGGGACATGCGACCTCGCAGATCATGACGGCACCCGCCTCGGGGCCGCCCTGCTGCGATCAGTTGTTTCCGAGAACCTGACCCGCATTGACGCGACCGATCGAACCCATCAGCTGACGCAAGAAGCCGATGCCCTTGACCTTGCTCTCGGTCACGCGGCGCGACAGCGTCACGACCTGACCCTTCTCGAGGCCGAAGCGTTCGACATTCGAGACGACGCCATTGTCATTGAAGGACACGGCGACGACTTCGCGGCTGATTTCCTGCGGAGCGTGCCAGGTCACGGTTTTCCAGCGCGAACCGACGTAATACCAGCCCGAGCCTTCCAGCAGCCCGGTGGAGCTCGGCCGCCCGATCGCGGCGGCGACATCGTCGCGTGTGCTCTTGCCGACCTCGATCTGGGCGAGGTCTTCGTCAATCGGCACATACCCGTGGTTGCGGTAGATCGGAGAGCAGGCCCCCGCGATAAGCACCACGCCGAACGCGATTAACAGCATGGCCTTGCGCATCATTGAACCGATCCCCACCTGCAACCCCCTATTGCCTCTGACACTTCGGGCTTTTAGTGACGCTTACATCATGACTGCGCCGCCCTCAAGCGCTAGAGCGCGCCGACAGGGCACTCGGGCGCATGCAAAGGGTCGCCAGACAGCACCGCGCGACCCAAAACAAGGAGCCGGACATGACACAGACCCCCGTCGATCCCGACCTGCCCGCCGCCCCCGAAACGATCTGGAGCGAGCCGATGCGGCTGGCCGATCTGCCCAGCCGAAAGCCGACGCGCTTCGACATCGAGGCCAAGGGAGAGCGGCTGCAAGCGATTGCAGACTGGGCGGATATTCGCGGCGTCGAGGCGCTGCGGCTTAAAGGCGAGCTCGCGCCGAAGGGCCGCTCGGACTGGGAGCTGCGCGCGACCCTCGAGGCCCGCGTGGTTCAGGATTGTGTGATCACCCTCGCCCCGGTCACGACCGATATCCGCGAAGAAGTGGTACGGCGTTATCTCGCCGATATGGAGATGCCGACCTCCGAAGAAGTCGAGATGCCCGAGGATGACACCGCCGAGCCGCTGCCCGCGACGGTGAATCTCGGCGTCGTCGCGCTCGAGGCGATGGAGCTGGCCCTGCCGCTCTATCCGCGCGCGGAAGGCGCGGAGCTGGAAGGCGCGCAGGTTACCGAGCCCGGCGCGGAGCCGCTCAGCGACGAGCAGATGAAGCCTTTTGCCAATCTGCGCGACTTGCTTGCCAAGGGCGAAAGCGGTAAGGGCGACGCCTAGTGGAAGACGCGGTTTCGCACCGCCCGAAACCGCTTGAAAAAAGGCCGGAAAAAAGGCTTGCACGGAAAAAGAATCCGAGTATGTTCCCGGCCTCATTCGACGTTTGGCTTCGCACCCCGAGAGACGCTTTCGGCCAAGTGACGAAACCACAAGGAAAATCAGGGCTGTAACGCCGCAAACACGGGCTACTGGCCCCCGAAACCCCGAGGTTGAGACATGGCTGTCCCTCAGAATAAAGTCACGCGTTCGCGCCGTAACATGCGCCGCGCCCACGACTCGCTTACCGCTGCAAACCCGGCGGAATGCCCCAGCTGCGGCGAACTCAAGCGCCCGCACCACGTCTGCCCGTCCTGCGGTCACTACGCCGACCGTGAGGTCGTCGCTCTGACCGAAGAGGTCGACCTGGACGACGACGCGGCGTAAGCCAGTCGACCCGCGCCGCACGTCATGCAAGACTCGCAAGACCAGCCGCAGACGGGATCGCAGATGAAGGCCGCAGAGATGCAGGCCGCCCAGAAGGGCAAAGCGCCGGCGAATGCCGGCGCTGTCGTTCTGTCCATCGACGCTATGGGCGGCGATCTTGGCCCCGAGGCCACGATCGCCGGTGTCGCGAAGGCGCACCACGCCCAACCCGATCTGCATTTCATCATCCACGGCCCGCGCGCCCAGCTCGAACCGCTGATCGCCAAGCATGATCTTGGCGAATGCATCGACCTGCGCCACGCCGAGCGGACCGTCACGATGGAGGACAAGCCCGCGCAGGTTCTGCGCAGCGGGCAGGATACCTCCATGTGGTCGGCCATCGAATCGGTGCGCGACAAGGAGGCCGATGTCGCGGTCTCCTGCGGGAATACCGGGGCGCTGATGCTGATCTCGATGATGCGGCTGCGCAAGGTGCCGGGCGTGAACCGTCCGGCCATCGCCTCCTTCTGGCCGTCGCGTGGGCCTGCTGGCTGGAATGTCATGCTCGATATGGGCGCGGACGTGAAAGCCGATGCGGAGGATCTGCTGACCTACGCCCTGATGGGCACGTCCTATGCGCGCAACGCGCTGGGGCTGGAGCGTCCGCGCGTGGGTCTGTTGAATATCGGCACCGAAGAGCACAAGGGCCGCCCCGAGCTGAGAGAAGCCCATGAGCTGATCGGCAACGCCCAGGAGGCGGGACAGTTCGACTTCGCGGGTTTCGTCGAGGGCAACGAGCTTGCCGGCGCCCGTGCTGACGTCATCGTGACCGACGGCTTCACCGGCAATGTCGCGCTGAAAACCGGCGAGGGCACGGCAAAATTCGTGGCCGAACTGCTGCGCGAGGCGCTGACCTCTTCCGTCATGTCGAAGCTGGGCGCACTCCTGGCGATGGGCGCACTCAAGCGCCTGCGGCACAAGACCGATCCGCGCCGCGCCAATGGCGGCGTCTTCCTCGGCCTCAACGGCACAGTCGTGAAATCGCACGGCTCGGCGGATGCCACCAGCTTCGCCGCCGCGATCGAACTGGCCGCCCGACTGGCACGCTCGGGCTTCGGCGCGAAGCTTGCCGCACGGGTTGCCACTGCCCTTCCCTCGGGGCAGGATGAGGCCAAATCCGGCGCGCCATCTGCCGCCGAGAAAAGCGAGAGCAGCCAATGACGATCAGATCCGTGGTGCGCGGCGTGGGCCATTACCTGCCCGAGCGCGTTGTCGAGAACGCCGAGTTCGAGAAAACGCTCGATACCACGGATGAATGGATTCGCGGCCGCACCGGGATCGAACGCCGCCACATCGCCGCCGAGGGGGAATACACTTCGGATCTCGCGATCAAGGCCGCGAAAGCCGCGCTCGAAGACGCGAATATGAGCGTCGACCAGATCGACGCGATCGTCGTCGCGACCTCGACGCCCGACAGCACTTTCCCTTCCGTCGCCACGATGGTTCAGGCGGGGCTGGGCTCGACCACGGGCTTTGCCTATGACGTGCAGGCGGTCTGCGCGGGCTTCATCTTCGCGCTGACCAATGCGAACGGGCTGATCCTCTCGGGTCAGGCCGAGCGCGTGCTGGTGATCGGCGCCGAGACCTTCTCGCGGATCATGGACTGGACCGACCGGGGCACCTGCGTGCTGTTCGGGGATGGCGCGGGCGCGCTGATCCTCGAAGCCGCCGAGGGCACGGGCACGTCGACCGATCGCGGAATCCTGTCGTCGGACCTGCATTCCGATGGGCGCTACAAGGACCTGCTCTATGTCGACGGCGGGGTGTCGACCACCGGAACGGCGGGCCATCTGCGCATGCAGGGCAACGCGGTTTTCAAACACGCGGTCACCAAGCTCGCCGAGACTGCGCACAAAGCCCTCGATAAGGCCGGGCTCACCGGCGAGAACGTCGACTGGATCGTGCCGCATCAGGCGAACCTGCGCATCATCGCAGCCACGGCCGAGCGGATGCAGCTGCCGATGGACCGCGTGATCGTCACGGTTCAGGACCACGGCAACACCTCCGCGGCCTCGATCCCGCTGGCCCTCTCGGTCGGCAAGCAACGCGGCCAGATCAAGGAAGGCCAGGTTCTGGTCACCGAGGCGATCGGCGGCGGTCTGGCATGGGGCTCGGTGGTTCTGCGCTGGTAAGCGCGGCCTCTCTGCATTCGTTTTAAGCGTCGCCCGCGCAAACGCGCGTGAGCCCGCGCATCAAGCCCGTCCGCCAAGTGCTTGATATTGACTCGGGAATTACGGTCGGTCACTGTTAGCGAAATTCTTTATCCGGGGGGATAGGATGTCGAAGACCCTGACGCGCATGGATCTCAGCGAAGCGGTGTTCCGCGAGGTTGGATTGTCGCGCAATGAATCGGCGCAGCTCGTCGAAAGCGTGCTGCAGCATATGTCCGACGCCCTCGTGGAGGGAGAGACGGTCAAGATAAGCTCTTTCGGTACCTTCTCGGTGCGCGAGAAAGCCAAGCGCATGGGCCGCAATCCCAAGACCGGCGAAGAGGTTCCGATCTCGCCGCGTCGCGTGCTGTCCTTCCGTCCCTCGCATCTGATGAAGGACCGCGTGGCGGCGGGCAATTCGAAGTAACCCGACAACAAGTGACAGGTCCTACCGATGGGTAAATCCGCCGACGCGTTTCGGACGATCTCTGAGGTTTCAGACCTTCTCGACACGCCGACCCATGTTCTACGGTTCTGGGAGAGCAAGTTCACCCAAGTGAAGCCGGTGAAGCGCGCGGGCGGGCGGCGGTATTACCGGCCCGCTGACGTCGCACTTCTGGGCGGCATCAAGCGTCTGCTGCATGACGAGGGTATGACCATCCGCGGCGTGCAGAAATTGCTGCGCGAGGAAGGTATCCGCGAAGTCGCCGCGCGGGCCGAAGTCAGCCTCGAGGATGAGCGCGAGACCGGTGAGGCCACGCAGAGCACTCCGGAGCCAATCGCTCCGGTTGCCGCGCCCCAGCCCAGCCCGGCGCCCGAAGAGGATACCCAGACGCAAGAACCCGCGCCGCAGGAACCTGCGCCCGAGACGGTCGACGCGGCCGCGACAGACGCTTCTCCGCAGGAGGACGCCCCGCGAGAGGCGGCGGCCCACGAGGACGTCGTGCAGGCGGCGGCTGAAGACGCCACCGAGAGCCGCGCGCCAAGCGAAGCGCTGCCCGAGCGTCCCGAGGAACTGCTCGACCTCAACGCCTCCGTGGAGGCGCCGATCGAGGCGCGTGAGAGCGGCTCGGTCACCCCCTTCCCCGGCGCCTCGCAGCCCTCGTTCTTCGACGAGTCGAAAACCGCTTCCCGCGAATCTCCCGAACGGGACGAGTCGGAGGATGACGCAGAGGCCCCGATGGCGCTCGATGTCGAACCCGAGCCGGAACCGTTGGCTCCTGTCGTGGCGATGACGATCGATCGCGGGGGGCAGGACCGCGCCGCGAAAAGCGCCCCGCGGGCCGATCTGGCCAAGCTGTTGCACGGGCTGCGCACCCTCGATCCGGCGCGGCTCAGCCCTGCCGATCGAGGCGATCTGCGCATGTTGCGTCTGCGTGCGCAGGCCCTTCAGCTGAGGCTCGCGCAGCATGGCTCCACGCGCGCGGAATGAGTGATCGCAACCCCGGACGAATTGGCGTGAAATTTCTCTCACTAACTGCTTGCACCCGCCGCCCGGTTCGCACTATATCCCCCTCGTCGGGCTGTGGCGCAGCCTGGTTAGCGCGTCCGTCTGGGGGACGGAAGGTCGTGAGTTCGAATCTCGCCAGCCCGACCATTTCGACAAACGCCCACCTCTTCATCGGGGTGGGCGTTCGTGTATCCGGAGGAGGGATCGGATGACCATCGGCGTGCTGCCCGACACGATGCTGCAAGAGATGATCACGCGCGGAGAGATCGCTGCGGATCCGGCCATCATTCCCGAACAGATCCAACCTGCGAGCCTCGACCTGCGGCTTGGCACCGTGGCCTACCGGCTGCGCGCCTCGTTCCTTGCGGGCAAAGGCCAGAAGGTCTCGCATCGCCTGCATGACTTCGAGATGCACCGCATGGCGCTGACCGATGACGGCGTGGTGCTGGAAAAGGGCTGCGTCTATCTCGTGCCGCTGATGGAGAGGCTCGCGCTGCCTGAGGGCGTCACGGCAGTCGCCAATGCCAAAAGCTCCACCGGACGGCTCGATCTGCTGACGCGGCTAATCACCGATGACGGCACCGAGTTCGACCGAATCCCCCAAGGCTATAGCGGCCCGCTTTATGCCGAGATCTGCCCACGCAGCTTCTCGGTGCTGGTACGGCCCGGAATGCGGCTCAACCAGATCCGATTCCGTGCAGGTCAGGCGGTGCTCAGCGATGCCGAGTTGAAGATCCTGCACCAGCAGGAGCCGCTCGTGGATGGCCCCGCCGTGATCGACGAGGGTCTGGGCTTCTCGGTCGATCTGAAGCCCTCTGAGGGCGATCTGGTGGGCTACCGCGCCAAGCCCCACACCGGGGTGATCGACATCGACAAGATCGGCCATTACCCGGCCCGCGACTTCTGGGAAGAGGTGCGCGCCTCCGATGGCCGCATCATCCTCGACCCCGGCGCGTTCTACATCCTCGTCAGCCGTGAGGCGGTGACGATCCCGCCCGACCACGCCGCCGAAATGGCGCCCTATCTGGCGATGGTCGGCGAGTTCCGCGTCCATTACGCGGGCTTCTTCGATCCCGGCTTCGGGCATGGGGCTGCGGGCGGCACCGGGTCGCGCGGGGTGCTGGAGGTGCGCTGCCACGAGGCCCCCTTCGCGCTCGAGCACGGGCAAGTCGTGGGCCGTCTCGTCTATGAGCGCATGGCCGAGGAGCCGCGCCAGCTTTACGGCAAGGACATCGCCTCGAACTACCAGGGTCAGGGCCTGAAGCTCGCCAAGCATTTCCGGATGGGGTGAGCCGGGAAACGCGGCCTTCCAGTGGAAGGACGCCCGGCGAACGCCCGAAGCGCAAGCGAAGGGCCGGGGCAGCGTCTCTGTGTCGACTGAGGGTCGGGCGCGGCCCGGGGCTGGTCGCCCCGCGCCCTCAGACAGGCACCACCGCCCTACCCGGCCTGCTGCGTCACGTCGTGGCCATAAATCCAGTCGAAACGCGCGACCAGCCGCTCCGGAGTGAACCGGGAGGCGGCGCGCAAAGCGAGATGACCCAAGGTGCGCGGAGCTCCTGACAGGTGATAATTCCGCGCGTTCTTGTTCGCCGCGGCCACGATCCGGTCACAGCGATCCCAGCGCGCATTCTGATAGGCCGCGAAAGCCAGCTCGTCGGTCTCGTGATTGGCAAGCGCCTCGGCCAGAACCCAGGCATCCTCCATCGCCATTACGGCACCCTGCGCAAGGAAAGGCAGAGTGGGATGCGCGGCGTCGCCCAGAATCGCGATACCGGGCGCGAACCAGCGCTCGGCCACAGGGTGACGGAACAGGCCCCATAGGTTAACTTTCTCGGCCTGATCGAGCCAGCCGCGCACGGTCGGGCAGAAATCCTCGAAGGCGGTGCGCAGATTGATCGGATCATCCTCGAGCGCCCAGCTCTCCTCGACCCAGCGATGCCGCTCCTCGACCGCCACGATATTGCGCAGCCCCCGGCCCAGCGGATAGCTCACAAGGTGCTTGCCTGCGCCCATGAAGACCTGCGCGATCTTCGGCTCGGCATCGTCGCACGGCACCAGCGCGCGCCACGCCACCTGATGGGTGAAGAAGGGCGCCACCCGCCCGTTGAGCGCCTCGCGCGCCTTGGAATTCAGCCCGTCCGCGCCGATCAGCAGATCGGTTTCGATCTGTGCACCCTGCTTGGTGTGCAAGACCGGATGCGGCCCCGACAGGTCCACCCGCTCGATCTGTTGCAGAAGACGGATCTTCACACCGGCCTCGCGCGCGCCTTCGGCCAGCAGTTCGATCAGCCGGGCGCGGTGAACGAAATGGTAATCGGCATCGGGCCGCAACCGCGCCATGTCGAGCTTGGCCACCTGGCTCCCGGTCTCGCCATCGACGAGCCGCACCGCCTCGGCGCGCGGCCCCGCCGCCTCCAGCGCCTCGCCCAGCCCCAGCGCGCGCAGCACAGCCGCCCCGTTGGGCGAAACCTGCAGCCCGGCGCCGACCTCGCGGATCGCCTCGGCCTGTTCGAGCACCTCGACATCCGCGCCGCGCATCGCCAAGGCCCGCGCCACTGTCAGCCCCGCGATCCCCGCACCCAGAACCGTAACCTTGCGCCCGATCAGCATGGGACCTCCTTGAAAAGCGAACACCGGCACCTTGGCGGTGCCGGTGTCGAAATGTTTTGCGCGCCTTCCCGCCCGAAGGCAACGCGCGTTTCGTTCTCCGACACGCGCAATCCGCGCGTGGGATCAGTCGTCGCGATGCACCCGCTCGCGGCGCTCGTGCTTCTCCTGCGCTTCCAGCGTCATCGTCGCGATCGGACGCGCATCGAGACGCTTGAGCGAGATCGGCTCCCCGGTCTTTTCGCAATAACCGTATTCGCCATTCTCGATACGGCGCAGCGCCGAGTCGATCTTGCTGACCAGCTTGCGCTGACGGTCGCGGGTGCGCAGTTCCAGCGCACGATCGGTTTCCTCGGAGGCGCGGTCGGCAATATCGGGCACGTTGCGCGCCGATTCCGCGAGACCTTCCAGCGTTTCAGCGGATTGTTCGAGAAGTTCGGCCTTCCACGCCAGAAGCTTTCTGCGGAAATATTCCAGCTGCCGGTCATTCATGAAGGGTTCATTCTCGGCCGGACGATAATCATCCGGAAGGAAAACTTCTGCTCTCATACCTGCCCTCTCTTCCGGGCCGGGGGCGCCACCATGATCGTCATTCGCCATCGGCCAACTCTCCTCGGGCGCTCCAATACCCCAAGAACACAGGGTTGTCACGTCCGCATTCACCATCACTGCGCGTTTCCTCATCAATTCTTACGCTTGGGTTGCGGCAGCATTTTGGCGCAGATAGGTTGCAAACGATTTGCGCAAGATCATTGCGTAGCGATCTCGAAACCGGAGCGTATCCCCCGTGCAATTCCAATCGACCGACAGTTATGTCGCCCCGCCCGATCTCACCGTCGCGGTCAATGCCGCAGTGGCGCTGGAGCGCCCCCTTCTGGTGAAGGGCGAGCCGGGCACCGGCAAGACGGAACTCGCGCGGCAGGTGGCACAGAGCCTCGGGATGGAGATGGTCGAGTGGAACATCAAATCCACCACCAAGGCGCAGCAGGGCCTTTACGAATACGACGCCGTCAGCCGTCTGCGCGACAGCCAGCTGGGCGACGAACGCGTCAACGACGTTAAGAACTACATCCGCAAGGGCAAGCTCTGGCAGGCCTTCGAGGCGGACCGGAAGGTCGTGCTACTGATCGACGAGGTCGACAAGGCCGATATCGAGTTCCCCAACGACCTGCTGCAGGAACTCGATAAAATGGAGTTCCACGTCTACGAAACCGGCGAGACGATCCGCGCGAAGCACCGCCCCGTCGTCATCATCACCTCGAACAACGAGAAGGAACTGCCCGACGCCTTCCTGCGCCGCTGCTTCTTCCACTACATCCGGTTCCCGGAACCCGCGGTCATGCGCGAAATCGTCGCCGTCCATTTCCCCGACATCAAGGACCGGCTGCTGACCGAGGCACTGAGCCAGTTCTACGAGATCCGCGAAACACCGGGCCTCAAGAAGAAGCCCTCGACCTCCGAGGTGCTCGACTGGCTGAAACTCCTGCTCGCCGAGGACCTGAACCCCGAAGACCTCAAACGCGAAGGCGCGAGCCTGCTGCCGAAGCTGCACGGGGCGCTTCTGAAGAACGAGCAGGACGTACACCTGTTCGAGCGACTGGCTTTCATGGCGCGGCGGCAGGGGCGCTAGCGCCCCGGAACCCGATCACCCCGCTCACGTTGCCCCACCTGCTCACCAGAAAGGAGACCCCATGACCGACAGATACGAACTCCCGCACCCGATCGGCATGGGGGGCGTTGCGCTTGGCAACGAGTTCCGCGTCACGACAGACCGGCAGGCGGCGGACACGCTCGAGGCCGCGTGGGAGGCGGGCATCCGCTATTTCGACGTGGCGCCGCATTACGGCGTCGGCTTGGCCGAACGCCGCTACGGGCAGTTCCTGCATCACAAGCCGCGCGAAAGCTTCGTGCTCAGCTCGAAAGTCGGGCGGCTCCTGAAAGCGGGGCCCGAGCATCGCAATCAGCAGCTCATGCCCTACTCCCCCTCGCCCAATATCGAGGTCTACGACTACAGCCGCGAGGGTACGCTCCGCTCGATCGAGGACACGTTGCAGCGCACGGGGCTCGACAGTCTCGACGTGGTCTTCGTGCACGACCTCTCGCCCGATAACGGCGCGCTGCCGAAGGACTGGCTGGAGCTGTGGCCCGAGGCGGTCGAGGGCTGTTTCGCGACGCTGAGCGAGCTGCGTGACCAAGGGGTCATCAAGGCATGGGGCATGGGCGTGAACCGACCCGAGCCGATCCTGAAATCGATGGAAGACAGCGATCCGGATCTGCACCTGATGGCGAGCCAGTATTCGCTGGTAGAGCATGACCACGCGGTCGAGACGGTCTTCCCGGCGGCGCGCAAGCACGGCAACAGCTTCGTCATCGGCTCGGCGCTGAATGCGGGCTTCCTCGCGGGGCTGCACCGTTACCATTATGGCGACAAGAACAGTGTCATCGCGAAAGAGCGGATGGAGAAGCGCGATCGCCTGAGAGAGGTGGCCTTCGATCATGGGGTGAATCTGCTCGCGGCCGCGTTGCAATTCGCGAAAGCGCCGGATGTGGTGCAGACGGTGGTGGTGGGGCTTGGACGTCCCGACGAGGCGATCGACGACGTGGCGGCAATGAACATGCCGATCCCGGCGGAGTTCTGGCAGGACCTGCGCGGGGCCGGGCTGATCCACAAGGATGCGCCGGTGCCCGGCTAAGGCGTGAATAGGGGAAAGCACGAAGAAGGGCGTCGCGGGTTGATCCGGCGGCGCCCTTTTCCATGAGATCACATGCGCCGCGTGATCCGCGCCGCTTTGCGCGCGCGTTTGACCGCCTCGCGTGCGGTTTGGGCCTGCTTGCGCTCCTGCGCCGTCATCGAGCTCGCGCTCTTGCCCTTGCCGCCGCGCTTCGAAGCCATGCCGATGCCCTTGTTGATCCCCCAGTTGATCCCCCGGCGCAGGAACATCCCGATGACCATGTTGATGATCTGGTTGAAGTTCATCGGATATCCCCCCGTCAATCCTCGAACAATTCGGACTGGCCGGTCTGGACCTCGTCCTCCTCGCCCTCCTCGTCGTCGTCCGAGCCTGCACCCGGAAGGGGGCGCGAGTCCAGCAGACCTGCGGCGCGCAGCTCCTTGAGGCCCGGCAGGTCGCGGGCGCTCTCGAGGCTGAAATGGTCGAGGAATTCCTGCGTCACGACGAAGGTGACGGGTCGGCCCGGCGTCATGCGGCGCCGACCGAAGCGGATCCATTCCATTTCCAGCAACTGGTCGATCGTGCCGCGCGAAACGGCGACGCCGCGGATCTCCTCGATCTCGGCGCGGGTGACCGGCTGGTGATAGGCGATGATCGCAAGCGTCTCGACGGCGGCGCGGGACAGCTTGCGCTCCTCAACCGTCTCTTTCTGCATCAGGAAGGCGAGATCGGGCGCGGTGCGCACGGCCCAGGCGTCGCCGACCTTCACCACCCGCACGCCGCGCCCCTCGTAGCGCTTGCGCAGGTGCACCAGCGCCTCGGCGGGGTCGCAACCATGCGGCATCCGTTCTTCCATCTCGCGGATGCGGACGGGTTCGGCAGAGGCGAAGAGGATCGCTTCGACCATCCGCTCCTGCTCGGCAATGGGCGGCGCGGCAAAGAGGGTTTCTTCTTTTTCTTCGGTCTGTTCCGGCTCGTCGTTCATGTCTTCTTCCGGATCGAAATGGGTTGGAACGTATCGCTCTGGCGCAGCTCGATCTGGCCTTGCTTGGCCATCTCCAGCGAGGCCGCGAAAGTCGCGGCGGTGGCCGAGCGTCGGCGTTTGGGGTCGGCGGTCCACCCGTCGGGCAGGAAGGTGGTCAGCTCCGACCAGCCACCGGCGAAACCGATCAGACTGCGCATCCGGTCCAGCGCCTCCTCCATCGTGAAGACATTAGTCCGATCGAACGCATAGGGGCGGAATTCATCGCGCGTGCGGATGCGCGCATAGGCCTGCATCAGGTCCATCAGCGAGGCCGAATAGGTGACCTTGCGGACGCGCTCGACCTCTTCCGAGATGCCGCGCGCGAAGGTGTCGCGCCCCAGCCGGTCGCGCGCCATCAGCTGCGCCGCCGCCTCGCGCATCGCCTGCAGGCGTTCCAGCTGGAAGGCGAGGTGCTCGGCCAGATCTTCCGCCGAGGGGCCTTCGGCCTCGGGGTCAGGCGGCAGCAGAAGCCGCGATTTCAGGAAGGCGAGCCAGGCCGCCATCACGAGGTAATCGGCGGCCAGCTCGATGCGCAGCGCCTTGGCGCGTTCGACGAAGGCCAGATATTGCTCTGCCAGTTGCAGCACGGAGATCTTGCGCAGATCGACTTTCTGGCTGCGCGAGAGCGTCAGCAGCAGGTCGAGCGGGCCTTCGAACCCGTCGACATCGACGATCAGCGCCTCGGCCTGAAGCCGATCCGCGACCGTTTGCGAGTCGAACAGATTTTCGGTGTCACTCATCCATGCCGCCGCTCAAGAGTGCCTCAAGTTCAGCATCGAGCGCGGCCATGTCAACTGTCTCGGGCGGCAAGCGCCGGTCCAGCGCGGCATCGGCGCGGGCCTGTGCGGCCTCGCTCATCGCCGGGGCGGCCATCGCCACCTCTTCCATCGCGGGCATGTCGCCCTTGCAATGGAGCACCAGATCGCAGCCCGCCGCCAGCGCGGCAGCCGTGCGTGTCCCGAAGCCGCCCGCCAGCGCCTCCATCCCGATATCGTCACTCATCAGGAGCCCGCCGAAGCCGATCTCCTCACGGATCATCTTGATGATCTTCGCGCTCTGCGTCGCGGGAGCCGCGTCGAGCGCGGTGAAGCGGATATGCGCCGTCATGCCCAGTGGCAGATCGGAAAGCGCCTTGAACGGCGCGAAATCAGTCGCGATCAGATCGGCCTTCGAGGCCTCAACCACCGGCAAATCCTTGTGGCTGTCCGAAATCGCCCGACCGTGGCCCGGAATATGCTTGATCACCGGGAGCACGCCGCCCGCCAGCAGCCCCTCGGCCGTGGCGCGGGCATTGGCGATCACCGTCGCCGCATCCTTGCCCAGGCAACGGTTTTGCAGGAAGGGATGGGTCAGAAGCCCCGCGATATCGCAGGTGGGCGCGCAGTTCACATCAATGCCGACCGCGCGCAGCTCCTCGGCCATGATCCGCGAGCGCAGCCAGAAGGAGCGCGGTGCCTGCGCCCCTGCCTGCTTCGCCTGCTCCAGCGGCGGCAGCCATTCGCGCCACTGGGGCCCGCGCAGCCGCTGCACCCGCCCGCCTTCCTGATCGATCAGAACCGGCGCATCGCGCCCCACCGCCCCGCGCAGAGCGTCGGTCAGACGCGTGACCTGCTCGGGCGTATCGATATTGCGCGAGAACAGGATGAAGCCCCACGGATCGGCCTCGCGGAAGAAATCCCGCTCACGCGCGGAGAGCTCGGCCCCCTCGCAGCCGAAGATCGCCGCGACGCCCATCAGCGTGCCTGCGTCGGAATGCAGTTCTGCCGCTCGGCCACGAGGGCCGCGCAGAACTGGCGCGCTTCGGTCACGTCGTCGAAGCCCGCGACGCGGAGGCGATAGAAATCGCGCCCGCCGGAGCTCGCCTTCTGGATCACGCGCTTCTTGTCGGTCATCAGCGCGTCGAAGCGCTTGGCGATCCGGTCCCATTCGCCCTTCGCCGCCGCTGCCGTATCGAAGGCGCCGACCTGCACGAGGCGCGTGCCCGCCGACAGTTCGGACGGGTCGAGATCGACGACGCCGGCCTCCGCCTGCCCGGCCGACATCTGCTTCGTCACCGCCTGCTCCAGCGCCGCCGCCAGCAGCTGATCGCGCATCGGTTTGGACTGCGGGCGCGGCGAGCGCGAGACGCCCGGCACGGAGGCCGGGATCACACCGCTGACTGCGTCGCTCTCGGGGGCTGCGTCATGCGCGACCGCATCGGGGCGCGTCTCGGGCATGGCCGGGCTCATCAATGCGGGCTCGACGGGAATGTCGGGCGCATCCTTCACCTGCGACGGATCGGCATTGAGCGCGGCAGGCTCGAGCGCCGCAATCGCCGCCTCCACGGCAGGGTTGGACGCTCGGTTGGATCCGTCACCCGCGCCAGACGCATCGCTCGCGACCTGCGTTTCCGCCGCCAGCTCGCCCATCGGCTTATCTTCGTCGGTGAAACCTTCCGGGCTTGGCGCGAGAGTCACTTTCTCAGGTGCAGGTGCCGCCTGCCCCGTGCCGGCCACGTCGTTGACAGCCAGACCGGTATGGCGCGCAAGTTCGCCGCCCGGGTCTTCGGGCGCGATCCGGGCGGGCCCGTCCATCGCGCGGATCACCGGCACGCCGTTCAGATCGCGCATCGCCAGCTTGTACCCCCAGACCACCAGACCCGCGATCATCGCGACCGAAGTCAGTGCCCCGGCCACGTTGACCCAGCGCGACACGACACGCGGCGCACGCTCTGGAACGGGATCTTCGGGATGCGCGTAATGGGGCTGCGGGTGTTCATGCCCGTAACCCCCACTCTCGCGGTAGTCGTAGGTCGTCATGCTCGTCGCCTCGCCGCCGGTTGCCCGGCCTTGCCCGGTTGACCCGGAATTTGCCTGTTCCCGGCGGCGTGCGTTCAGCGCATCTCTTCAGCCGGGGTCACGCCAAGAATACCAAGACCGGCGGAAATGACAACGGCACAGGCTCGTGCGAGGGCGATTTTCGCCGCCGATGCGGCCTCGTCGCCCTCCTGCAGGAAGCGCAGGGACGGCTCGTCATTGCCACGGTTCCACAGGCTGTGCAGATCCGAGGCGAGATCGTAGAGGTAGAAAGCCACCCGGTGCGGCTCGTTCGCGCGCGCCGCGATCTCCAGAAGACGCGGCCATTCGGCGATCTTCTTGACCAGTTCCAGCTCGGACGGATGCCACTCGCCGGACAGATCGACCTCGGCGAGACGCGCATCGGACATGTCCCAGCCCGCTTCCGCCGCCTTGCGCAGCACCGAGCAGACCCGGGCATGGGCATATTGCACGTAGAAGACCGGGTTGTCCTTGGACTGCTCGAGCACCTTGTCGAAATCGAAATCCAGCGGTGCGTCGTTCTTGCGGGTGAGCATGTGGAAGCGGGTCACATCCGCGCCCGCCTGCTCCACCACGTCGCGCAGCGTCACGAAAGTGCCCGCGCGCTTCGACATCTTGAAGGGCTCACCGTTCTTGAACAGCTTCACCAGCTGGATCAGCTTGATATCAAGCGTCACCTTGCGATCTGAAAGCGCAGCCACGGCTGCCTTCATCCGCTTCACATAGCCGCCATGGTCGGCGCCGAAGACGTCGATCAGCAGATCGTAGCCACGATCGATCTTGGTCCAGTGATAGGCGATATCGGGGGCGAAATAGGTCCATGAGCCGTCCGACTTCTTCACCGGGCGGTCCACGTCATCGCCATATTCGGTCGAGCGGAACAGGGTCTGCTCGCGCTCCTCCCAATCCTCTGGCAGTTTGCCCTTCGGAGGGTCGAGCACACCCTCGTAGATCAGGCCCAGATCCTCGAGCCGCTTCAGCGCCGCCTCGATCTGGCCGGTGCCGTAGAGCGATTTCTCGGAGGAGAAGACATCCATTTTCACGCCGAGACAGGCGAGGTCCTCGCGGATCATCTCCATCATCTGCTCGGTCGCGAATTCGCGGATATCTTCGAGCCAGTCTTCCTCGGGTTTGTCGAGCAGGCTCTCGCCATACTTGGCCTTGATCGCCTCACCGACCGGGATCAGGTAATCGCCGGGATAGAGCCCCTCGCGAATTTCCGGCTCGAGGCCACAGGCTTCGCGATAGCGCTCATAGGCGGAGCGGGCGAGCACATCGACCTGCGCGCCGCCATCGTTGATGTAATATTCCCGCGTGACGTCATAGCCCGCGAAATCCAGCAGGCTTGCCAGCGCATCGCCGAAGACGGCGCCGCGGGTATGGCCGACATGCATCGGGCCGGTCGGGTTCGCGGAGACATATTCCACGTTCACCTTCACGCCGCGGCCCAGATCGGAGCGCCCGTAATCCGCACCCTCTTTCAGAACGGCGTGGGTCACATCAGCCCAGACCTTCGGATCGAGGCGCAGGTTGATGAAACCGGGACCGGCGACATCGGCGCTCACGATCCGGTCATCTGCGGCCAGCTTGGCCGCCAGCGCCTCGGCGATGTCGCGCGGTTTCGACTTGGCGGGCTTGGCCAGCACCATCGCGGCGTTGGTCGCCATGTCTCCATGCAGCGGATCGCGCGGCGGCTCCACCGCGACGTTTGCGTAGTCCAGCCCCTCGGGCAGCGCGCCTTCGGAAACCATCTGATCGAGTGCCGCAATCACCGCGGCGCGGATGTCGGAAAACAGGTGCATTCTCATTGTCCTTATTTGCGCTCTCCCCTGCCAGAGCGCGCCGCGCGCGTCAATGGCCCGAGCGGGGGTCAAGCGCGGACCGAGACGGCGCGGGCGGCCCGGCATCGCCTGCCGGACCGCCCGAAATCAAACCTTGGCAGGGTGATCAGTCCTCGGCGGTGAAGCCCGCGGCTTCGATCCCGGCCACGGCCACCTTGGCGTCATTGTCCGAGGTATCGCCTGTCACGCCCATCGCACCGATCACCGCGCCGCTCTCGTCGCGGATCAGCACGCCGCCGGGCACCGGGCAGGTCTTGCCGTCATAGATGCCGTTCAACGCGGCCATGAAATAGGCCTGCGCCTCGGCCCGCGCCATCTGCGCCTTGCCGCCCATCCCCAGCATCACCGCGCCGTAAGCCTTGGCTTGCGCAATATCGAAGCGGCCCGGCGCCGCGCCATCGGCGCGCGCGAAAGCAAGCGGGTGGCCGCCCGCATCCAGCACGATCGCCGAGAGCGGTTTCAGCCCGTCTTCCGCGCCTTGCGCCAGCGCGGTCTCGATCATCTTCTGCGCCTGTTCGAGCGTGATCATGCGCGTTCCTCCTTCTCTTGCAGGCGGCGCTGATGCAGCACCGGTTCCGTATATCCCGAGGGTTGGACCGTGCCGAGGAAGCACAGGTCGCACGCTGCCTGGAACGCGAAGCCGTCATAGCCGGGCGCCATGGGGCGGTAGTTGGGATCGCCCTCGTTCTGACGGTCGACGACCTTGGCCATCTTGCGCAGCGCCTCCATCACCTGGCCTTCGCTCACCAGCCCATGCTCGAGCCAGTTCGCGATCGCCTGGCTGGAAATCCGGCAGGTCGCACGGTCTTCCATCAGGCCGACGTCATGGATGTCGGGCACCTTGGAGCAGCCCACGCCCTGATCGACCCAGCGCACGACATAGCCGAGGATGCCTTGCGCGTTGTTCTCGATCTCGGTGCGGATTTCCTCCTCCGAGTAGTTCTTCCCACGCGCGAGCGGGATCGTCAGCAGATCGTCGAGCCGCGCCGGACGGTTCATCGCGGCGATTTCCTGCTGGCGGCGCTTCACGTCGATCTTGTGGTAATGGGTGGCGTGCAGCGTGGCCGCCGTCGGCGACGGCACCCAGGCGCAGTTCGCGCCCGCGAGCGGATGGTTCACCTTGGCCTCGAGCATATCGGCCATCTTGTCGGGCATCGCCCACATGCCCTTGCCGATCTGCGCCTTGCCGGCGAGCCCGCAGGCCAGACCGATATCGACGTTGCGATCCTCGTAGGCTTCGATCCAGGGCTGAGACTTCATCTCGCCCTTGCTCAGCATCGGACCGGCCTGCATGGAGGTGTGGATCTCGTCGCCGGTGCGGTCGAGGAAACCGGTGTTGATGAAGGCCACACGGTTCTTCGCGGCGCGGATGCATTCCTTGAGGTTGACCGAGGTGCGGCGCTCCTCGTCCATGATGCCAAGCTTCACCGTGTAGCGCGGCAGGCCCAGAACCTCTTCGACCTTGTCGAAAATCTCGGTCGCGAAGGCGACCTCTTCGGGGCCGTGCATCTTCGGCTTCACCACATAGACCGAGCCCGTGACAGAGTTGCGCGGCCCTTCGGTCTTCTTGAGGTCATGCATCGCGCAGAGCGTGGTGACCATCGCATCCATCAGCCCCTCATAGGCCTCTTCGCCGTCGCGGGTCAGAATCGCGGGGGTGGTCATCAGGTGGCCGACATTGCGCACCAGCATCAGCGAGCGGCCCTTCAGAGTGATCTTCTCGCCACCGCCGCCGGTGAACTGATAATCACCCTCGAGCCGCCGCACAGTCTTCTCGCCGTTCTTCACGACGTTCTCGCGCAGATCGCCCTTCATCAGGCCCAGCCAGTTGCCATAGGCGAGAACCTTGTCCTCGGCATCGACACAAGCCACCGAGTCCTCACAATCCATGATCGTGCTGACCGCGGCTTCAAGGATGACATCGGCGATATCGGCAGGGTCGGCCTGACCGACTTCGGTGGTCGGGTCGATCTCGATCACGAGATGCAGCCCGTTGTTTTCCAAAAGAACTTCGGACAGCGCGCCCTCGTCGGAGATGTTGAACCCGAGGAACTGCGCCGGATCGGCCAGCCCCGTCTCGCCCACCGCGTTCTCCACGAAGAACACGCCGTTCTCCACGCGCAGCGCGGTCACGTCGGTCCAGCTTCCGCCCGCAAGCGGCACGGCTTCGTCGAGAAACGCCTTGGCACGCTCGATCACGCGGGCGCCGCGCTTGGGATCGTAGCCCTTGCCCTGCGGCAGATCGCCAAGCGCATCGGTGCCGTAAAGCGCATCATAGAGACTGCCCCAGCGGGCATTCGCGGCGTTGAGTGCGTAGCGGGCATTGGTGATCGGCACGACGAGCTGCGGACCGCAGACGGTGGCGAATTCGGGATCGGTCTCGGGGGTCTCGATCTTGAAATCGTCGCCTTCGGGCAGGAGATAACCGATCTCGCGCAGGAAGGATTTATAGTCTTCGAAATCAAAGCCTTCGGCGCGGCGATGCGAATGCCAATCGTCGAGCTTGGACTGGATCGACTCGCGCGTCTCGAGCAGCGCACGGTTCTTCGGCCCCAGCGTATGCAACAGTTCCGAGAGCCCTTCCCAGAAGCGCTCCGGCGCGACGCCGGTCCCTGGCAAAGCTTGATCCTCGATGAAAGCGGCCAGTTCGACCGCCACCTGCAGTTCGTTTCGCGCGACCCGCTGTGCCATGATGCCTCCCGTTTTCTCAGACGCGTATTAGATGAAACCGCTGGGCGCGAATGTCCAGCGGATTACGGAAAGCACGCGGGAAGGCGCGAAGGCGGGAAAGCGGTCAGGAGAACCGCGCATGCCTCGGCAGGCGGGGCTTTTCGAACCCCGCCCGCCAAGGCATCGGCGCTGATATCACCGTTGTGGCGCGACAGTCGTCGCCCAGGAGTTACTGCTGTATCGTGTCGCCCGGCGTTGCCTCACCATTGACCCCGCCTTCGCCGACCCCGGTCGTCGCGGGCGCCTGGGTCGTTGAGGTGCCAAGCCCGTCAAGCGGCGCCGATGGCGGCTCGGAGCGCACCACGCCTTCGGTTTTCGGGGCGTTCTGCGTCGCGGCGGGCGCCTCTGTCTGGTCTGCACCCGCCCCGGTCGGTTGCGGGGAATTTGCGGCCATCGCGATCCATACGAGGATCACCGCCACGCCCAGTATCACGACCATGGCCATGCCGATCAGGGCGGGGGCATGCCTCTTCTTCTCGCCATTTGTATTCGTATTCGGTGCGGACATCGGATTGCTCCTTCCATCTTCGATAGTGTCCTGTCGGGGCCGTGGCGCAGAGCGCATCGATCCGGCCCCCTTCACTTCGGGTAACGCGGTCGTCCCGGTTCGGGTTCAGCCCGTCGGCAGCGAACCGCCCGGCCCTGCCGGCGAAACCGCTTTGAAAACCGCGCGCGGGACGGATACTCTTGGCACTGAACTGCGTGACTGAGGCGAAACCGGATCGCGCCCGCCCGAAACGGGAAGCGACACCCAGAAGGCGCGCTTGCCTTCGCCCCGAAACGCTCCACGTCACACAAGCCGAGAATAACGAGGAATATCGCAAGAATGCCCGCCGACACGACGGCTACCCAAGCCCTTCCCAAGCGCCTGATCGACTACCGCCCCTATCCTTTCACGCTCAAGAGCGTGGGACTCGATTTCACGCTCGATCCGGACGCGACAGAAGTACGCGCGCGCCTAGCATTCTCTCCGCGGGAAGCGGTGGCGGCGCTGCATCTCGATGGGGAGGAGCTGGAGCTTGTCTCGATTGCGCTGGACGGGCGCGAGCTGGCCTCCGGCGAATACCAACTCAGCAAGACCGGCCTTACGCTCCCGGCGGATATTCTGCCGGCACGAGACTTCACGCTGGAGACCGTGACGCGGATCGCACCGTCGAAAAACACCGCGCTGGAAGGGCTTTACATGTCGAACGGCATGTATTGCACGCAATGCGAGGCCGAGGGCTTCCGCAAGATTACCTTCTATCCGGACCGCCCCGACGTGATGGCGCGCTTCCACGTCACGATTACGGGCGATCAGCCGGTTCTGCTGTCGAATGGCGATCTGGTCGCGAACCGCGACGGCTATGCCGAATGGGTCGATCCGTGGCCCAAGCCCGCCTATCTCTTCGCACTGGTCGCGGGTGACCTTCGCGCGCATTCGGGCACATTCACCACGATGTCGGGCCGAGAGGTCGCCACGAATATCTGGGTCCGTCCGGGCGACGAAGACCGTTGCGACTTCGCGCTGCAGGCGCTGCATCGGTCGATGCGCTGGGACGAAGAGGTTTACGGCCGCGAATACGACCTGGACATCTTCAACATCGTCGCCGTCGATGACTTCAATATGGGCGCGATGGAGAACAAGGGGTTGAACATTTTCAACTCCAAATGGGTTCTCGCCTCGCCCGAGACCGCGACCGATGCCGATTACGAGCGTATCGAGGGCATCATCGCGCACGAATATTTCCACAACTGGACCGGCAACCGCATCACCTGCCGCGACTGGTTCCAGCTGTGCCTGAAAGAGGGGCTGACGGTTTATCGCGACCAGCAGTTCACCGGCGACATGCGCGGACACGCGACGAAGCGGATCGACGACGTTCTGGCGCTGCGCGGGCGGCAGTTCCGCGAGGATCGCGGTCCGCTGTCGCACCCGCCGCGCCCCGATCATTACCGCGAGATCAACAACTTCTACACCGCGACCGTCTACGAGAAAGGCGCCGAGATCGTGGGCATGTTGCACCGCCTGCTGGGGCCCGACGGCTATCGCGCCGCGCTCGACCTCTATTTCGAGCGCTATGACGGGCAGGCCTGCACGATCGAGGACTGGCTGAAGGTGTTCGAGGACAGCTCGGGCCGCGACCTGAGCCAGTTCAAGCGCTGGTATACCGATGCGGGCACGCCGACGCTACGGGTGCGCGACAGCTTCAAGGACGGCGTATACACGCTTGAATTCGAACAGGAAACGCGCCCCACGCCCGGTCAGGAAGAAAAGCCGTTGCGCCACATCCCGATTGAAGTCGGGCTGCTCAACGAGAATGGCGACGAGGTCGTGCCATCCACCGTTCTTGAGATGACAGAGGCGAGGCAGAGCTTCACCTTCGACGGGCTCGCGACGCGCCCGGTGCCCTCGATCCTGCGCGACTTCTCCGCCCCCGTGCGGCTGGAGCGCGACGCCGACACGTCCGAGCTTGCCTTCCTGCTGACCCATGACCGCGACCCGTTCAACCGATGGGAAGCGGGGCGTGCGCTGGCCCAGAAGATGCTGATCGGGCGCGTTCTGGGACAAGAGGGTGACCGGTCCTTCTCCGATGCGATGGGTGCGCTGTTGCGCGACGAATCCGCCGATCCGGCCTTCCGCGCGCTGTGTCTGAACCTGCCCTCCGAGGACAGCATCGCGCAGGCGCTCTACGATCAGGGCGAGACGCCCGATCCTGCGGCGATCCATGAGGCGCGCGAAGCGCTCGCCCGCGATCTTGCGACTGCGCATAAGACGCTTCTGGCCGAGATTTTCACCAAAACCGAAGCGACGGCGCCCTACAGCTCCGACCCGGAGCAGGCTGGCCCGCGGGCGCTGCGCCTTGCCGTTCTGCGGCTTTTGAACCGCATCGACGGCGGAGCCCGCGCGGGTGCCCTGTTCGCCTCGGCCGAGAACATGACCGAAAGCTTCGGCGCGCTCGCGTCACTGGTGCAGACCGGACAGGATGCGAGCGCGATGGCCGAATTCCGCGACCGCTGGCAGGGCGACCGGCTGGTGATGGACAAGTGGTTCCTCGTCCAGCTCGCCAATTGCCCGCCAGAGATGGCGCTGGAGCGCGCCGAGACGCTGACCGGCGATCCGCTCTTCACATGGAAGACGCCGAACCGCTTCCGTGCGCTGATGGCGGGGCTGTCGGGCAATCACGCGGGCTTCCACCGCGCGGACGGGGCGAGCTATCGCTTCTATGCCGATTGGCTGCTCAAGCTCGATCCGGTCAACCCGCAGGTCGCCGCCCGCATGTCCACCGCTTTCGAGACATGGACGCGCTATGACGAAGGCCGGCGCGAGAAGATGCGCAGCGAGTTGGAACGGATCGCCGCCCAGCCGGGCCTCAGCCGCGACCTGTCCGAGATGACGCAGCGTCTACTGGGCTGATTTCCGCTCGGCGCCTGCGCGCGATCCCGGAAGACCACGGATTGGCCGCATTCTCGGCCCATCCGTGCCGGGTTCTCGCGCTACGAAAGGCAGACGCTCGCGACTTGCGGGCGTTGGGCAGTTTCGCGGACAGGCTCGACCATGGACGACAATGAATTTGAATACCGACACCAGGCCCGCCGGGCGGGAGGGTATCTTGCGCTCGCCTTCGGGATGGCGCTGCTCTACGGCGCAATGAAACTGACCGCGACGACATGGATTCATGTCGCCGCGTGGATCTATCTCGCCCTCACTTTGTACAAGCTGATGCGCAATCGCTCGGGCCTGCTGCGGATCACGCCTGCGCGAATGGAAGTCTACCGCAACGGGCGGCAATTGGGCACGTTCCCCCTCGCACAGATCGACTCGGCGCGGCTGCGACGGCGCAAGCTCGCAGGCGACGAATGCATGGTCACGCTGCGCGACGGGCGTCGCGCCTACCTGCCACGAGAGGCCACGCCGCCGCTCGACCGGCTCAGCGCGATTTTCGAATCCTACGGGGTGCCGCTGGTCTGATGTCCGCTGCGGGGCGGTCGCCCTCTTGCCCCCGCCCCTGCCCTGTCCTAGAAGCTTGCCCAAGCCTTTACTGACAGGATGTGGACATGCTCGACCATCTCGAATTCCAAGCCCCCGAACCCAAGGTCATTGCCGGTGCCAAATCGGATTGGGAGCTGGTGATCGGGCTTGAAGTCCACGCGCAGGTGGCCTCGAAAGCCAAGCTGTTCTCGGGCGCCTCTACCAAGTTCGGTGCAGAGCCGAACTCGAACGTGGCCTTCGTCGACGCGGCGATGCCCGGCATGCTGCCGGTGATCAACGAGTTCTGCGTGGCGCAGGCCGTGCGCACGGGCCTCGGCCTCAAGGCAGATATCAACCTGCGCTCTGCCTTCGACCGGAAGAACTATTTCTACCCCGACCTGCCGCAGGGCTACCAGATTTCGCAGCTCTACCACCCCATCGTGGGCGAGGGCGAAATCATCGTCGATATGGGTCCGGGCGTCGCGCGCAAGGTCCGGATCGAGCGTATCCACCTCGAGCAGGATGCGGGCAAGTCGATCCACGACATGGACCCGCATATGTCCTTCGTGGACCTCAACCGTACCGGCGTCGCGCTGATGGAGATCGTCTCGCGCCCCGACATCCGCGGCCCGGAAGAGGCTGCGGCCTATGTCGGCAAGCTGCGTCAGATCCTGCGCTACCTGGGCACCTGCGACGGCAACATGCAGAACGGCAACCTGCGCGCGGACGTCAACGTCTCGATCTGCAAGCCGGGCGCTTACGAGAAATATCAGGAAACGCAGGATTTCAGCCATCTCGGCACGCGCTGCGAGATCAAGAACATGAACTCGATGCGCTTCATTCAGCAGGCCATCGAATACGAGGCCCGGCGCCAGATCGCCATCGTCGAAGACGGCGGCGAAGTGGTGCAGGAAACCCGCCTTTACGATCCCGACAAGGGCGAGACGCGCTCGATGCGGTCGAAGGAAGAAGCGCATGATTACCGCTACTTCCCCTGCCCCGACCTGCTGCCGCTGGAAATCGAGCAGGCCTGGGTCGACGATATCGGCGCCTCGATGCCCGAACTGCCGGACGCGAAGAAAGCGCGTTTCGTCAAGGAGCTGGGACTGTCGGAATACGATGCCTCGGTGCTGACCGCAGAGGTCGAGAACGCGGATTACTTCGAGGCCGTGGTGGCCGAGGCCGGTGACGGCAAGCTTGCCGCGAACTGGGTCATCAACGAGCTGTTCGGTCGCCTGAAGAAGGAAGACCACGACATCACCTCGAGCCCGGTCGATGCCGCGCAGCTTGGCGCTATCATCCGGCTGATCAAGTCCGACAAGATTTCGGGTAAGATCGCGAAGGACCTCTTCGAGATCGTCTACACCGAAGGCGGCGACCCCGAGAAGATCGTGGAAGAGCGCGGCATGATCCAGGTCACCGATACCGGCGCCATCGAGGCCGCCGTGGATGAAGTGATCGCCGCGAACCCTGAGCAGGTCGAGAAGGCGAAGGCCAACCCGAAGCTGGCGGGTTGGTTCGTCGGTCAGGTGATCAAGGCCTCGGGCGGCAAGGCCAACCCCAAGGCGGTCAACCAGATCGTCGCGCAGAAGCTGGGGCTGTAAGCCAAGCGAAATAGTGCGATCAAGGCGCCTTCGGGCGCCTTTTTCATGCCCGCCCGGAAAGAATTCGGGAACAAGTCTTCGCGCTTGTGGCTTGGGGAGACGCGCCCTAGGCTCACGTGGGCGTGAAGAGGAAAGGGTTTGCGATGAGTGGCTTGCTGGCGCTTCTCGATGACGTGGCGGGGATCGCCAAGGTGGCGGCGACCTCGATCGACGATGCGGCAGGTCAGGCGGCCAAGGCGGGCTCGAAGGCGGCTGGCGCGCTGATCGACGATGCGGCGGTGACCCCGAAATATGTCCACGGCTTCAAGCCCGCCCGCGAATTGCCGATCGTGGGGAAGATCGCGCTCGGCTCGATCAAGAACAAGCTCATATTCCTGCTGCCAGCCGCGCTGCTGCTCTCTGCCTTCGCGCCGTGGCTGATCACGCCCTTGCTGATGCTCGGCGGGTCGTACCTGTGTTTCGAAGGCGCGGAGAAGGTCTATCACCTGTTCAAACCGCATGAGCCCGATGCCGAGGGCCATGTCGCGGCAGAAACCGCCGACCACCTCGAGGAAAAACGGGTGAAATCCGCGGTGAAGACCGATTTCATCCTCTCCGCCGAGATCATGACCATCGGCCTCGCCGCCCTGCCCTCGGGCCAGCCGATCTGGATGGAGGCTATCGCGCTCGCCATCATCGGGATCGGCGTGACGGTGGTGGTCTATGGCTCGGTCGCATTGATCGTGAAAGCCGACGACGCGGGGCTATGGCTGGCCGAGAACGGCAAGCTCGGGCCGACACGCGCGCTCGGGCGTGGCATCGTGCATGTGATGCCCAGATTGATGCAGTTGCTGATGATCGTCGGCACCGCCGCGATGATCTGGGTCGGCGGCAATATCGTGCTGCACGGTCTGGCAGAGCTTGGCTGGCACGCGCCCTACGACTGGATCCACCATCAGGCCGAGGCCGCAGCCCATGCGGCAGGCACCGCGGAAGGCTTCGTCAGCTGGGCCGTCACCGCGTTCTTCGACGGCATCTTCGGGCTGATCTATGGTTTGGTCCTGATCCCCGTCGTCACCCGGATCATCCAGCCCATCTACCGCGCCGTCACCGGCAAGGAAAAACCCGCGCACTGAGCGCAAGCGGACAGGTTGAGGCCACCCGCGCCGCCCGATAGGCTGGGCGCGAACAGATCGCAGGAACCGCAGATGACCGAGTATCTCGAGACCCAAGAAGGCCGCCGCATCGCCTACAACCTGACGCCGGGCAAAGGTCCGGGCGTAGTTTTCCTCGGCGGGTTCAAATCCGACATGGAGGGCACGAAGGCGCTGGCGCTGGAAGACTGGGCAAAGCGCGAGGGCCGCGCCTTCCTGCGCTTCGACTATTCCGGCCACGGCGTCTCGGACGGCGCATTCGAGGACGGCGCGATCGGCGACTGGTTTGAGGATGCGCGCGACGTGATCATGGCCAAGACCGAAGGCCCGCAGATCCTCGTGGGCTCCTCGATGGGCGGCTGGATCTCGCTCCTGATGTCGCGCGAACACCCCGAGAAAGTCGCGGGCCTCGTTACCATCGCCGCGGCCCCCGATTTCACCGAGGACGGCTATTGGGCGAGCTTCGACAAAGAAACCAGGCACAAGCTGGAAAGCGAAGGCTCCATCGCGGTCCCGTCGGATTACGGCGAGCCCTATGTCATCACCCGCCGCCTCATCAACGAGGGTCGCGAGCGATTGGTGCTGCGCAGCCCGCTGGCGCTGCCCTTCCCCACGCGCTTCCTGCAAGGCACCGCCGACGAGGCCGTGAGCACCGAGACCGCGATCCGGCTGCTGGAGCATGCCGAGGGCGCGGACATGCGCCTGACCTTGGTCAAAGGCGCCGATCACCGCTTCTCGGATCCGGATTGCCTCGCGCTGATCGAGACCGCGCTGGCGGAGGTGCTGGCCCGGCTGTGATCCGCTGCTTGCGGCATTTCGATTTGCTTGACCTCAGCCCTTGCGGCACACTCGACGCGAGAAGCGCGAAAACGCGCCGCGATTGAGGTTTCGAGCGATGCCAAGCGATCCGCTGGTCTTTCTTCCCGGTTTCATGTGCGACGCGCGGCTGTTCTGGCACCCGCTGCAAGAGCTGTCTTCCGAGCGTTCGGTGATGGTGGCGCGGCTGCGCGGCACGACGATCGAGGAGATGGCACAGGCGGTTTTGGACGAGGCGCCGCCCCAGTTCGCGCTGGTCGGGCATTGGCTGGGCGCGGTCGTCGCAATCGAGATCCTGCGCCGCGCGCCCGACCGGGTGACCCAGGTCGCATTACTCGACGTCTCCCCCCTGCCCGAGATGCCGCAGATCGCCGCCGCGCGCGAAACCCGGATCGTGAAGGCGCTCACCGGGCGGCTCGACGAGATGATGCTGGAGGAAATCCCCGCCGACAGCCTCGCCCCCGATCCCGGCCGCGCTGAAATTCAGGCGATGCTGCTGGAGATGGCGGCAGGCTTGGGCGCCAACACGTTCGAGGCGCAGTCCCGCGCCCTGATGCGCCGCCCCGACCTGCAACGCACGCTGCGCGCCACGAAAACCCGCGCGCTGCTGATGTGCGGCGAATACGACAAGATCTGCCCGCCCCGCCGGCACGAATTCCTCGCCGAGCTGATGCCCCACGCCGAGTTCCGCCTGATCCTCGGCGCGGGCCACCTGAGCCCGCTGGAACAACCCGAGAAGATCACCCAGAACCTGCGCGACTGGCTGGAGGCGCCGTTATTGTTGGCGTGACGGAAAGGGCCGCGTTGCGAACAAACTTGCCATTCGAGGTTCTAAGCCGAATGCCTGCTTCTGATTTTTCACGCAGATTTTTCCAAAGTCTTGGAATCTATTCGGCCCTGCACGAACTAATTGCCTGTTCGCCGGTCCCTGCTGAAAAGAATGTTCCATCGGGTGAGAAGGAGAGATTGCTGCTCACTCGGCAGCCATTTGGATTTCTTTCAGAAAGCAAAAACGCTTCACTCACCAGAGGCGGGATCGGAGACAGTTTCTTGTCAATTTCGTGAGTTCCTGCACCGATCAACCCGACTTGTTCGATCAGAAAGTGACGCAGCAGCAGCGCTTGCTCCACCGCATCCAAGGCACGCCCTTCATCGGCCAATCTAACTTCGCACAAATGCCGGGTGGTGCCTTCTCGAGAACTCCATCCGGTAAGCACTACATAAAGCTCTGAACCCGGGCGCATCCACGCCCTCTGGTTAGAATGCATTCCCCAATCCCGCGCATGGCGCTCTGCGACGCTCTTCTCTTCCAGCCCCTCGCGGTTAAACTCCGAGTTCATTTCGATAGACACGCGACAGCGTTCGAAAAGGCTTGCGAAGTCGTGCAACAAGCCTTGTGCATCGCCTGAACTGCCCCAAAAAGAAAACGCCACCAGAAACGTAGCAAAGCGCTTTGGCACAAGAAAATTTTTGCGCATTTCATCGATCCGAACTCTCGAGAAGGAGACCTTCATCCACAAATCATAATCGGTCAGCGATCGGCATTATACAAAAAACGCCGCCCCCTCGGAGCGGCGTTTTTTAATTCCAAACGGCGATCAAACTCACCCAGCCTCGGCCGTCTTCACCTTCTTTTTCCGGATCGGGGTGACCGTCGCGGGCTTCCCCTTCCCGGGCGCCGGGTTGTCGGCGTTCTCGTCGATGAAATCGAGCACGAGCGGGCGGATGTTGTTGCGCCAGTGCGAGCCTGCGAAGATGCCGTAATGGCCTGCGCCGGGCTCGAGGTGCTGTTGCTTCATCGAATCCGGCACGCCGGAGCAAAGGCCGAGCGCGGCGACGCATTGGCCGGGGGCAGAGATGTCGTCCTTCTCGCCCTCAACGGTCTTCACCGCGACCTTGGTGATCTTCGAGATATCGACCATCTTGCCGCCGACCTCGAAGCGGTTCTTGGCGATCTCGAGGCCCTTGAAGATACGCTCAACCGTCGAGAGGTAGAACTCGGCAGTCATGTCCATCACGGCAAGGTATTCGTCGTAGAAGCGGTAATGCTTGTCGTGCTCCGATCCTTCGCCAGAGGCCTCTTTCCAGATCTTGTCCTGGAAGGCCTGCGCGTGCTTGTCCATGTTCATCGAGATGAAGGAAGCGAGCTGCATCAGGCCCGGATAGACCAGGCGGCCCGCGCCCTTGTATTTGAAGCCCACACGCTGAATCACCATCTGCTCGAGCTGGCCCATCGTGACGCGACGGCCGAAATCGGTCACTTCGGTGGCGGCGGCGTCGGGATCGATCGGCCCGCCGATCAGGGTCAGCGTGCGCGGCTGCGCGGCGGGATCCTCGGCGGCGAGATAGGCGGTCGCGGCCAGCGCGAGCGGCGCCGGCTGACACACCGCGATCACGTTGGTATCAGGACCCATCTCTTTCATGAAATCGACAAGGTAGAGTGTATAGTCCTCGATATCGAACTTGCCTTCGGAGACGGGGATATCGCGCGCATTATGCCAATCGGTCACCCAGACATCGGCGTCGGGCAGCAGCGAGGCCACGGTGGAGCGCAGCAGCGTCGCGTAATGGCCCGACATCGGCGCCACCAGAAGGATGCGCCGCTCCATCGGCTCGCGGCCGTGGACGTTGAAATGCACGAGGCTGCCGAAGGGCTTGTTGAGCACCGTTTCGACCTCGACGAGGTGATCGCGCCCGTCCTCGGCGGCGATCGAATGGATGCCCCAATCGGGCTTGATCACCATCCGCGCGAAAGAGCGTTCCGTCACCCGGCCCCAGGCCGACATGATCTTGAACATCGGATGCGGGGCGAGGCCCCAGACCGGGTAGGACGCCATGGCGCGCGCCGAGGCGCCCATCCACTCGTTCGTGTTCCTGAAGGTTTCCATCAGGTCGTAGGACATGATCGTTTTCATATGCAACTCCTCGGGGCCGGCCACGCGCACACTCGGCAACGGAAACGCCGCTTTACCCCAAGACTGCGGCGATATTATGCTGGTTCAGAGGATAGGGAGGATTATCGTTCATGACAACCGAGGAGACGGACAAAATTGCTGCATCGCAGAAGATGCAGGAGAACCTCGCCCGCATCGAGGAACTGACAGAGCGGATGGTCGATGCGATCGCTCAGAAGCGCCCCGTGAATCCCGCCCTCGAAGGCCCCGGCGCCGATCTCTATTTCTCCTCCTCCGCGGCCATGATGAACGAATGGCTGGAGAAACCGTCAAAGATCCTCGAAGCCCAGGTGAATTACTGGGGTCAGGCGATGAAGCATTACCTCGAAGCGCAGGAGGCGCTCGCCAAGGGCGCGTTCCGCCCGCCCGAGGACACGGGTCCTTCCGACCCGCGTTTTGCCAATCCGCTCTGGGATAGCCATCCCTATTTCAACTATATCAAACAGCAATATCAGATCGCGGCGCAGGGCGTGCGCGAGACGGTCGACAAGCTCGAAGACCTGGATCCGGTGGACCGTCAGCGGCTCCAGTATTTCTCGCGCCAGATCATCGACCTGATGGCGCCGACCAACTTCCTCGCGACCAACCCTGATGCGCTGGAAAAGGCGATCGAGACCGAGGGCGAGAGCCTCGTGAAAGGGCTCGAGAACCTCGTGCGCGACATCGAGGCGAACCGCGGCGACCTGCTCGTGACGCTGGCCGACAAGGACGCCTTCACCGTGGGCGAGAATATCGGCACCGCCGAGGGTTCGGTGATCTACCGCAACCGTCTGTTCGAGCTGATCCAGTATACGCCGACCACCGAGAAGGTACACAAGACGCCGCTTCTGATCTTCCCGCCCTGGATCAACCGCTTCTACATCATGGACCTGAAGCCGCAGAACTCGCTGATCCGCTGGATCGTCGATCAGGGCTTCACCCTCTTCGTGGTCAGCTGGAAGAACCCCGACAAGAGCTATGCCGATGTCGGCATGGATGACTACGTGCAGGAGGGCTACCTCACCGCGATCGACGAGGTGAAGAAGATCACCGGCGAGAAGAAGGTCAACGCGGTCGGCTATTGCATCGCGGGTACCACGCTGTCGCTGACGCTGGGCCTGCTGAACAAGCGCAAGGACAAGTCGATCAACTCGGCCACCTTCTTCACCACGCTCACCGATTTCTCGGATCAGGGCGAGTTCGCGGTCTTCCTGCAGGACGATTTCGTCGACGGGATCGAGCGGCAGTGCAAGGCCGACGGCGTGCTCGACAGCTATTTCATGTCGCGCACCTTCTCCTACCTGCGCTCGAACGACCTGATCTATCGGCCTGCGATCCGCAGCTACATGATGGGGGAATCCCCGCCTGCTTTCGATCTGCTGTTCTGGAACGGCGACTCGACGAACCTGCCGGGCAAGATGGCGGTCGAATATCTACGCGGCCTTTGCCAGAAGGACCGCTTCGCGCGCGAAGGCTTCGAGGTGCTGGGCGAGACGGTCAAGGTCTCCGACGTCAACGTGCCGCTGATGGCGATCGCCTGCGAGACCGATCATATCGCGCCCTGGGTCGCCTCGTTCAACGGGGTCGCGAAGATGGGTTCGAAGGACAAGAGCTTCATCCTGTCGCAATCGGGCCACATCGCCGGAATCGTCAATCCGCCCAGCAAGAAGAAATACGGCCACTACACCTCCGAGGCGCCGGTCGCGAATCCCAACGAGTGGAAAGCGCAAGCCGAGTTTCACGAGGGAAGCTGGTGGCCGCGCTGGGGCGAATGGCTGGCCAAGAAATCCGGTGCGATGGTGCCCGCACGCCAGCCCGGCGATGCCGATCACCCGATTTTGGCAGACGCGCCCGGCACTTACGTCAAAGAGATGGTAAAGATATAACCTTCCCGCTTGGGTTGTGAATTTTCTGCGGCGCAGCAAATCTTCTCTTGAAATGCTGCGCCGCAGCATGTATATACGTTGCGTAACCCAAAGGGCCCCGCCAACGTTCCAGACCACGGGCCCCAACCCAACGGAGCACTCACATGGCCAAGACCCAAGACTACACCAAGATCATGCAGGACATGATGGCGTCCTTCCCCGTCGACACCTCGAAATTCCAGGATGCGTTCAAATCGCAAGCTGCCCTCGGCGAGAAGATGTCGAAAGTGGCGCTTGAAGCTGCCGGCAAGTCGACCGAAATCTCGACCAAATGGACCAAGGGCACCCTCGACAAGATGGGCGACCTGACCAAGACCAAGGAAGAGCCCGCCGATTACGCCAAGGCGATGAGCGACTTCGCGTCGGCTTCCGCCGAGATGGCGGCCGAGAACATGGCTGCCTTCGCTGAAATCGCGAAAAAGGTTCAGATGGACACCGTCGAGCTGATGATGGCCGCTGGCAAGGACATGTCGGAAGAAGCGTCCGCCACCGTCAAGAAGGCGACCGCCGACATGACCGCTGCGTCGAAGAAAGCCGCAACGGCTGCGAAATAAGACCTCAACGCGGGCACCGGCCTCCTCCTCCCAGCCGGCCCTGCGTATCTCGGGCGCGCCTTCGCGGCGCGCCCTTTTTCTTTTATTGATTTTGGCAGCGCGGCGTCTCACAATCGCTGCACACGCATAATCCGGGGAGGATCGCATCACATGGCCGCAGACGAAAAGCCCTTGTTGATCAAGCGTTACGCCAGCCGCCGTCTCTATAATACCGAGACCAGCGATTACGTGACGCTCGAAGACATCGCGAAATTCATCCGCGAGGGGCGCGAGGTGCAGATCGTCGATCTGAAATCGGGCGACGACCTGACACGGCAATATCTGCTGCAGATCGTGGCCGAGCACGAGAGCCGCGGCGAGAACGTTCTGCCCGTCGATGTTCTGACCGATCTGGTGCGCTCCTATACCGGCGCCGCGCAATCGGTGGTGCCGCAATTCCTCGCCGCGTCTTTCGAGATGCTGCGCGAGGGGCACTCGCAGATGCTCGAGAACATGAACAAGATGCCGAATCCGATGAGCTCGATGCCGGGTTTCGAGGCGCTGCAGGCGCAGCAACAGGCCTTCTTGCAGAACATGATGGCGGGCTGGGGAACCGCCGGCTCGTCCGGCCCCGCGCCGGACGATGGCGACGATCGCGGCGAGCTGGACGCGATCAAGAAACAGCTCGCCGATCTGCAGAGCAAGCTCAACAAGATGTAAGGAGAGGCGCCCGAGAGGCGCCTTTTTCCTATCCGGCGCAAGGGGGCGCTGCCCCCTAGGCGCGTCGCGCCTCACCCCCCGGGTTATTTTCGCCAACACGAAGGGGCAGCCGCCTCTGGTCCTCGCCTTGGTCGCAATATCCCCGGGGCTCGCAGGGCGGGGTCAGACCCCCCTGCGACGTCTCCCCCACCCCCTCCCCATTGACAGCCGCGCCCTGCCCGCGCAAAAGGCTCTGGAACCATATATCCCGCAACCGGGCGTTCCGTGGGCGCCAAACCGACGAGGAGGACGACATGTCCCAGATCTCCCTCACCTTTCCCGATGGCAATTCGCGCGACTACGACGCAGGCGTGACGCCGGCCGAAGTGGCCGCCTCCATCGCACCTTCGCTGGCGAAGAAAGCGATCTCCGCACAGGTCAATGGCGCGCATTGGGACCTGCAATGGCCGATCCAGGAAGACGCGCAGATCGCCATCAACACGATGCAGGATGACGGCCCCGCGCTGGAGCTGATCCGCCACGACCTCGCCCATATCATGGCCCGTGCCGTGCAGGAGCTCTATCCCGGTGTGAAGGTCACGATCGGCCCGGTCCGCGACAATGGCTGGTTCTACGATTTCGACCGCGAAGAGCCCTTCACCCCCGAAGACCTCGGCGCGATCGAAAAGAAGATGCGCGAGATCATCAACGCGCGCGACGCCATCAAGACCGAGGTCTGGAGCCGCAAACACGCGATCGACCATTATCTGGCGACGAACGAACCCTACAAGGTCGAACTGATCAACCGGATTCCGCAAGGCGAGGACATCCGGATGTATTGGCACGGCAACTGGCAGGATCTCTGCCGTGGTCCGCACCTGCAGCATACAGGTCAGGTTCCGGCGGATGCGTTCAAGCTGACCCATGTGGCCGGCGCCTATTGGCTGGGTGACTCGAGCCGCCCGATGCTGCAGCGCATCTACGGTGTGGCCTTCAAGACCAAAAAGGACCTAAACGCCTGGGTCACGATGATGGAGGAGGCCGCCAAGCGCGACCACCGCAAGCTCGGCCGCGAGATGGACCTGTTCCACATGCAGGAAGAGGCACCGGGCCAGATCTTCTGGCACCCGAACGGCTGGACGATCTACACCGCGCTGCAGGACTATATGCGCCGCAAGCAGCGCGATGACGGCTATGTCGAGGTGAACACGCCGCAGGTGGTGAACCGCAGGCTCTGGGAAGCCTCGGGCCACTGGGAGAACTATCAGGAGAACATGTTCATCGTCGAAGTCGACGAGGATCATGCACGCGAAAAGACGGTCAACGCGCTCAAGCCGATGAACTGCCCGTGCCACGTCCAGATTTTCAATCAGGGCGTCAAATCCTATCGCGACCTGCCGCTGCGCATGGCCGAGTTCGGCTCCTGCGCGCGCTACGAACCGTCCGGCGCGCTGCACGGCATCATGCGCGTGCGCGGTTTCACGCAGGATGACGCACATATTTTCTGCACCGAAGATCAGATCGAGGCGGAAACCGAGAAATTCATCAAGTTCCTCTCGGGGATCTACGACGATCTCGGCTTCACCGACTGGCGCATCAAGCTGTCGACGCGCCCCGAGAAGCGCATCGGCAGCGATGAGAGCTGGGATTACACCGAAGCCGCGCTCGGCAACGCCTGTAAGGCCGCCGGTTACGACTACGAGATCTTCGAAGGCGAAGGCGCCTTCTACGGTCCGAAACTGGAATTCGTGCTGACCGACGCGATCGGGCGCGACTGGCAATGCGGCACGCTGCAGGTCGACACCAACCTGCCCGAGCGGCTGGATGCGGAATTCGTGGGCTCGGATGGCGAGCGCCACCGCCCCGTGATGCTGCACCGCGCGGTGCTGGGCTCGTTCGAGCGTTTCATCGGCATGCTGATCGAGAACTTCGCCGGCAAGATGCCGCTCTGGCTCGCGCCGCGTCAGGTGGTCGTCGCGTCGATCGTATCCGACGCCGACGATTACGTGCTGGAAGTGACCTCGAAGCTGCGCGCCGCCGGTATCCGCGCCGAGGCCGACACCCGCAACGAGAAGATCAACTACAAGGTCCGCGAGCACTCGCTCGGCAAGGTTCCCTATATCTTCGCGATCGGGATGAAAGAGGTCGAGGAGCGCACGGTTTCGGTCCGCAAGCTCGGCGATACCCGCACCTCCACGGTGGCGATCGACGAGATCGTGGCACAGCTGATCACCGAATCGACGCCGCCCGATTTGCGCGAATAATCGCCAATTCAACGGCCTATCTCGAATTTTCACAGACCTGTGAGGGGCTTACGCCCCTCATGGAATGTCATTGCATTTTCGCAATTCTCGGAGAGACTTGAATACGCGTGTGTTACAGACTTTCCTACCGCCTCGCTTCTGAAAAAGGCAGCCGGAAGACCCGAAAGAGACTGGCTGCACGGCCCGGACGCAATATCGCGCCGGGAGACTACGAAGGAGAAGACGGTAATGGCCACTGGCACCGTGAAATGGTTCAATTCCACCAAGGGTTATGGCTTCATCGCGCCTGACGAAGGCGGCAAGGACGTGTTCGTGCACATCTCTGCTGTCGAACGTGCGGGTCTCAAGGGGCTCGATGACAATCAGAAGATCCAATATGAGCTGCAGTCGGGTCGCGACGGCCGCTCCTCGGCATCGGATCTGGTCCTGCTCTGATCGGGCGATCGGACGGCAAGGATTTGGAACGGCGCGCATCACGGGGTGCGCGCCGTTTTTCTTATGTCAGCGTTAAGCGCGCAAGGGCGCAGTCAGAGCCATTCGGCCTGTGTGGCCTTCGCCCAGCCCAGCGTCAGCTTGTCGCCCTCGCGGATCACCGGGCGCTTCATCAGCGCGGGATGTTCGCCCAGCAGAACGGCGACAGGCTTTTCGCGCTCACTCTCGGGCAGATTGCGCCACGTCGTCGATGCACGGTTGACGATCTTGTCGCCGAACGCGCTTTCGAATTCTGCGACCTCAGCCGCCGTCAAAGGCTCTGCCCGCACATCGCGGAACTCCACGTCGCGCCCGGCCGCTTCCAAGGCCTTGTGCGCCTTGCGCACTGTGTCGCAGGTCGAAATCCCATAAACGATCATATCCCCTCCTCCAGCGCGCCGTTCTCCAGGTGCAACACGCGGTCCATCTTGGCGGCGAGCTCCATGTTATGCGTCGCGATCAGCGCGGACAGGCCCGTCTCGCGCACCAGCCCCATCAGGACGTCGAACACCGTGTCCGAGGTGGTCGGGTCGAGGTTGCCCGTAGGCTCGTCGGCCAGCAACAGGCTCGGCCCGTTCGCGAGCGCCCTGCAGAACGCCACACGTTGCTGCTCGCCACCCGATAGCGCCGAGGGGCGGTGATCCATCCGGCCCGCCATACCGACGCGGCTCAAGAGGTCCTTCGCCCGCTCTTCCGCGGCCTTGCGGCTGACGCCATTGGCCAGCTGCGGCAGCACGATATTCTCCACCGCCGAGAACTCCGGAAGCAGGTGGTGAAACTGGTAGACGAAGCCCAGCTTCTCGCGCCGCGCCGCCGTGCGTTTGCCGTCGCGCGCGCCGGTCAGATCCTCGCCATCGATCAGCACCCGACCGGAATCGGGCGTGTCCAGCAGCCCCGCGATATGCAGAAGCGTCGACTTGCCCGCCCCCGAAGGCGCGACCAGCGCCACGACCTGCCCTTTCGGAATGGTCAGATCCAGACCTTTGAGCACCGTGATCTCGTTCGGCTTGCCCCGGTTGTAGCACTTTTCCAACTGTTCGCAGATCAGCACGTCATTCATAGCGCAGCGCCTCCACCGGGTTCATGCGCGCGGCACGGCGCGCCGGGAAGATGGTCACGATGAAGCTCAGCGCCAGCGACAGCGTCACCGCCTTGGTCACGTCCCAGGGCTGCAATTTCGCGGGCAGATGGTAGATGCCGCGGATCGACGGATCCCATGCATCGCCGCCATTGAGCCAGTTTACGAAGCCCATGACGTGGTCGATATTCACCGAGAACAGCACCCCGATCGCCAGCCCCGCGAGCGTCCCGATCACCCCGGTGAACGCGCCGCAAAGGAAGAAGACCCGCAGGATCGACCCCTCGCTAAGCCCCATCGTGCGCAGGATGCCGATGTCGCGGCCCTTGTTCTTCACCAACATGATCAGTCCCGATGTGATGTTCATCGACGCGATCAACACGAGGATCGAGAGGATGATGAACATTACGTTGTCTTCGACCGTCAGCGCGCGCAGGAAGCTCGACGATGCGTCCTTCCATGTCCACAAAAGCGTGCCCTTGCCGCTCGCATCCATGATCGCGGGCTCCCATTCGGCGATGCGCTCGGGATCGGCCACGTCCACGTCGATCTCATCGACCCCGCCCTCGCGGTTGAAGAAGCTCTGCGCCTCCTTGAAGGGCATATAAAGCCGCGTCTGGTCGATGTCGTAACGCCCGGCCGAGAAAACATAGGAGACCTTGTAGGCGTTCACGCGCGGGCTTGTGCCCGACGGGGTCTTCGCCCCATTGGGCGAAATCACCTTGACCGTGTCGCCCACCGTCACGCCCAGATCGCGCGCCATGCCGATGCCGATCGCGATGCCTTCACCGTAATTGTCGATATCGCCCTGCGCATCTTCGGAATGCGCGATATTGGGGATGTTCTTCAGATCCGACAGCGCCAGACCGTAGACATCCGCCACGTTGGAACGATCGCCGAAGCTGACCATCGCCTGACCGCGCACCGCCGGCGCGGCGCTCACCACGCCCGGGATCGCCTTGATCCGATCGGTGCGCTCGGCATAGTCGCGGATCAGCTTGGAATAGACGCCCGAGCCCTCCGCCACTTCCATCGGTGCGGAATAGACGGTGATCTGCGGATTCGAACCGACGATGGTCGAGACGAACTCGGCGCGAAAGCCCGCGCGCACGGCCAAGGTCGCGATCAGGGCGGCCACGCCAAGCGCGATGCCGATCAGGGAAATCCATGTCATGACCGAGACGCCACCTTCGGCGCGGCGCGCGCGCAGGTAGCGCCATGCGATCATGAACTCGAAACGGGAAAACGGGGCAGTGCGTGCGGCCATCGGCTCCATCCACGAAAATTCGGCGCAAGCTGGCGCGGCGGGGTCGAAAGGTCAAGCCTGCGCCCGGTCATAGCGGCGAGAGCGCGCCTCTTCGGCTTGGTCGAAATATCCCGGGGGCACCCGGGACGGGCGGGGGCAGAGCCTCCTATTTGCAGCCCAGCGTGCCGGGCACATCCGCCAGAAGCGGTGCCATCGCCTCGGCCAGATCGGCGGGGTAATCGGTCTGCACCGAGGCAAGCACCGCCTCGCCCGCGCACTTGAGCCGCTGCGTCTTGCGCAGCGTCACCTTGCCGAACACGTCCTTGGAGCGGATCGCAAACCCGTCTTCGGTCATCTCGTCCGACAGCACCGTATCGCCATCGAGCAGGATCGTGTGCAGGAGTTGTTCATGCGCGGCCGTAAGGTCCGCGCCCGCATCGGCATGGGCACGCAGCGCGACATGGGCGGTCTTGTGCGGGTCGATATCGGGCGCGGAGAACAGGATGCCGCCGCCCGGCATCTCGTCCGACGTCCAGCCCTTCGGCACCCTGGCCGAAATACCGAGCGCATCGCTCGACCACGGCACGAGACCTTGGCCGGCGCCCTGCCCCGTGCCTTCGGCCAAAGCGGGTCCGGCGAGCAAGCCCGCCGCGACCGCGCTGGCGGCAAGGATCAGATCAAAGCCCTTCATAGATGCCCGCGATCTTCTCGACCGCCTCTTCAGCCGGCATCTCCTCGCTCTCGCCGGTGCGGCGGCAAGTCAGTTCAACCTTGTTGGCCGCGATCCCGCGCGGACCGACGGTAATGCGCCACGGCAGGCCGATCAGGTCCATGGTGGCGAATTTCGCGCCCGCGCGCTCTTCGCGGTCGTCATAGAGCGGGTCGAGCCCGTGGTCGAGGAACGCGCGGTAGAGCGCCTCGCAGGCGCTGTCGCAGCTGACATCGCCCTGCTTGAGGTTGACGATGCCAACATGGAACGGCGTCACACCCTCGGGCCAGATGATGCCCTTGTCGTCGTGGTTCGCCTCGATCAGCGCGCCGACGAGACGGCTCACGCCGATCCCGTGCGAGCCCATATGGACCGGCACCTTCGCGCCATCCGGGGTCTGAACGGTTGCGCCCAATGCCTCGGAATATTGCGTGCCAAAATAGAAGATCTGGCCGACCTCGATCCCGCGCGCGACGCGGCGACGCTCTTCGGGGACCTCGTTGAAGACCGCCTCGTCATGGGTCTCGTCGGTGCGGGCATAGCGCGAGGTGAATTCCTCCAGCACGCCCTGGCACTGCGCCACGTCGTCATAATCGATTTCGCGGTCGCCGAAGGTCAGATCGGTGATCTCGCTGTCGTAGAACACCTCCGACTCGCCCGTTTCGGCCAGCACGAGGAATTCATGGGTGTAATCGCCGCCGATCGGGCCGCTATCGGCGCGCATCGGGATCGCCTGCAGGCCCATGCGCTCATAGGTGCGCAGGTAGCTGACGAGGTGGCGGTTATAGGCGTGCAGCGCGTCTTCCTTCGACAGATCGAAGTTGTAGCCGTCCTTCATCAGGAATTCGCGGCCGCGCATCACGCCGAAGCGCGGGCGGATCTCGTCGCGGAATTTCCACTGGATCTGATAGAGCGTCAGCGGCAGCTGCTTGTAGCTAGAGACATGGGCGCGGAAGATGTCGGTCACCATCTCCTCGGCCGTGGGCGAGTAAAGCATATCGCGGCCCTGCCGGTCGGTGATCCGCAGCATCTCTTCGCCATAGCCGTCATAACGGCCCGACTCGCGCCACAGATCGGCCGATTGCAGCGTCGGCATCTGGATCGCGAGGTGGCCGGCGCGCGCCTGCTCTTCGTGCACGATCTGCTCGATCCGGCGCAGCACCTTGAAGCCCATCGGCAGCCAGGAATAGATCCCGGCCTGCTGCTGCTTGATCATACCCGCACGCAGCATCAGCCGATGCGAGGCGATCTGCGCCTCGGCGGGGGTTTCCTTGAGAACGGGAAGAAAATAGCGGGACAGGCGCATGAGCGGTCCTTCGAGGGTTGGTGTCAGACGTTGCGTTTGGCCTAGAGGAAACGGGGGCGTTGGGCAAGATGGTGGCGTCGGACGCGGGTGTCGCATATGAGGGGCTCCGCCCCTGGCGCATCCGCGCCTCCCCCGGGATATTTCCGCCAAGAGGAAGGGGCACGCGCGCCCAAGTCTTGATTTCCCACCGCATTTCGCCACGTTAGAGCGAACGCACCGCCGAGAAGGACCACGCATGGCCCTGCCTGCCCGCCAGCAAGTCACCTATTGGTCCGTCGCCGCCTTGGTGCTGGTCCTGTCGCTGTGGTGGCTGGGAAATGTCATCCTGCCGTTCATCATGGGCGGCGCGATCGCTTATTTCCTCGACCCGCTGGCCGACCGGCTGGAGAAACTTGGCCTGAGCCGCGCGGCCTCCACCGCGATCATCGGGCTGGTGACGGTGCTGATCTTCGTGATCCTTGCACTGGCCGTGGTGCCGATGCTGGCGCGTCAGCTGGCGCAGCTGGTTGCGCTGGCGCCCGATCTTCTGTCGTCGTTGCAGGCCTTCCTGAACGAGCGGTTCCCCAACCTCCTGCAGAACTCGGTCGTGAACGACACGCTCAACAGCCTCGGCGGCGCAATCAAGGCGCGGGGCGGCGAGCTGGCGGCGACTCTGCTGAGTTCGGCGATGACGCTGGTCAACGTCGTCGTCTTCATCGTCGTGGTGCCGGTCGTGGCCTTCTACATGCTGCTCGACTGGGACCGGATGGTGGCCAAGATCGATGGCTGGCTGCCGCGCGATCACGTCCAGACGATCCGCACCATCGCGCGCGACATCGACCGGGTGCTTTCGGGCTTCGTGCGCGGCCAGGTCACGGTCTGCCTCGTGCTCGGCGGTTTCTACGCGATCGCGCTGATGGCGGCGGGGCTCGATTTCGGGCTGCTGGTGGGATCGGTCGCCGGCGCGCTGACCTTCATCCCCTATATCGGCGCGATCATCGGCGGAACGCTCGCTATCGGCCTCGCGCTGTTCCAGTTCTGGGGCGAGTGGTTCAATATCGGCATCGTGGCGGGCATCTTCGTGCTCGGCCAGTTTCTCGAAGGCAATTTCGTCACTCCCAAACTCGTGGGCGATTCGGTCGGGCTGCATCCGCTCTGGCTGATCTTCGCGCTGTCCGCTTTCGGCACTTTGTTCGGTTTTGTGGGCATGTTGGTCGCCGTTCCCGTCGCTGCGGTGATCGGAGTGGTTGCGCGCTTCTTCATCGACCAATATCTGCAAGGGGCGCTTTACCGAGGGCAAACGGAGCGCGAGCCAACAGCCCATCCGCCGATCTCCCTGATCAACGAGGAGACCGGAGAAGTGACGGGCGCGACCGAGACGACCGAACACGAGAACTGAGAATGGCCGAGCAGTTGACCTTCCCGCTTCACCTGCGTTCCGCGCAGGGGCGTGAAGACTTCTTCATCTCCCCAGCCAATGCGCTGGCCGTGACGACCCTCGACGCGCCCGAAACATGGCCGCTGGGCCGGATGATCCTGATCGGGCCGGAGGGCGCGGGCAAGACGCATCTCGCGACGATCTGGGCCGACGAACAGGGCGCGGAGATTCTGCCCGCCCGCAATCTCACCGAAGATATGGCCCCCGCGCTCGTCGCCAAGGGCGCCGCCGCGATCGAACGGGCCGAAACGCTCGGCGCCGACGAGGCGGGGCAACGCGCGCTCTTTCACCTGCACAACCTGATGCAGGCCGAAGGCGGGCGGCTTCTTCTGACCGCGCGCACACCGCCCCGCGACTGGGGATTGAGCCTGCCCGACCTGATCAGCCGGATGGAAGCGACGGCGACGGTGCGCATCACGCCGCCCGATGACGCGCTGCTGGCGGCCGTCCTGGTGAAGCTGTTCTCCGACCGGCAACTGACCGTGCCGCCGAACCTGATCGGCTGGCTGGTGACGCGGATGGACCGCTCTCTCGCGACCGCGCGCAAACTGGTCGCGGCGCTCGATCGGCAGGCACTCGCACAGCGCCGCGCGATCACGCAAAGACTAGCCGCCGAGGTTCTGGACAGTCTCGATTGAGCCGCGCAAACTGTCATGGAGCCATTACAAAATCCAACGATAAGCGCGCCATGACCCAAGCAGATTTCCTCAAGACCCCCTTCCCCACGCCGATCACGCTGCCCGAGGCGGAGATCAGCGGCCCCGGTCGTTTCTTCAACCGGGAACTGAGCTGGCTGGCGTTCAACTGGCGGGTTCTGGAAGAGGCGCGCAACCCGCGCGTGCCGCTGCTGGAGCGCGTGCGTTTCCTTTCGATCTCGGCCACCAACCTCGACGAATTCTACACCGTGCGGGTCGCGGGCCTGATGGAGCTTGTGCGCGAGAGCAACGTGAACCCCTCCGATGACGGGCTCACCCCCGCCGAGCAGCTGGAGAAGATCAACGCCAACGCGCGGCGGTTGATGGACACGCAGCAGGCGACGTGGTCAGCGCTCAAGCGCGAGATGGATCATGAGGGCATCCATGTCGTCACCCGCTCGCGTCTGACCAAGCGTGATCTCGACTTCCTGTCGGATCACTTCCTCAACAACGTCTTCCCGGTGCTCTCGCCGCTGGCGATCGACCCGGCCCACCCTTTCCCTTTCATCCCGAATACCGGCTTCTGCCTCGCGCTGGAACTGGAGCGCGAAAGCGACCAGCGCCGGTTGCAGGCGCTGCTGCCGATCCCGGCCCAGATCGACCGCTTCGTGCGCCTGCCGGGCGAGGCGCGGTTCCTGCCGCTCGAGCAGCTTCTGATGCTGCATCTGAGCTCGCTCTTCCCGGGCTACAAGGATGTGGGCTCGTGCTCGTTCCGGGTGCTGCGCGACAGCGATCTGGAAGTCGAGGACGAGGCCGAAGACCTCGTGCGCGAGTTCGAGACCGCGCTGAAGCGCCGCCGCCGCGGTCAGGTCATCCGCATGTCGGTCTCGCCGGGCGCGCCGGAAGACCTGCAGGCGCTGGTAATGCGCGAGTTGCATGTCGATCCCGAAGAGGTGGTCGAGGAAAAGGGCCTAGTGGGCATCGCCGATGTGAAGGAACTGATCCTCGGCGAGCGCCCCGATCTGCTCTGGCCGCCCTTCATGCCGCGCGTGCCCGAACGCGTGCAGGACCACGAGGGCGACATGTTCGCCGCGATCAAGCAGAAGGATATCCTTCTGCACCATCCCTACGAGACCTTCGATCTGGTGGTGCGCTTCATCGATCAGGCGGCGAACGACCCGAACGTGCTGGCGATCAAGCAGACGCTCTATCGGACGTCGAAAGACAGCCCCGTCGTGTCGTCGCTCTGCGAGGCGGCGGAGAATGGCAAATCCGTGACCGCGCTCGTGGAGTTGAAGGCCCGGTTCGACGAGGCCGCCAATATCCGCCAGTCGCGGCGGCTGGAGCGCGCAGGCGCCCATGTCGTCTACGGGTTCATCAACTACAAGACCCACGCCAAGATCTCGACCGTGGTGCGCCGCGAGGGCGACCATCTCGTGACCTATACGCATTACGGCACCGGCAACTACCACCCGATCACGGCGAAGATTTACACCGATTTGAGCTTCTTTACCTGCGATGCCGCGCTCGGGCGCGATGCGACCAAGGTCTTCAACTACCTCTCGGGCTATGTGCAGCCCGAGGGTCTCGAAAACATCGCGATCTCGCCAATCACGCTGAAGCCGCGCCTGCTGCAGTTGATCGACCGCGAGATCGAACACGCCAAGGCGGGAAAACCCGCCGCGATCTGGGCGAAGATGAATTCGCTGATCGAATCCGACGTGATCGACGCGCTCTACAAGGCCTCGCAGGCGGGGGTGAAAATCTCTCTCGTGATCCGCGGCATCTGCGGCATCCGTCCCGGCATCAAGGGCCTGTCCGAGAATATCCGCGTGAAATCCATCGTCGGGCGGTTCCTCGAACACTCGCGCATCGTGTGCTTCGGTAATGGCCATGCCCTGCCGTCGAACGACGCGCGCGTGTTCTTCTCCTCCGCCGACTGGATGGGGCGCAACCTCAACCGCCGGGTGGAGACGCTGGTCGAGGCCAAGAACCCCACGGTGAAGGCGCAGATCGTCAGCCAGATCATGGCGGCGAACATGGCCGACGAGGCGCAAAGCTGGATTTTGCAGCCCGACGGCAAGTTCATCCGCCACCTGCCCGACGACCGCGAGGACCTGTTCTCCTGCCACCGGTTCTTCATGGAATACCCCTCGCTCTCGGGCCGCGGTTCCGCTGGGGCAAGCGATGTTCCCGAACTTGCCCATAGCTTCGACTAGCCCTAGCTTTGGGGTCGAACGACTCGAACGGACGGGCACATGAGCAAAGACAAAGCGGCGCCGGCACTCGATGACAGCGACGATTGGGACCCGTTCGGCCAACCTCTCTTCGACGATCCGTCCGTGCGCGCGCTCTCGCGCGTCGGCGTCGTCGATATCGGCTCGAACTCGATCCGGATGGTGGTGTTCGACGGGGCGGCGCGCAGCCCGGCCTATTTCTTCAACGAGAAGGTCATGGCGGGTCTCGGTCAAGGTCTCGCAGAGACTGGCCAGCTGAACCCCGAGGGGCGCGAGCGCGGCCTGATCGCGCTCAAACGCTTTGCCGCGCTCGCCGAAGGGATGGAGATCGGCCCGCTCACCTGCGTCGCGACCGCCGCGATGCGCGACGCCGAGGACGGCCCTGAGTTTCACCGCAAGATCGAGAAAGAGACCGGCCTCAAGGTCCATATCGTCGACGGGCTCGAAGAGGCGCGCCTTTCCGCGCAAGGGGTGCTACTTGGCTGGCCCGAGGCCGAAGGCCTCGTCTGCGATATCGGTGGCAACTCGATGGAATTGGCCGAGATTCGCGGCGGCAAGGTCTGGCGCCGTGCCACCTCGCAGCTCGGCCCCTTCCGCCTGCAGCAGATCGCGGGCGGCAAGAAGGCCATCACCGCGCATATTCAGGCGACGATGCAGGAGTTGGCCGAGAAGGTCGGGACCGAGCATGAACGCATCTACCTCGTCGGCGGCTCGTGGCGCGCCATCGCGCGTCTCGACATGGAACGGCGCGACTATCCGCTGCTGGTGATGCACGAATACCGGATGAAGCCCGACGAGCTGGGCGAGACGATCGACTGGATCGGCAAGTCCGACCTCGAGAAGCTGCGCGCCAATACCGGCACCTCCGCCGCGCGGATGGAACTGGTCCCGCTCGCGAGCCAGGTGCTGCGCGAGTTGATCGCGACCTTCCAGCCCAAGGAGATCGACGTCTCCGCCTACGGGATCCGCGAAGGGCTGCTTTACGAGCAGATGCCCGAACGCCTGCGCCGCCGCGATCCGCTGGTGGAGGCCGCGCGCCATACCGAGCGCGTGATGAGCCGGATGCCCGGCTTCGGCAAGAAGCTCCACGCCTTCATCGAGCCGATCTTCGGGCCGCTCCCGCCCGAGAAATTCCGCCTCGTGCGCGCGGCCTGCCTGCTGCATGACACGACGTGGCGCACCCATCCCGATTACCGCGCCGAGGCCTGTTTCGAGAACGTCACCCGCGCGAACTATTCGGCCATGTCCCACCCCGAGCGGATCTGGCTCGGCGTGGCGCTCCTGCACCGCTACAAGAACTCGCGCAACGGCTCGCGGCTGGAGCCGTTCCTGCCGCTGCTGACCGAAGAGCAGATCCAGGAGGCGGAAGTTCTGGGCAAGGCGATGCGCTTCGGCGCGATGTTCGCGACCCACAGCCCCGCCGATGCGGGCGAGTTGAAATATTCCGCCAAGAAGGGCGTTTTGGAGCTGAAGCTGACCAAGCGCGGCAAGGCGCTCATGGGCGAGGTCGCCGAGTCGCGCTTCCGCTCGCTCGCGGGCGCGCTGAAGGCCGATCCGATCATCACGGATTAAAGCTCGATCCCGCCCTCCGGGATCTCGATCGGCCCACCTTTCTCCGGGTCGTCTTTTTGCGGCGCATCCTCCGGTGGCTCGGTCATCAGGGGCGGCGGCGGCGGTGCATCCGGGTCGCGCCGCATGATGATATCGCCATTGGGCAGCCGCTCGGGCGCGCCGTAATTCGCCATATCGTCGACCAGCGCGAGGAACTGGCGCAGCTTCGGCCCCAACTGGGTCGCGGCCTCCCCCAAGCCTTCCTGCATCTCGTCGAGCTGCGGCTTCATCTCTCCCATCAGCCCGCGAAACAGCGTCTGCGCCCCTTCCTGCAATAAGGAGAATCCGCGATCGACATCGCCGCCAGCGTCGCCCCCCTCATCCTGCGCGGAGACGGGCGTGGCCAGAAGGGCGAACGAGAGAGCGATGACGAGCGGCTGTTTCATGGCTCCGATCCTACGCGGAAGCGGGACGAAAATCACGCCCCTCGCTCAGTCGATATCGACCGAGACGGGAAAATGATCGGAGGCCTGCAACAGCGCCTCGCGCAGCTCGGGCACGCGGTAGATATGCGGATCGTCGAACGGGTGCCAGATTCTCCACGCCGTCGCCCGCGCCGCCAGATCGGGTGAGAGCATCACGTAATCCAGCATGGCCGAGAAATACTGCTTCTGATCCACGAGATAGAACCGCGCGGAACTGGGCGCGGCGGCCGTATGATGGGCTTTCGACAGCCGCGCATGCGGGTCGCGGAGGCGCACCGCGTCGGGCCCACCCTCGCCCGCGACGATCTCGACGCCCGAGCGCCCGAACAGCTTCTCGTACTCGTCGAGCCCCGGACCGTCGTTGAAATCGCCGAGCACGATCAGGCTGTCGCCCGCCGCCAGATGCTCCTCCACGCGCCCCCGGATCCAGATCGACTGTGCCAGCTGCTTGCGCCGGTTCTCGATCGCCATGCGGGTCGCTGTCTCCAGGCTCGTCGCGCCATGCGGAGCTTTCGACTTCACATGCACGCCGATCATCCGCATCACCTCCCCGGACCGCGTCCCCAGAACGACTTCCAGGGGCGGCTTGGAAAAGGTGACCGTATCCATCCGCGCATCGATATCGAGGTCGATCCGGAGACTGCCGTCGAAACGCGGCCACGCCTCCGAGCTTTGCGGATCATGCCGCGCCGTCACGACATCGGGGTCGTAGAGCAACGCCAGTTCCTGCTGCGTGTCGTTGGAAAAGCCAAGAAGCGCGCGCCGCTGACGCAACCCGAAGCGCTCCGCAAAGGCTTCGAGCATATCGACCGTCTTGTGGCGGTGGTTGTCGTCGGGCGCCTCGACCACCAGAAGCACATCGGCCTCCAGCGCGCTCATCACTATCGCGATCGCCCCGGTCTGCTGGCTGCGCGTCACATTGTAGCGCGCCGACCACTGATCATCGTCGAGTAGCGCCCCGTTACGGTCGAAAAGACTGTTGAACCACTCGATATTCCAAGTGGCGATCCGCATCAGGCGTCCGCATGGCTGGCGCGGATTTCCTCCCAGGCCTTGTTGAGCGCGATCACCCGCGCCTGCGACAGCTGCACCGCCTCTTCCGGCAGGCCGCGCGCAATCGCCCGGTCGGGATGGGCCTCGCGCACCTTGTTGCGCCAGACCTTGCGTACTTCGGGAAGCGGCGTGCCCGGTTCGACCTCGAGCACCGACCACGGATCGGGATCGGCATCCTCCACGAAGGCGGAGCGCATCGCACGGAAACAGCATTCCTCCAGCCCGAAGATCCGCGCGACTTCCAGCAGGAAGGCATCCTCGCCCTCATGGTAATCGCCATCGGCCAGCGCGATGAAGAACAGCCCTTCGAGCACGTCTTTCAGCACGTCCGCGCCGGGACCAAACATGTTGGCGATCTTGCGGGCATAGGCGTCGAAACCCGCCACATCGGTGCGCGCCATGTTGAAGACGCGCGCAGCATTGGCTTCCTCTTCCGGCGGGATCTGGAAGATGCGCCGGAACGCCGCGACCTCGTCGCGCGTCACCTGCCCATCCGCCTTTGCCATCTTCGCACCGAGTGCGATCACCGCGATGGTGAAGGCGACAGAACGCTCCGGCGGCTGGCGCAGATTGTCGAAAACGGTCGACAACGCCTCGCCCCGCCCGAGAGCGGAGAGTGCTTGCGCGATGCGCGACCAGAGAGAAATGGGCCTGTCCATGGTTCAAGTTTAGCCGCGCTGCGGCGGAAATGCACCCGCGCAAATCCGGCCTGTGATTAAATCGTTGTAATATTTTGAATGAACGGCGGCGCGCAGAGTTCCCCCGCGCGCCGCTTAAGACCGATCAAGGTCGAAGTTCGGGCTTGACCAAATATCCCGGGGGGCGCGTCAGCGCGGGGGCAGAGCCCCCTCGCTCTCAGGCCCGCGCCTGCCGCACGATGTCGAGAATTTCGCGCGCGGCCAGCGGGATATTGGTCCCCGGCCCGAAGATCGCCTTCACGCCCGCCTTCTTGAGAAAGTCGTAATCCTGCTGCGGGATCACGCCGCCGCAGATCACGATGATATCCTCGGCGCCCTTCTCTTTCAGCGCCGCGATCAGCTTCGGCGCGAGGGTCTTGTGACCCGCCGCCTGCGACGAAATCCCGACCACGTGGACATCGTTGTCGATCGCATCCTGCGCGGCTTCTTCCGGCGTCTGGAACAGTGGGCCCACATCGACGTCGAAGCCGATATCGGCAAAGGCCGTCGCGATCACCTTGGCGCCGCGGTCGTGGCCGTCCTGACCCATCTTCACCACCAGCATCCGCGGGCGGCGGCCCTCTTCCTCGGCGAAGGCCTCAACGTCCTTCTGGATCTGCGCGAAGCCCTCGTCGCCGTCATAGGCCGCACCATAGACACCTGCGAGCGTCTTCACCTCGGCGCGGTGACGTCCGAACACCTTTTCCATCGCCATTGAAATCTCTCCCACAGAGGCCCGGGCGCGTGCAGCTTCCACCGCCGCTTCGAGCAGGTTGCCACCTTCAGAGGCGCGGCGCGTCAGCTCGGCCAGCGCCGCCTCGCAGGCTGCCTCGTCGCGGCTTGCGCGCATCTTCTCGAGCCGCGCGATCTGGTTGTCGCGCACTTTCGCGTTGTCGATGTCGAGGATATCCAGCTCATCCTCGGTCTCGCGGCGATACTTGTTCACACCGACCACGACATCCTCGCCCCGGTCGATCAGCGCCTGACGCCGGGCGGCCGTTTCCTCGATGCGCAGCTTGGGCATGCCCGAGGCCACGGCCTTCGTCATGCCGCCCATCTCCTCGACTTCCTCGATCAGCTCCCAGGCCTTCTCGGCCAGTTCCGCCGTGAGGCTCTCGACGTAGTAGGAGCCCGCCAGCGGATCGACCACATTGGTGATCCCCGTTTCTTCCTGCAGGATCAGCTGCGTGTTGCGCGCGATCCGGGCCGAGAACTCGGTGGGCAGCGCAATTGCCTCGTCGAGCGCATTGGTGTGCAGCGACTGCGTGCCGCCCAGCGCTGCCGACATCGCCTCGTACGCCGTGCGGATCACGTTGTTATAGGGATCCTGCTCCGCCAGCGAGACGCCCGAAGTCTGGCAGTGCGTGCGCAGCATCGAGCTTTGCGGCTTCTTCGGCTCGAACTCTTCCATGATCCGGCTCCACAGCAGGCGTGCTGCGCGCAGCTTGGCGGCCTCCATGAAGAAGTTCATCCCGATCGCGAAGAAGAAGCTCAGACGGCCTGCGAACTTGTCGACATCCATCCCCGCCTTGATCGCCGTGCGAACATATTCGCGCCCGTCGGCCAGCGTGTAGGCCAGCTCCTGCACGAGGTTCGCGCCGGCCTCCTGCATGTGGTAGCCCGAGATCGAGATCGAGTTGAACCGCGGCATCTCGTTCGAGGTGTATTCGATGATATCCGCGATGATCCGCATCGAGGGCTCGGGCGGATAGATGTAGGTGTTGCGGACCATGAACTCCTTGAGGATGTCGTTCTGGATCGTGCCCGACAGAACGCTGCGGTCATGGCCCTGCTCTTCGCCGGTGACGATGAAGTTGGCGAGGATCGGGATCACCGCGCCGTTCATCGTCATCGAGACCGAAATCTGATCGAGCGGGATGCCGTCGAACAGGATCTTCATGTCCTCGACGCTATCGATCGCGACACCCGCCTTGCCGACATCGCCCTCGACGCGCGGGTGATCGCTGTCATAGCCACGGTGGGTCGCCAGGTCGAAGGCCACCGACACGCCTTGCTGCCCGGCAGCGAGCGCCTTGCGATAGAAGGCGTTCGACTCCTCGGCGGTCGAGAAGCCCGCATATTGCCGGATCGTCCACGGACGGCCCGCATACATCGTGGCGCGCGGTCCGCGCGTGAAGGGCGACAGGCCCGGCATGGTGCCCAGATGGTCGAGCCCCTCCACGTCCTCTTCGGTGTAAAGCGGCTTGACCGCGATCCCTTCGAGCGTGTTCCAGGTCAGGTCCTCGAACGGCCTGCCACGCAGTTCCTTCTCGGCGAGCTTGCGCCAGTCCTCTTTCTTGTCCGTCATGGCCAAATCCTTCTTCCACTGTCGCCGCGGCGGGTGTCTTCCCCGCATCTTCGGCCGTCATTTCCACGAAATTCAGTCCTGGCGGCGCGTGGCGCAGCCCGGTCATATGTCCCAGATCGCGGGTGTCCATCCGCGCACGGCACCCTATCGAAAGGCATCCGGCGCGCCTCGCCCGCCTCCGGTGCGTCGGCGTTTCGCATATCCGCTTCCCACGACAGCAGGCCCAAGCGGCACCCCGCCGCACGCCCCGCCCCCCGGCGCCAGTCGGCACCGCTGTTCATAGCGGCGCGCTTAAAGGCCGCATTTCGCGAAAATTCGTAGCGCGCGCCATGGTGCGAGAGGTCCGCCGCGCATATATCTGGAACGAGAGAGGAGCCCATGACCCGTCTATTATCCCTTGGACTCGCTGCATTTCTTGCGCTGACGCCTTTCGCGGTCGCAGCCCAGGACAGCACCGTCAATCTTGCCGTGGCAGAGCCCGAGGTCACGCCCCCCTTCGCGCCGGTCGATGGGGCGGACGCGGATCTGGATGCACTCGTCTGGCAGAAGCGGCCCATCGTGGTCTTCGCCGACAGCCCCCTCGACCCGGCCTTCAAGGAACAGATCCGGTACCTCGAAGAGCATTGGTCGGAACTGGCCCAACGCGACGTCGTCGTCATCACCGACACCACGCCCGATCCGGCGAGCGACGTGCGGCGCAAGCTGCGCCCGCGCGGGTTCTCCCTCGTCATCATCGCGAAGGACGGCACGGTGAACCTGCGCAAGCCCGCCCCGTGGGATGCGCGCGAGATCATCCGCTCGATCGACAAGATGCCGATCCGGCGCGACGAGATCCGCGAAGAGCGCGGTTTCTGACCACATCCCCGCACACCACCGCGCGCCAATAGATCGTGCCCCGCCGTGGCGGGGTGAGCCGGTCGCCCGGCCTCCCTATGCCACGGCGCGGGCGTCACTTATTCGAACTCCATGATGATGTCGTCGACGGCAAGGCTCGCGCCCGCCTCGGCGTTGATCTTCTTCACGATGCCCTTCTTCTCGGCGCGCAGAATGTTCTCCATCTTCATCGCCTCGACAGTGGCCAGCGGCTGACCCTCCTGCACTTCCGCGCCTTCCTCGACCGAGATCTTCACAACGAGACCCGGCATCGGGCAGAGCAGGAATTTCGACGTATCCGGCGGCAGTTTCACCGGCATCAGCTGCGCAAGCTCGAACTGGCGCGGCGTGCGGACATGGACCTTCAGATCGGCACCACGCACCCGGATGCGGAAGCCCATCGGGATCTTGCCGACCTTGAGGACCAGGGGCGCACCGTTCACGGTCAGCTCGGCCAGCGGGTCGCCCGGGGTCCAGTCGCTCTCGACGCGCATCTCTTCGCCATCCTCGAAGACGATGGTGGAGCCGTTGCGATCCGCATTCACCTTCAGCTTGAAATCCTCATCCTGCAGCGAGACCGCCCAATCCACGCCGACCTTGCGCTCGTGGTTGCCGAGCGTGCCTGAGATCTTCGTGCGCCGAATCTCGGCCACGCGCTCCATCGCCGCCGTGGCCGCCGCGACCTTGCGCAGCATCCCCTCGTCGAGCGTGACGCCCGCGAACCCCTCGGGATATTCCTCTTCGATGAAGGCGGTGGTGATGTTGCCGGAGGTGAAGCGCTCGTGATCCATCACCGCGGCGCAGAACGGCAGGTTGTGACCGATGCCTTCCACCTCGAACTTGTCGAGCGCGAGGCGCATCTCTTCGATGGCCGCGTCGCGGGTCTCGCCCCAGGTGCAGAGCTTGGCAATCATCGGGTCGTAGAACATCGAAATCTCGCCGCCCTCGAAGACCCCGGTATCGTTGCGCACGATGCCGCCCGACGCGGTCTTGCCTTCCACCGGCGGACGGTAGCGGGTCAGACGACCGATCGAGGGCAGGAAGTTGCGGTAAGGATCTTCGGCATAGAGGCGGCTCTCGATCGCCCAGCCGTTGATGCCGATATCTTCCTGCTTCATCGGAAGCTTCTCACCGTCGGCCACGCGGATCATCTGCTCGACGAGGTCGATGCCGGTGATCAGTTCGGTGACCGGGTGTTCCACCTGAAGACGGGTGTTCATCTCGAGGAAGTAGAAGTTCTTCTCGCCATCGACGATGAATTCCACCGTGCCCGCGCTGCAGTAATCCACCGCTTTCGACAGGGCGACGGCCTGCTCGCCCATCGCCTTGCGGGTCTCGGGGTCGAGGAAAGGCGACGGCGCCTCTTCGATGACTTTCTGGTTGCGGCGCTGGATCGAGCATTCACGCTCGTTCAGATAAACGCAGTTGCCGTGCTTGTCGGCGAGCACCTGAATCTCGATGTGGCGCGGCTGGGTGACGAATTTCTCGATGAAGATGCGATCGTCGCCGAAGCTGTTCGCGGCCTCGTTCTTCGACGACTGGAAGCCCTCGCGCGCTTCTTCGGCGTTCCACGCGATGCGCATGCCTTTACCGCCGCCGCCAGCGGAGGCCTTGATCATCACCGGGTAGCCGATCTCGTCGGAGATCTTCACCGCCTCATCGGCATCCGCGATCAGCCCCATGTAACCGGGCACGGTCGACACGCCGGCCTCTTTCGCGAGCTTCTTCGAGGTGATCTTGTCGCCCATCGCCTCGATCGCGCCCGAGGGCGGGCCGATGAAGGCGACGCCCTCTTTTTCCAGCGCCTCGGCGAATTTCTTGTTCTCCGACAGGAAGCCGTAGCCCGGGTGAACCGCCTCGGCGCCGGTCTGGCGGATCGCATCCATGATCTTGTCGATCACGATATAGGATTGGTTCGCGGGCGGCGGACCGATATGCACCGCCTCGTCGGCCATCTGGACATGCAGCGCCTGCGCATCGGCATCGGAATAGACGGCGACCGTCTTGATCCCCATCTTCTGCGCCGACTTGATGACGCGGCAGGCGATCTCGCCACGGTTGGCGATCAGGATTTTCTTGAACATGTCAGGCCCTTCCCTTCCGGTGCGGGAGGGGCATCCCCCCGCCCCGCGTGTCGTGTTCATGATGTGAGACAAAAGAAAAACCGCCACCGGGGCGAGCAGCCCCGATGGCGGTCGGATAGCGATCGGGCGCGGACAGAGCCGCGCGGATGTGCTTAGTAGGAGCGCTGGCAGACGCCGGCGTCGTCGCAATAGGTGCCCGCGAGCGCGCCGAGAGCCGCACCGGTGAGCGCGTTGTTGTCGGTCGCGTCTGCGATGATTGCGCCGCCGGCCGCACCGGCGAGGGCGCGCTGACCGTCGGTTTGCATGCAGCCTGCGAGGGCGAGACCGGCAAGGAGAAGAAGGATCGGGGTTTTGCGCATGGGAAACTGCCTCCAATAGCGGTTATGATTGGACGCGAGTTTATCGCGGCCCCGTGAAAAGCCAACGGCGAAAACGCGAGGTCCGACCCCATCGGCGAGCTATCGCCACTGCCCTTCACATCTCTGCAGGCAGCCCCTTGACCTTCCGAAGGAAAAAACTGCGGCCCGACCATAAGATCAGGCCGCAGGAATAGGGAAGGGGTAGGGATATTACACAAGCCGCGGGTGTTGGGGACAGTACGGCTTGCCCCCTCAATGTGACTGCGCATATCGCGGATTGCAAAGGCGAAATCCCTGCAATTCCGAGATTCGGCGGCATGCCGCCATTTCGCGCAGGACATCAGCGAAATCATGCCCAATCCTCATCCTCGTCATCGTCGAAGGTGAAGGCGTCGGGATCGGCGAAGACCTCCGGGAAGGAGGCTTCCGCGCGTTTCACGTCGATCTTGAGAAGCGCCTCGTAGCTTTCGGGGTCGAACGGGTCCTCGGCAGGCACGACTTCGCGCCCGAAGAGCCAGCTCAACCGGCCCGCATCGAGATTGCCGCGCTCGAACGGCTCTTCGCCGAAATGCGCCCAGAGCGCGGCCATGAAGCCCGCATCGGCCTTGCGATCGGCATGGCCGCGATCGGCGTAGCGTTCACGCCGAATGATCTTCGTCGCGCCCTTCTTGTTGGCCCGGCGAATGGTGAATTGATAATCCGTCGAGGGTAGCCGCGACGGGAAACCGCGATGCTTCAGCATGACGCGCCCTCCGCTTTGAAGTTGCTGGGACGGCGCGCGCTGAGTTTCTGCGTTACGCCTTCATTATTGACCCGTTGGGGTCTGGTTCCCGCCGGTCGGGTCCCTGCTAGGCGTCGGCTGGCGCTCGCTCGAGCCACCGCGCTGCTCGGGGACGCATTGCGCCGGTCGCTGCGTTGTCGCTGCCACCGCCGTCTCGAACGGTCCGCATTGCAGCGGACAGTCGGGCACGGAAGCCGGGTATTGCGAGTCGACGAGCCGTCCGGTCGGTCGGCAACTGCTGCCGCTTGCGACGGGACCGCCATATTTGCCGGTATAGACCGGTTCCACGGTGACAGGCGCAGGCTCCGGCTTGGGCGCACAGCCCACAAGCAGAGCCGCACAGGCGACGGCGCCCAGAGAAATTCGGACCATTTCACTCTCCCCCATTCTGTTATCGAATGGCTAAGAGCGTACTCCCGAAGGGAAATTTCCGCTAGGTAACCGTATGGCGTATTGCAAAACGCCGCCCTCTCGGCAGGGATCGTGGGGGCAAGGCGGTGGCTGCCGCCCTGCCCCGCACGCAGATCACTTGTACTTGCCGGTATAGGTCGGCTCGGTGGTGACGGCCACCGGCATCGGCTCGGGCTTGGGCGCGCAGGCTGCGACGAAGGCCACGAGGCCAAGCGCGATGAGAGCTTTCGACATGTCGTTCTCCTGTCCAGGGGGGCGCGCGCCCCGATCTGGGCGAGGTTCGGCACGACCCGTTTCAACGCGGGGACCGAAATCGCTTTCCCCAAGGGCAGGTTAGACCGCAAATCCCACTCACGAAAGCGCGATCTTGCCGTGAGCGTCCGCACAAACGCGCGCTCCGGCATCCTGCCTTCCAAGCTGTGATCTGCGGGTCTGGCCACGGCCATCAGAAAAACTCCCAAACGCATTTTCCATCCTCGACGGAAAAGCTGTCGAAATATTGCACCACCTCTGGGGCGGCTTCGCCGAACGGCACGATCTGGTCCGACAGGCTCACCATCACCTGTGCGGGCTCCGGACCGGGCTGCGGCAGGCGCGGCACCACCCACCCGTTGCAGAGCGCCTCGATATCCTTCAGCGCGATATCGGAGGAGATCGGGCTCGGCCCTCCGATCTGCGGCGCGAGGAAGCGGAAACGATAGGTCAGCCCGTCCGGTCCGGCCTCGTTGTGGATCACGTCGACCCACCAGACCTTTTGCCCGGACGGTACCGGGATCGCATCGCCCTTCGTCCCCTCCGGCCCGTCGCCGGGCCCCAGATCCTCCCCCAGGTTGCCCGGATGCATGACCGCACCGTAATCGGGCACTGGCGTCACCTCCCGCAGCTCCTGGGCGGGCGCCGGAGACGCCAGCGCCAGCCCGGCGAGAGCGCCGGGCAATAGCGTCGCGATCCTCGACCTGCCCGTCATGCGCCTCCTCAGAGCGGGATGTTATCGTGCTTCTTCCACGGGTTGGACAGCTTCTTCGAGCGCAGCGCCGCGAAGGCGCGGGCCACCCGGCGACGCGTCGAACGCGGCTGGATCACCTCGTCGATGAAACCCTTTTCGGCCGCCACGAACGGGTTCGCGAAACGGTCCTCGTAATCGGCGGTGCGCTTGGCGATCTTCTCCTGGTCACCCAGTTCCGAGCGATAGAGGATTTCGACCGCACCCTTCGCGCCCATCACCGCGATTTCCGCAGTCGGCCAGGCGTAGTTGAAATCGCCGCGCAGGTGCTTGGAGGACATGACGTCATAGGCGCCACCATAGGCTTTGCGGGTGATGACGGTGACCTTCGGCACGGTCGCCTCGCCATAGGCGAACAGCAGCTTCGCACCGTGCTTGATGACGCCGTTATATTCCTGGCTCGTGCCCGGCAGGAAGCCCGGCACGTCGACCAGCGTCAGGATCGGGATCTCGAATGCGTCGCAGAAGCGCACGAAGCGCGCGGCCTTGCGGCTGGAATCGATATCCAGACAGCCCGCCAGCACCATCGGCTGGTTCGCGACCACGCCGACCGTCTGACCTTCCAGACGGATGAAGCCGGTGATGATGTTGCCCGCGAAGTCCTTCTGGATCTCGAAGAAATCGCCCTCATCGGCGATCTTCAGGATCAATTCCTTCATATCGTAGGGGGTGTTCGCGTTCGAGGGCACCAGCGTGTCGAGCGACGCCTCGATCCGGTCCACCTCGTCGAAGAAGGGCCGCACGGGCGCCTTCTCGCGGTTCGAGAGCGGCAGGAAGTCGATCAGGCGTCGGGTCTCGAACAGCGCCTCGACGTCGTTCTCGTAGGCGCCATCGGCGACCGAGCTTTTCTTGGTGTGGGTCGCGGCCCCGCCAAGCTCCTCGGCCGTCACCTGCTCGTTCGTAACCGTCTTCACCACGTCGGGGCCGGTGACGAACATGTAAGACGTATCCTTCACCATGAAGATGAAGTCCGTCATCGCGGGCGAATAGACCGCACCGCCGGCGCAGGGCCCCATGATGAGGCTGATCTGCGGCACGACGCCCGAGGCCATGATGTTGCGCTGGAACACGTCCGCATAGCCTGCAAGCGACGCCACGCCTTCCTGAATCCGCGCCCCGCCCGAATCGTTGATGCCGATCACCGGCGCGCCGTTCTGGACCGCCATATCCATGATCTTGCAGATCTTCTCGGCGTGGGTTTCCGACAGCGAGCCACCGAAGACGGTGAAATCCTGGCTGAACACATAGACCATGCGCCCGTTCACGGTACCCCAGCCGGTAACGACGCCGTCGCCATAGGGCTTGCTCTCTTCCATCCCGAAATCGGTGCAGCGATGGGTCTTGAACATGTCGAACTCTTCGAAAGAGCCCTCGTCGAGCAGCAATTCGATCCGCTCGCGCGCGGTCAGCTTGCCCTTCTTGTGCTGCGCCTCGATGCGTTTCTCGCCGCCACCAAGGCGGGCTTCGTCGCGCCGATGCTCCAGCTCCTTCAGGATGTCTCTCATGAGGGTCCTCCGCATAATTTCTCGGCACCCTATTCCGAAGGCAACAATCTTACAAAGGGGATTCGAGAAAATTTGCAAATTATTGGCAAGCATGCGATAGCGAATCGCATAACTGCGAAGCACGCTACCGATCGCAGACCATCCGCGATTGACCCAATGACGCCGGCTCAGAACCGGCAAAATTTGACGTAGGGTTTTTGCAAAGCTAAAAATCTCTTTGCAAAAGGAGGGGCAGATGGCGACTCAGAAACTCTATGCCGGCGTGAAACTGCGCGAAACCCGCACGCGGCTCGGCCTGACCCAGAAAGCCTTCGCCGAGCGGCTCGGCGTGTCGCTGCCCTATCTCAACCAGATGGAGAACAACCACCGCCCGGTCTCTGCGCAGGTCGTGCTGGCGCTGGCGAGCGAATTCGGCCTTGACGTGACCGAACTCTCGGCGGGCGATGCGGAGCGGCTGGTCTCGGACATGCGCGAGGCATTGGCCGACCCGATCTTCTCCGACGGCGCGCCGCCCTTGGCCGATCTGCGGCTCGCGGCCTCCAACGCCCCTGCACTCGCCCGGTCCTTCCTCGAACTGCACCGCGCCTACCGCCAGACCCATGAACGCCTCGCCTCGCTCGACGAAGCCCTGGGCCGCGAGGGCGCACAGACGGTGGTCTCCCCCTGGGAAGAGGTCCGCGACTTCTTTCACTATTGCGACAATTACATCGACGCCGTCGATCGTGCCGCCGAACGATTTTCCTGTCGTGATGGCAAGCGGTTGGAGCCCATTCCTCATGCCATCGATACCCTCGCGAAACGCGGTCTCGACGTGCAGTTCTCCGACATTTCGCAACTGCGCGAGCGTGACGGCAACCGGCTTCTGATCAACGCCCATGCGGGCCGCCCGACGCAGGCCTTCCAATTGCTGCACCAAGTGGCGTTGCTGACCCAGAACGACTTGCTGGATGCGACGCTCGACCTCGCGCGCTTCCAATCCGACACGGCCCGGGCGATCGCCAAGATCGGGCTCGCCAACTACTTCGCGGGCGCGGCGCTGCTGCCCTACCGCCCCTTCCTCGAAGCGGCGCAGGACACCCGCCACGATCTGGAGCGACTCTGCGACATCTTCACCGCCTCGATCGAGCAGGTCGCCCACCGTCTCTCGACCCTGCAGCGCCCCGGCGCGAAGGGTATTCCCTTCTTCTTCGTCCGCGTCGATCAAGCCGGCACCATCACCAAGCGCCACTCTGCCACGCGACTGCAATTCGCCCGATTCGGTGGCGCCTGCCCGCTCTGGAACGTCCACCAAGCCTTTGAAACTCCTACTAAATTCCTGCGCCAACTCGCAGAGACCCCCGATGGCGTTCGCTATCTCTGCCTCGCGCGCGACGTCTCGAAATCGGGCGGCAGCTTCACCGCGCCAGTCCGCCGCTACGCGATCTGTCTGGGCTGCGAGGTGAGCCACGCGAAGGGGCTCGTCTATGCCGACGATATGGAGCTCGGCAATCCCAAGGCCTACCAGCCGATCGGGATCTCCTGCCGAATCTGCGAGCGTAAGGATTGCCACCAGCGCTCGGTTCCGCCGCTGGAACGCCGCCTGCATGTCGATCCCGACCATCGCGGCCTTCTGCCCTACGACATCGCATAGAAAAACGCCCCGGGGCCGAAGCCCCGAGGCGTCCCACCAAAATCACTCGTTACCATACAACTCAGGCGTCGGCGGTACCCAGCATCCGCGCGATCTCATCCTTCACCGCGGCGCGTTGCTTGCGCAGGTCGGTCTCGGCGAGGCTGTCCATCGGCTCCACATTCGTCTCGGCCCGGTGCACGCGATCGTTCAGCGTGTCGTAATCGTCCAACAGCTTTGCAAAATGCGCGTTGGAGATTTTCAACTCGTGGATCCGATCGAGTTTCGTCGGGAATTCGTCTTGCAGCGTGTGCGGCGTATTGGCCATGTCGCTCCCTTTCCTTGCTGTCGGACCGACATTAGGCCACCGCGACTCGCGCCACCTTGATGCGCATCAAGTCAGCCGCCTGCGCGACGCCATCCGGCCGCTTTTGCCGCGGCCTCGGTGCAAAACCATCGCTCGCCCTTGGCGGTATTGATCCGCGTCGCGGCATAAGAGCCCGTGCCCGGCAGATGATAGAGCCGCCCGCGCTTGGAAATATTGCCCTTGATCGCGCAATTACCCGGCGGGGTTTGTACCTTGGTCGCGGCGCGGACCGCTGCTGGGCGCCTTGCTTCGCCCTGCCAGATGCCGAGACCCGCCCGGCGCGCGCGCTCCTCCTGCCCGACATAATCGAGCGCGTATCTTCGGTAAGCGAAGGCTGCGCCGCGGGCCACCATCTCGGCGTTGAGATCCCGCCCGCCGGCGCGGCAAATAGCGATCAGCCGCCCGTAGCGATCCTGCTCGTGACCCGTGCACCGCACTCCCCGCCCCGCGAGCCGCTGCAGTTCCGCCGTCGCGGCCTGTCCACAAGCCCAGCGCACGCCTTGCGTCGTCTTGCAGCTTTGCTTCGCCTCCGGCGCGTCGATGCCGAACAGCCGCACCCGCGTATTCGCAACCACCAGCGTATCGCCATCGACGACGCGTGGAATGCCCGTGACCGTCGCCGCGAAAACGGGCGAGGCGATGAGAACCAGAAGTGAACAAAGCCTTAACATTCCCTAGATATCGGTGGGACTGATCTCGCACGCAACAGATTTCGTAGCTGAAAGGTAAACGCGAAACTTGGGAGCCCCGCATGTCCGACGCGCTCAACCTGATCGGCCGCATCCTGATCGCGCTGCTGTTCCTCGGCGGCGCGGCGCAGAAAGTCAGCGACCCGCGGATGGTGCAGGAAATGATCGGCTGGCTTGGCCTGCCCGGCTGGCTGGTCTGGCCCGCGGCGCTGTTCAACCTGATCGCGGCGCTTGGCCTGATCTTCGGCCCGAAGGTGCGGGCCTGGGCACTCATCCTCGCCGCCTATTGCATCTTCACCAGCTGGTTTCACTGGCAGCTGCGCGCCGACCCGTGGCAGGTGACGATCTTCGTGAAGAACTGGGCGATCGCGGGCGGGCTCTTGATCCTCGCGGCGCAGGGGCCGGGGCGCTATGCCCTCAGCCTCCCGCGCCGCGAAGGCCGCTAACTCAGCGCTGCGCCACCTGCCAGTTCGGCGCCACCCACGGCTCGAGGTTCTCGCGTGCGAGCGGTGCCCGGCCCAGCAGGTGATCGGCCATCTTCTCGCCCACCATGATCGAGGGCGCGTTCAGGTTGCCGTTGGTGATGCGCGGGAAGACAGAGCTGTCGGCGACCCGCAGCCCCTCGACCCCGATCACGCGGCCTTCCGGATCGACGACGGCACTCGGATCGTCCGCCGCCCCCATCTTCGCAGTGCCACATGGGTGATAGGCGCTCTCGGCATGTTCGCGGATGAAGGCGTCGATCTGCTCATCCGTCTCCACGTCGGCCCCCGGCTGGATCTCGTGCTTCACATGGGCGGCCATCGGCGCTTGCGCAAAAATTTCCCGGGTCAGCCGCACGCATTTGCGGAATTCGGCCCAGTCGTCGGGATGGCTCATGTAATTGAACTTGATCTCGGGCTTGGCCTCGGGATCGCCCGAGCGCAGCCGGATATGGCCACGCGATTTCGAACGCATCGGCCCGACATGCGCCTGGAAGCCATGCCCCTCGGCGGCGGCCTTGCCGTCATAGCGCACCGCGATCGGCAGGAAGTGATACTGGATGTCCGGGTAGTCGATCCCGGCCTCCGACCGGATGAAGGCGCAGCTTTCGAACTGGTTCGACGCGCCGAGCCCGCTTTTGGTGAAAAGCCATTGCGCGCCCACACGGGCCTTGCCGTAGAGGTTCCAGTACTTGAACAGCGTGACCGGCTGTTTCGCGGCGAATTGCATATAGATCTCAAGGTGATCCTGCAGGTTGCCGCCCACCCCGGGACGATCCGCCAGCACCTCGATGCCATGCTCGCGCAGATGCTCTGCCGGGCCGACACCCGAGAGCATCAGAAGCTTCGGCGTATTGATCGAACTTGCCGCCAGCACGACATCGGACGTCGCGCGGACCACCTCGATCTGCCCCTTGCGCTTGATCTCGACGCCGACGGCCTTCTTGCCTTCGAAGACGACGCGCCGCGCCAGACCGCGCACGATCCGCAACTTGCCGGTCTTGAGCGCCGGGCGCAGATAGGCATTGGCCGCCGACCAGCGACGCCCCTTGTAGATCGTGGCCTCCATCGGCCCGAAGCCTTCCTGCTGCCGGCCATTGTAATCCTCGGTCACCGGATAGCCCGCCGCCGCGCCCGCAGCGACGAAGGCATCGAACAGCGGGTTGGAGCGCGGCCCGCGGGTCACATGCAGCGGCCCCGAGCGGCCACGCCATTCGGTTTCTTCGCCGCCGTGCCAATGCTCCATCCGCTTGTAATAGGGCAGCACATCGGCGTAGCCCCAGCCGCGCGCGCCGCTTTCTTCCCAATGGTCGAAATCGCGCGCGTGGCCCCGGACATAGACCATGCCGTTAATGCTCGACGAGCCGCCCAGCACCTTGCCGCGCGGGGTCGCCAGACGGCGTCCGCCCAGATGCTCTTCGGGTTCCGACTGAAAGCCCCAGTCGTAGATCCCCATATTCATCGGATAGCTCAACGCGCCGGGCATCTGGATGAACGGCCCGGCATCCGAGCCGCCGTGCTCGATCACGACCACGTCGCGTCCCGCTTCCACGAGCCGGTAAGCCAGCGCCGAGCCACCCGAGCCTGCGCCTACGATCACATATTCTGCCGAAACACTCATATCTTCCCCTTGGCGGAAAATCCCGGGGGGCGCCGGTTCGTGCGCCATCGGTCCGAGGACCAACCGGCGATGGGCAGCGCCCCCAACCTCCCCAAATTCAAATTCAGTACGGGCTCTCGACCGGCCCCATGCCGACATAGACGGATTTGAGCTGCGTATAGTGCTCCACCGCCGCGCGCGAATTCTCGCGCCCGAAGCCCGATTGCTTCACCGCGCCGAAGGGCATTTCCACCGGCGTCAGGTTGTAGGCGTTGATCCAGGTCGTACCCGCCTGCAGCTGGCTCACGACACGGTGGCCGCGCGCCAGATCGCCGGTGAACACACCCGCGGCGAGGCCGAACTGCGTGTCATTGGCCCGCGCGATCGCCTCTTCCTCGGTCTCGAAATCCAGCACGGACATGACCGGGCCGAAGATTTCTTCCCGCGCGATGGTCATATCGTCGGTAACATCGGCGAAAACGGTGGGCTGCACGAAAAGCGGCCCCTCATTGCCTGCCGAGCCGCCGCAGACCAGTCGCGCGCCTTCGGATTTCGCGCTCTCGACATAGGACATGACCTTGTCGAACTGCGCCTTCGAGATCAGCGGACCGAATTGCGTCGCCTCGTCCAGCGGATCGCCCGCGACAATGGTTTCCGCGCGCTCTTTCAGACGGGCGAGGAATTTCTCCTTGATGCCCTTCTGCACGAAGACTCGCGTCCCGTTCGAGCAGATCTGACCCGAGGAATAGAAATTCCCCAGCATCGCCGCGCCGATTGCGCTTTCGATATCGGCGTCGTCGAACACGATCATCGGGGATTTGCCGCCCAATTCCATCGTGACGTGTTTCATGCCTGCCGAAGCCGCCTGATAGACCTTCGCGCCCGTCGGCACCGAACCCGTCAGCGACACTTTCGCGATACGCGGATCAGTGGACAGCGCCGCCCCCACCGGACCGAAGCCCTGCACCACGTTGAAGATACCCGCGGGCATCCCGGCTTCGATGAAAATCTCGGCCAGCTTCAGCGCGCCCAGCGGCGTCATCTCGGAAGGCTTGAACACCATCGCGTTGCCGGTCGACAGCGCGGGCGCGGATTTCCAGCAGGCGATCTGGCTGGGATAGTTCCACGCGCCGATCCCTGCGCAGACGCCCAGCGGCTCGCGGATCGTATAGGCGAAATCGCCGCCCAGCGGCATCGTCTCTCCGGTCAGCGTGGGCGCGAGACCCGCAAAATACTCCAGCGCCTCGGCGCCCGAAGGCCAGTCGGCCTCGCGGGTTTCCTGAATGGGCTTGCCGGTGTCGAGCGTTTCCAGCAGCGCCAGTTCCTCACCGCGCTCGCGGATGATCGCGACGGCACGGGTCAGGATACGGCCCCGCTCGACCGGGCGCAGCGCGGCCCAGTTCTTCTGCGCCTCAACCGCCCCCGAAATCGCGGCGTCGATCACCGCAGGGGTCGCCGCATGCAGCTTGGCGATCACCTCGCCGGTGCCGGGATAGGTGACGATCAGCTCGTCGCCGTCCGTATCTTCCATCCAGTCGCCATTGACGAAATGGCTTGCTTTCGGCTGTGCCCTCATTGGTGGACCTCCAATTCCTTTTCCAGATGCGCCAGCACCAGTTCGCAGGCGGCCTCGCGGTCGGGCTCGCCCGCGACAAGCGCCGCGCGGATGTAGACGCCGTCGATCATCGCGCCCAAACCCTCGGCCACGGAGCCCGCGCGGTCGCCGACCAGCGGCCGCAGCCCGTGCATGAGGTTGGAGCGCAGACGGCGCTGATAGATATGCAGCAGGCGCCGCGCTTCGGCGCTCGACTGCGCGAGAACGTAGAAGTTCAGCCACGCGGCGATCGCCTCGTGACGGAACGAGCCCGCCGCGAAAGAGCCCATCACAACTGCGCGAACACGCTCGTGCGGGGAATGCGCCATCGCCATCGCACCGCGCACTTCGGCCCCGTAAATCGAAAGGATCGAGCGCATCGCGGCGAGGAAAATCCGGTCTTTCGACCCGAAATAATGGTGCGCCAGCGCCGAGGACATGCCGGCGCGCCGGGCGATCTGCGCGACCGTCACGTCGAGCGACCCCGCCTCGCCCACTGTCTCAATAGTCGCTTTGACCAAGGCTGCGCGCCGTATAGGCTCTGCTCCAAGCTTCGGCATGTGATCGGCCTCCTTCCGGGTGGCTTGCTTGCATGTCGAGCTAGAACATGTTTATTGACTCGTCAATCAACAACCGCATCCCGCGGTTTTTCTTAACGCTGCACAGGGAGAAAAAAGCATGAAACTTCGTTCCACGCTCCTCGCACTGGGGGCCGCGCTCTCGTTCGGACTGGCAGGCACCGCGCCCGCTCAGGCCGCCGATTGCTCGAAAGTGACCTTCTCCGATGTTGGCTGGACCGACATCACCTCGACCACCGCGGTCGCGACCACCATCCTCGAAGCGCTCGGCTACGAGACCGACACCAAGGTTCTCTCGGTTCCGGTGACCTACGAGGCGCTGTCGAAAGGCGACGTCGACGTGTTCCTGGGCAACTGGATGCCCTCGATGGCCGCCAACGTCGATCCCTACACCAAGGACGGCACCGTCGAGACGCTCGGCACCAACCTGACCGGCGCGAAATACACGCTGGCGACCAACCCCGCTGGCGCCAAGCTCGGCATCAAGGACTTCTCCGACATCGCCAAGCACGCCGACGAGCTGGACAACCAGATCTACGGCATCGAGCCGGGCAATGACGGCAACGCGCTGATCCTCGACATGATCGACAAGGACGCGTTCGGCCTGAAGAACTTCGACCTGAAGGAAAGCTCCGAGCAGGGCATGCTCGCGCAGGTCGCGCGTGCCGACAAAGCCGACAAGCCGATCATCTTCCTCGCGTGGGAACCCCACCCGATGAACTCCAACTTCGACATCACCTACCTGTCGGGCGGCGATGACTTCTTCGGCCCCGATTACGGCGGTGCGACGGTCATGACCAACGTCCGCGCGGGCTATGTCGACGAGTGCCCGAACCCGGGCAAGTTCGTCTCCAACCTCAAGTTCACCCTCGCGATGGAAAACGAGATCATGGGCAAGATCCTCGACGATGGCGAGGATCCCAAGGCGGCCGCGAAGGAATGGCTCAAGGCCAACCCGGACAGCTGGAAGCCCTGGCTCGACGGTGTGACCACGAAGGACGGCGGCGACGCGCAGGCAGCGGTCGAGAAAGCGCTGAACTCGTGAGCCTTCGGGCGCAATATTCGCGCGGGCGGCAGGGCATGGCCCTCCGCCCCCGCTTCCCCTCGGTCCGCGCCCTCACCGGCGCGGCCCTTCTCTTCGCAGGGATGTTGAGCGCGCCCGTGACCCCGGCGCGCGCCGCCGATTGCCCGGAGGCCGAGGCCCTGCACGCGGCGGGCGTCACGCTCACCCGCAACGCCCCGAAAATGGCGCAGGCCTATCGCTACGAAAACGGCACGCTGACCTCCTACCGGGTCGACGATCCCGAGCTCGGCCGCCCGCCCAAGCGCGAGCGCTACGACCATCCGCTGGCGGTGAGCCTGCAGGAAATGGACGGGCGCAGTTTCGCGCTCACCTATGACGAGGACCCCGCGCGGCTCGACCAACTGCCGCAGCTGGGCAACTGGCGCACTCCGGTGGCGCTGAAAGTCGACGGCGAGACCAAGGATCGCGGCACCATCTCCTACGCCTATCGCGGCCCCGGCTCGGTGCTGATCGGCGCGTGCCGCTACGATGTCTGGCAGGTCGTCGAACGGATCGCGATGGGCAAGCTGCGCACCGCCTTCCTCAAGGAATTTTCCCCCAAGGCCGGGCTGGTCCTGCGCGTGACCAAGCTCGACCCCGAAACCGGCAAGGCGCAATCGCAAGTCGCCTTCGACCGCATCGAAACGCGCCAGAAATAACAACTCGCAAGGACAGTTATGAACTGGTTGACCGAAACCAAAATCCCCGTGGGCAAGACGGCCAAGATCGTGATCGACTGGCTGCAGGACCATGCAGCGCCGCTCTTCGACGCCCTCTCCGTCGCGCTGAAAGCGCTGATCGACGCAACGCTCTGGGTGCTGCAAGGCCCCCCGCCCCTTCTCGTGATCCTCGCCTTCGCGGTGATCGCCTACCTGCTGCAGCGCAGCTGGAAGATTTCCCTGCTGGTGATCGTGGGCTTCCTGTTCATCCTCAATCAGGACTACTGGGAAGAGACGACCGAGAGCCTCACCCTCGTGATCGCCGCCTGCGTGGTCTGCATGGGGATCGGGGTGCCGATCGGCATCGCCGCCGCCCATCGCCCACGGCTGTATTCAGTACTGCAACCGGTCTTGGACCTGATGCAGACGCTGCCGGCCTTCGTCTACCTGATCCCGGCCATCGTCTTTTTCGGCATCGGCATGGTGCCCGGCCTGATCGCGACCGTGATCTTCGTTCTGCCCGCGCCGATCCGTCTGACCCATCTGGGCGTCTCCTCGACACCCGATACGCTGACCGAGGCCGCGCAATCCTTCGGCGCGACCAAGAGCCAGCTTTTGTGGAAGGTCGAACTGCCCTACGCCACGCCGCAGATCATGGCGGGTCTGAACCAGACGATCATGCTCTCACTGTCGATGGTCGTGGTGGCCGCGCTCGTCGGCGCTGACGGGCTTGGCGTGCCGGTCGTGCGCGCACTGAACACCGTGAACACGGCACTCGGCTTCGAATCCGGCTTCGTGATCGTCGTCGTCGCCATCATCCTTGACCGCATGCTGCGCCGCGGAGGTTCGAAATGACCCAGACCAAAGCCAAAACCGCCGTCAAATTCGACAATGTCTCCATCGTCTTCGGCGATCGCCCGCAAGAGGCCCTGCCCTTGATGGACGAAGGGCTCTCGCGCCCCGAGATCCAGGAGCGCACCGATCAGGTGCTTGGCGTGCATGACTGCTCGGTCGAGGTGCCCGAGGGCGAGATCCTCGTCCTGATGGGCCTCTCGGGCTCGGGCAAATCGACGCTGCTGCGCGCGGTGAACGGACTCAACCCGGTCGTGCGCGGGCAGGTCGAGGTGCATGACGGCGAGCGTCTCGTCGATGTCACCCACGCCGACCCCGCGACTTTACGCAAAATGCGCCTCAACAAGATCGCAATGGTCTTCCAGCAATTTGGCCTGCTGCCCTGGCGTACCGTGCGCGAGAATGTCGGCCTCGGCCTCGAACTCGCCGGCATGAGCAAGGCGGAACGCCGCAAGAAGGTCGACACCCAGTTGGAACTGGTGGGTCTGTCGGACTGGGCCGACCGTCAGGTGGCAGAGCTTTCGGGCGGCATGCAGCAGCGCGTGGGCCTCGCCCGGGCGTTCGCCACCGACGCGCCGATCCTGCTGATGGACGAGCCCTTCTCGGCGCTCGACCCGCTGATCCGCACCAAGCTGCAGGACGAGTTGCTGGAGCTGCAGACCAAGCTCAAGCGTACGATCATCTTCGTCAGCCACGACCTCGACGAGGCGTTCAAGATCGGCAACCGGATCGCGCTGATGGAAGGCGGGCGGATCGTGCAATGCGGCACGGCACGCGACATCATCGCCAAACCGGCGAACGGCTATGTGGCCGATTTCGTGGCCCATATGAACCCACTCGGCGTGCTGACCGCCGAGGATATCGCCGACCCGGTCGGCACGCCCACCGGCGATGCCACGGGTGAACCGATGCCCGCCGACGCCCCCGTGCGCGACGTGATGGAGCGGCTGCGCCACGAGCCCGCCGTTCCGCTCACCGATGGCCGCGTCGTGACCCGCGAAGGCGTCATCACGCGGCTCATCGACCCCCAGCGCAGCGCCGAGGCGAGATGAGGGACGCTTCGCGGAGGATATTTTGACCAAGCCGAAACCAAGGCGCGCGCGCCCCTTCGGCTTGGCTCAAATATCCCCGCCGGAGGCATCCGACATTTGCAGAAAAGCGCTGCGCTGTCAGATTTTGGTGGCAGGCGGAGGCGGCGTCACCCGGCGTTTGAGCTGCGCCTCGCGGAAGGTCATGTTGCTCACCGCGCCGATGATGATCGCACCGCCGAGGATCACGTAGGGGTCGGGACGCTCGTCGAAGATCGCCCAACCCGCAATCGCCGCCCAGACCAGTTGCAGGAAGATCACCGGCTGCGTCACCGTCACGGGCGCCGCGGCGAAAGCCCGCGTCATGCAGTAATGCCCGCCGGTGGCGAAGACCGCCACCGCGCCCAGCCAGAGCGTCTCGGACAGCGTGATCGGCTCCCATTTCCAGATCGCCACCGGCGCGAGCGCGACGGTCACTACCAGCGTCATCATCGCGACCACCGTGCCCGCGGGCACGTAATCGGTCAGCCGCTTCGCCGCGAGATAGGCGCCGCCGAAGAACAGCGCCGCGCCAAGCTGGGCGATATGGCCGGGCTCGATCGCGCGCATCCCCGGGCGCAGGATGATCAGCGCCCCGATCAGCGCGACGATCACCGCCGTCACGCGCCGCCACGCCAGCCCCTCGCCCAACAGGAGCGCACCGCCCACCGTCACCACGATCGGGTTGAGGTAGTTGATCGCGGTGACATCGGCGATCGGGATATTGCTCATCGCGAAGAACCACAGCCCCACCGCCACCGCGTGCAACGCCCCGCGCACACCGAACAGCGCCCAGACCTGCGGCGGGAAGTTCTGGCGCAGGATGCGGGCCAGTGCGGGGGCGAAGAATATCAGCCCCCACGTGAAGCGCACGAAGGCCGATTGCGCGGCGGGCACCTGATCGCCCAGCCAGTGGACGATGATATTCACCATGACGAAACAGGCGGTGGTGGCGAGCATCCACAGGATGCCGATCAGCGGTTTGTTAGGTTTGTCTTGCGCGGTCATGGCTCTCTTGGACGCTGGATCGGCACCGCGCGCAAGGGGCGGTTTTGTGTCGGTTATAATCCGCCCGCGGCGAGCTTCCAGGCGATCGACCCCATCAGCAGCCCAATCAGCGCATCGAGCACGCGCCAGGCGCTCTCCTTGGCGAAAAGCGGCGCCAGCAGCCGCGCGCCATGGGCCAGCGCGAAGAAGAACACGAAGGACGCCACGATCGCGCCGGTGGCGAAGCTGATCCGCGCGCCCGCGAACTGCGCCGAGACCGCGCCCAGAAGCACCACCGTATCGAGCCAGACATGGGGGTTCGCCCATGTGAAAGCGGCCACCGTCACGAGGACCGCGCGCAAGGACGGCGCGCTGCCCGCGCTCGGATCAAGATGCTCGCCGCCCCGGATCGCCGCCAAAGCGGAACGGATCGCATACCAGCTGAGAAAGGCGACACCGCCCCAGCGCAGCGCCTCGGCCAGCCATGGCAGTGCGGTGGACGCGGCGGCGAAGCCCGACACGCCAATGGCGATCAGCACCGCATCGGAGAGTGCGCAGAACAGCGCCACCGCCAAGACATGCTCGCGCCGCAGCCCCTGACGCAGCACGAAAGCGTTCTGCGCGCCGATCGCCACGATCAGCCCGAGCCCCAGTTTCAGCCCTGCCCAGAATGCCGCCAATTCCATCCGCCTCACCCCCAGTCTGCTCGGAGACGCTTCTCAGTGCCGGGGCGCGCGTATAAGTTCAACTTAATTAAACTAACTCTGTATAAGTAAAACTTATGTTCGACTATGCCGCGCTGGATGCGCTCGCCACCGTGATCGAGACCGGAAGCTTCGAGGCCGCGAGCGCACGGCTCGGGGTGTCGCAATCGGCCGTCTCGCAACGCGTCCGCCAGTTGGAGGAACGCATGGGCGCCGTTCTGGTGATCCGCGCCACGCCCTGCCGCGCGACCGAGGATGGGGCGCGGCTGATCGCCCATCTGCGCGAGGTGGCGCTTCTGGAGACCGAGCTTGCGCCCTCCGAGACCCCGCCGGTTCTGCGTATCGCCGTCAATGCCGACAGTCTCGCGACATGGGTGCTGCCCGCGCTGGCCGAGGTGGAGGGCGTGCGTTTCGATCTGGTGATCGACGATCAGGACCATTCGGCGGGGCTGTTGCGGCGCGGCGAGGTCGCGGGGGCGATCACCGCCGACGCGGGGCCGATCGCGGGCTGCGACGGCGTGAGCCTCGGGCGGCTGCGCTATATCGCGACGGCGAGCCCGGACTTCGTCGCGCGGTATTTTCCGAACCGGATCGACCGGCACAGCTTGCGCGCGGCCCCCGCCCTGCAGTTCAACGCGAAGGATCGCTTGCAGGACCGCTGGGCCTCGATGATCGCGGGCATGCCGATGGGGTTGCGGGCGCATCGTATCGGTTCGACCGAAGGCTTCGTAGAGGCATGTCTGCGCGGCATGGGCTGGGGGCTGAACCCCGAGGTGCTGGTGCAGGCGCATCTGGAAAGCGGCGCGCTGGAACGGCTGGGCCCGGCGCCGATCGACGTGCCGCTCTACTGGCAAAGCGCAAGGCGGCTGAAAGCCCCGCTCGCGCCGCTGACCAAAGCGTTGCGGAAGGCGGCGAAGGTGGTGTTGCTGTAAGGGGGCGGGAACAGGGCGTCGCGCACGGCTTGTTCCGGTCTGAGCGGCTCCCCGGGCTGAGCGCGCATTGCCCGCAGGCTGCGCGGCGCGCATAGTGACGCATGTCCCGCAGGCCCGTCAGGAGGAGAGACACCCATGGAGCTACCCGATTTCATTCGGGCCTTCCCAGCCCTCGATCTGCCGTTTCCCGAAGATCAGGTGCGCAGCCACGCGGTCCGCTCGGAGGCGGGGCTGGTGGTGTTTCTGCACTTCCTCACCGATTTCGACCTTCCGGCCCATTCCCACAAGGGCCAGTGGGGCACCGTGATCGAAGGCGAGGCGGAGCTGACCATCGCAGGCGAGACCCGGGTCTATCGCCCCGGCGAGACCTATAACATCCCTTCGGGCGCGGAACATTCCGCGCGGATCAAGGCCGGAACGAAAGTGATCGACGTCTTCGAAGAGGCCGATCGCTATCCATTGAAGCGCTGAAGGAACGCGCTCAGACCCGGATTACCGAGACGCTCTGGTTGATCAGCGTGGCGGGCGCCTGCGATTCCATGAAAGCCACGTCATAGGCGTCGCGCCCCACCGCGACCAGCGCCATGTTCTCGGCCCCGCACATGCCGGTCGCATCGACCATATGCCACGCGCCATCGAGCCAGACCTCGGCCACGGCATGGAAATCCTGCGGCCTCACGTCCGGCCCGTAGGATGAAGCCATCCGCGCCGGGATCTGCGCCGCACGCACCATCGCGCAGAACAGATGCGCGTAGTCGCGGCAAACCCCTGCCCGGCCCGCGAAAGTCTCGAGCACATTGGTGTCGCTGTCCGACGCGCCGGGCACGTAGGAGAGGTTCTTCTCGATCCAGTCGCGGATCGCGGCCACTTTCGCGCCGCCCTGCAGATCGCCGAAGCGCTTGCCCACGAAGGAGACGAACTTGTCGGACTGCACGTAGCGCGAGGGGCGGATATAGGGGGCGGCCTCGGCGGGCAGTTCGTGCAACTGCGCGGCTCGCATCTGGCTGAGGTCGATCGCCGGGCGCGTGATGTCGATCAGCGCCTGATAATGCAGCGTCATCTGTGTGCCGACCCGGGCCCAGATCCGCTCGCCCACGCCGCAATCGCCCGCGATCCGGTCGACGGTCGCATCGCCGAGGTTCATCGACGCGCTGACGATCTCCTGCCCCGGAGCATGCGCCGCTTCGAGCACCAGCGCGACCGTATTGGGCTGCGGGAACTGGTATTGCATCTGCACGTCGACGGAAATGCGCATGGCGGCTCCTTCTCTCGGGTTTCAGGTGGTGTCACTGGGATGGAGCGCGCCGCGTAACAGAGACACGTCGATGGGAAAAGGGGGGCGGAGAGTGTTTCGTTCCGGCGCAGGATGCGCCCGCAGCGAATTGCCTTTCGCAAGGGACGTATCGTGGTCGGAGTGACCGTCCGCCCTGCTCCGGATAAAATTAACGGCGGCCGCGCCGGGAAGGCACAGCCGCCGTTGAAGTCACGCCAGGTGCGTGCCGACTTACGCGTCGATCTTGACGAGTTCCACGTCGAAGGTCAGCGCCTTGCCGGCGAGCGGGTGGTTCGCGTCGAGGACGAGTTCCTTCTCGTTCGCCTCGGCGACGGTCACGTTCACGGTCTGGCCGTCCTGGGTCTGAACCTGAAGCTGAGTGCCCGGCTCGGTCGGGATGTCGTCGGGAATGTTCGCGCGGTCGACGGCCTGCATGCGCTCGGGGTGGTGCTCGCCATAGGCTTCTTCGGGCTCGACACGCACGGTGCGCTTTTCGCCCTCTTCCATGCCGGTCACGCCCTTGTCGAGGCCGGGAATGATCTGCCCCGAGCCGAGCGTGAAGGAGAGCGGCTCGCGGCCTTGCGAGCTGTCGAAGACGGAGCCGTCATCGAGCTTGCCGGTGTAATGCAGATGCAGGGTGTCGCCAGCCTTTGCCTGGGTCATGGTGATATCCTTTCGCGGGCAGATGAATTTGCCGAGGCCGCGGGGGTTCGCGGGTGCTCGGAGCGTCACGCGACAACGTGGGGGTTATGGCCCGGAATGTAAACCGGGGCACGGGAAAAGGCGCAATTTCACGCGTTTTTCATGCAAAAAGCGCCCCGGAGGGCGCTTTTTCCTATTTTTTCGGCGAAACGCGTTACAGCTGCGCTGCAACATCTTCGGGCACGTCGAAATTGGCGGTGACGGATTGCACGTCGTCATCGTCTTCGAGCGTGTCGATCAGCTTCATCAGCTTCTGGGCGGTCTCGAGATCGACCTCGGTGCGGTTCTGGGGCTTCCAGATCAACTTGGCCTCCTCGGCCTCGCCCAGTTCCTTCTCCAGCGCGTCGGAGACATCCGAGAGGTCTTCCATCGCGCAGTAGATCCAGTGGCCTTCCTCGTCGCTCTCGACGTCTTCCGCGCCCGCCTCGATCGCGGCCATCAGCACGGTCTCGGCATCGCCCACGGACGCGGGATAGATGATCTCGCCCATACGGTCGAACATGAAGGACACCGAACCGGTGGTGCCCAGATTGCCGCCGTTCTTGGTGAAGGTGGAGCGCACGTTCGACGCGGTGCGGTTGAGGTTGTCGGTCATCGCCTCGACGATCACCGCGATGCCCTCGGGGCCGTAGCCCTCGTAGCGGATTTCGGTATAGTCATCGCCGTCGCCCGCCTGAGATTTCTTGATCGCGCGGTCGATCACGTCTTTCGGCATCGACTGGGATTTGGCCGCTTTCACGGCGAGGCGCAGGCGCGGGTTCTTCTCGGGATCGGGGTCGCCCATCTTCGCGGCAACCGTGATCTCTTTCGAGAGCTTGGAAAACATCTTCGAGCGCGCCGCATCCTGCTTGCCCTTGCGGTGCTGGATGTTGGCCCATTTTGAGTGGCCTGCCATGGGTATCTCCGTTCGGAATAGTCGCGAAATCGACCCCGTATAGTGCGCAACGGGGGGATGATTCAAGATCGATGGATGCGGGCCGGCTCCGTGCCCGCCGGGGCGAGGTTACTGCGGCAGCTGGATCTGGCCCTCGCCGCGGGCATGCGGCGGCACGTCACGAGGCGTCTTGAAGTGCCAGCGCCGACCGGCCGCGTCTTTCAGCGTCACCTCGGCATAGGGCTGGAAAAGGTCCCCCACCCCGCTGCCCGCGAGATAGCTCGGCTCGAAGCGGGTCACTTGGTAGCGCATCGGATAGGGGCAATCCACAAGGTCGCCGGTATACTGGCCCGAGATATTGGCGTGGCAGTTGGTGCCGTCATTGAACGACACCTGCATCACCGTGCCCCGGAAGCTGATCTTGTCCGGCCAGGAAGGTGCGCGGGTCCCCGGCCCCGGCACGCATGCGGCGAGCGCGAGCGGCGCGAGAAGCGACAGGGCGGCGAGACGAGCGGCAAAGCGCATGGGGGAACCTCCTCAGAAGGGCCAGATCAGCGGGATCAGCAGGCAGGCGGTCACCCCGGTCACGATATCCATCGGGATGCCGACGCGCAGGAAATCGGTGAACTTATAGCCACCGGGGCCATAGATCATCATATGGGTCTGATATCCTATCGGGGTCGCGAAAGCCACCGAGGCGGAGAACATCACAGCCACGGCGAAGGGCCGCGGATCGAGCCCGAGAGCGGCGGCCAGCGAGATCGCGATCGGGGTGTAGATCACCGCTACGGCGTTGTTCGACAGCAGCTCTGTCATGAACAGGCCGAGGAAATAGACCACGAACAGCGCAAGCTGCGGCGGCAGCATCTTCAGCAAGGGCGCCACGCCCGAGACGATCAGTTCGACTGCGCCGGAATGCTCGAGCCCCGCGCCGACCACGAGCATCGCGAAGATCAGTGCGAGCAGGCGGCCCTCGATGAAGGTGAAGGCCTCGTCGGTATCGATGCAGCGGCTGACGAGGATGCCCGCCACCGCCACCATCGCGAGCGCGAGGATTGGGGCCACGCCAAGCGCCGCGAAGATTACCACCGCACTCAAAGCACCCATCGCGAGCGGCAGATGCGAGCGGCGATAGGCGCGCGCCTGCGGTTTCGACACGTCCACAAGGTCCATATCAGAGGCCAGACGCGCGATATCCTCGGGCGCGCCTTCAAGCAGCAGCGTATCGCCCACCACCACGATCAGATCGTCGAGCTGACGGCCGATATTCTGGTTCCGGCGGTGCGCGGCCAGCGTGTAGACGCCATAGCGGCGGCGCAGGCGCATGTCGCCCAGACGCTGCCCGATCATCCGGCAGCCGGGCGAGATCAGCACTTCCACCGTCTCGGTCTGCACAGAGGACAGCTTGTCGACCATACGAAGGTCGCGGTTCTTCTGCATCCCGAGCAGTTCTTCCATCTCGGAGCGCAGCACGACGCGGTCGCCCGCCATCAGCTCGACCGAGGCCAGATCTCGGCGCAGCGAGGCATCGCCGCGCAGCACGTCGATCACCCGTACGCCCTCGCGCTTGAAAGTGTCGGCCTCCTGCACTTTCTCGCCGATCAAGCCGCTCTCCTCCGGGATCGCGACCTCGGTGAAATATTTCATCTTCGGCCGATCGCCGAGCATGAAGGACAGCGATTGCCGCTCGGGGATCAGTTTCGGCGCGAAGATCATCAGGAACGCCCCGCCGACGAGGCAGATCGCGAAGCCCAACGGCGCGATCTCGAAGATGGTGAAGGGCTCCATGCCGCGGCCGCGCACGACGCCGTCGACGAGGATGTTGGTCGAGGTACCGATCAGGGTGATCATGCCCCCCATCACCGTGACGTAGCTCAGTGGCATCAGCAGGCGCGACGGCGAGAGGTTCAGCTTGCGCGCGACCTGAATGAAGACCGGGATCATCACCGCGACGACCGGCGTGTTGTTCATCACCGCGCTGGCGAACATGGTGATCGCGAACATCAGAAGCACGGTGAGCTTCGGGTTCTGGTCGATCCGCGATTCCGCATAGCGCGTCATCGCGTCGAGCGCGCCGGTGCGCACCAAGGCCCCCACGATCAGGAACATGAAGGCGATGGTCCACGGCGCCGGGTTCGACAGGATGGCTGCCGCGTTCTCGTAGGGGACGAAGCCGAAGATCAGCATCAGCGCCGCGCCCGCGATCGCGGTGACCTCTGGCGGCCAAGTCTCGCGGACGAACATCGCGAACATCCAGCCCACGACGAGAAGGGCCGCGACTGCCGTCTCGGTGCCGGTGAAGGGCAGTTGGATCATGTCAGGCTCTCGCGAAGGCGCATCGGGCCGATACTATCGACACGCGATGCACGAGCAAGCGCGCTCTGCCCGCAGCAAAGGAAATTTGCACGCAACGGCATGAGGTTCGGGCAAATCGGGACGCGAACGGCGCTCAGAACGGCACCGATTGCGCGAGCCTGCCGCCGGTGCGCACCGCTTCGCAGCGGGTGGCGCGGCCGGTCTTGTCGTCGGTCTCGACATAGAAGCCGCAGAGCGTCACCGGACCGCGCGCCGGCGAGAAGCGTTCCTTCGACATGCCGGTCACGAAGCGCCGCATCGGTTCGGCCTTGGCCATGCCGATGACGGAGTCGTAATCGCCGCACATTCCCGCATCGCTGAGATAAGCCGTGCCCTTCTCTAGGATCTGCGCATCGCCCGTGGGGACATGGGTATGGGTGCCCACGACGACGCTCGCACGCCCGTCGCACCAATGGCCCATCGCCATCTTCTCCGAGGTCGCCTCGCAATGCACATCCACCAGCGCGGCCTGCACCGCCCCGCCCAGCGGGTAGCGTTTCAGTTCCGCCTCGATGGCCGAGAAGGGATCGTCGAAGGCGCGTTTCATGAACACGTTGCCCAGCACCTGCGCCACCAGCACCTTGCGCCCGCGCCGGTCCTGGAACACCCGCGCGCCCTTGCCCGGCGCTTCCTTGGCGTAGTTCACGGGGCGGATGATGCGCGGCTCGCTCTCGATGAAGCGCAGCATGTCCTTCTGATCGAAGGCGTGATCGCCCAGCGTCACCACGTCCGCGCCCGCATCCAGCAGAAGCTTCGCGTGATCGCCGGTCAGCCCCATGCCGCCCGAGGCGTTCTCGCCATTGACCACGACGAAATCGAGGCGCCACTCCTCGCGAAGTTTCGGCAGGGTTTCGGTGATCGCGGCGCGGCCCGCGCGGCCCATCACATCGCCTAGAAAGAGTATCTTCATGGCCCGATTAGATAGAGCGCGGCGCCAGCGAGAGCAATGGGCGGCGCGCATCGGCTGCATGATGATGATGACGATTTCTCATGCAGGCGCGTCGGTTGCGGGCTTTGCTCTGCCCCGCATGGGCCCTAGAACGAGGGGCAAGGAAAACGGGAGCGCGATATGACCGAAGACGTGCAGGTAATCTTCACCCCCTCTGGCAAGCGGGGGCGCGTGGCGCGTGGCACAAGGGTGCTCGCGGCGGCGCGCAAGCTGGGTGTCGATCTCGATTCCGTCTGCGGCGGGCGCGGCGTGTGCTCGAAATGCCAGTGCACGCCGTCCTTCGGCGATTTCCCCAAACTCGGCCTGCATGTGGAGCCCGGCGCGGTCAGCCCGATCAACGCGGTCGAGGAACGCTATGACCGGATTCGCGGGTTGAAACCGGGGCGGCGGCTGGGCTGCCAGACCGAAATCCTCGACGACGTGGTGATCGACGTGCCGCCCGAAAGTCAGGTGCACAAACAGGTCGTGCGCAAGGCGGCTTCCGAACGCGTGATGGAGATGGATCCGGCGACACGCCCGGTCTATGTCGAAGTCGCGGAACCGGATATGCACCGCCCCGAGGGCGACCTTCAGCGGCTCTCGCAGGCCCTCGAAAAGCAGTGGCAGATCAAAGGCGTGCGCGCCGATCTTGATGTTCTGCGAATCCTGCAGCCCGCGCTTCGCAAGGCCGATTGGAAGGTCACCGTCGCGATCCACGATGCGGGCGACGGGCCGCGCGTGACGGGCATCTTCCCCGGCGTGCGCGAAGTGCCGCTGTATGGGCTGGCGATCGACCTCGGCTCGACCACGATTGCGGGGCATCTGGTCGCGCTCGATGACGGGCGGGTGCTGGCGAGCGCGGGCGTGATGAACCCGCAGATCCGCTTCGGAGAAGACTTGATGAGCCGGGTCTCCTACGTGATGATGAACCCCGGCGGCGATCAGGAAATGACCAACGCCGTGCGCGATGCGATGGGCGATCTGGCGCGGCAACTGGCGGGAGAGGCGAAGGTCGAGACGGGCGAGATCGTCGAGGCGGTCGTCGTCTGCAACCCGGTGATGCACCACCTGTTGCTGGGCATCGATCCGGTGGAGTTGGGTCAGGCGCCCTTTGCGCTCGCGACCTCGGAGAGCCTTGAATTCGCCGCACGCGAGATCGGCATCGAGGCCAGCGCTGGCGCGCGCGCCTATATCCTGCCGCTGATCGCGGGCCATGTCGGCGCGGATGCGGCGGCGGTGGCGCTGTCCGAGGCTCCGCAGAAGCGCGACGACCTGTCGTTGATCGTCGATGTCGGCACCAATGCCGAGATCATTCTCGGGAATAAACAACGGGTTCTGGCCTGTTCTTCACCCACCGGCCCGGCCTTCGAGGGCGCGCAAATCTCCAGCGGTCAGCGCGCCGCACCCGGCGCGATCGAGCGCATCGAGATCGACCCGGAGACCAAGGAGCCGCGCTTCAAGATCATCGGCAACGAGCACTGGTCGACCGATCCCGAATTCGGCGCGCCCCGCATCACCGGCATCTGCGGCTCGGGCATCATCGAGGCCGTGGCCGAGATGCGGATGGCCGGGATCGTGGACACATCAGGGCTGATCGGTTCGGCCGAGCAGGTCGGTACCCCGCGCTGCGAGCCGAACGGGCGCACCCATGAATACGTGATCTACGACGGTGGTGAGGAAGGCCCGCGCATCACCGTCACCCAAGGCGACATCCGTGCGATCCAGCTGGCGAAATCCGCGCTCTACGCGGGCGCGCGTCTGCTGATGGACGAGATGGGCGTGGACACGGTCGACCGCGTGGTGCTCGCGGGTGCGTTCGGCGCGCATATCTCTCCGAAACACGCGATGGTGCTGGGGATGATCCCGGATGCGCCGCTCGATCGTGTCACCTCGGCGGGCAACGCAGCGGGCACCGGCGCGCATATGGCGCTGTGCTCGGTGAAGGCGCGGCGCGAGATCGAGGCGCAGGTGCATCAGATCACCAAGGTCGAGACCGCGATCGAGCCGCGCTTTCAGGAGCATTTCGTGGCCGCGAACGCGCTGCCGCACGCCACCGCCCCCTTCCCCGAGCTGCGCAAGATTGCGCCGCTTCCGGAGGTCAGCTTCAACACCGGCGGCTCCGGCGAGGATGGCGGGCGCAGACGGCGCAGGCGCGGCTGAGGCGTGCCTGCAGGCCTCGATTCAGAGCGCTGCGAGCGGCCCGATTTCGGGCCGGATCAGCCTGCACACGATTTCGTGATGAGACGTAAGTGATCGGCTCGCCCCCGGCGCGCCGTAACCCTCTTGCTTTGGCGGGGACAACCGTCGCTCAACAGGGAAGGAAAACCTATGTCCATGAAATTCCGCGCATTCGCCGCGTCGCTCACCGCAGCCGCAACCTTGGGCCTCGCCCTGCCCGCGCTGGCGAACCCGATGGTCGGTGGCGCGAAAATGTATGAGAGCAAGCCGATCGCGGCGAACGCTTCGGCCGCTCCGAACCTCACGACGCTCGTCGCAGCCGTGAAAGCCGCGGGCCTCGTCGACACGCTGGCGGGCCCCGGCCCGTTCACCGTCTTCGCGCCGACCAACGCGGCCTTCGACAAGCTGCCCGCGGGCACCGTCGACACGCTGGTGAAGCCGGAGAACAAGGAGATGCTGACGCATATCCTGACCTGCCACGTCGCCAAGGGCGTGATCACCGCCGAGAATATCATCGCGACCGTTCAGAAGGGCAACGGCATGGCCACGATCAAGACGCTCGGCGGCTGTGATCTGACCGCGATGGTCAAGGACGGCATGGTGATGCTTAAGGACCCGAAAGGCGATGTCGCGACGGTTCAGACCGCCGATGTGAAACAGAAGAACGGTATGGTCCACGTGATCGACACGGTGCTTCAGCCGAAGATGTAACTACCCCCCCCCGCGCGCCTCGTCTCCCTTTTTTCGCGCGGCGCCTGGCGCCCGGTGAGCTGATCCTCGCCGGGCGCTTTTTCATGGGAGGGCGCGAGGCCCCGCGCGATCCCTCTTGACCGTGGCTTTCGGCTGGAATACCTCTGCGTTCGCACCATGCGGGTATGATGTAATGGTAGCCTGTCAGCTTCCCAAGCTGAACGCGCGGGTTCGATTCCCGCTACCCGCTCCAAGCTTCCCTGACCTGTAGAATTCCGAATTCCGACGATAATCTCGCCAGAAGGTCAGGGCCGCTGCCGGTGTCTTTCCCTCAAACGAGCCACTCGGCGACGAGCGTCAGGCTGGCATGGAAGATCGCTTGCCTTTGGTCGTCTCGGACGGTGACCGAGATCGCATACGGGTCGTCATTGGGGAGGACGTCCTTGGCAATAAGTGTGAGTGCGGCGATGGCCTCTCGCCGTGCGGCCTCCCGGTCCTCCAATTCCAGCCCGGTGCTATCGCGGACACTCATCCGTCCGTCGTCAGTGTCGAAAAAGAACAATGCCATCAAACAATTCCTTCACTCATGCGCTTATGACGTCGAACCCTCGTCAAGATGAAGGTAATCGGGATCGAACTCGGAAAATTCGATCATCCTCTCGAAGTCTGTAACCACGATCCTTCGCCCCTGGAGCGACACCAGCCCCGCGTCCCGAAGGCTCGCCATGACCCGTTGGGCGTGCACGTGAGAGATGCCGAGAATGTCGGCCAGTTCTTCCTGCGTCAGCGGCAACATGCTCCCGAGCGAGAGGCCGACCGCCTTCAGTCGGAAATGCATCTCGCACAGCAAATGCGCCATCTGCCGATCCGATCTTCGTTTGCCCATGTTCACGAGCCATTCGCGCAGAATCGCCTCGTCGACGAGCGTCGCCCACCAGAGCGAGCGCTGGATTCTCGGGTAATTCTCCAAGAGATCGTCGACCGTGCTACGGGGAATGTCGACGATTTTGCATTGGGTGAGTGTGCCGATGCTGTGATCCATCCGCTTCAGGATCGAGATATGAAGATCGCAGAAATCGCCCGGCAAAAGCAGCGCGACGATCGCCCTGCGCCCGTCCGGCATCAGCTTGTAGCGACACGCGATACCCTCGATCACGAGGCGCACGGCATCGGGACTCTCGCCCTGCCGGATCACATCCGTTCTGGGCCCGAGGTAGTAGGCCTCCTTGGTCACGGCCGTCAGCCGGTCGCAATCGTCTTCGGCCAGAAAGCCTCCGTGCTTCAGTTTCCTAGTGAGGATTTCCGCCATCATGGCTCCTTGTCCTATCTCGCGGACCCGCGGGAAATTCGACCGTGAGCACCGTTCCGCCATTGTCGCCTGCGGTCCAGCGGGCGCTCCCGCCGATCTCCGAAGCAAGGTCTCGAATGAGTTCGCACCCCTGGCTTTTCGTCAAATTCGCATCGTCGGGCATACCATCGCCGTCATCGGAGACACACAGCCGCCCAGTGCCCGCAGACGACAGGGTAACCTCGATGTCGATATGGCCGTTGACATTCATCGCCGCCGGATACGCATGCTTGATGCAGTTGGTGACGGCTTCCTGCAGGATGAGCGCGATCGCCCCGGTGCATTGGCGCGACAGGCCGGAGAGATCGTCCCGCCGCACCGAGATTTCGATGCTGTGCGGCAATGCGATCTGCCGCCAAAGCTGCTCGACCCCGTCCAGATATCGATGCAGCCCCCCGTCTTCGGCGATCGAGAGACCGGTCTGAAGCTGCGAGACCGTCAATATCTGGTCGAGGACAAGCGCGAGGCGCGAGCGCGCTTCGGGGGTCTCGGCCTCTCTGAGTTGGCGGCGGGTGTGTGCCGACAGAAGCTGGAAGCTATTGGCCATCCGGTGCCGGATTTCCGCGACGCGATCGGCCTCGACGCTCTCGTGGGATATCTGTTTCACGTCACTGCCTTTCCGAGCCATTTCCTGATGCATCGACGCTGAATTCATGGGGCGCGGCTGTCTCGAACAATTGTTGGGTTAAGCCCATTACGCGCTCACGCCTTTGTGGGCGGGCGGAGGCTTGCCGACGCGAATGGGGCAACGCGGCGGGTTGCGCTCAATCCGAACGCCCCGGGAACAAGTTGCTGCCCACTTTGTTCCAACGCCCGTTCGCCGGGATCGACCCCCTGACGACGCGCAACAGCAACGCATGACGCGGGCCGCATTCGGCCCGGACGGAGGGTTTAGCAATCACTTTCTTTCGGAGTCTTTCAGCCGCCGGTTTCGCGGCGACCGCAATCAGCTACGGCCCCGGCCGCATGGGGTTCGGCCTCTTCGTGCCCCAATTCTCGTCCACATTCTCGATGTCACCCTCCGCGGTGGGCACGGTGTCCAGCATCGGCTTCGTGGGGTTCTTCCTCGGCCTGCTCGTCGCCCAGTTCTTCCTGAACCGCCGGGGACCGGAATTCCCGGTCCTGACCGGATTGAGCGCGGCGACCGCCGGGATGGCGATTGTCGCACTTGCTCCGAGTGTCGGCGTTCTGGCGCTCGGCATCTTCCTCTCGACTTCGAGCGCCGGCTTTGCCTGGACCCCGTTCAACGACGCGGTGCACCGCAAGGTCAGCGACGTGGACCGCCCGACCGCGCTGTCGCAGGTCAGCACGGGCACCAGCGTGGGGATCATGGGCGCAGGCGCTTTGGCCCTGGCAATGGTCGTGATGGAGTTCGACTGGCGGATCTGCTGGTCGGTCTTCGCCGGGGCGAGCGCTCTGGCACTTATTGGCAACTGGGCAGCTCTGCGCCAGGTGGACAAGGCCCCCGAGGAGGCCCCCGATCGGAGTTGGGGCGACCTTCTCAATCGGTGCGCGCTGCCCCTTTTCTCCATCGCCTTCGTGTTCGGCATCACCTCCGCCGTCTACGTCTCCTTCGCGGCAGACCGCTTCGCACAGGCGGAGTATCCCGGGCTTCCCGAAGACGCGACGCCGTCCGTCCTCTTCCTCTTTTTCGGCTTCTTCGGGCTGAGCGGTCTGTTCACGAAGCGGGCGCGGGATGCGGTCGGTCTGAGCCTGCTGGTGCGTATCCTTCTTGTGGTCGCAGCTGTATCGCTTGTTTTCGCAGCGTTCGAGCCCGGAAATTGGGTCGCGCTCGTCGCTTCCGCCGCCCTGCAGGGGATCAACGTGATGATGACCAGCGCGGTGCTCGCCTTCTGGTCCGAACGTCTATTCCCGTCCTTCCCTGCGCTCGGCTTTACGGCGACGCTTCTGGCGACCGCTGCGGGCAGCGTGATCGGCCCGGCGATCGCAGGCATGGTCGCCGGAAGCTTCGGGCCCGCCGCGATGTTCTGCGGAACGGCGGCGATCCCGCTCCTCGCCGCCTTGTCGTTGCGCGCGAGGTTCGTCGTGGAACGGCCCGCGAGGATGGTGGCGACCTGAGAGGGAAGGCGCGCTGCCACCCCTGCCCCGCGCAATCGCGGCGCGCTGCGTTCCGCAGCAGGCAGGAACATATCGCGCCAGCTCCTGTTCCCGGCTCAGACCACGCTGCTTTGCGCGGTTGCCAAACACGAGAGGAGAAGCTCATGTCACGGCACTATGACGATATGACCGAAGAAGAGGCCCGCCGAGCCCTGTCGCGGCGGCACCACCCAGACGAAGGCGACCCGGAAGACCGCAGATCTCGGCTCGAACAGTACGGCTATCCAGCGGCGCCGATGGCTGGAGGCTATGCTTGGCCATTCCTCCCGCCCGTCTATGGCGGAGCACCTTACGATCCGGACCCCTATTGGCGGGCGAGACCAGCGCAGCGGCGCGGCGCAGGACGTGAAGCGCACGGCGGACGGAGCTTCATGGACCGGGCCGGCGACGAGGTCGCTTCATGGCTGGGGGACGAAGACGCCGAAGCGCGTCGGGAAGAGGATCATCGCGGGCGCGGCCCGAAGGGTTACCGGCGCTCGGATGCCCGGATCGAGGAAGATGTTCACGACCGGCTCACCGACGATCGGCTGGTGGACGCGCGCGAGATAACCGTCAGCGTCGCGGATCAGGAGATCACGCTGGACGGCTACGTGGACTCCCGCCGCGCCAAACGCCGGGCCGAAGATTGCGCCGACAGCGTCTCCGGCGTCACCCATGTGCAGAACAATCTGCGTGTCCGGACGGCGGAGTGACGCTGTCGCAGCAACGAAACGCAAAGCGCAGCGGCGCCGTCGGGCGCCGCTGCGCCACGCCCCGGAATGGCCGGGTGCGCCATCGGTGTGAAGCCTCGCCATGGATTGCGCTTATCCGACGGAGGCATCCGCCAAATATAAACCGGTTTGCCTCGACCGCCGTAAAAGGCATAAGGAGGCAAGGCATGGAAAAAGAGCACGACAAAAAGCCTCCAGGCGAGGATTTGGATGAAGCGCTCCGGCAGCAGGCAGGCGAGGTCTGGAACAAGGACGTTCCCGAACGCCTCGTGTCGCTGGCACGACGCCTGGGCAAACGCCTCGATGAACGCGACAAGCCCGAGTAATCGGCGCGATCCGCAACGTCCTAGGGTTCAACTCTAATCTTCGAGGGGATCGTTCGGCGCGCGGGCTTCGAGGTCTTCGACCACCATCGCGCGTGCGCGGTTGGCGCGGCTCTTCACCGTTCCCATCTCGATACCGAATAGATTTGCCGCGTCCTGGTAACTTTCCCCCAGCATCACGACGACGATCAGAACCTCGCGGTAATGACGCGGCAGGCGTTCGACGGCACGCATCAGCTCGCCGCCCCGCACCGACCAATCCTGCGTGGCCGGCGTCGACAAGGTGGTCGAGACGCAATCCTTCTTGCCTGTCGTCGAGCGTTTCGATTTCGCGATGTTGTTGAGGAAGGTATTGCGCATGATCGTCATCAGCCACGCGCGCAGGTTGGTCCCGGATTGAAAGCTGTCGACCTTGTCGATCGCCTTGACCAACGTGTCCTGAACCAGGTCGTCCACGTCCTCGTGCCGCTTGGTCAGCGCCCAAGCATAGGAGCGCAGCGCCGGTATGAGTTCGATAATGTCGCGTTCCTTGCTCACGCCAACCTGTCCTTCTCGTTGAGGACTCAATGAAACGCGAGGGGGCGAAGTTCCTGCCGAGCGAAGTGTGAGCAGCGACCCGCTGAGACGTTGGCGGCAATGCGGCTCCCTCTAGCTGGAAAAGTCTGGTTCAAAATGTGCTCGGGCCTAAGCGGCGAAAACGCAGGAAGTTCCGACAGAAAGCCAGAATAAGTCCCACGCGAACGTCGGGGACAGCGGTTGTCCGGTCCGACCGGCAATCGAGCGCTGTGCGGTGACGCGGTTGCAGAAAGGTCAGCTTCGCGGCTTGCTGTCATACCCCAAGGGCCGCGCAAGCAGGAACCGAACAGGTCAGCCGTTTGTTGATTTCCCGAACCAGACAGGAGACACGCCATGAAATACGGATGGAGACTTCTTTTCATTCCGCTCTGGGTGCTCTGCATTGCCGGAGCCGTTGTGACCGCCTTTCTCGCATTCGACTGGATGAACTGGCAGGCCTTCGTCGTGGCAGGCCTGATCGGTCTGCTGGCGGGCGTTCCGGCGGGCCTTTGGAACACGTTCAAGGTCAGACGGGAGGACCCGGACTGGAACCGGTCGCCCTCGCGCAGCGGCGTCACCTGAACCGGCTTCGCGCCCCTGCCGGATGGCGTTGGCGCGTTCGCCGGTTTCGGCTTTGACGCAAGGCAAATCCAGTTGCTCCATGCGACAGGCCCGTCGCCCACCCGAGGACCAAGGAAGACGTTCGATGACGAACAAGGAAGATATAGAATACGTGGATGGCAACGCACGTTCAGGGTCGGCGGAAGCCAGCCAGCTACGCGAAACCATCGACAAAGGCGGCGCGGGTGACAAGGTGGGGTTCAGCGACCCCGCCGCCGCGCCTCTCGGCACCGATGACGAGGCGGCCGGCACACCTCCGAGCCCCGATCAGGTACGTATGGCACAGCGTCTGGAGGGCCGCCGGTCCGAGGCGGAGGTCGAAAAGCAGACCCCGGCCGAACGCAACAGCGGGATCAGCAAGTGGACCGCCGTCGCGATCGCCGTCGCGGTCCTTGTCATCCTCGTGGTGACGTGGATGTGGATCGGCTGACTCGCCCGATCCGCGCGGATCCCGCGCAGTCCGTCGGCGCGGCCGAGGGCCCGGGCCCTCAAGACCAGAGAAAATGCAGCGCGCTACCGATCGCGCCACCGACCACGGCCGATATCCCGGCAACGAAAGTGAGGCGCCTCTCATGCGCGCGGCGGCGTTCATCTGCCTGTCGATGAATTTCCATGCGCGCGATCCAGACTTCGTGGGGATGTGCTTCCGCGCCGAGCGACGAACTGAGGTAGAGATCTGCGAGCGGAAACCCCTTCACGCGCTCCACTGCGATTTTCACATCCTCGGCCCGGTTCATGTCCAAGCCCGTCAGGGCCGTCTCGACCATTCTATGGGACACGACCGGGTCGGCCTGCTCCCCCTCCAAATGAGACTCCATCTGCAAAGCCTTCCATCATCAAAACCCCAGCAAGCCGCCTGCCGCAATTTTAGGCAACGCGTAAAATTGTATCCCTGACAATCGCTCACCGAAGAAGACCGCCATTTCCCGCGGGGGAAAATGCGGCTGCGACATGCGCCCTGAGCTCTATTGAAGCTTTTTTGGGAAACCGAAGCGGCGAACGCGGGTTGGCTCTGCATAGGCAGGGGATTTCGAAGATCCCCTGACGTAACGCGGCACGCAAGGACACGCTCCGATCGATCACCATGAGTCAGGAGGCACACGCGTGGAACATGCGACGTTCGACCCGGGCCGGATCGGCCACGTTTCCCGCGCGGCCGGGTTTACGCCCGGGCTCCCCGTCCCTCGTGAGCGCAAAGGCGAGGCCGATGCGCTCCGCTCTGTGAGCGGAGGCGGGTGACGCCATGGTGCTTGCAGGTCGCATTTCCGACTTCATCCGGCAGACGATGGCCGGAGGGCCAGACTGGCTCGGGCCCGCAGTCGTGCTTCTGGGCGCGCTCCTGCTGTCCTTGCTGCTGCATTGGCTGCTTTTCCGCGCCCTTAGTCGCTGGGTGGACGCTGGCAGCGGCATGGCGGGCTCGGCGCTGCGACAGGCAAAGAGACCGATGCGGCTGGCATTTCTGCTCGCGGCATTGGCGATCGCGGTGCCGCGCACCGACCTGCCGTGGCGGTTGCAGGACGTATTGGGGCACATATTCCTGATCCTCCTGATCGTGCTGATCGGCTGGACCTCGATCCTGCTGACCCGAAACCTGAGCGACCGGGTGATCCGTCGCCAGCGGATGGACCTCGATGACAACCTTGCCGCGCGCAAACTGGTGACGCAGTTTCGTGTCCTGCGGCGCACCGCGACGATCCTGCTGACCATCTTTACCGTCATGGGCGTGCTGCTGACCTTCGAGACCGTACAGAAATACGGCGTCAGCCTGTTCGCCTCGGCGGGCGCGGCGGGCCTGATCCTCGGGCTCGCGGCGCGCCCGGTCCTGGCCAACCTGATCGCGGGCATCCAGATCGCGATCACTCAGCCGATCCGGCTGGAGGACGTGGTGATCGTCGACGGCGAATGGGGCTGGATCGAAGAGATCTTCGCCACTTACGTTATCGTGCGGATCTGGGACTGGAGACGCATGGTGGTGCCGCTGAGCTATTTCATCGAACAACCGTTCCAGAACTGGACCCGCGAAAGCGCGTCGATCATCGGCGCCGTGCACTGGTATCTCGACTACACCGTGCCCGTGACCGAAGTGCGCGAAAAGCTCGAAGAGATCGTCCGCGAGTCGCCGCATTGGGACGGCCAGGTGATCAACCTTCAGGTCACCGATGCCGACAAGGACGCGATTGCGCTGCGCGGTTTGATGAGCGCACGCACCTCGCCGCAGGCTTGGGACCTGCGCTGCGAAGTGCGCGAGAAGCTGATCGCGTGGCTGCAGGAAGCCTACCCCGAGGCGCTCCCGAGGATGCGCGCGGAACTCCTTTCTTCCCCCGCTGACACCGGCGCGTCGCCGGCCTGATCCGCGACCGACCACAGGAGAGCTGCCATGGATAACGACATGAACATTTCGACCCTTGCGCTGCTTGGCGGCGCGCATGTTCATCTGCCGGACCACCTGCAGCAGATGAAGGCGCGCGGCTTTCGTGTCGGCTACGTGCATGATCGCGATCCGGACCGCCGCGACCGGCTTTGCGCCGAGCTTGACGCCAAGCCCCTCGCAACGCTCGACGCCCTTCACGGGCTGCAAACGGCGGGCGCAGTCGTCTGCAGCGAGACGGCCCACCATGCCACCGATATCGGAGCGGCGCTGTCTGCGGGTCTGCCGGTCTTTTCGGAGAAGCCGCTCGCCGGTAGCGCCCGCGACGCTGAGGCCGTGGCGCAGCACTCCGCGAAGGCCGAAGCGATACTGCACACTGCGTATTTCTTCCGAACCGTGCCCGCCCTGCGCAAGGCGAAGGGTTGGGTCTCCGAGGGACGGCTGGGCGAGGTACGATCGGCGAGAATGCTTTTCAATCACGACGGCGGCTACGCGGACTGGCTGAATCTCGACAGTTGGATGACCGACCCGGAGCTTGCCTGCTACGACGGGTTCGTCGACGAGGCGGTGCACGCGATCGACGCCTTGCAGTGGATACTCGGGCCGATCCGCGAGGGACATGCGGGCACCGGCAACGCGCTGGGGTGGCCCTTGAACGATCACGGCGCCGCAATCCTGCGCTTTGCGAGCGGCGCCACCGGCGTTGTCGAAGCGGGCTGGACCGACACCCGGATGCGGCTCGAACTGGACCTCGTGGGCGATGCTGGTGCGATTTCACTCAAGGAAGGCGAGATGACGCTGACCCCGCGCGGGGCCGAGAGCCCGACCGAGCGCATGGTGCTCGATCCGCTCGACGCGGGCACCGGAATCCTGCCTTTCCTGAGCGCGCTCGAAGGCCGTGCCGCACCGGGGCTGGTCTCGGCCGCCGAGGCGGCGCGCGTCAACCGGGTGCTGGACGATCTCGGGCTTCGGCTCAACTGAACACGCGAAAGGAGCACGACGATGGATTATGGACTTCAAGGCAAAACGGCCCTGATCACGGGCGGCGCCTCGGGCATCGGCAAAGCCGCCGCCAGAACGCTGCTGGCCGAGGGCGCGCAGGTTATCCTCGTGGACCTCAAGGGTGACGAGGTGTCCCGCGCCGCCAAGGAGCTCGCCCACGGCACCTGCGCGCTTCAGGCCGACCTGCGCGATCCGAACCAGATCAAGGGTCTCGCCGCCACCACGCAAGAGCGCTTCACCATGCCGGACATCCTCGTCTGCGCGGCCGGTGTCACCGGCGCCAAGGGGCACCCGCTCGAGATGACGGACAGCGACTGGCACGACGCGTGGGAGAGCGATTTCATGTCGGTCGTCCGCACCGTGCGCGCCTTCGAGCCGACGATGGAAAACCGCGGCTGGGGTCGCGTCGTCATCCTCTGTTCCGAGAATGCGGCGCAGCCCTATGAGAGCGAGGCGGTCTATAATGTGGCCAAGGCCGCGCTTCTCAATTTCGCCAAGGGGCTGAGCGGGGTGGCCGCGCGCCGGGGCGTGCTGGTCAATTGCGTCTCGCCCGCCTTTATCGAGACTCCCATGACCGATGGGATGATGGCCCAGAAGGCGGATGCGGAAGGCATCAGCCATGACGAGGCTGTCCGGAGCTTCTTGAAATCGGATCGCCCGTGGCTGGCGCTGGAGCGGCGCGGCAGACCCGAGGAAGTGGCCGCGACCATCGCCTTCCTGTGTTCCGAGCAAGCCAGTTTCGTCGTCGGTGCCAATTACCGCGTGGACGGCGGCTCGGTCGCCTCCATCGCCGTGTGACGGTCGGGGGTCGAAGACGCGCTTGGTGCGTAGATCAAGCCGTCGCCGGAGGGCCCACGCCGCCATGGCAAAACGCCTCAGGATCAGGAACCGGCGCTAAGCGGCGAGTCCGCCTCGGGAGAGGCGACCGCCACATGCCCCAGCTTCGCCTGCACCTCGCGCTCGTATTCGCCGACGCGCTGGACATTGTGCATGATCCGCGCAAACCACCGCATCGCATCAGTCGCCTGAAACGTCTCCTGCATCGTGTAGAGCCCGACATGCTCGCCCAGCAACAGGCCGCGCCGGTGCCGCGCGAGGCGATGGGCGACCGGGTCGGCCATCCGCGCCATGCGCTCCCCGATCTGCGGCAGATCGAGCGGACGTTCGGGCGACAGGCAGGCGGCGAACCATTGCGCGGGTCTGGGCGTGATCTTGCCGCGCAACAGGATCGGGATGTAGCCGCGGTGCTCGGCCTGCTCCACCAGACGCATGAGATGGTCGGCCTGATGCATCAGCGCGGCGAAGGCGGCGGCTTCGGCGGGCCGGTCTCGCGGGACCGAAATCTGCGCCATGTAATCCTTCAGGTCATCCAGAGCGATCGCGATCCGTGGCCCCAGCGTCGACATCCGCCGCAGATCGCGCGCGCGGCCGATCGCCAGCGAATAGGCTGCGAAAATCTCCTGCGCGGCCCAGATCACCATGGAATGCGCCGCTTGCATCGCGGCCCCTTCGTCGCTCAACAGGCGCCGGTCCAGTTCCGGGGGCGCCCGCCCGCCGAGATCGGGCCGCAATTTCGCGACGAGCGTGGCGAATTGGCGAGTAACGGGAAGAAAGACCAGCGTTCCCAGCAGGTTGAACCCGGTGTGAAACAGCACGAGCGCCGTATCGACCCCGGTTCGCGCCGCTAGCCCCTCCAAAGGAGCCGCGACCAGTTGCAGGAGGGGAAAGGCGATCACCATCGTTCCGCAATTGAACAGCAGGTTCGCGATCGCGGTCTGCTGCATCGCGCGCGATCCCCCGAGGGCCGCGATCAGCGCGGTGAAGGTGGTGCCGAGGTTCATCCCGATCACCGCCGCAGCCGCCTGGATCAGCGGCAGCGCACCGTTGCTGACCAGAACCAGCACAACCGCGATCGCCGCCGAGGAGGATTGCATCACCACCGTGACCGCGAGCCCCAGCGCCGCCATCGCGAGCAAGCCGCCCACCCCGGTTCCGGGCGTGCGCTCCACCGTGATCCAGGCCTCCGCCCCGGACATTCCCTGCTGCATCATGTCGAGCCCGATGAAGAGCAGGCAGAAGCCTGCAAGCACGCGCCCGATGCGCGCCGCCCGGCCATGCGAGAGAAACAGCGTCAGGCTCGCGAAGAACAAAAGCCCCATCGCCACCGCGCCCAGTTTCAGCTTGAAGCCCACCAGCGACACGATCCAGCCGGTGACCGTCGTGCCGATATTGGCGCCGTAGATCACGCCGAGCGCTTGCGGGAAACTAAGCAGTCCCGCGCCGACGAAGCCGACCGTCATCACCGTCGTCGCCGAAGACGACTGGATCACCGCCGTCGTCACCAGACCGCTCGCGACGCCCTTCAGCGGCGTGGTGGTGAACCGCGCCAGCAGGCGGCGCAGATTGGACCCGGCGGCTTCGCGCAGCGCCTCGGTCATTATCTTCATGCCGAGCAGGAACAGCCCGACTCCGCCAAGTGCCGCCAGTGTCTCCGACATGGTTCTCCATCCCTCGCGATCGAGCATGCGGCCGCGCGACACGGAATTCAAGCGCCGGCAGGAACGCCTCGCAAGGTTCTGTTTTGCCGGATGAATTCGTGACCGTCTGGCGTCGAAGACGGCAGTGCACCTTCGGCGCGCCCCGCAGTCGCGGGCTAACCGCGGGCGATGAATTCGAAAGAGCACTTCATTGCGGGCTTCGGCGCTTGAGGTTTCCTATCTACATGTCTCGCGGGGGCACGCCGCTGTTGCGTGACCCCTCGATGAACGCCGATCCTCAGTCGCAGCTATGGATGCGAGTTGCAGGTCGGCGCGGCGGTCGCGGACGGGCTTTGGGAACTGCCGCAATTCGCGCGACTAGCCTGAGCCCGCGCGCCGCCCTGTCACAGGTTTCGCACGGAAGTCTGAGTGTTGGCATCGCCAGAAGTGGGCTATGCTCGCGAGGGTACCGCGCCTCCCGCGGTGCTCGGAAACGGTAGGAACGCGGCATGAGCCAATCCCTGAACCGCCTCGTCGAGCGGCAAATCCAGAAGGCCCTTGCGGAGGGCCAGTTGAGCGGGCTTTCCGGCGAGGGCAAGCCGCTCCCGGATCGCTCGGGCGAGGCATTTACCGACATGGCGACCGCCGTGGCCGCCCGGATCATGGCCGAAGCCGGCGCGCTGCCCGAGGAGTTCAAACTCAAGAAGCTGCTGGAGGCGGCCAAGCAAAGCTACCGGGAGGCGGAGGGAGACGAGGCCAAGCGCGTCGCTATGGCGCTGATCGCCGATCTGGAACAGCGCTACAACATCGCGGTCGAGGCGCGGCGGCGGTTCATGGCGCCGTAGGACGCGCCGGGTCATCGTTGGCGCGATGCGCTTGACCCAGAACAAGGATTTCGGCGCGGAAAATGACGATGGTAGGGCGGTCCCTGAACGCACATCCATGGTCAGCCGAATGCCAATCGCACCCGAAGACCTGCCCCTGCACGCCACCGCGCGCGCCTTGCTCGCCTTTCTCGCGCTGACCTTCGCGATCACCTGGGGCGTGATCGGCAGCTACATCTTCTTGTCCGCAGAAATGACCGCGCGGTTCGGCCAGATCAGCGGCTCCCACCCACTTTTCTTCCTCGCAACCTGGGCTCCGGCAATCGCAGGGTTCACGGTGGTCTTGTTCTCTGCCGGGCTTGGCGACTTGCGCCGGTTCCTGTCGCGCCTTCTGATCTGGCACTGCCCGGTCTCGTGGTGGGGCTTCATCCTGCTCGTGATCCCGCTCGTCTTCATGGCGGGCTCACTGATCAAGGGCGGGCCCCTGCTTGCGCCGATGCCGCCCGAGGGCGTGCGCGCGACGGTCAGCGTGATGTTCATGATGCTGCTTCTCGGACCTATCGAGGAGTTCGGCTGGCGCGGCGTCGCACAACCGCTCTTGCAGCGCCATGTCGCCCCGTTCTGGGCCGGCGTGCTGATCGGCGCGATCTGGGGCATCTGGCACCTGCCCGCCTTCTACCTCGCCGGCGTGGTCTTCGCGCAGTGGAGCTACCTGCCCTTCTTCATCGGCAATATCACCCTCGCGGTTCTGGTCACGCCGATTTTCAACGCGGCGCGTGGCAGCCTGCTGCTTCCGATGCTGTTTCACTGGCAGCTCATCAATCCGTTCTGGCCGGATGCGCAGCCTTGGGACACCTGGATACTGGTGGGCGTCGCCGCGTTGGTCGTCTGGTGGAAGCGCGAGAAGATGTTCACGCGCGCGGGCGCCGTGACTGAAGTGGTCCCCGGTGAGGCACGGCCATGAGGCGATGTGGCACAGGCCGACACAATCACTTGGGAAAGCGGATTTCGGTCACATCGACGAGGAAGAAGGGGAAATAGTCCTCGGTTTCGAAGTTGTTCCCCGCTTCCACATGGGTCGGCAATCGGAACCCGTCGACATTACGGAACTCCGAGAGATAGCCGCCGAAGGGCTGAAGGCGGTAACGCTTTTGCGGGTTCGCATTGCTCCAGCGCTGGAAGCAGACCTGCTCCGGCCGGCCACTCTCGGCGACGGTGAGGTCGACCGCCTGCTCCAACCCGTCATGCCGCATCGTCATCCGGGCGATGTTCCTCGAGACCGGCTCCCAGGTCACATTCGGGCCCGGCAGCACTGCCGCGGGCGTCCAGAACACTGCCTCGGCCACGTAGCGACCGAAGGCGGAGCGTTTGTGATCCGGGTTGCCGCCGAACCGGGCCACGGGGGCGAGCCCGGCGACCCAGAACCGGGTCCATTTGTCGCTGTCGGAGCCGCTGAGACGCATCCCGCCTGACCCGCCCGACATCGCCCAGACAAAGCCATGTGGCGCGGCGAGCACCTGCGTGGCGCGCATCGGCATGTAGCTTGGGGCGGATTTGTCACCCATGCCGAACTGTCCCTGCATCTCCAGCCGTGCGACGGTGTAGAGCGGCGTCCTCTCCGCGATGGCGAAGGTGAAAAATCGCCGCGCGGGCTCGGGAAGATCGGCGACCATATCGGCAGAAAAGCGCGGCGGATCGACAGGCTGCGATGCGCTCAGTCGCGCCATCTCTGCGCGGTCGGCGCGCCGATCGAGACGCCGCCTCGCGAAAAGGCCGAAAAGCCCGATGGCGAGGATGGCGAATATCCAAAGAGCCATGCAGCTTCCCTACCTTTCCACGCTCAAGCGACCACGCGGCAACCGCCGCATCCCGAGCCGGATGATAGCATGAAGCGATCAGCGCAGGGCACGCCCTCTGACCTCTGCGTCCCGTTCGCACGGGTCATCGAAGAGATCGAACCACGCCTCGGAACATGTTGCGCGCGCGACCGGGGCGCGCCTGATATGCCTGTGACACAGCGCCTCTTCCAGCTCGGAAATTTCCGCGCTCTTGAGAAAACGGTAGGGGAGGAACGGGTCGGTTCGGGATGCCATGTGAGTTCCTTTCGCGAAAAGGGCCCCGTCACGCGCGCGCCGGGACCGGAGAAAAACGATATCAGCCGGGCAGACGCCGACGCGCGAGCGTACGCAGCAGCCCCTCGTAGCGGCCCAGCTCGTCCTTCAGACGCAGGCGACGCCGCTTGAGCCGTTGCAGAACACTCATGTCGCGCCAGGCCCGTTTCTGCTCCTGCTCCACACGTGCATCGAGGTCGCGATGCCGCGCCCGCAAAGCTGCGATACGGGCCGCGATGGCGGCATGGGTCCGATCCGAAAGGCTCATCTCTAAACTCCTGTAAAGATTGGGGTTTACTCGTGCCGAGGGGGGATCCTCGCGGGGAGACTGCGGGGGGACACTATCCGCCGCCTCCGTCATTCGCGCTCCCTCAAGGCCCCCTCGACAGATCAGAGTTGGGGTTGCGGGCTGGTAAGCTCAATCCTAAGTATCCTGAAGTTATGATCGGAAATTCCTATGGATAAGCCGCGCCTGCCGACCCTGCGCCAACTCGAATATTTCCGCGCCCTCGCGGATGCCGGGAACTTCCGCAAAGCGGCCGAGCGTGTCGGCGTGAGTCAGCCCTCGCTGAGCCAGCAGATCGTCAATCTCGAGGACACGCTCGGTGCAGCCCTCGTCGAACGCGGACGCAGCGGCGCGGTGCTGACGGCTGCCGGGCGCGAGGTGCGTGCGCGGATCGACGCCATTCTCGACGAGGTCGCAGCCCTTGCGGGCCTCGCCGAACATACACGCGCGGGCCTTGCCGGGACCTATCGGCTCGGGGCATCGGCGACATTCGGGCCCTATCTGCTGCCGAGCGTGGTGCGACGGCTCCACGCCGAGCACCCCGAGCTGCGCCTGTTCATCCGCGACGGGCAGCCGAGCGCCCTGCTCGACGATCTGCGCGCGGGCCGCCTCGATCTGGTCCTGACGCAGCTGCCGGTGCTCTCGTCGGATTTCACCGTCACCCGACTGTTCCGCGAACCCCTCCAGCTTGCCGTCGCCGGGGATCATCGCCTTGCGGAGAAGATAAACGTCGAGGATGCCGACCTTGCGGGCGAAACGCTGCTCGTTCTGTCGAACGGGTTTTCGCTGCATGCCCAGCTTGTCGAGCTGGCGCGCGAGATGAAAACCACCCTGCGGCAGGATTACGAGGGCAGCAGCCTCGATGCGCTGCGCCAGATGGTGGCGATGAATATGGGCATCACGCTCCTGCCCGCGCTTTATGCCCATTCGGAGGTCGAGCAAGCCGGACGGGATATCGCCCTCGTGCCGTTCCGGCGCGGGCGGGTGATGCGCTCGATCGGGCTCGTGACCCGGCGCAGCGCGCGCATTCCGCCGGTCTTCGCCGAGGTGATCCGCGAGGTCGTGCGCACCGGTTTCGCGAAGGTGCTTCATCCCGAGAGCTGATTGCCGGGACGCGGGCGACAGGGACGCCGTCACGCGCCCGTGAAATTGCAGTTCCGGCCCCCTGCCCCTATCGTGCCGCGGAAACCGCCGATCAGGCGCGCAGGAATGGCCCCGTGGGAAATTCCCGACTGGCCCTGTCGCACCGGCAGACCACGAACACAAGCGGGCCGCGACCGCCGCGCCGAGACGCGTGGCCCGACAGGCAGAAAGACAGGAAGGCCCCTTCATGACCAAGACCGCCCTCATCACCGGAGCCACCGCAGGGTTCGGCGACGCAATCGCCCGCCGTTTCGCCCATGAGGGCTGGAAGGTCATCGTGACCGGGCGCCGTCAGGAACGGCTCGACGCGCTGGTCGAGGCACTCGGCGGACCGGAGGTCGCGCATCCCCTGTGCTTCGACATCCGCGACGAGGCGGCGACGCGTGCAGCGCTCGACAGCCTGCCCGAAGGTTTCGCGCAGATCGACGCGCTTATCAACAATGCGGGCCTCGCGCGCGGCACCGCGCCTGCGCAGGACTGCGATCTGGATGACTGGCGCGCGATGATCGACACCAATATCACCGGGCTCGCGGTGATGACGCGGCTCACGCTGGATCGGCTGATCGCGCGCCGCGGGCTGATCGTGAACCTCGCCTCGATCGCGGCGAACTGGCCCTATCCGGGCGGCAATGTCTATGGCGGCACGAAAGCCTTCGTGCAGCAGTTCTCGCTTGGGCTGCGCTCGGACCTGTCGGGCACTGGCGTGCGCGTGACCTCGATCGAGCCGGGTCTGTCGGAGAGCGAATTCACCCTCGTGCGCACCGGCGGCGACAAGGCAGCCTATGACAAGCTCTATGCCGGGGCCGATCCGCTGCAGCCCGAGGATATCGCCGAGAGCATCTACTGGGTCGCCGCCCTGCCCGCGCATGTGAACATCAACTCGATCGAGATCATGCCGGTGAGCCAGAGCTGGGCGCCGTTCCAGATCCACCGCGAATAGTCCGAGGCAAGCCAATCGGAACCCGTGCTCGTGGGTATCTCCCTGTGCGGCGGCATCGTCTGGTGATTTGATCTGGCGATGCGCCGGGGCGAGAATAAGGCGCGCCTTGGCTGGGCCGAATATAAGCCCGCAAACGGAAAGGCGGGGCCCCCTGCCTGACCTTCGCCAATTCCGACCGCGCCGCGCTCGGATGCGCGCACCGCCGTTTCCGGTCAAGCGCCGGGCAAGCTCATTTCGGCATCAGCCGATAGAGTGCGCCCTCGCCCGCGTCCTCGATGATCCAGACCTCGCCATTGGGCCCCACGGCCACGTCGCGCACACGCATCTGCAGGTTCCAGCGCGCGATCTGGTCCGAGCCGTCGCCCGCCACCAGCGCCAACCCCTGCCCGGCGAGCCCGCCGATCAGCATATCGCCTTGCCAGTCGGGAAAGTCGCGGCCCTGATAGACCGCAAGCCCTGCCGGCGCTATCACCGGCGTCCACCAGAGCTTCGGCGCAGCGAATTCGGGCCGCGTGTCGTGATCCGGGATCGGCTGGCCGGAATAGTGTCGGCCGTTCGAGACCGCGTTCCAACCGTAATTCCTGCCCTTCTCGATCAGGTTCAGCTCGTCGCCGCCACGCGGGCCCATCTCGTGCTCCCAGAGCTTGCCGTCCGGCGTAAAAGCGAGGCCGTATTGGTTGCGGTGCCCTTCAGTCCACGTCTCGGCGCGCACACCGCCCGCCCCTTCATGGGGATTGCCGGGCGCGGGCTGACCTTCGCGGGTCAGGCGCAGGATCTTGCCGCGCGGGTTGCCCGGGTCCTGCGCGGTGTCGGGCTGCATCCGGTCGCCGACCGTGAGATAAACCATTCCGTCGGGCCCGAAGGCGACGATCCCGCCCGGCTGGCCACGCCCGCCCGGCGTCTGCTGCCAGATCGTCTTCAGCTGCGTGAGCTGGGTGCCATCCAGCACCCCACGCGCCAGATGCAGCGCGTTATCCGGCGCGACATAGGTGATATAGACCTCGCGCGTCTCAGCGAAATTGGGTGGCACCGCAACATCGAGCAGCCCGTTCTGGCCGCTATATTGCACCTCCGGCATGCCGGCCACCGCCTGCGCCCCGCCGCCCGTGACATGCCACATCTTGCCCGCCTTGCCGGTCACCAGCACCGATCCGTCGGGCAAGGGCGCGATCGCCCATGGGTTTTCCAGCAGCGCCACCGGCTTGAGGGCGAAAGGAAGATCGCGGCTTATCGGCTTCTCGCCCACGTTCTGCGCGGCGGCAGGCGCGGCGAGGGGCGCAAGGCCGAGGCTCGAGAGGACGGGGATCTTCAGGGCGAGCGCCAGAGCGGCGGACAGACTCGGAAACGGATTCATGAAGCACCTCCTCCCCTAGAGATGGGGCGGGGGCACGGAATGGGAAGGGCGCGCGATGGCAACGGGTGCGAGGGGCGCAGCCCCTCTGCCTGCGGCATTCACCCCGGGATATTTCGGCAAGCCCGAGGATTTGAGCGCGCCTCTCTGCTTCGGGTTTGCGAAAATATCCCGGGGGACGCGCGCAGCGCGGGGGGCAGAGCCCCCCCTGCCGTCACTTGAAGTTGCGGCTGTCCTTCAGCTGGTCCCAGGCCCAGACGACTTCCTGAAGCATCTCTTCCTGCGAGCGGTCGCCGCCGTTCATATCCGGGTGCAGCACCTTGATCAGCGCCTTGTAGCACTTGCGGATCTCGGCCTTGGACATCGAGTCCTTCGCCTCGAGAATGTCGAGCGCGCGGCGTTCGGTCGGCGGCAGCTTGCGCCCCATCGTCCGGCCCGGGTTCTTCGTGGCGTTGTCGCCGAGGATCTCATGCGGGTCCGAGATGCCGTGACGCGCCCAGCCCGCCTCTTCCTTGGCCTTGCTGAAGGGCTTCGTGGGTCGCTCCCAGACGGTCGCATTGTCCAGGAAAGCCTGGAATTCCTCCTCGGACTGACCCTGGAAATAATTCCAGTTCAGATTGTACTCGCGGACGTGGTCCTTGCAGAACCAGTAGTAGTCGTCGAGGATTTTCGGGCTTTTCGGCGCACGGTACTTGCCCGGCTCGTTGCAGCCTTCCTTGTCGCAGATCCGGGTCGAGGTCTCGAAAGCCCCCGACATGCCGCGTCTGCCACGCGAGCGGCGCTTCTTGTCCGCCGCGGCCGAAATGTTGAAGCCGAAAGGATCGCTGTTGCTCATGCTTGCCTCTTGCCTGCTGCCCGAATGCCACTTCGGGGCGGCATTTGGGCCTGCCTCCGAGTCGGGTCACGCAGTCTACTGGAAATGACGGATGTTGAAAGGGGGTCGGGCGGAAATGGGGCCGCTAATTGCGCGGATCAAGGGCGAGTAAGGAGCGTCGCGACGGCAACGCGACTGGCGCGCCGGTGCGGGCGCGCGGCACGTTTCGGGTGGATTGGTCCGGTTCCAAGCCGCCCTACCTTCGCCCTGTCCGTAACGGTCAGTCCCCGTCGCCTGACGACCCGTCGCGGCTGGCGCGCAGTTTCGGCGCACGGCCCTCGGGCGCATCGGCGAGAAGCGCGCGGCGCTTGGCCTCGGGCGCGTCCTCGTCATTCGCCGCAGCCTCGGGATCGGGATGTGCACCGATCGCCTGCGCCGGATCGGCGCTGGTCGGGCGGCGGAAGACCAGCAGGTTGTGATAGACCGTGGACTTACCCGTCAGGCCGGTGCGCTCTTCCGCAGGCAGGGTCTCTGCGCGAAGGTATTCCCAGCCGCGCGCCGCCATCTCGTTCATCACGCCGGAAAGCGCATGGGCGAAACGGTCGGCGCCGGATTTCAGGCCGCGCTCCTTGTCGCCGCGCGCGGGCGCCGGGATGACCTTGTATTCGTAATGCTGCATGATGCACCTCAAGCTTTCGCGTCTTTCTAGCGGATGCCGGGTCCGGGTCAACTCACTCCAAGCCACACTGGCGGGAACGGGCCGATAAAAGCCCCGCGCATCGCGCACCATCGCCCCCTTGCACGCCTGCGCGCGATGGTTCACAAATCGACCCAACCACGAAAGGACGTCCGCGATGCTCGACCAGACCGCCAAGCCCACCGAAGAAATCGACCTGCGCGAGGTGTTCGGCCTCGATTCCGACATGAAGGTCAAAGGGTTTGCAGAGCGCACCGACCGCGTGCCGGAGATCGACTCCACCTACAAATTTGACCCCGACACCACGATGGCGATCCTCGCCGGCTTTGCCTATAATCGCCGCGTGATGATCCAGGGTTATCACGGCACCGGGAAATCGACCCATATCGAACAGGTCGCCGCCCGCCTGAACTGGCCCTGTGTGCGCGTCAACCTCGACAGCCACGTCAGCCGGATCGACCTGATCGGCAAGGATGCGATCAAGCTGGTCGATGGCAAGCAGGTGACGGTGTTCCACGAGGGCATCCTGCCATGGGCGCTGCGCAACCCGACCGCGATCGTCTTCGACGAATATGATGCGGGCCGCGCCGACGTGATGTTCGTGATCCAGCGGGTGCTGGAAGCCGACGGCAAGCTGACGCTGCTCGACCAGAACGAAGTGATCACGCCGAACCCCTATTTCCGTTTGTTCGCGACCTCGAACACGGTGGGTCTGGGCGACACGACGGGCCTCTACCACGGCACCCAGCAGATCAACCAGGGCCAGATGGACCGCTGGTCGCTGGTCTCGACGCTGAACTATCTCAGCCACGACGCCGAAGTCGCGATCGTTCTGTCGAAGAACCCGCAATACAACACGGCCGAGGGCCGCAAGGTGATCAGCCAGATGGTGACCGTGGCCGACCTGACGCGGACCGCCTTCATGAATGGCGATCTCTCGACGGTGATGTCGCCGCGCACGGTGATCGCCTGGGCCCAGAACGCGCGCATCTTCGACAATATCGGCTACGCGTTCCGCCTGAGCTTCCTCAACAAGTGCGACGAGCTGGAGCGTCAGACCGTGGCCGAGTTCTACCAGCGCCTCTTCGACGAGGAGCTGCCGGAATCGGCGGCGGCCATCGCCTCGTGATGCCGCGCCTCGCGATCCGGGGCGTGCTTCTCGCGGCGCTGCTGCCCTTCGCAGCGGCAGCCCAGGAGGCGCCCAAGGATGGCGAGATTTTCGCGGCGCTCACCGGCGATTGGAACGGCGACGGCACGCAGGATGCGGCGATGCTGGTGCAGAACGGTGCGGATGCAGCCGATCTGGTTGTCTATCTCGGCGATCCGACCTTCGGACTGAAGCGCGAGATGACGGTCGAGCGGGTTGTCTTCTCCGGTCAGGCAGGCGGCCAGACGCCATCTCTCGAGCCGCTTCCGAACGGCGCGTTCAAGCTGCATTCCGAGCAGATCGGCATCGGGCGCAACCCATGGGAGAGCACCTATTCCATCGCGTGGCGCAATGGTGGTTTTGTCGTCTCGGGCTACAGCTACAGCTTCTACGACCGGATCGATAACGAGAATACCGGCACCTGCGACGTCAACCTGCTCAATGGGGATTACGTCATGACGCGGCGCGGGCAGGAGGCGAAAGGCTCGCAGGATCGTCGCGCCTTCCCGCTGAGTACGCTGCGCGCGGACTGGATGCCGATGATCTGCTCGGGGCTTTTCCAGTAACCGCTCGCGCTGCGACCTCTTCGCGAGGAGCGGCGCAAAAAAGCCCGGCGCAAAGGCCGGGCTGGTACTCGTTACTCAACTAACTACGAAAAACAGGCGGGGTCGGATCACGCGGCCTGACGGTTTTCTGCCTCGATCTTGGCAAGTTTCGCCGCCTGACCCCAGAAGGCCATGTCGTCGAGCAGCGTTTTCGCCGGACCGTCGAGATGGTCGCCCAGTTCCGCGATCGGCGTGCCCTGCGAGGCCTTCACGAAATCAGCACCGCCAATGCTGACCGCACCCGCGACGGGCACCATGCCGAAATTGATCGCGACGAGGCGCAGATGCTCGACCGCGCGGGCCGCGCCCACGCCGCCATAGCCGACGGTGCCCAGCGGCTTGCGGCGCCAGCCCTCGAACGCGTAGTCGAAAGCGTTCTTGATCGTCGCGGGAATTGAGTGGTTGTACTCCGCCGTCACCACGATGAACCCGTCGAATTCCTTGAGCTTTTCGCCCCAAGCGCGCGCGTTCTCGCTGGTCACGGGTTTCGCGGCGGGCGGGCCTGCCTCGTCGAAGAAGGGCAGCGCGGCTTCGCGCAGATCCAGAACCTCGTAGCGCATGTCGTCGCGCGCAGCGATCTTGGTCTCGAACCATTCGAGCGCGCGGTCGGCGAAGCGACCTTCGCGGGTCGTGCCGACGATCAGGCCGATATTCAGGGTCTCGCTCATGTCGAACTCCTTTCCGGTATGTCGCACGGGAAGGCCCTCGGGGGAGGAAGGGCCACGGGGGGGAGACGTGCTGTCCGTGTTGCGGGTTAACCTAAGACGTAATCGTCCGCTTCCAACCGGGAGTTATGTGCGGATGCGAACGAGTGTCGCGCGTCAAATGCGGGAACCGCGCAGGCGGCGCTGCCAGTCCGCGCCGCATCGCCCTCTTACGCGATCGGCTCTTGCGGGTCGGCGCGCGCGGTGCTTTATCTGAGGCCATGAGCAAGCCTTCCGACAACCCCGCGGATCCCTTCAAAAAGGCGCTGGCCGAAGCCACCAAGACGATGGCCGACGCGCCCGACATGACGGTGAGCTACACGGTCGATCCTTCGGGAATGACCGCCGATACGATGCGCCTGCCGCAGGTTTCGCGCCGGATGAGCCGCGACGAGGTTCTGCTGGCGCGCGGCACGGCCGATGCGATGGCGATGCGCCGCCGTCACCACGACGCCAAGATCGACAGCCGTTACGCCCCGTCGGGCGAGTTGGCGAGCGCGATCTACGAGGCGATGGAGACCGCGCGCTGTGAAGCGTTGGGCGCGCGCGACATGCCGGGCACCCTGTCGAATATCGACGCCAAGATCGCCCATGAGGCAGAGCGCAAGGGCTACGCCCAGATTCGCGCTCCCGAGGAAGCGCCGCTCTCGGTCGCTGCGGGTTATTTCGTGCGCGAACTGGCGACCGGCCGGAAATTGCCGCCCGGCGCGGATAACGTACTCGATCTGTGGCGCCCCTTCATCGAGCAATCGGCGGGCGACGATCTGGAAAACGTCAAACACGTCCTTGCCGATCAGGCCGCCTTTGCGCGCCTCACCCGCAAGGTGATCGCCGATCTCGGTTATGCCGATCAGTTGGGCGACGATCCCGACGAGGAGATGGGCGACGACGCCGAGGACGAGCAGGAAGAGAACGCCGACGAGGAACAGGGCGAAGAGCAGGCCCGCGACGAGCAGGAAGACGACGACGCCGAGGCCTCGCCCGAATCCAGCCAGGAAGCGCAGGACGACCAGACCCAGACCTCCGTCAGCTCCGACGATCTCGCCGATCAGGAAATGAGCGACGAGATGGATATGCCGCAGACCGATGCGCCGCTGGAGCCGCCGCCGCCCCCGCCGCATTCGCAGGCCGACCCGAATTACGTGGTCTACACGACCGAATTCGACGAGGAGATCGCCGCCGAGGACTTGGCCGAACCGGCCGAGCTGGAGCGTCTGCGCCTTTATCTCGATCAGCAGCTGGACCCGCTGAAAGGGGCTGTCTCGCGGCTCGCCAACAAGCTGCAGCGCCGCCTGCAGGCGCAGCAGAACCGTGCGTGGGAATTCGACCGCGAGGAAGGGATGCTCGATGCGGGCCGCCTGGCCCGTGTCGTCGCGAACCCGACAACGCCGCTCAGCTTCAAGGTCGAGAAGGACACCGAGTTCCGCGACACCGTGGTGACGCTACTGCTGGATAATTCCGGCTCGATGCGGGGTCGCCCGATCTCGATCGCGGCGATCTGCGCCGACGTGCTCGCTCGCACGCTGGAGCGCTGCGACGTGAAGGTCGAGATCCTCGGCTTCACCACCCGCGCCTGGAAAGGCGGGCAATCGCGCGAGAAATGGCTTGCAGATGGCCGCCCGCAAAGCCCCGGACGCCTCAACGACCTGCGCCACATCATCTACAAGCGGGCCGACGCGCCGATGCGCCGGACGCGGGCCAATCTGGGCCTGATGATGAAGGAAGGTCTGCTGAAGGAGAACATCGACGGCGAGGCGCTGGAATGGGCGCATCGCCGGATGCTCGCCCGGACCGAGCAGCGCAAGATCCTGATGGTGATCTCGGACGGTGCACCGGTGGACGACTCGACGCTGTCGGTGAACCCTGCGATCTATCTGGAGAAACACCTGCGCGACGTGATCGCCATGGTGGAGCGCCGCCGCGCGGTGGAGCTGATCGCCATCGGCATCGGCCATGACGTGACGCGCTATTACCAGCACGCGGTGACGATCACCGATGTGGAGCAACTGGCGGGCGCCATGACCGAACAGCTCGCCTCCCTCTTCGACAGCGATCCGCGGGCCCGCGCCCGCTTCCTCGGGATCAAGAAGGCTATCTGATGTTTCAGGATTTCTCGGTGCAATCGCGCCCCGAACTGGGCCCGCCCCGGCTGGCGGCGCTGCGCGAAGCCATGTCCGCAGCCGGGCTCGACGGCTTCATAATTCCTCGCGCCGATGCACATCAGGGCGAATATGTCGCGCCTTGCGATGCGCGTCTGGCTTGGCTGACCGGCTTCACCGGCTCGGCGGGCTTCTGCATCGCGCTGCCCGAGATCGCAGGCGTCTTCGTCGATGGCCGCTACCGGGTGCAGGTACGCGCCGAGGTCTCGCTCGACCACTTCACGCCGGTGAGCTGGCCCGAGGTGAAACCAGCCGACTGGTTGACGGAAAACGCCCATGCAGGCGCCAAGATCGGCTTCGACCCGTGGCTGCACACCAAATCCGAGATCGCGAAGATCCGCGAGGGGCTTGAAGGCACCGGCATCGCGCTGATCGAGAGCGAGAACCTCGTGGACCGCGTCTGGGACGACCGCCCTGCTCCGCCCGCCGAGCCCGCCCGCATCCATCCGGCGGAATTCGCAGGCGAGACTGCGGCGGAGAAACGCACGCGTCTGGCCGAAGACCTGCGCGAAGAGGATATCGCGGCCGCCGTGCTCACCCTGCCGGATTCGATCTGCTGGCTGCTGAACATTCGCGGCGCGGATATCCCCCGCAACCCGGTGGTTCAGTCCTTCGCGGTACTCTTCGACGACGGCACGGTGAAGCTCTTCGCCGATGACGCGAAATTCGACGCCGATCTGCGCGCCCATCTGGGCAACGGGGTCTCGATCCTGCCGCCCGACAGCCTGACCGCCGCGCTGGAAGCGATCGAAGGACCGGTGCTGGTCGACCCCGACAGCGCGCCGCTCGCTGTCTCTCTGCTGCTGGCCGATCACGACACCAAGATCGTTGAGGCGCGCGATTCCTGCATTCTGCCGAAAGCGCGCAAGAACGCAGCCGAAATCGCGGGCATGGAAGCCGCCCATCTGCGCGACGCCACCGCGATGGTCGAATTCCTCAGCTGGCTCGACGCGGAGGCTCCGAAAGGCCAGCTGACCGAGATCGACGTGGTCACAGCCCTCGAGGGCTTCCGCCGCGATACCAATGCGCTGCTCGACATCTCCTTCGAGACGATCTGCGGCGCGGGCGGCAATGGCGCGATCGTCCATTACCGCGTGAACGAGGACACCAACCGCCCCGTGAAACCGGGTGAGTTGCTGCTGGTGGATTCGGGCGGGCAATATGTCGACGGCACCACCGACATCACCCGCACCGTCGCCGTGGGCGATGTACCGGAAGACGCCAAACGTCCCTTCACCCGGGTGTTGCAGGGCATGATCGCACTGTCGCGTACGCGCTTCCCGCGCAGCGTGGCGGGGGCCCATCTCGATGCGCTCGCCCGTGCGCCCCTGTGGGCCGAGGGCTGGGATTACGATCACGGCACAGGCCACGGCGTCGGCGCTGCGCTTTGCGTGCACGAAGGCCCCGCGCGGATCTCGCGCGTCTCGACCCTGCCGCTCGAACCCGGAATGATCCTGTCGAACGAACCGGGCTATTACCGCGAAGGCGCATTCGGCATCCGGATCGAGAACCTGATCCTCACCGAAGAGGCCGAGGCCAAGGGCGACAACCGCGACCAGCTCTCTTTCTCGACGCTGACCTGGGTGCCGATCGACCGCCGCCTGATCGACATCGATCTGCTCGGCCCCGAGGAGCGCGACTGGCTCAACGCCTATCACGCCGAGGTTCTGGAGCGTATCGGGCCCAAGGTCAGCGAGGGCGCCAAGGCGTGGCTGCAAACCGCCTGCGCGCCGATCTGAGGCTGCGCGCACAGTATGCCGGGGATGCCTCCGGCGGGGATATTTTTACCAAGCCGAAAAGCTGGGTCCCCTCTTTCGTATTGGTCCAAATATCCCCCGCGGAGCGTCCCGCAGGGTCAGCATACGCCGTCGTCTAAAGGTCGAGTACCGCCTTCGCCGCCCGCGCGATGACGATTTCCTCGTTGGTTGGGATTACGAGAACCCGAACCGCGCCCGCCCCGATCTCGCGCGCATTCTCGGCATTGGCGTCGGGATTGACCGCGACCCCGAGGAAGCCCAGACCGTCGCAGGCCTGCGCGCGCACGCGCGCCGAGTTCTCCCCGATCCCGCCGGTAAAGACGATCCCGTCCAGGCCGCCCATCGCCGCCGCCATCGCGCCGATCTGACGCTTGATGCGGAAGCAGAAATAATCGATCGCCTCTTTTGCCTTGGGATCGTCCGAGGCCTCGAGCGTGCGCATGTCGTTGGAAATGCCGGACATGCCCAGTAGCCCCGATTCCTTGTAGAGCAGCGTCGAAATCTCGGACGGGCTCATCCCCTCCTGATCCATCATGTAGAGCAGGATGCCGGGGTCCAGTTCGCCCGGGCGTGTGCCCATCGGCAGGCCTTCCAGCGCGGAGAACCCCATTGTCGAGGCGACGGACTGGCCGTTCTCGATCGCGCACATCGACGCACCCGAGCCTAAATGCGCCACGATCATCCGCCCCTTGTGCAACTCGGGCTCGGTCCGCGTCAGTTCGCCATTGATGAAATCATAGCTCAGCCCGTGGAAGCCGTAGCGGCGCACCCCCTGCTCGTAATAGCGGCGCGGCAGCGCGAATGTGTCGCTGACGAAGGGATGGCCGCGATGAAAGGCGGTGTCGTAGCAGGCGACCTGCGGCGTGCCGGGGAAGGTATCGACCGCGGCACGGACACCGGCGAGGTTATGTGGCTGGTGCAGCGGCGCGAAGGGGGCGAGCTTGGCCAATTCCGCCATGAGCGGCTCGGACAGGGGTTCCGGCGCGGCGTGGTCGATCCCGCCATGCACGATCCGGTGGCCGACCGCGATCACTTCCAGCCCGGGAAAGGCCGACTGGAAGGCCGCAAGCGCAGTGTGTAGCGCCGCCGCATTGGTGACGAAGTCATCTGGCGCGGCGGCGGGCAGCGGCAGTGGCGATCCATCGGGTCCGCTGAGTTTCATCGCCGCCTCGCGCCGTCCGATCCGGTCGACATGACCAAGCGCGAGCGTCTCGAGGTCTTCCGAGAACAACCCCAGCTTCAGCGAGGACGAGCCGGAGTTCAGTGTCAGGATCGCACGGGTGCTCATGCGCGGCCCCCGCAGGTGCGGTGGTAGTGGATCGAGGCCACGGCAGCGGAGGCCAGCCGCGCCATCCCGCTATCAGAGCGCGAGTTCAGGATCACCGGCACCTTCGCGCCCAGCATCAGCCCCGCCCCTTCCGCGTGAGAGATGTAAGCGAGCTGCTTGGCCAGCATATTCGCGGAATCGATCCCGGGTGCGACCAACACCTCGGCCCGGCCCGCCACGGCGGAACGGATGCCCTTGGTGCGTGCGGCGGCCAGATCGACCGCATTGTCCATCGCGAGCGGCCCATCGACTTCGCCCCCGGTGATCTGCCCGCGCTCTGCCATTTTCGACAGCAGCGCCGCATCGAGGGACGACGGGATCGCGGGCGTCACGGTCTCGACTGCAGACAGCACGCCCACTTTCGGCACCTCGATCCCGATCGAGATCGCCACGTCGATCGCGTTTTGCACGATATGCACCTTGGTCTCGAGATCCGGCGCGATATTGATCGCGGCATCGGTAACGATCAGCGGATGCACAACGCCCGGCACATCCATGACGAAGACATGGGTGAAGCGTTTGCCGATCCGCAGCCCGGTATTCTTGTCGAGCATCGGCTTCAAGAGCGCATCGGTATGCAGATGGCCCTTCATCACCGCGCCGGCGCGCCCCTCGTTGACCAGCTGCACCGCCATGCGCGCGGCATCGCGGGCGGTCTCGGCGGGCAGGATCTCGAACTTGGTCACGTCGCGGCCGAGCTCTTTCGCGACGGACATGATCTTTTCGGGATGGCCGATCAGCAGCGGCTCGATCAGGTGATGTTCGGCGGCGAGGAGCGCACCGTCGAGCGACACCGGCTCTTCGGGGCAGACGACGGCGGTGACCAGATCGGGCAGCGGCTCGGCCTTCTCCAGCAGTTTCTCGAAATGGCGATGGCGCTGCGAGATCAGGCCGGGCACTTCGAGCGCATCGAATTTCAGGTGTTTCTGCGGGGCATGGACCTCGGCCTCGCCCTCGACGATCAGCGCGTCATCGCCCACACGGCGCACTTCCGTCTTCATCCGCAGCAGCTCGCCGGGCAGCTTCTCGAGAACCTCGACGCGGGCGCAGAGCTCTTGACCCGCCATCGCGTGATCATGGAAGCGCAGGCTTTGCGCGCGGTAGAGTGTCCCCGGCCCCGGCAGCAGGTTGCCCAGGACCGCGGTGATCAGCGACGCCACGAACATGCCCGGCGCGTAGGCCTCCTTCTGGCCGTCGCCATCGCCATCCTCGGCCTCCAGATGAACCGGGTTGTGGTTGCCGGAGGCGGCGGCGAAAACGTAGAAATCGTCGGCAGTGCATAGCCGCTTCAATTCGGCTGACTGGCCGACCTCGATCTCGTCCCATTTCCGGCTCTCGAACATCATTGGCGCGCTCCTTCTTTTTCCTGCACTGCAAGTCTGCGAGACCTGCACGCTGCTGCCTAGGCAAAGATTCGCGACAAATCCTTGATCCGAGACAAAAACCGCCGACAATCCGCTGAAACCCTTTCACTCCCGCGCGGCTGAGCCTAAACCTTTGGCAGCAAGACATGGGAGGCGTTGCATGGCACTGGCAGAGGCGCTGGCGGAACTCGAAACTTTGCTGGGCGACCGGCTCGATACCTCGAAAGGCGCGCGCGACCAACATGGCCGCAACGAGACGTGGTTTCCCTTCTCACCCCCCGATGCCGTGGCTTATCCGACCAGCACCGAAGAGGTCAGCCAGATCGTCAAGATCTGCGCCGCGCATGACGTGCCGATCACGCCCTACGGCACGGGCACCTCGCTGGAGGGACACGCCGTGCCGGTGCGCGGCGGGGTCAGCCTTGACCTGATGAAGATGGACCGAGTGGTGGAGGTTCTGGCCGAGGATATGCAGGTCCGCGTCCAGCCCGGCGTGACTCGCGTGGCGCTGAACGAGGATCTGCGCGCGACGGGGCTGTTCTTTCCGGTCGATCCGGGCGCGAATGCCTCGCTTGGCGGCATGGCGGCGACCCGGGCGAGCGGGACGACGACGGTGGGCTATGGCTCGATGCGCGACAATGTGGCGGCGCTGGAAGTGGTGCTGGCCGATGGCCGCATCATCCGCACCGGCAGCCGCGCGAAGAAATCCTCCGCCGGATATGACCTGACCGCGCTGATGCTGGGTTCGGAAGGCACGCTCGGGATCATCACCGAATTGACGTTGCGCCTGCATGGCCAGCCCGAGGCTATCTCCTCTGCGGTCTGCGCCTTCGATACGCTGGAAGCGGCGGTCGAGACGGTGCAGATGACGATCCAGATGGGCATCCCGATGGCGCGGATCGAATTCGTCGACGACCTCACCGCGCAGATCTTCAACGAGGCCAACGGCACCGATTTCCCCGCGAAACCGCATCTGATGATCGAGTTTCACGGCTCGGAAAGCGGTGTGGCCGAGGCCTCCGAGCGGTTCGGCGAAGTCGTGGCCGAGATGGGCGGCGCAGATTTCCAATGGGCGACGACGACCGAGGACCGCAATAAGCTGTGGAAGATGCGTCACGGCGCCTACCCCGCCACGATCGCGCATCGCCCCGGCTGCATGGGACTGGTGACCGATATCTGCGTGCCGATCTCGCGGCTGGCAGAGGCCGTGGCCGCGACCAAGCGCGACATCATCCAGGCCGGGCTGATCGGTCCCGTTGTGGGCCATGTCGGCGACGGGAATTTCCACTCTGTCCTGCTGCTCGATCCCGAGGATAAGGACGAGTTCAAACGCGCAAAGAAAGTGGCCGCGAAGATGGCCGAACGCGCGCTCGAGATGCAGGGCACCGTCACTGGCGAGCACGGCATCGGCATGGGCAAGACGGGCTACATGCGCGACGAGCATGGCGCGGGTTGGGACGTGATGGGCCAGATCAAACGCGCGCTCGACCCGCAGAACATTCTCAATCCCGGTAAACTGGTGGAGCAGGACGAATGAGCTTCGAGACTCCGGACGCGCTGCCCCGCGCCTTCGCAAAAGCCTGGGGCGCGCGCGATGCGCAGGCGCTTGCGGGATTTTTCGCGGAAGATGCCGATTTCATCTCGCTGACGGGTGGAGTCGCCTCCGGTCGCACCCAGATCGCGGAGTTGTTCGCAGGCGAACTCGCCGGCGCCTTCTCGCGCGCGCGGCTGGTGACCGGCAAGGCCAAATCGCGCCCTGTCGGCGCCGAGGCAGCGGTCGTACTGCAGCGCTTCGTCCTGACCGGGATCATCACCGAGAACGGCGCCGATGCCGGCCGCATCGGCTGCACGCTGGCCGCAACGCTGGAACTGACGCCGAATGGCTGGCAAATCGTCGCCGCGCAGTTCGTCGTGGAGGCGGGGTAAGCGGCGCTCCCCTACCCCTTCAGCAGGTCCAGCGCCGCAGCCTTAGCGGCGTCGGTGACTTCTGCGCCGGCGATCATCCGGGCGATCTCGTCGGTGCGCTCTGCTGTGGCCAGCGCGCGGACCTCGGACGTGGTCATGCCGTCAGTCACCGATTTCGCGACGCGGAAATGGGTGGCGCCACGGGCGGCGACCTGCGGAGAGTGGGTGACGACGAGGACTTGCGCCCCTTCGGCCAGCTTTGCGAGGCGGCGCCCCACGGCATCGGCGGTGGCTCCGCCCACGCCGCGGTCGATCTCGTCAAAGATCAGGGTCAGCGTATCGGTGCCGCGCGCGAGCACGACTTTCAGCGCCAGCAGGAAGCGCGACAGTTCGCCTCCGGAGGCAATCTTGTTGAGCGGGCCCGCCGGCGCGCCGGGGTTGGTGGCGACGGTGAAGCGCACGGTATCGGTGCCTTCCGGCCCGGGCTCGCCCTCGGACAGGCGCGTCTCGAACACGGCGCGGTCCATCTTCAGCGGAGCCAACTCGCCCGCCATCGCGGCATCGAGCTGCCCCGCGGCCTCGGCGCGCGCCTGCGACAGGGCCACGGCGGCCTTGTCATAGGTTGCACCGGCTTTCGCGAGGTCGGCTTCTAGCGCACCGATCCCCTCCTCGCCCGCGTCCAGCGCAGCAAGCTTCTCGCGCAGGCCTTCGGCGAAATCGGCCAGTTCATCGGCCAGCACGCCATGCTTGCGGGCCAAACCGCGGATCGCGAACAGACGTTCCTCGCAGGCCTCCAAGGCATGCGGGTCGAAATCGAGCGCATCAAGCGCGGTCTCCACGCCTTGGGCTGCCTCGCCCAATTCGAGGAACGCGCGCTCCAACGCCTCCAGCGGCGCGTCGAGTCGCCCTTCGGCCCGGTCCGCAGCGCCCTGCAGCCAGCGATCGGCGTCGCGCATCATCCCCTCCGCCCCTTCCGGGCCCAGAGCGGCAAAGGCGCGGGACACATCTTCGCGGATTTTTGCGGCACCCTGCATCAGGCGGCGCTGACCGTCGAGTTCGGCTTCCTCTCCGGGCTTGGGATCGAGCGAGTCGAATTCCTTCACGGCGTGGCGCAGGAATTCCTCTTCCTCTTTCACGGCCGCAAGTGAGCTACGCGCCGCCTCAAGCTTGCGCGCCGCAGCAGCGCGCGCTTTCCAGGCGGAGCGGGTGGCCTCCAGCAGCTCGGAATGGCCCGCGAAGGCATCGAGCAGCGCGCGGTGGCCGCGTTCGTTCAACAAGCCGCCATCGTCGGATTGACCGTGCAGTTCCACCAGCGAGGCAGAGACTTGCCGCAGCACGTCGCCGCTCGCCCGGCGGTCGTTGATCCACGCAGTCTTGCGCCCGTCGCGCGCATTCACCCGACGCAGGATCAACTCGTCAGTTACGGGAATGCCGGCCTCGGCCAGCACGTCGCGCGCGGGGTGATCGGAGGGCAGTTCGAACACCGCTGTCACCTCGCCCTGATCGGCGCCCTGACGCACGAGTTCCGCGCGCCCGCGCCAACCAAGGACGAAGCCCAGGCAATCGAGCAGGATCGACTTGCCCGCCCCGGTCTCGCCGGTCAGCACGTTGAGGCCGGGACCGAAGTCCAGCTCGAGCCTCTCGATAATCAGAATGTCGCGGATATCCAGCGAATGAAGCATGTCAGACCATGAGGGCCCAGATCAGAGCCACTTGCCCTGAATCACCTGTCGATACACGCTGGACAGCCACCCGTCGCCCTTCGCCTCGGGCTTCAACCCACGCCTTTGCAGCAGGTTGTACGCGTCCTGATAGAAGGGCGAGGACTGGAAGTTGTGGCCGAGGATCGCCGCGGCGGTCTGCGCCTGATCGGTGATGCCGAGCGCGAGATAGGCCTCCACCAGACGTTCCAGCGCCTCGGGCGTGTGGGTCGTCGTCTGGAACTGCTCCACCACAACGCGGAAGCGGTTGATCGCCGCCGTGTAGTTACCGCGCTTGAGGTAGTAGCGCCCGATCTCCATCTCCTTGCCGGCGAGGTGATCGAAGGCCAGGTCGAATTTCAGCATAGCCGACTGGGCATATTCGGAATCGGGGTATTTCTCGATCACGTCGCGCAGCGCCTGCAGCGCCTGGAAGGTCAGGCCCTGATCCCGGCCGACCTCGTCGATCTGATCGTAATAGCTGAGCGCCAGAAGATACTGCGCATAGGCCGCGTCTTCGTCCCCCGGATAGGTGTCGAGGAATCGCTGCGCCGAGGCGCGGGCTTCTTCGTAATTCTTCGCCTTGTGCTGAGCATAGGCTTCCATGATCAACGCGCGCTTGGCCCATTGCGAATAGGGGTAAAGCCGCTCGACCTCGGAGAAATATTTCAGCGCGGTGTTGGGACGCCGCGGATTGCCGACCTCGAGCTCGTATTCGCCGCGCTCGTAGATTTGCTTGGCCGTGAAGTTTTCGAGGTTCGGTGCTTTGTTCGGATCAGGACCGCAGGCGGAAAGCGCCATAACAAGACCAAGAGCCCCGAGTTTCGCTGCCGCTAATTTGCCGCGCGCCATGCCCTGCCCCATCCCTCTTTCGTTGCCGGAGAAAGGCCCCGGACCCGTCAATCACTGCCCCGGTTCGGAGGCCGTTCGGCATGTCCTAGCACAGAAAAATCCGGGGCGCAAAATGCCTTTGCGGGTTTTGATGCCCCTTTTCCCGATGCCCGCGAACCCGTGACCGGGCCGCGATGCGTTCAGGCCGATGCCAGTGCCGCTGCCGAGCATACACCAGCTCCGGGCAGGCTGTAAGCCTGTGCGGGCGAGCAGGTTTCCCAGCACCACGCATCGGGGCGCGCAAACAGCGCCCGCAGAAGCTGGTTCGTCATCGCGTGACCCGCGCGGTTGCCGCGATACCGCCCGAGGATCGGCGCGCCCGCGAGCGCGAGATCGCCAAGCGCGTCGAGCATCTTGTGGCGCACGGGTTCGTCAGCGTGACGCAAACCGCCGGGGCTCAGAACCTTGTCGCCATCGACGACCACGGCATTCTCGAAGGTGCCGCCGAGGCTCAGCCCCTTCTCGCGCATCGCATCGACATCGGCGAGGCGGCAGAAGGTGCGGCTGTCCATCAGCTCGCGCACGAAGGCGCCGTTGGCCATCTTGAGACGCTTGCTCTGACGGCCAATGGCGGCGTCGGTGAAGTCGATCGCGAAATCGATCTCGAGGCTGGCGGCCGGTTCGAGCCGCGCGACGGCCTTGCCGTTGCGCACTTCGACTGGCTTGAGGATGCGGATCGCGCGCAGTTCCGCGGCGAGGTGCCGCAGACCGGCTTCGCAGAACTCGGCGACGAACGGGGCCGAAGAGCCATCGAGGATCGGCACTTCAGGCCCGTCGAGCGAGATCAGCGCATTGTGAATGCCCGAACCGACGAGTGCCGCCATCAGATGCTCGATCGTCGAGACCTGGACGCCATCCTCGTTTTCGATCAGCGTGCAGAGCGTCGCGCTCGGCACGTTGCTCCACAAGGCGGATACGCGGGGGTTCACGCCGGACACATCGGTGCGACGGAACACGATGCCATGGCCCGACGGCGCCGGATGCACATGCATCTCGACCGGGGCGCCCGAATGGAGCCCAACGCCGGAAAAGGCCACGGATTTGGCAAGCGTCGTCTGCACGATAGACCTCACAACTTTTTTCTCTGGCGATCAACGAACACACGGGTTCGGGAGCCGCAGCATCAGTTAGTCAGAGAGGGCGCGGTTAACAATTCACTCTTTGTAACGGCCTGAAACATTGCGACCGTGATCTGGCGGAACACCGCGTATGAGGACGTAAACCTTTGTTCTCCAATAGAAAAGGGCCCGCTCGCGCAGGCCCTTTTCGATGTTTCGTGAAGTCTTTGTGACCGATTAATTCGCCTGACGACGCAGGAATGCCGGGATCTCGATGCGATCCTGATCGTCGGATTGCTCGTCATCGTAGGCTTCCGCGCGCGGCTGAGCGGTCTGCGGACGCTGCTGCTGGGGCTGCGGCGCAGGCTGCTGCGGAGCGTGCTGCTGCGGCGCGTGGCCCTGCTCGCCATGGCCGTGACCGGTCATGCGGTTGATCAGCGAGTTGATTCCGAAACGCGGACGCTCTGCCTGCGGCTGCGGCTGCTGCTGCGCTGCGGGGCGAGTCGCAGCCATCGGACGCTGCGCGGGCGCGTTCGACGGGGTCTTGTTCACCGCCGCCTCGAGGCGACGCAGCGCCTCCGGCGAAGGGGTGCCGGGCTGACGCGGACGCGGTGCGACATAGTCATGCGCGCCGTCTTCGACATGCAGGTCCTGCGTCGGCGCAGACTGCGGACGGTAGGCCGGCGGCGGCAGATCGTCGGCGGCCTCGTGGGCGCGCGGCTGATCCATCGTGGCGCGCGCCGCGGGCGCATCGAACAGGGTCCGCTCTTGCGCGGTCTGCTGCGGTTGTGGCGCAGGCTGCGGGGCTGCCTGAGCGGCCGGCGCGTGCTGCGGCGCAGGCTGCGGTGCCGGTTGCGGTGCCGGTTGCGGCGCCGGAGTGGCGGCTGCGGCGGGTGCATGCTCGATGGTGGCCTCGGCTGCGGTTTCCGCGGGCTTCAGCGGCTCGGCCAGCGAGCGGCGCGGCACCGGGATTTCCGCCGGGCTCGCCAGCGCGTCGATGCCGGTCGCGACGACGGAGACGCGCATCGCGCCTTCCATCTCGGGATCCAGCGTCGAACCCACGATGATGTTTGCGTCCGGGTCGACCTCTTCGCGGATCCGGTTCGCCGCCTCGTCGAGTTCGAACAGCGTCAGGTCGTAGCCGCCGGTGATGTTGATCAGCACGCCTTTCGCGCCCTTGAGCGAGATCTCGTCGAGCAGCGGGTTCGCGATCGCCTTCTCGGCCGCCTGAACCGCGCGATCCTCGCCGGTGGCTTCGCCGGTGCCCATCATTGCCTTGCCCATCTCGTCCATCACCGCGCGCACGTCGGCGAAGTCGAGGTTGATGAGGCCCGGGCGGACCATCAGGTCGGTCACGCCTTTCACGCCCTGATACAGAACGTCGTCGGCCATCGAGAAGGCTTCGGTGAAGGTGGTTTTCTCGTTGGCCAGACGGAACAGGTTCTGGTTCGGAATGATGATCAGCGTGTCGACGACCTTCTGGAGCTCCTCGAGGCCCTGCTCGGCCTGACGCATCCGCTTGGAGCCTTCGAACTGGAAGGGCTTGGTCACGACGCCAACGGTCAGCACGCCAAGCTCGCGCGCGGCCTGCGCGATGATCGGCGCCGCGCCGGTGCCGGTGCCACCGCCCATGCCGGCGGTGATGAAGCACATATGCGCACCGGCAAGGTGATCGACGATCGCCTCGATGCTCTCTTCGGCCGCGGCCGCGCCCACCGTGGGACGCGCGCCTGCGCCCAGCCCCTCGGTGACCTTGGTGCCCATCTGGACCCGGGCCTGCGACTTGGACTGCTGCAGCGCCTGAGCGTCGGTATTCGCGACCACGAACTCCACGCCCTCGAGCTGCTGCTCGATCATGTTGTTGACCGCGTTCCCGCCCGCGCCCCCGACGCCGAATACGGTGATCCGGGGCTTGAGGTCCTCGTGCTCTGACATCATCAAATTCAACGCCATGTGGTATGTCCGCCTGTTGTTGCTGCCCGACCCTGTCCCAGGCCGATTTCGATGGAAATTAGACCGATTTTAGCGATGAATCGCCGCAGCGTCACGCAAAAAACCGTCCCGAACCACAAAATCTGGAGCTCCAGATTCCGTGACCAGCGGTATTTCGCGCAAACGTCAGGATATTGTGTGGATCGTGCGGTCAGACCGCCGCCGCTACGCGAACTTGAAGTTCGCGCGACAGGCGTCTGAGATCAGTCGATTTTCACTTTTGCAACATTTCACCAATTATCGCGGAACCAGCGGATGGCCCGGCGCAGCGAGCGCCCGCCCAGCGTTTCGGGCGGCATTTCGAAATCCCACCATTCGTCTTGCGGATGCGCCGCGAAAAGCGAGAGCCCCACCACGGAAGAGAAACCCGCCCCGGTCGCGGCCTGCGGCAGCCCCTGCACCCGCATCGGTCGCCCGAGCCTTACATTCTGGCCGAGGATTCGCGCAGCCAGCCCGTCGAGGCCGGGGATCTGGCTCGCCCCGCCGGTCAGCACGATCTGCTTCGAGGGCAGATGCTCGAACCCTGCGGCATCGAGGATCGCACGCACGTCTTCGAGGATTTCCTCGACGCGCGGACGCATGATGCCGATCAGCTCGGCCCGGCTTACCTGGCGGCGATCCTTCTCCCAGTCGCCGGAGTCGCCGCCCAGCTCGATCATCTCGCGATCGTCCATGCCGGTAGCCACGACGCCGCCGTGGAAGGTCTTGATCCGCTCGGCCACCGACATCGGCACCCGCAACCCCGCCGCGATGTCGCGGGTGACATGCTCGCCACCCAGACGCACCGCGTCGGCATAGATCATGTGCTTCTTCATGAAGATCGACACGCCGGTCGCACCGCCGCCCATGTCGATGCAGGCAGCGCCCAGTTCCTGCTCGTCTTCGACAAGGCTGGAGACGCCGGAAACATAGGCCGAACTCGCAATACCCGCGAGTTCGAGATCACAGCGCCGGATGCAGTAAATCAGGTTCTGGATCGCAGTGTCGGAGACGGTCAGCAAATGCATGTCGACCGCGAGCCGTTGCCCCGCATGGCCCCGCGGATCAGCCAGACCCGAGCGATGGTCGAGCGCGAAGTTCACTGGCTGCGCATGGAGCACTTCGCGCCCTGCCCCGAGCGGTGGGATATCGCACGACGCCAACACGCGGCTCACATCCACCTCGGTGACCTGATCGCCCTGCACTTCGATCTCACCGGCGAGACCATAGGAGCGCGGTTCGGCGCCCGCGAAACAGGCGATGACGTGATCGACACGGGTATTGGCCATCTTCTGCGCCGCCTGCACGGCGGTCCGGATCGCGCGTTCGGTCTCTGCCATCGCGTCGATCTCGCCGAAGCGCACCCCGCGCGAGCGCGTCGTCGCGGCCCCGATCACACGCACGGAGGCGTGACCCGCCAGCGAGCCTTCATCCTCGGTCCCGTTGGGATTGTCGAACTTCAGAACGAGGCAGGCGATCTTGGAACTGCCGACATCGAGGAGCGCGATCACGCCCCGTTGCATCGCTGCCTTACGCATGTTGCGCATTGCGCGCTGGAACTCGTAGAGATCGGTCATTGCGTGGCCCTCGCTTTGAGAATGTCTGACTGCACCCGGCGGAATTCGGCGAGCGCGTTATCGCTGAGCCGGATCGTCGGACGGTCCTTGTTTCGAAAATCAATCACGGTGAAATCGCGGGCGAGCAGATCCTCGGCGGTATTGAGCGCGAGGATGCGGTCGAGAGCGGCGACGGGATCGGTCTCGGGGAGCATGATGCGCTGATCGTGATCGAGCACCATGTCCCAGCGCCGCTCGCCCAACCGCTCCAGCCCGCGCAGGCGCGGCAGGATCGGACCGGCATCGGCGATGATCTCCAGCGCCTCGGGCACCGCCTTGTCCGCGCCCATGCCGGAAATCACCGGCAGATCGGGGCGCGCGTCGCGCGAAATCAGCGTGGCGACCCGGTGGCCGGAGGCGTCGAGCATTTCCAGACCCGCTGGCTGCCGCCAGAGGATCGCGGGCACGCGCTCGGTCACGTCGGCCTCGAGCACGCCACCGGGGCGGATCACGAGGCGCGCATCGGCCACCGCATCGAGCCGGCGGATCGTATCGCGATAGGCATCAAGGTCGATGTCGAAGCTGGACGCGGGCAGCCCCACCGGCAGCATCGCGCGCACGGCATGCGCGACCTCGGGGCTCGCACCCTCGATCTTGAGCAGCTTGACCATGAATTCGGGGCGATGCTCGATCGCGTCCTTCACATCCTGCACCTGCGCGACCAGCTCGGCGCGGCGGCCGGGATCGCCGAGCCATACCCCAAGGCCCGCAACGATCAACACGAGCGGAAGGCCGATCCGGGTGAAGGCGCGCACGGCGGGCGTCAGCCACAGCCGTTCGAGCTTGAAAGCGAGCCGCGACGGCGCGGGATCGCGGCGCGCGGGACGTTTGGAGCGTTGGTAAACGCGAGGAGCCATGCCGCCCGAGGGGCCTTTGCGATGCCCGGGGGCTTCGCGCGGCGGGGTCCCGTTCAGCGGCCGCATGAGGCGTCCTCCACCAACCAGGCGCAAAGCTCCGGGAAGTCGATGCCGCAATGGGCCGCCTGTTCGGGCGAAAGCGAGGTGGGCGTCATGCCGGGCTGGGTGTTGGTTTCCAGCAGCACGAGACCGGCGAGCCCCCTGCCCTCGTCCCAGCGGAAATCGGTACGCGAGAGGCCCCGGCAGCCCAGCACCTGATGTGCGCGAATTGCGTAATCGAGACAGGCTTCGGTGATCTCGACGGGGATTTCGGCGGGAAGGACGTGACGCGATCCGCCGGGGCGGTATTTCGCGTCATAGTCGTACCAGCCCTCGGTGATGATTTCGGTCACGCAGAGCGCGCGCTCGCCCATCACGGAAACGGTCAATTCGCGGCCCGGGGCGTAGGTCTCGACCATCACCTCTTCGGGCATCTCGGCCGACAGCTGCGGCGGAGAATTCGCGCCGTCCATCACCAGGTAGACGCCGACGGACGATCCTTCGTTATTCGGCTTCACGACGTAGGGCGCGGGCAGCACGTGCCGCGCCATTACATCCGCCCTGGAGGCGATCACCGATTGCACGATGGGCAGGTTCGCGGCGGCATAGGCCTGCTTGGCGCGGGCCTTGTCCATGGCCAGCGCAGAGGCCAGAACGCCGGAATGAGTATAGGGGATACGGAGCCATTCGAGCATGCCCTGAACGCAGCCATCTTCGCCCCAGCGACCGTGCAAAGCATTGAAAACACAGTCAGGCGCGGCATCGTTCAGCCGTTGCGGAAGATCCTCTCCCGCGTCGATCTCGATCACTTCGAAACCCGCCGTGCGCAATGCCTTGGCGCATTCGCGCCCCGAGGACAGAGACACCTCCCGCTCAGCAGAAGGGCCGCCCAGAAGAACCGCCACACGGTGGGATGCCCTGCTCGACATACCCGCTACTTTCGCCTCATGCGGGGGTTGGCCCCCGTCCGGTAATTGCGTTGCAGGGTGGAGGTCTTATGCCTCGAATTCTCCTACACGCATGATTTCCCACTCTAGCGAAATTCCGCTCGATTGCACAACCTTTTTGCGCACCTCTTCCCCGAGATTTTCGAGATCGGCCGCGGTCGCCCCGCCAGTGTTGATCAGAAAGTTACTGTGTTTTTCCGACATTTGCGCGCCGCCGATGCGCGCGCCGCGCATGCCGGCGTCGTCGATGACCTTCCACGCCTTCAACTCATGCGTGTCATCGGCGCGTCCCGTCGAGGAAAAGCCCGCCGGGTTGCGGAAGGTCGATCCGGCGGTGCGCTCCTTGGTGGGTTGGGTCGCGTCGCGCTTGGCCAGCTGTTCAGCCATATGCGCCTCGAGCGCCGCCGGATCGCCGGGTTCGGCGCGGAAAGTCGCGCCCGTCAGCACCCAGCCCTCGGGCAGATCGCTCTGACGATAGGCGAAGTTCAGATCGGCGGGCGTGAGCGTGACCCGCTGCCCTGCCCGCGTGATCGCACGCGCTTCGATCAGGTGGTCGGCCACGTAACTGCCGTAGCAGCCCGCGTTCATCCGCACTGCGCCACCAATCGCCCCGGGGATCGTGCGCAGGAAGGTCAGATCGAGCCCCGCCTGCGCAGCTTTGCGCGCGACATGGGCGTCCAGCGCCGCCGCACCTGCGGTGACGGTCTCGCCCTCGCAGGCGATGCCGTTGAAACCGCGCCCCATGCGGATCACCACCGCGCGCAGACCGCCATCACGCACGATCAGGTTCGAGCCGACGCCCATCGGGAAGACCGCGATCTCTTCGGGCAGGCCTTTCAGGAAGGCGGCAAGGTCATCCTCGTCGGCAGGCTGGAACAGCCAGTCGGCCGGGCCGCCCACGCGAAGCCAGGTCAGCGAGTCAAGCGGACGGTTCGGCGTCAGAGCGCCGCGCGGAGTATAGGTCGAGGGGCAATCGGTCATGGCGCGTTTCGTAGCCTCGCGCGCGGGGCGAAGCAAGCGATCGTGAGCTCACTCAGCGGTGTCGCGCGTGCCGCGCAGCGCCCGGACGAGGAAAATGACCGGCCAGCGCAGCACGGACATCCCGCCCGCCATGACCAGCAGCCCCCAGATCGGACCGTTCTGATAGGTCACCCAGCCGACCAGCGGCACCCCCACCGCGATCAGCCCCCACGCGCCCGGCCAATGAAACCGCCGCGGCCCCATCGCGATCAGCGTGGCTATGAGCGCCCAGACACAAGCGAGAAAGAGCGAGACGGTCATGAGAAACCTCCCAAGGCTGCAATCAGGGCCGCTCCGGCGACCAATGCGCCCACCACCGGAACCGCCATCGGCACCTTGAACGGCGCATAGTCGGACCGGCTTTTCAGCGCGACGAGCGACAAGTTAACAAGAAGGAAGACGCCCAGAAGCACCTTCGAGGTAATACCGGCCAATTGCTCGACCGGGGCGGCGAGCGCAAGCGCAATCATCGCCACGCCGCAAAGAAGTGTCGCGAGAACCGGCGTGCCAAAGCGCGGATGCGCCTGATGAAAAACCGAAAGCGCGGGGCTGCGGCGACCGAGACCGAACAGCACGCGCGCCGCCATCACCACCTGCGCGAGCACCCCGTTCAGCGCCGCCGCCACCGCGATCGCGGCGAGGATTCCGGGCGCGTGCCCCGCCGATTGCCAAACCAGCGCCAGCGGCTGTTCGGAGCGGGCGAGATCGGCCAGCGGCACCGCACGCACGGCGGCATAGCTCACGGTCAGATACAGAACGGCGGTGATCGCGAGCGCGGCGAGGATCGCGCGCGGCATGTCACGGATGGGGTCGCGCATCTCCTCGGACATGTTCACCATGTCCTCGAAACCAATGAAGGCGAAGAAAGCGAGCGAGGCGGCCGCCGCGATCCCGGCCCAGTGCGGCGCGGGCAGCGGCATGAGATCGGGGCTCGGATCGGCGGAGAGCCCCGCCCAGATGACCAGCGCGAGCCCGACCACCTCGACCAGCGTCAGCGCCGCGGCGAGACCGACGGATTCGAGCACGCCGAGGCATGCGACGCCGATCAGCGCCAGCCCGAAGGCGATCATCACGCCCTCGACCGGCAACGGCACCAGCAGCGTCATGTACCCCGCCCCACCGCGCAGCACCGCCGCCGCGGAGACCGTGCCTGCCACGACAATGCCCAGACCCACGATCAGAGCCAGCGCATGGCTGCGCAGCCCTTCCTCGACATAGGCCGCCTCCCCGGCGGCTTCGGGGATGCGCGAAGAGAGTTCGGCATAGGAAAGCGCCGAGGGGGCCGCGATCAGCCCCGCAAGCACGAAGGCCAGCGGCGCCCAGATCCCTGCCTGCGCGGCGACCGCGCCGACCAGCACGTAGATACCCGCGCCCACCATGACGCCGACCCCGTAGCCGGTCATCAGCCACGGACCCAATCGACGTTTCAGATGCGCCTCGTCACGCATAGCGCGGCTTTCCTTGCCCACATGAGACGACGTGGCAGCGCCGCAAGCCTTTTGGATGTCGTGCCGGGTCACCCCGGCGCCTGCTCAGCCCCCCAGCTTCGCAGGCAGGTTGTTCGCCCAGGTCGAGATCGTCCCCGCCCCGAGGCAGACGACGATATCGCCGGGACGCGCCTGTTCACGCACCAGCCGGGCCAGATCATCTTCCGACAAGATGGCACGAGCATGACGGTGACCATGCGCGATCAGACCGGCGACCAGATCGTCGCGCGTCGCCCCCTCGATCGGCTCCTCGCCCGCCGAGAAGACCTCGGCGATGGCGACCACATCGGCCTCGTTGAAACAGGTGCAGAAATCGTCGAACAGCGAATGCAGACGCGAATATCGGTGCGGCTGGTGGACCGCGATCACACGCGCACCGGGCTTCACCGCCTGACGCGCCGCTTTCAGCACCGCGGCGATCTCGACCGGGTGGTGACCGTAATCGTCGATGATCGTCACCCCGCCTAGCACGTCGCCCACCTTGGTGAAGCGCCGGTTCACACCGCCGAAGCCCGCAAGCGCCTCCTTGATCTCGCCCATCTTCATCCCGAGGTGGCGCGCCACCGCGACGGCGGCCAGCGCGTTCGAGACGTTATGATCGCCCGGCATCGGCAGCGTACAGCCCTCGATCACCGGCTTGCCCTCTTCGCCCTGCAGCGCAATGTCGAAATGCGCGACGCCCGCCTCGTAATGCAGGTTGATCGCGCGGATATCGGCCTGCGCGTTGAAGCCGAAAGTCACGACGCGGCGGTCATTGAGCTTGCCGACCAGCGTCTGCACCTCTGGATGATCGGTGCAGCAGACAGCCAACCCGTAGAACGGGATGTTCGAAACGAAATCGTAGAAGCCCTTGCGCAGCGCGTCGAAGGACCCCCAGTGCTCCATATGCTCGGGGTCGATATTGGTCACGATGGCGATGGTCGCGGGCAGACGGTTGAACGAGCCGTCGCTTTCGTCGGCCTCCACCACCATCCACTCGCCCGCGCCTGCGCGCGCATTCGAGCCATAGGCGTGGATGATCCCGCCATTGATCACGGTCGGGTCGAAATTGCCCTTGTCCAGAAGCGTCGCGACCAGTGTCGTGGTCGTCGTCTTGCCGTGGGTACCGCCGATCGCGATGTTCGATTTCAGGCGCATCAGCTCGGCCAGCATCTCGGCGCGGCGCACGACCGGAAGACCGCGGCGGCGCGCTTCTTCCAGCTCGGGATTGCCCGGCTTGATCGCGGTGGAGATCACCACGACTCCAGCCTCCCCGATATTCTCGGCGCGCTGGCCTTCGAAGATGGTCGCGCCCAGCGTGGCCAGGCGGTCGGTGATTTTCGAGGATTTCGCATCCGAGCCCTGAACCGTGAAGCCCTGCGTCATCAGTACTTCGGCGATGCCGGACATGCCAATCCCGCCGATACCGACGAAATGGATGGGGCCGAGTTCTCCGGGCAGTTTGGTCGCGTTCATTGAGTCTTTCCTGCTAGGTCTTCGACGAGGGCGACAAGCCGCTCGGTGGCGTCCGGCACCCCGTAGGAGAGGGCCGCGCGCGACATCTGCAGCGCGCCCTCGGGGTTGTCCAGCACCAGTGAAATTTGATCCGCGAGGCTCTCTGCCGAGAGCTGGCTTTCGGGGATGGTGATCGCGCCGCCGGTCTTCGCGAGACCGCGCGCATTGGCCGCTTGGTGATCGCCAGCGGCGGCGGCATATGGGATCAGGATCGCGGGCCGCCCGATGACGGAGATATCCGCGACCGATGATGCGCCCGCGCGCGAGATCACCAGCTGACATTCGCTGAGGCGGCGCGGCACGTCGTTGAAGAAAGGTTCGACCTCGGCGGTGATGCCTGCAGCCTCATAGGCGGCCACGACCCGGTCGAGATCTTCGGGGCGCGCCTGATGGGAGACGCGCAGATTGGCGCGAGCGGCTTCGGGCAGGCTCGCCATCGCGGCCGGAACCGTGTCAGACAGGATGCGCGCGCCCTGCGAGCCGCCGATCACGAGGACCGACATCGGGTAATCGCCCGGTGGAATATAGGCAGCCCCCGCACGCTCCAGTACGGAAGCCCGCACCGGATTGCCCGTGTGCTCGCCCTGCACGCCCTCGGGCAGATCGGTCGGCCAGGTGCCGCAGGCGAAGCGGTTCACCCTCTTGGCGAAGACGCGGTTCACCTTGCCCATGATGCCGTTCTGTTCGTGGATCGCACGCGGAATGCCGAGCGCGACCGCCGAGGACAGCGCCGGGATCGTCGGATAGCCGCCGAAACCCACGACCACCGACGGCTTGTCCGACAGGTTCTTGCGGATGGCCGAGGCCACACCGCCCGCGATCTTGAAGGGCACGCCCAGCTTGCCGAGCGCCCCGCCGCGCGCGAAGGTCGCCGAGGCGATCTGCTCCACCGTCACCGTATGGGGAAAGCCGCCCGCGTAGCGCGCGCCGCGCGCATCCGTGGATAGCTTGACGCGCCAGCCCCGGCGCACCATCGCCTCGGCCAGCGCCTGTGCGGGGAACATGTGCCCGCCGGTGCCGCCAGCGGCGATCAGCAGTAGCGGGGTCGTGTCCTTGGCCATGTCCCCCTCCTGAGGGTTTTAGCGACCGCGCCGGGCGAGAATATCCGAAATCTGCCCCTGCGGCCGGGTCCGAGTCAGCGCGAGCAACATACCCACCGCAATCCCCGAAGCAATGACCGAAGAGCCCCCGTAACTGACGAACGGCAAAGTCATGCCTTTCGCGGGCAGAAGGCGCACCGCGACGCCCATGTTGATGATCGCCTGAACGCCGAAGGCGCATGCCAGACCCGCGCCTGCGAGCCGGGTGAACGGGTCGCGCTCGCGCATCAGGCGCAGCAGCGACCGGATCACGACCGTCGCGTAGAGCGCGATGATGACGAGGACAAGGATGAGGCCGTATTCCTCGGCGGCGACCGCGATGATGAAGTCGGTATGCGCATCGGGCAGCGACCATTTCACCGACCCCTGCCCGACGCCCACGCCGAAGAATCCGCCCTCCTGGATGGCGTTCGTCGCGTAGCCGATCTGGGTGCGCGGGTCGACATCCGTCGACAGGAACCCGTTGATCCGGCGCGCGAAGTGTTCCGAGAAGTTATAGGCGAAGAAGCCGCCTGCGACGGTCATCGCCCCGATCCCCGTCAGCAGCGCGATCGGCGCGCCCGAGATGAAATACATCACCGACCAGGCGAAGAGCACCAGCGAGGCCTGACCGAAGTCGGGCTGCAGCGCGAGCGCCACGACGATGATCACCATCAGCAGGAAGGAATAGAGCCGCCCCTTCGGCCCGCCGACCTCATGCGCTGCAGCCATGAACCAGCCGGTGATGATGACGAAACCGGGCTTGAGGAATTCGGAGGGCTGGATCGAGGCGAAGCCGAAGGAATACCAGCGCACCGCGCCCTTGCCGAAATCGGTACCCAGCACCGGCAGCAACATCACCGCGATGAACGCGCCCACGAAGCCGATCACGCCGAGCCTGCGCACCTGTTTCGGATCGAGCATCGAGATGCCCAGCATCACGCACAGCGCCAACACGCCGAAGGCCGCCTGTCGTTTCACGTAATAGAAGGGCTCGAGTCCGTTGCGCTCTGCCAGCGGCACCGAGGCTGCGAGCCCCAGAAGCATGCCAAGGCCGAACAACGCCAAAACGGCGCCGAGCGCCCATTTGTCGATCGTGCGCCACCATTTCGGTAAGACGGGTTCACCGACCCGCACGGGGACGGTGCCGAATGCCATTTCTGTCATGGGCTATACTGCCGTTACTGCCTCGAATACGCCCGTTTTCCGGGTCTGAATGGAATCGTAGCCCAAAAGCTTTGAGATGACTAGGAAAATTCAACTGCGAAGCGATCACTCGGCGATGATCGGCAAGGGCAGGCGCGATGGCCACCGCTCTCAGGTCAGGTCAAGCTCCTCGAGGATGCGCGGGAGCTTCTTCTTGATCTTGAAGAAACCGGCCGTGGCCGGCAGCGAGCCCTACTCTTTCGCGGACTGCATTGAACCGGCGAGGAAGTATTCAAGGTTATTGCTACTGACTGACCGGTCAGTTACTTTCCTTTCATGACGACCTCCGACTCGCCCGAGCCCAAATTCCGCCGTCGCGCCGAGGCGCGGCCCGACGAGGTGCTCGACGCGGCCCTCACGCTCTTCGAAGAGAAGGGATACGCTCATACGTCCGTGGCCCAGATCGCCAAGACCGCAGGGCTCTCCAAGGGGGCGGTCTACCTCTATTTCCCCTCGAAACAGGCCATTCTCGAAGGCTTGGTGCGGCGGGCTGTCTCTCCGATCGCCGCGCGGGCGCAAGCCCTTGTCGAGCTGAGCTCCGACGACGCGCGCGGCACGTTGCGCGCGCTGTTCTCGCTGATCGCGACCTCGCTTTCGGACCCGAAGGTGTTGGCGATCCCCAAGGTCGTGATCCGCGAAGCCGTCGTCGCCCCCGAGATCGCCGCGATGTATCGGCGCGAGGTGTTCGACCACGTCCTGCCCGCAGCGACTGAAATGGTGCGGCAGGGCATCGCGTCAGGCCAACTACGCCCGGTCGATCCCGAACTGACCCTGCGCTCGGTCATCGGTCCGATCGTCGTGCATCTCTTGCTTGCGGAAATCTTCAACGTCGTGCCGGAGGGGGGGCTCGCGATCGACCAGTTGATCGAGAACCACCTCGATATCCTGTTCCACGGCGTTTTCCTGTCCACAGAAGGTTCGACCGATGCTTGATACCATCCTCGCCTGGATCAGCGCACTGCTCGCCGCGATCATTCCCGGCTACGGGGACGCCCCGGTGCCGCATTACTCGGGCTATGTCGAAGGCGAATACGTCTACGTCGCCCCGTCAGTCACCGGACGCATCAAGACGCTGGCGGTGGTGGAAGGCGACACCGTGAAGGCCGACCAGTTCCTGTTCGACATGGATTCGACCAAGCAGCAGGCTGCGGTCCGCGCCGCCGAAGCCAAGATCGGGACCGCAAGCGCCAATCTGAACAACCTCGAAACCGGCTCTCGCGACCCGGAGATCGAGGTAATCAAGGCCTCGCTGGAACAGGCCATCGCGCATCGCAATCTCGCGGAATCCGCTTTGAAGCGCACCGAAGATCTGTTCGCCCGCGAGATCGTCGCGCAGGCCAAGGTGGATGTCGACCGCGCTGCGCTCGAAGAGGCCGAGGCGCAGGTCGCCCAACTCAAGGCACAGCTCGAAGTGGCCGCCCTGCCCGCGCGCAGCGCACAGCTTCTGGCTGCCCAGAAAACCCTCGAGGCAGCACAGGCCGATGCCGATCTCGCGCGGTCGCAACTCGATGACATGACGGTCGCCGCGCCGGTGGAGGGGCGGATCGAGACGGTCTATTACAAGGCCGGGGAAGTGGCCGCAGCGGGGGCGCCCGTGCTGTCGATCCTGCCGCCAAACGCGCTCAAGGTCCTGTTCTTCCTGCCCGAGGCCGAGCGCGCCGACTTTGCGCTCGGCGATCAGCTGGAGATGGAATGCGACGGCTGTGACACCGGCATCAAGGTGACGATCAGCAAGATGGCTTCCGAGCCGCAATACACGCCGCCAATCATCTATTCCCGCGAAGAACGGTCGCGGCTCGTGTTCCGCGCCGAGGCGCGCATTCCTGCGGGCGCGACGCTCCTGCCCGGCCAGCCGGTCAGCCTGAGGCGAGTGAAATGACCACGACGCCGGCTGCGATCTCCGAGACCGAGCCCGCGATCGAGGTGCGCGGGCTGACGAAAATCTATGGTGGCAAGAAGGTCGTGGACGCGGTGGACATGTCGGTGCCGAAAGGCGCGATCTACGGCTTTATCGGACCCAACGGTTCGGGCAAGACCACCACGATCCGGATGATGTGCGCCCTGCTCACCCCCGATGGTGGCGAAGGTCACACCCTTGGCTACGACATCCGCAAGGACGCGCGCCTGATCAAGGAAAACGTCGGCTACATGACGCAGAAGTTCTCGCTCTATGGCGATCTGACGATCCGCGAGAACCTCGATTTCATGGCGCGGATGTATCGGGTGAAAAACCGCAAGAAGGTGGTGGACGAGACGTTGCGCACGCTCGGCCTCGAGGGGCGCGGCAAGCAGTTGGCAGGCACGCTGTCGGGGGGCTGGAAACAGCGCCTCGCGCTGGCTGCGTGCATGCAGCACAAACCCGCGCTCCTCTTGCTCGACGAACCCACCGCCGGGGTCGACCCGAAGGCGCGACGCGACTTCTGGGACGAGATCCGCCAGCTCAGCAAGCAGGGCGTCACGGTGCTGGTCTCGACGCATTACATGGATGAGGCGGTGCAATGCGACTACATCGCCTATATCGCCTACGGGAAGAAGCTGATCGACGGGCCGGCGGCCGAGATCCCCCATCAGGTCGGCCTGACCACCTGGCGGGTCTCCGGCCGCGATCTGATCCAGCTAGAAGACGATCTGCGCGCCGATCCCAGGGTCGAACAGGTGGCGCGGTTCGGCGCCCAGCTTCATGTCTCCTCGACCGACAGCGCCGGGCTTGACGCGGTCGTCGCTGAAAAGCGGAACGAAAACGACGCACGCAAATGGGAGAAGAAAGAGGCCGAGCTTGAAGAGGTCTTCATCTACCTGATGGCGACAGCGGCCGACAATTTCGGTGTCAACGGAGGCCCCTCCGCATGAGCTGGTTCTCTCTGTCGCGTTTCGGAGCGGTGCTCTACAAGGAATTCATCCAGATGCGGCGCGACCGGATGACCTTCGCGATGATGATCGGCATCCCGATCCTGCAGCTGATCATGTTCGGCTACATCATCAATTCCGACCCGCATCACCTGCCGACCCTGATCGAGATGGCCGACGAGAGTCCGGTGGCGCGCGCGGTGCTGTCAGGCATGGAAACCTCGGATTACTTCAAATTCGAGGGCATCGTGACCAGCGCCGAAGAGGGTGATCGCGCGCTTCGCGACGGCACCGCGAATTTCGTCGTGGTCATTCCGCCCAATTTCGAACGCGACATCGTGCGGGGCCTCTCGCCGAAGCTGCTGGTCAGCGCCGATGCCTCCGACCCGACGGCGGTGGGGACGGCCGTAGGCGCCCTGTCGGGGATCGTCGACACCGCGGTGAAGCAAACGTTCGAGGGCCCCCTCGCCCCGGTCGCAGGGCAGTCGCCGCCGTTCTCGGTCGTCGTGCACAAGCAATTCAACCCGGCAGGCGAAACCTCCCTGAACATCGTGCCGGGGCTGATCGCCGTGATCCTCGCGATGACCATGGTGCTGATCACGGCCATCGCGATCGTACGAGAGACGGAGCGCGGCACGATGGAGACCCTGATCGCTACACCAGTCCGACCGCTCGAGGTGATGCTGGGCAAGATCCTGCCCTATGTTGTGATCGGCTACATCCAGACCATAGTGTTCCTGATCGCCGGGAAGCTTCTGTTCGGGGTGCCGTTCCTCGGATCGGGTCTGGCCTTCTTCATCGGCTTCAACCTCTACATCGTGGTGAACCTCGCCCTCGGCTTCCTGATCTCGACCCTCGTGCGCACCCAGATGCAGGCGATGCAGGCGAGCTTCATGACGATCCTGCCCACGATCCTGCTCTCGGGTTTCATGTTCCCCTATGCAGGCATGCCCGGCTGGGCACAGGTAATCGGCGCGGCGATCCCGGCCACGCATTTCCTGCGGATCGTGCGCAAGGTGATGCTCAAAGGCGCCCACCTGGCCGACATCACCGGCGACCTGCGCGCGATCCTGATCATCGGCGTGGCGATCATCGTCATCTCGCTGCTGCGCTACCGGCAGACGCTGGATTGATGCCGATCCAGCGAATGAAATCAGATCGAAGATCGTAAACCGCTGGAACAGAAAAGCCCCTGACCAGACGGTCAGGGGCAGATCTTTTCATATCAATGGCCGGATCAGCTCAGCCACATTTCGAATGGCCGCAATCGGCGCAGGTCATGCAGCCTTCGACCATCCGGAGGGCGTAGGAGCCGCAGGACGGGCAGGCCTTGCCGCGGGGGGCTTCGCCGATGGCCATACGGTCGGCCTCGGGGTCGGATTTCAGGCCCATGCCCTCGCCTTCGAGGAAGCCGATGGAGATCATGTGACGCTCGATGACGCCGCCGATCGCCGCGAGCATGGAGGGGATGTATTTGCCCTGCATCCAAGCGCCACCGCGCGGATCGAACACGGCTTTCAGCTCCTCGACCACGAAGGAGACATCGCCACCGCGCCGGAACACCGCCGAGATCATCCGGGTCAGCGCCACGGTCCAGGCGAAATGCTCCATGTTCTTGGAGTTGATGAAGACCTCGAAGGGACGGCGATGGCCGCCTTGGACGATGTCGTTAATCGTGATGTAGATCGCGTGCTCCGAGCCCGGCCACTTGATCTTGTAGGTCGAGCCTTCGAGCGCCGCGGGACGGTCCAGCGGCTCGGTCAGGTAGACCACATCGGCGCCCTCATCGACTTCCGGCGCGTCTTCGGACTTCTCGGAAACGCTGAGAACCGAGCCGGTGACGTCGTTCGGACGGTAGGTGGTGCAGCCTTTGCAGCCGGTGTCCCAAGCTTCCATATAGACCGATTTGAACGCCTCGAAGGGGATATCCTCGGGGCAGTTGATGGTCTTGGAGATCGAGCTGTCGATCCATTTCTGCGCCGCCGCCTGCATCCGGACGTGGTCCATCGGCGCGAGCGTCTGGGCATTGACGAAATAGTCGGGCAGCGGTTTGTCTCCGAACTTGTCGCGCCACATCTGCACCGCGTAATCGACCACTTCTTCCTCGGTGCGCGAACCGTCGGGCTGAAGCACCTTGCGCTTGTAGGCATAGGCGAAGACCGGCTCGATGCCGCTGGAGACGTTGCCCGCGTAGAGCGAGATCGTGCCCGTGGGCGCGATGGAGGTCAGCAGCGCATTGCGGATGCCGTGCTCGCGGATCGCTTCGCGCACGTCGTCATCCATCTGCATCATGTTGCCCGAGGCGAGGTATTTCTCGGCGTCGAACAGCGGGAACGGCCCCTTCTCCTTCGCGAGATCGACCGAGGCGAGATAGCTCGCCCGCGCGATCTGCTTCATCCAGGCTTCGGTTTGTGCCGCGGCCTCTTCCGAGCCATAGCGCAGGCCCAGCATCAGGAGCGCGTCGGCCAGACCGGTCACACCCAGCCCGATGCGGCGCTTGTTCTGCGCCTCTTCGCGCTGCTGCTCCAGCGGGAAGCGCGAGGCGTCGACCACGTTGTCCATCATGCGGATCGCAAGGCGCACCATCTCGTCGAGCTGCTCGGGATCCAGCCCGGCATCCGCCTCGAACGGGTTCGTCACCAGCCGCGCGAGGTTGATCGAGCCCAGCAGGCAGGCGCCATAGGGTGGCAGGGGCTGCTCGCCGCAGGGGTTGGTCGCGGCGATCTGCTCGACATAGTTGAGGTTGTTCATCTTGTTGATGCGGTCGATGAAGATCACGCCCGGCTCGGCGTAGTCATAGGTTGCGCGCATGATCTTGTTCCACAGATCGCGGGCGTTCAGAGTGTGATAGACCTTGTCGCCGTATTTCAGATCCCACGGACCATCCGCCTTCACGGCCTCCATGAACGCGTCGGTCACCAGCACGGACAGGTTGAACATTCGCAGACGGGCCGAATCCTGCTTGGCGGTGATGAAGCTCTCGATATCGGGGTGATCGCAGCGCATCGTCGCCATCATCGCGCCACGGCGCGAGCCCGCCGACATGATGGTGCGGCACATCGCATCCCAGACATCCATGAAGCTCAGCGGGCCGGAGGCATCGGCGGCGACACCCTTCACCTCGGCCCCGCGCGGACGGATGGTCGAGAAGTCGTAGCCGATTCCCCCGCCCTGCTGCATCGTCAGCGCGGCTTCCTTGAGCATGTCGAAGATGCCGCCCATGTTGTCGGGGATCGTGCCCATGACGAAACAGTTGAACAGTGTCACGGCGCGGCCCGTGCCGGCACCTGCGGCGATCCGGCCGGCGGGGAGATATTTGAAATCTTCCAGCGCGCCGTAGAATTTCTCTTCCCATTTCGCGGGCTTATCCTCGACCTCGGCCAAGGCGCGCGCGATACGCCGCCAACTGTCTTCCACGGTGGCGTCGATCGGGGTCCCGTCCTGCTCTTTCAGGCGGTATTTCATGTCCCAGATCTGTTCGGCAATCGGGGCGGCAAAACGGCTCATGAGGTCCTCGTGGCAGCAGTTCGAGTGAGGTCAGAAATCGAAAGCCCCCGCCGCATATCGTGCGTCGGGGGCGGGCTGACACTATACCTAAGGCCTCTTCGCATGACCAGACGCAAATCGGACATTGCCGTCGCGGGAACGAAATCCTAGTTAAGGGGCATGGGTGACAAAGTGGTGAATCTGATAAAACTGTGCGTCGGTGCCGAGAAGGTCGAAGACCTGATCGCGTGGCAGGCCAGCCGTTATGGCAAAGGGCCGGCGATGCATGTCACGCGCATGTGGCCGAAACGCGCGGACGAAATCCTCAACGGCGGGTCGCTGTACTGGGTCTTCAAGGGCGCGGTGCTGGCGCGCCAGCGCATTCTGGAACTGTCCGAGGTGATGGGCGCGGACGGGATCGCGCGCTGCGCCATCGTGCTCGACCGCGAGGTGATCCGGACAGAGGCCCTGTCGCGTCGCCCCTTCCAGGGCTGGCGTTATCTCAGCCCCGAGGATGCACCCCGCGATCTGCCCAAAGGCCGTGCCCGCGAAGAGGCTCTGCCCCGCGAGCTCGCCGTGGCGCTCTCGGAAATCGGCCTGCGCTAAGAGCCGAGCCAGCGTTCCGCCTCCGCCTGCACGGTAAAGATGCGGAACGCGCCGCCCTCGCCCTGCAAATCCGCCTCGGAGCGCATATCCTCCGGCACGACCAGCGCGCAGCGCCCGGCCTGACCGTCTTCGCAGCTTTGGCGCAGCCCGCCGATCAGTTCGGCCATGTAGCCATCGAAGCGCGGCGCGACGACGACCATCACCCGGTCCGCCGTGCCTACGAGGCGCATCGCCTCGGTCACGTCATGCTTGAGAACGGTGCCCGACGCGCGGAGTGCCGCGACGCCTTCGGGTCCATCTTCCATCTTCTCGATCATCGCGAAAATCCTTCACTCGAACCTTGGCGGGTGGAGCGTCCCGGCCTGCAAGATGAACGGAAGGATAACCGACGCGGTTCCGCCCGCAGGCGGGACCGCCGAACACGTTTGGATCAGCCGCGCAGCGACTGGACCCGGGCGACAAGCTGCCGGGTCGAGCCGTCCTTGCCCTCTCCCGCATCCTCGCCTTTGAGCACCGGCGCAAGCGCAAGCGCCAGTTCCTTGCCCAACTCCACGCCCCATTGGTCGAAGCTGTTGATGCCGAGGATCACGCCCTCGACGAAGACGCGATGCTCGTAAAGCGCGACGATCCCGCCGAAGACCTCGGGGGTCAGTTTCGGATAGAGCAGCGTCGTCGATGGCCGCGAGCCCGGGAAGACGCGGTGCCGCGCCTGACGGTCCAGCTCATCGCCCTCGAAGCCTTTCTTGCGCATGATTTCGGTCGCCTCGGCCAGCGAGCGGCCCCGCATCAGCGCCTCGGATTGGGCAAGGCAGTTGGCCACGAGCAACATGTGCTGATGCGCCAGATCGGGCTCATGCCCCTCGGCCGCGACCATGAATTCGCAGGGAATGACCCGCGTACCCTGGTGAATCAGCTGGTAGAATGCGTGCTGGCCGTTGGTGCCCGGCTCGCCCCAGACGACGGGGCCCGAATTGTAAGGCAGGTTCTTGCCATCCATGCTCACGCGCTTGCCGTTGCTCTCCATCTCCAGTTGCTGAAGATAGGCCGGCAGCCGCACAAGCCTTTGATCATAGGGCAGAACCGCGCGGGTGGCGTAGTCGCAGAACTGGTTGTGCCAGATACCCACCAGCGCCAGCAGAACCGGCAGGTTGTCCTTGTAATCGGCGGCGCGGAAATGGGCATCCATCTTAGCGGCGCCTTTGAGGAAATCTGCGAAATCCTCCGGCCCGATCGCAATCATCAGCGACAGCCCGATCGGCCCCCACATCGAATAGCGCCCGCCAACCCAATCGGCGAACCCGAAGACGCGTGCCTCGTCGATGCCGAAGGCGGCGGTTTTGTCGGCAGCGGTCGAGAGCGCTGCGAATTGCTGCGCCGGGTCCGCGACCTTCTCGGCCATCCAGCGCTTTGCCGTCTCGGCGTTGGTCATCGTCTCGATCGTGGTGAAGGTCTTGGAGGCGACGATCACCAGCGTCGTTTCCGGGCTCAGGCCGGCCAGCGTGTCATGGATATGCGCCCCGTCCACATTGGACACGAAATGGCAGCGGGGACCGTCGTGATAAGGCGCAAGCGCCAGCGTCGCCATCGCCGGGCCAAGGTCCGAGCCGCCGATGCCGATATTGACCACATCGGTGATCTTTCCGCCCTCCCCCTTGAACTTGCCCTCGCGAACGTCGCGGGCGAACGCTTCCATACGGGCATAGGTTGCGCGGACCTCGGGCATGACGTTCTCGCCATCGACGAACACTTCCGTGTCGAGATTGCGCAGCGCGGTATGCAGCACCGCGCGGCCTTCCGTGTCGTTGATTTTCTCACCGGTGAACATCGCTTCCGCGCGGGCCGCGACGCCCTTCTCCTCGGCCAGCTTCACCAGCAGGTCGAGCGTTTCCGAGTCGATGTTGGTCTTGGAGAAATCGAACAGGAATGGCCCGGTTTCGCGGCTGAAACCGGACGCGCGATTGTCCTTTTCGAACAATTCCGCGATTTCGCGGGACTGCACGGATTGCGCCTTGTCGAGGAGGTCTTGCCAGATGGTCATCGGTGAAAGTGCTCCCTTATTCAGCCCAGTGCACGGTCGCGTCCTTGAGAACGGCGCGCACCGGCGCCTGTTCCACGGGGAGCTTTTCCGCCGCTTCGATCGCCGCGCGCTTCTCCGGCCCTGTGATCAGGATATGCGTGTGCATCGCATCGCGCAGCACCGGTGCCGAGAGCGTGATACGCGGCTCGCCCGCAGCTTCGGCGCGCATCGGCAACAGGATCGGCGCGTCGTTCGACAACGCCTCTTTCAGGCGGTCGGCACCGGGGAACAGGCTCGCCGTATGCATATCCGCGCCCATACCCAGAAGCAGGACGGAGATCGGCAGATGCGGTTCGATCCCGGCGGCCAGTTCCGTCATTTTGTCCTCGGGCCGCTCCGCTTCGGCATAGAGTGGCACCAGCGTCGCCGCCGCCGCCCGGCCCGTCAGGAGCCGCGCGCGGATCAGGCGTGTATTCGACCGCTCCGAGGTTTCGGGCACCCAACGCTCGTCATTGAGCAGCACCGCGACCTTTGACCAGTCCAGATCGATATCCGAGAGAATGTCGAATATCGGTCCGGGCGTGGAGCCGCCCGGCACCGACAAGGTCGCGCGGCCCTCGTTGTTGATTGCCGCGCGAAGCTGGCTCGCGATGCGGTCCGCAAGCCCCATCATAAGCATCTCGCGATCGGGGTAACTTTCGAAATTCATTCGCGAATCTCCCGCCAGCGGCGGCCGTCCCGATGCATCAGCATCAACGCGTCATCGGGGCCCGACGAACCGCTGTCATAGCTTTGAGGTTTGTCGCCGCGCGACTCCCAGCCTTCGATGATCGGATCGGTCCAGGCCCAAGCCGCTTCAACCTCGTCGCCGCGCATGAACAGCGTCTGGTTGCCGCGGATGACGTCCATGATCAGCCGCTCGTAGGCGTCGGTGATGTCGGCCTCTTCGCCCAGAGCTTCCGCGAAGGACATATCGAGCGGCACCTGCACGAGGCGCATGCCGCCCGGCCCCGGCTCTTTGATCATCATCTTCAGGTTCATACCCTCGTTGGGCTGGAGCCGGATCACGAGCACGTTCTCGCGCCACTCGCCCTCGGCCTCGTCGAAGATCTGGTGCGGCGGCTGCTTGAAGGTGATCGCGATCTCGGACGTGCGGGCCCGCAGCCGCTTACCGGTGCGCAGGTAGAAGGGCGTGTTGACCCAGCGCCAGTTCGCGACATGGCATTTCATCGCGATATAACTCTCGGTCGTCGACTCCGGGTCCTCGGCATCTTCCAGATAGCCGGGCGCGTCCTTGCTCGCCACGTATTGGCCGCGCACGATATCGGCAGGTGCTACAGGCTGCAGAGCCCGGATCACCTTGAGTTTTTCGTCGCGCACCGCATCGGGGTCGAAGTGGTAAGGCGGCTCCATCGCGATCAGGCACAGTAGCTGCATCAAGTGGTTCTGCACCATGTCGCGCATCGCGCCCGACTTGTCATAATACGATCCGCGACCGCCTACGCCGACCGTTTCGGCGACCGTTATTTGCACATGATCGACAAATTGGCTGTTCCAGAGCGGCTCGAACAGGATGTTGGCGAAGCGTACCGCCATCAGGTTTTGCACGGTTTCTTTACCGAGATAATGGTCGATCCGGTAGATCTGTGTCTCGTCGAAATACTCCGCGAGCACGGCGTTGAGCGCCTTGGCAGAGGCGAGGTCGCGCCCGAAGGGCTTTTCCACGACGATCCGGGCATCCGGCCCCGCGATCCCGCGCTTGTGCAGCCGCTCCGCGAGGTCGCCGAACAGCGAGGGCGCCACCGAGAAGTAGAACGCGTTGACCGTGTCGCCGCGGACTTTCGATTTCAGATCATCCCAGCCGCCATCGCCTTTCGCGTCGATCGCGACATAGTCGAGCATCGGCAAGAACCCGTCCAGCGCTCCTTCGTCGTCGCATTTGCTGCCACCGAATTCGGCGATCGCCGCGCGGACCTGATCGCGGAATTCATCCGGGGTCATCTCCGAGCGCGCGGCACCGATGATGGTGGAGCCTTCGGGAATCTGTCCCGCGCAATAGCGCCGAAACAGGCCGGGGAGAATTTTGCGATTGGCGAGGTCGCCAGTGGCGCCGAAAATCACCAGGTCGAAACGTTCGACGGGAATGACGCGCGAAACCATGGGCTGCTCCGTGTTTGGGGTCCGTTAGCGCTAACGACCCCCTTGTACTCACCTTAGCGGAACAAGTCTAGCATGGCAGCGGCGCGAGACAACGTAAGGGCGCGGATTAAGCGCTCTCACGCGAGAGAAATGCCTCAAGCGCCTGAATATCCGGCAGGATTTCTTCGGCCAAACCATCCGTGAAAGCCGCGAAATCCGCGCGCGTTTCTGGCGGAACGGACAGAAGCACCGGAAAATCGGAGGCCATCGCCTGCGCGATCAGGTCGCGACAGCCGCGCCCCGCGGCTTCCTGTTTGCCGAACTTGTTGAGGATCACGATGGTGCCCGGTTGCGCCATCTCGAGCGCATGGCCGACCTGTGCGACGACCTCTTCGAGCGCACCCGCGTCGAGCGAACACGCCCCCGCGCCCTGCCCCAGATCCTGCGAAATCGTGCGGGTTTCGCCATCGGGGAGGATGCGCAGATGCATCTCGCACTCGAACCGCTGCGGCACCTCGGCGCGCACCATGCCAATCACGTCGCGCCCTTGCGACAGCAGCCTGTCGGCTAGCTGGGCAAGGAGCTTGTCGGCCGCGCCGCGCTCTTGGCATGTGATGAACCCGATCATTGCGCCTGTTTGGCGAGGCTTTCGCGGGCGGTCAAGGGGCCACGCCCTGAGACGGAGCGCAAGATCACGCCGCCAACGCCTTGCCGAAGCGCGGCAGACGCGCCCGTTTCATCAGCGCCCGGATCGGCTGCGGCTCGCCCGACAAACGCTCTGCCTCGGCGCGTACGGATTCGCTGATGGCGCGCATCTTCTCGGGGTGCTCGGACAGAAGCTGCCAGAGGAACCCGTCCGGATCGCGCCGCTCCAGCCCCTCGCCCGCCAGTGTCCCGCGCGGGAAGTCCTGCGCGTTGAAGGTCAGGATCGCATCGGCGCTGCCCGCGATCGCCACGGCCAGAACGTGCAGATCGTTTTCGTCGGGCAAGACCAGCCGGTCCTCGATCCCCGGCTGCGCCGCCACCTCGGCCTTCGGGAAGGTGGCGCGCAGTAGCGCGATCTCGCCCCGCGCGATCGCTTCGTCGGCGGGCGCGCGGCGCGCGGCGGCCCGCGCCCATTCCTCGAGAATCCGCGCCGACCAGAGCGGACGATAGAGCCCCGCCTTCGCCGCCCCGATCAATATCTCGCGTAGCACCGTCGGGTAGAGCACGCAGGCATCGAGCACGACCCGCATCAGTCGAGCCGGAAGAACAGTGATTTCAGGTAACCTGATTCCGCCAGCTGCGGCAGCATCGGGTGGTCCGGCCCGGCATAGCCGGTGTGGATCAGCTGCGCGGACCGCCCCGCCTTGCCGATGCCACGCGTGCAAGCTGCGCGGAATTGCGACAGATCGGCGGCATGCGAGCAGGAGCACAGCACCAGATAGCCGCCCGGTTCGACCAGCGGCGCGGCCATCCGGGCGATCCGCTCATAGGCACGCAGCCCCGCTTGCAGCGCGGGCTTGGCGGGGGCGAAGGCGGGCGGATCACAGATCACCAGATCGAACCGCTCATCTTCTTGACCCAAAGCGTCGAGCGTATCGAAGGCGTCCCCCTGACGCGTCGCGAAGCGGGCGCTGGCACCCATCGCCTCGGCGCCCTTGCTTGCCAGCTCGAGCGCCGACGCAGACGCATCGACCGACAAAGCGGATTGCGCGCCACCGGCCAGCGCGGCCAAGGCGAAGCCGCCCACGTGAGAGAAGACATCCAGCACCCGCGCGCCCTCGGCCAGCCGCGCCGCAAATGCATGGTTCGGGCGCTGATCGTAGAAAAGCCCAGTCTTCTGCCCGCCCATCAGATCGGCGAGGTAAATTGCTCCGTTCATCGGCACCTCGACCGGGGCGTCGATCCCGCCACGGAGCGTGACCATCTCCTCGTCGAGACCTTCGAGATTGCGGGCCCGGCCTGCGCCGTTCTTGATGATCGTGGTGACGCCCGTGACCTCGGCCAGCGCGGCCTCGAGATCCGCGATCATCACCTCCGACCATGCCGCGTTCGGCTGGATCACCGCCGCGTCACCGAACCGGTCGATGATGACACCGGGCAGCCCGTCCGCCTCGGCATGGACCAAGCGATAGAAAGGCGCATCGAACAGACGCACGCGCATCTCGAGCGCCCGGGCCAGCTTCACAGTGAGCCAGTTGCGATCGATCACCGCCTCGGCGTCGCGGCTCATCACCCGCGCGATGATTTTGGAGTTCGGATTGACCGTAACCGTCGCGAGCGGTCGCCGCTCGCCATCCTCCAGCGTCGCGATCGTGCCGGGCGCGATCGCCTTGGTGCGGCGGTCGGTCACCAGCTCGTCCGCATAAACCCAGGGAAAGCCGTGGCGGATCGCGCGGGCCTCGGCTTTCGGGCGCAGCCGGACGGTCGGACGGGTGGCGGGGTCTTCGGACTGGCTCATCGGGGGCTCCTTGCGCGCGCTGTCTCAGGCGCGGCCTTCCTAGCGCCAAGCGACCCGGCGCGAAAGCCCTCGCGCTTGCCGCATCCCCGCTCTGCCCCAGATAATCGACAAAGGGAACGGGTTGCGGCGTTAGCGCTAACATGGTAGCGAGGACGCAACCGCGATCCGCGCCCGCTGCGCGAGCGGCCCTTACGGGCTGCATGTTCCGCATCAGATGCATAGCAAGGAAAGGCCCCGCCGATGACCCTCGATGCCACAATCGCCCGTGTGACCGACCGAATCCGCGCCCGCTCCGAAGGCCCGCGCGGCGACTATCTCGCCCGGATGCAGGCCGCCGCCGATGCAGGGCCCGCCCGGGCGCATCTCAGCTGCGGCAACCAGGCCCATGCCTATGCCGCGATGGGAGAGGACAAGGACAAGCTCGCCGGCGAACGCGCCCCCAACGTGGGCATCGTGACCGCCTATAACGACATGCTCTCGGCCCACCAGCCCTTCGAAACCTTCCCGCAGACGATCAAGGCTGCGCTGCGCGAGGTGGGGGCGACGGCACAGGTCGCAGGCGGGGTGCCCGCGATGTGCGACGGCGTCACACAGGGCCAGCCGGGTATGGACCTGTCGCTCTTCTCGCGCGACGTGATCGCGATGGCCGCGGCAGTGGCGCTCAGCCACAACACCTTCGACGCGGCGCTCTACCTCGGCGTCTGCGACAAGATCGTGCCCGGGCTCATCATGGCCGCCGCGACCTTCGGGCATATCCCGGCGATCTTCATCCCCGCGGGGCCGATGACGACCGGCCTGCCCAATGACGAGAAGGCCAAGGTGCGCCAGCAATTCGCCTCCGGCGAAGTCGGCCGCGACGCGCTGATGGCCGCAGAGATGGCTTCCTATCATGGTCCAGGCACCTGCACTTTCTACGGCACCGCGAATACCAACCAGATGCTGATGGAGTTCATGGGTCTTCACCTGCCCGGCGCCTCCTTCGTGAACCCGAACACACCGCTGCGCGAGGCGCTGACGGTGGCAGGCGCGAAGCGCGCCGCCGAGATCACCGCGCTCGGCAATGACTACCGCCCGGCCTCGGAAGTGCTCGACGAGAAGGCCTTCGTGAACGGCATGGTGGGGCTGATGGCCACCGGTGGCTCGACCAACCATGTGCTGCACCTGCCGGCGATGGCGCGCGCCGCCGGGATCGTGCTCGATCTGGAAGATTTCGACGAGATTTCCTCGGTCGTGCCGCTGATGGCGAAAGTCTATCCCAACGGCCTCGCCGACGTGAACCACTTCCACGCCGCGGGCGGTCTGCAATTCATGATCCGTCATCTGCTCGACGCGGGCCTGCTGCACGAGGACGCCAAGACCGTCGCGGGCGACGGGCTGACCCGCTACACGCAGGAGCCGAAGATCACCGAGGACGGCCTGGTCTGGGAAGAGGCCGATCCCGAGAGCCAGAACGAAAAGATTCTGCGCAAACCCGCCGATCCGTTCCAGAAGACCGGTGGCCTGAAGCAGCTCGAAGGCAATCTCGGCCGCGGCGTGATCAAGGTTTCCGCCGTCGCGCCGGAGCGCCATGTCATCGAGGCGCCGGTCCGCGTGTTCAAGGAACAGCACGAGGTGAAGGACGCCTTCAAGGCGGGCGAATTCACCTCGGACACGATCGTCGTGGTGCGCTTCCAGGGACCTAAGGCGAACGGGATGCCGGAGTTGCACTCTCTCACCCCGACCCTCGCAGTGCTGCAGGATCGCGGGCTGAAAGTGGCACTGGTCACCGATGGCCGGATGTCGGGCGCCTCGGGCAAGGTTCCCGCAGCAATCCATGTCTCCCCCGAGGCCGCCGATGGCGGGCCGCTTGCGAAGCTGCAGGACGGCGATATGGTGCGGCTCGACGCGACGACGGGCGAGTTGACCTGCCTGAGCGAAGGCTTCGAGAGCCGCGCGCCGGTCGAGCCCGACCTCAGCGGCAACCAGTTCGGCCTCGGCCGCGAGCTGTTCGGCGCCTTCCGCACCCATGTCGGCCCGTCCACCAAAGGCGCCTCCGTGGTGCTGTGAGTTTTCTTGCCTCCGGCGGGGATATTTCCACCAAGGCGAAAACAGGGTTCTGCTTTCGGCTTGGCAAGAAATATCCCCCGCGGAGCGTCCTGCCCTCTCCGCCCGCATGGGCGAACCAGACTGGAGTGATCCGATGACCCCGAGTGAACAATCCGCATCCGCCCGCAAGATCTGCGAACTGGCCCCGATCGTGCCGGTGATCGTGGTGAAGGATGTGGCCCATGCCGCCCCTCTTGCCAAGGCGCTCGTCGCGGGCGGCCTGCCTGCGCTGGAAGTGACGCTGCGCACGCCCTGCGCGCTCGACGCGATCCGCGCCATGGCCGATGTCGAAGGCGGCGTGGTCGGCGCGGGGACGCTCTTGACCCCCGCCGATGTGAAAGCCGCGAAAGCCGCGGGCGCGAAATTCGGCGTTTCGCCCGGCGCGACCGAAACGCTGGTGAAGGCCTGCGAGGACGAAGGTCTGCCGCTTCTGCCCGGTGCCGCCACTGCATCCGAAGTGATGAAGCTTCTCGAGATGGGTTACGACGTGCTGAAGTTTTTCCCGGCGGAAGCTTCGGGCGGCGCGCCTGCGCTGAAGGCGATCGGGGCCCCGATCCCGCAGGTCAGCTTCTGCCCGACGGGCGGCGTCAGCATGAAGAACGCCAATGATTACCTGAGCCTGCCCAACGTTCTTTGCGCAGGCGGCTCCTGGGTTGCGCCCGATGCGATGGTGCAATCGGGCGACTGGGCCGGGATCGAAGCGCTTGCGCGCGAGGCGGCGGCGCTGCCGCGCTAATCACCCTGCTAGGGACGACGCGCCCGCCAGCCGCCGCGCCGCATCGGTGGGGCGCTTTCGCGGGTCAGACCTTCTTCGAGCACCCGGGTCATCGGGTGCTCGGGCGGCGCCTGATACGCCGCGAGCACGGTGCGCATCGCTTCGCTCGCATCCATCCCCGGCCCGAGGCTCAACGCCCAATCCATGAAGATCGAGCGGCACTCTTCCATAGTGATCCCGTCGATCTTGAAGCTCTCGCGGATCAGCCCTTTCGGGTCCGCCTCGCTCAATTCCATAAGTTTGCGCGCCATTCAGCCCTCCAGAGCCCTGTCCACGATGGCGGCTGTCTCGGTCGTGACCTCGTTCAGACGCGCCGTCAGAGCATCGAGATCATCCAGCCCCGTCTCGCGCAACAGGAAAGCGCGGCCGCCTTCTCCGATCGCCGCCATATCCAAGGGCTTCTCGCTCAGCAAGCGCCCGCCTGCCTGCAACCGCCAGAGGAAGCGATAGGCGGTGGCAAGCGCCTCACCCTCTTCGCGGGTCACGAACCCGCCGCGGGGGCCTGCGCGCAGTTGCGCCTCGACCTTGCGCGCCGGGACGCCCGCGCGGAGCGCAAAACTCTGGGCGAGCAGTTCGATATCCTGCAGCCGTCCGGGGCCGACCTTCGCCTCCCAATCGCCATCGGGAGCCTTGGCCGCGAAGATCCGCGACCGCATCTGCGCCAGATCGCGCAGCACCTCGGCGCCGCCGCCTTTCGCCTGTAGAACCTTCAGCCGGATCGCCTCGACCCGGTCGGCCAGATTGGCGCTGCCGGCGACCGGGCGCGCCCGGGTGAGCGCCAGATGCTCCCAGGTCCAGGCCTCCTCCATTTGGTAGCTATCGAAGCTTTGTACCGAGGTCGCGACAGGCCCCTGCTTGCCCGAGGGGCGCAGCCGCATATCCACCTCGTAGAGCGTCCCTTCCGGCATCGGCGCGCTGAGCGCGGTGATCAGCGCCTGCGTGAGCTTCGCATAGTAAGCCCTTGAGGCAAGTGGCTTCTTGCCATCCGAGAACTCCTCCCCATCGGCGTCATAGATCACAATCAGATCGAGATCGGATTGCGCATTCAGCCGCTCGGCCCCGAGGCTACCCATGCCCAGAACCACCGCCCCCTTGCCCGGGCATGACCCGTAGCGGCGCGCGAATTCGCCCTGAACAACCGGCCAGAGCGCGCCCAGCACCGCGCCGGCCACATCGGCATATTGGCCCGCGGCTTCTGACGCATCGACGAGACCGCGCAGATGATGCACGCCCACGCGGAATTTCCATTCCTTCGCCCAGCGCCGCGCCGCAATCAACGCGGCCTCGTAATCGTCGGCGCGCTCCATCAGCCGGGCGAGATCGGCTTCCAGCGCAGATTTTCCCGGCCAGGGCGCGAAGAACGAGCCGCCGAGAACCGCGTCCAGCACCCCGGCATTGCGCGACAGGTAGCTCGCGAGCCCCGGCGCAGTGGCGCAGATGTCGACGATGAGATCGACCAGTTGCGGATTGGCTTCGAACAGAGAGAACAGCTGCACGCCCGCGGGCAGCCCCTTGAGGAAGCCGTCGAACTGGGTGAGTGCTTCCTCCATGTTTGCTGCGCGCCGCATCCGGTCGAGCAGTTCCGGCTCCAGCCGCTTGAAGATCGCGCGCCCCCGCTCGGATCGGAGCGCCGGATAGCCCGTCCAGCCCTCGACGATCTCACGCGCGGCGTCGCTCAGTTCGGGGCGCTCGGCGGCGGCATCGGGGGCGAAGAAATCATTCGTCAGGCTTTCGACCCGCTCCAACCGGTCGCGCAGCCGATCGCGCCAGCGGGCCACATCGCCCTCGCCCATCATAGCGGCGATCCGGGCGAGCCCTTCTTCATTGCCGGGCAGAATCTGGGTCTGGGCGTCGCCCACCATCTGCAGACGGTGCTCGATCTCGCGATGCTCGCGGTAATGACCGATCAGTTCCTCCGCGACATCCTCGGCCACCCAAGTCTTCGCGGCGAGCGCACGCAGCCCGCCCACCGTGGTCCGGTCGCGCAGCGTCTCGTCGCGCCCGCCTGCGATCAGTTGCCGGGTCTGGGTGAAGAACTCGATCTCGCGGATGCCGCCCTGACCGAGCTTGATATTGTGGCCTGCCACCTCGATCGGACCGTGCAGCCCCTTATGTTCGCGGATACGCAGGCGCATGTCGTGGGCGTCCTGAATCGCCGCGAAATCGAGATGCTTGCGCCAGACGAAAGGCCGGAGGCGTTCAAGGAACTGCTCCCCCGCCGCGAGATCCCCCGCGCAGGGACGTGCCTTGATATAGGCCGCGCGCTCCCATGTCCGGCCTTCGGCCTCGTAATAGAGCTCCGCCGATCCCATCGAGATGCAGACCGGCGTGACGGCGGCATCGGGGCGCAGGCGCAGGTCGGTGCGAAAGACGTAACCCTCGGACGTGCGATCGTTTAGCATCGCCGCCATCTTGCGCGTCGCCCGGATCAGTGCGCTGCGCGCCTCCATCGCGTCATCGGGGTCGTACCGGCTTTCATCGAAAAGGCAGATCAGGTCGATATCGGAGGAGTAGTTCAGCTCCCCTGCCCCCATCTTGCCCATCGCGAGCGCGACCATCCCGGCGGCGCTCTCGACATCATCGTCGCTCGCACCGGGTATCTTGCCGCGGCGGATTTCCTCGGCCACCAGCCGCTTCATCGCCAGATCGACCGCGATATCGGCAAGCCGCGTCAAGGCGCCGGTCACTTCCTCGAGACACCAGACGCCACCGAGATCGGCCAGTCCCGCGAGCAGCGCGACCCGCCGCTTCGCCCGGCGCAGTTCGCTCGGTAGATCGGCGAGGCTGACGGGCGTGATCCGCGCGAATTCATCGGCCAGCGCAGCTTCCGGATTGACTGAAATCGCAGATCGCAGCCACTCGGCCTCTTTCTCCATCAGGCCTTTGAGATATGGGCTGCAACCCGCCGTGCCCCCTAACAATTCGCGCAACTCCGGCGCGAGATCGGAAAACAGCTCTTCGGCCTCGGCGGCGCGGTCGGGCTCGAAAGGCAGGGGCGAACGGGTGAGACGCGAGGCAAACGGCATGGCGCCATGCTTACGCCGCCAAGCGGGCCGGTCAATGGGGATTGCTGTCACGCGCCATCTGGCCATAACTACACCCCGCCCCGGGGCGCATCCGCGCCCTGACCGCAGACCGTCCGGAGCCTCGCCATGAGCAAATCCCTGAAACGCGTTCGTGCCGCCCTCGAAGCCGCAGGCGCGCCTTTCGAGATCACCGAACCGGGCGAGGCCCGAACTGCCGAGATGGCGGCGCAGGCGGTGGGCTGCGAGGTCGATCAGATCGCGAAATCCATCATCTTTCGCGGAGAAGACAGCGGCCATGTCGTGCTCTTCATCACCGCAGGCGGCAACCGGGTGAGCGCCGAGAAGGCGAGCGCTGTCGCGGGCCAGCCCTTGGGCAAGGCAGACGCGGGGCTGATCCGCGCGGAGACCGGCTTCGCGATCGGCGGCGTCGCGCCGCTGGGTCATGTCGGGCCGGTAACGGCTTTCCTCGACCCCCGGCTGTTCGATTTCGATACCGTCTGGGCCGCAGCGGGCACGCCTCGGCACGTTTTTGCCATCGCCCCGGCCGACCTGGAACGGATCAGCGGCGCGAAACGGGCCGATTTCACCGAATAAAACAAAGCAATTTCGGTGCCTTGCGGCAAAAATGTAAAAATCGTTTACATCCCCCCTTGCAAGACACGGTCCGACTTCCGATCTTGGAGATGTGAAAGGAATTCACATACTCAACCCGGAGGTTCCAATGTCCGCCTATTCCACCAACTCCATGCCCGTCGCGGTTGGTAACTGGTTTACCCGCGCCGTTAACTGGATGGATGGGAACGGCCCCGGCGCCTGGATCGCGCTGATGGTGGCCGGCTTCATCTTCGCAGGCCCCCTCGGCCTCGTCATTCTCGCCTTCATCCTGTTCACCGGCCGCTTCGGGCGTCGCTGGCGCACGGGTCAGGCGGTGCAGAAACGCGGCTTCGGCTGCTACGGCGCCGGTGGCGTCCATGTTTCGCGCTCGACCGGCAACGCCGCGTTCGACGCCTACAAGGCCGACACGCTCGAGCGACTGCAGCGCGAACAGCAGGAATTCGAAGAGTTCCTCGGCCGTCTGCGCGAAGCCCGCGACAAGGCAGAGTTCGACCAGTACATGGAAGAGCGCGCCAAGGAAGCGGCCCAGTCGGAGAACACCTCCGAAGAGGCGAAAGCCTGACCATATAGACAGTTCGCGACGCGAATTCAGCGCCCCGGTTGACCTGACCGGGGCGCTTTCTATGTCGTCACCATGAAACACTTGGCGGGTGAGCGCTCCTTTGCTAGCCTGCCGCCACCCCTCCCCAACGAGGCTTTTGATGCGCCATTCGCTTCCGCTTGCACCGCAGTTCTATGTAACCGCGCCGCAGCCCTGCCCCTATCTGGACGGCAGGTCGGAACGAAAACTGTTCACCGCCTTGCAGGGCGAGTCCGCCGAGAAGCTCAACAACGCGCTGTCGCGCCAAGGCTTTCGCCGGTCACAGAACGTGCTCTATCGGCCGTCCTGCGCCGATTGCACCGCGTGCCTGTCGGCCCGCATACGGGTCGCCGATTTCAAACTGTCGAAATCGCAGCGCCGGGTGATGAAGAAGAACGGCGACCTGCGGCGCACCGCGACGTCTCCCTGGGCGACAGAAGAGCAATTCGCCCTGTTCCGCCGCTATCTCGATGCGCGCCACGCCGATGGCGGCATGGCCGACATGGATATCTTCGAATTCGCCGCGATGATCGAGGAGACGCCCGTGAAATCGCGGGTCATCGAATATCGCGAGACCGCGGCCACTCCCGACAGCATGCGCGCGCTGATCGCGACCTGCCTGACCGATGTGCTCGATGACGGGCTGTCGATGGTCTATTCCTTCTACGAGCCTGAACGCATCCGCGACTCCCTCGGGACATACCTCATTCTCGACCATGTCGAGATCGCGAAGCGCGTGGGCCTTCCTTACGTATATCTGGGCTATTGGGTACCCGGCTCGCCGAAGATGAACTACAAGGCGAACTTCTCCGCGCTCGAGATCTACAAGGGCGGCAAGTGGACCGATATCGGTGATCCCGCCAAGCACGAGACCGAGACGCATCCGCTCTCGGTGCCGCCGATCGCGGAACAGGTCGCGCGAATCCAGCTCCCCGACACACGCAACAGTTGAGTCACCACCACGCGCCGCCGACGCTCTCGCAGACGACTGCTCAACCGTTCGGCACTCGCCGTATGTCAAATGATTTTTTTAAAACTTTTCCATGACTTCCGTTGATTACGCGCGCGTGAACTCTGGACACTCCCGGCCTGTGGTGAAACGGTCCCGGCAGACCCGCCACGGAGGATACGAGGTGGGTGGCGAGGCGCGTCCTCGCGCAACGGAGCAATAATGGGAGGATCCTAAATGGACCGTCGTTCCTTTCTGACGAAAGCCGCGCTGGGTAGTGCGGCTGCGAGCACGCTGGCAGCCCCCGCGATCGCACAAAGCAACCCGCAGATCACCTGGCGTCTCGCCTCGTCCTTCCCAAAGTCGCTCGACACGATCTATGGCGGCTCGGAAGTCCTGTCGAAGATGGTCGAGGAAGCCTCGGACGGCAACTTCAAGATCCAGGTCTTCGCCGCAGGCGAGATCGTCCCCGGCCTTCAGGTCGCCGATGCTGTGATGAATGGCACGGTCGAAGCCTGCCATACCGTGGGTTACTACTTCTGGGGCAAGGATCCGACCTGGGCGCTCGGCGCGGCAGTGCCGTTCTCGCTCAACGCGCGCGGCATGAACGCCTGGCACTACCACGGCGGCGGTATCGAGCTCTATAACGAGTTCCTCGGCAAGCAGGGCCTCTACGGTCTGCCGGGCGGCAACACCGGCGCACAGATGGGCGGCTGGTTCCGCAAGGAGATCTCGACGGTCGAGGACCTCAAGGGCCTCAAGATGCGCGTTGGTGGCTTCGCGGGCAAGGTGATGGAAAAGCTCGGCCTCGTGCCGCAGCAGATCGCCGGCGGTGACATCTACCCGGCGCTCGAAAAAGGCACGATCGACGCGACCGAATGGGTCGGCCCCTACGATGACGAGAAGCTCGGCTTCTATAAAGTCGCGCCCTACTACTACTACCCCGGCTGGTGGGAAGGTGGCCCGACGGTCCACTTCATGTTCTCGAAAGAAAAGATGGAAGGCCTGCCGAAGCAGTATCAGCAACTTCTCCACACCGCCGCTCAGGCCGCCGATGCGGACATGCTGCAGAAATACGACATGAAGAACCCGAAGGCGCTCAAGACCCTGGTCGCCAACGGCACCCAGCTGCGCGCCTTCTCGCCGGAGATCATGCAGGCCTGCTTCAAGGCGGCCAACGAGGTCTATTCGGAGATGGAAGCGAACAACCCCGAATTCGCGAAGATCTGGGGTTCGATCAAGGACTTCCGCAAGGACTGGTTCACCTGGGAGCAGCTGGCCGAGTTCAACTACGATTACTTCATGATGAGCGAAGCCAACAAGGGCGAGCTGTAAGCCGCCCAAACTGGTCAAGCCAGAGAACCGAAGCCCCGGCGCGCTGCGCGCTGGGGCTTTTTCTATGCCTGCACGAGACCAGGCGCCGGGCGGACATTCTGCGCGCGCAATGCTACATTGCAGCATGGTTTCGGAACTGTGACCACACACGACATAAAATTGCGTGATGCCCGGTTTACACCCGGAACCGGTCAAGTAAAGTGACCGCAATGTCCACACCGGAGGGAACGCCATCAATGGAGCGGTGTGGTCAGAAAAATTGACAGACATCCACGACTTGGGAGGAAACCATATGGATCGTCGTTCTTTCCTGCGCAAAGGTGCGCTTGGCGGGGCAGCCGCAGCTGCCAGTAGCGCACTCGCCGCACCTGCTATCGCGCAAGAAACCCCTACCGTGACGTGGCGCATGACCTCGTCTTTCCCCAAATCGCTCGACACGATCTACGGCGCCGCCGAGACGATGGCGAATTACGTCAAGGGAATGACGGACGGGAAATTCAACATTCAGGTCTTCGCGGCGGGCGAAATCGTGCCCGGCCTGCAGGCCATGGATTCGGTGTCGAACGGCACCGTCGAGGCTTGCCACACCGCGTCCTACTACTACTGGGGTAAGGATCCGACCTTCGCCTTCGCAACCGCAGTGCCGTTCGGCCTGAACATGCGCATGCAGAACGCCTGGTTCTACTATGGCGGCGGCAACGACCTGATGAACGAGTTCTACGCGAACTACGGCATCACCGCATTCCCCTGTGGCAACACCGGCGCCCAGATGGGCGGCTGGTTCCGCAAGGAGATCAACACGCCCGAAGACCTCAAGGGCATCAAGATGCGGATCGGCGGCTTCGGCGGCAAGGTCGTGGAGAAGCTCGGCGTCGTGCCGCAGCAGATCGCCGGCGGCGACATCTACCCGTCGCTCGAGAAAGGCACGATCGACGCCACCGAATGGGTCGGCCCCTATGACGACGAGAAGCTCGGCTTCTACAAGGTCGCACCCTATTACTACTATCCCGGCTGGTGGGAAGGCGGCGCCTGTCTGCACGCCATGTTCAACAAGAACGCTTACGAGCAACTGCCCGAGGCCTACAAGGTCGCACTGCAGGCAGCGACGCAGGCGGCGAACTCAGATATGATGGCGTCCTATGACTACAAGAACCCGACCGCGCTGAAGAAGCTCCTCGGCCAAGGGGCACAGCTGCGTCCGTTCAGCCAGGATATCCTCGAAGCCTGCTTCAACGCCGCGAACGAGGTCTACGACGAGATCAACAGCTCGAACGAGGCGTTCAAGAAGATCTACGACAGCCAGTTCAGCTTCCGCAACGACGCCTATGGCTGGTGGCAGCTGTCGGAGTTCAACTTCGACTACTTCATGATGCGCCAGCAGGCTGCGGGCAATCTGAAGATCTGAACCACGCCCAGCGTGAAACGAGAAGGCCCCGGGGTTCGCGCCCCGGGGCCTTTTTCGATCCGGGTGCGGCCCGACCTCACTTCGTGGTCGCGGCCCCTGCCGTCGCGCCTGCCACGGCGCCCACGGGTCCGGCCACGACAAGCCCGCCGACGCCGCCAGTGGCTGCGCGTTCGGTGGTGGTATCTCCACAGGCCGCGAGCGAAACCAGCAGGCCGCCCGCCATCACAATCGTCGCAATTCGCATCTTCTCGTCCTTTCGATAGCAGCCGCAACGCGCGACCTTCTCAAGGACAAGACGCCGAGACGCCTTTCGCGGTTCCCAAGCTCCGTGAAAGGCTGCTCGTCAGTTCCTGCGCGTCACCACACCTAGCCCGGCCCCGACGACCGCTCCGACAGGCCCCGCCACGACGAGACCGGCCACGCCGCCCGTCGCCGCCCGCTGCTCCTTGGTCTCACCACAGCCCGCCAGCGCAAGCAACGAAACCCCGAAAATCACCAGAAGAGGATACCGCATCCCTCGCCCTCCACTCTCTCTCTATAAAAAAGGGGCGGCCCCTGAAGGCCGCCCCGATCTTTCATTTTACGGTCGATCAGTTGCTGCCCGGTGTGGGAAGCGGGGGCAGCCCGCCCGGAGCCGCGCTTCCCGAGCTTGACCCGCCAGAGGTCGACCCACCGAGCGGCGCCAGAGACGGCAGTCCACCGAGGCCGCCCCCATCGCCCATGCCCGGCATCTGGGGCAGCTTGATCTCGACGTCCTTCAGATCAACCTGCGGCCCCTTGTAGTGCATCACCATGGCCGGGAAAGCGATCACGATGGCGATCATCGCAACCTGGATGAACACGAAGGGAATTGCGCCCCAGTAGATCTGCGAGGTCTTCACCGGCTCCATCTTCTTGCCGGTAACCTTGTCGATATAGGGTACCTTGGCCGCGACCGAGCGCAGGTAGAACAGCGCGAAGCCGAAGGGCGGGTGCATGAACGAGGTCTGCATGTTCACGCCCAGGATCACGCCGAACCAGATCAGATCGATCCCCAGCGCCTGCGCGGCAGGCGCCAGAAGCGGCACGATGATGAAGGCCAGCTCGAAGAAATCGAGGAAGAAGGCGAGGAAGAACACAAGGAACGACACCACGATCAGGAAGCCCAACTGGCCACCCGGAAGCGAGGTCAGCAGATGCTCGACCCAGACCTGCCCGTTCACCCCGTAGAAGGTGAGCGAGAAGACCCGCGCGCCCAGCAGGATGAACAGCACGAAGGCCGACAGGCGCGTCGTCGCCGCCAGCGCGTCACGCACGACGGGGAAGGTCAGACGCTTCTTGACCGCCGACAGCACCAGCGCGCCGACCGCGCCCATGGCGCCGCCTTCGGTGGGGGTCGCAACACCCAGGAAGATCGTGCCCAGCACCAGGAAGATCAGCGCCAGCGGCGGGATCAGCACGATGACCACCTGCTGAGCCAGACGGCTCATCAGGTTGATCTTCAGCGCCTTGTCGAGCAAGGCCACGATATAGACCACGATCACGGCGGCACCGGCAGCCAGGATCTCGGAGTTGTTGACGCTCGACCCGCTCGCCTCGAAATACTTCTCGGCGAAGATGAAGACCGCGACCGCACCTGCCAGCGCGACAAGGAGCGACATCACACCCGAGCCGAGCGTACGCGCCTCTTTCGGCAGGGCCGGCATCGACTTCGGCTTGATGATCGACATCACGAGCACGTAGCCGAGGTAGATGCCGGTCAGCACCATACCGGGGATCAGCGCGCCCTTGTACATGTCGCCCACCGAAACGCCCAGCTGGTCAGCCAGAACGATCAGCACCAGCGAAGGCGGAATGATCTGCGCCAGTGTCCCAGACGCCGCAATGACACCTGTGGCCACCTTCCGATCATAGCCGTAGCGCAACATGATCGGCAGCGAGATCAGGCCCATAGCGATCACCGACGCCGCGACCACGCCCGTGGTCGCCGCCAGAAGCGCGCCCACGATGATCACCGCATAGGCGAGACCGCCGCGCACCGGACCGAACAACTGACCGATCGTGTCGAGGAGATCCTCGGCCATGCCCGATTTCTCGAGCACGATGCCCATGAATGTGAAGAACGGAATGGCAAGTAGGGTCTCGTTCGACAAGACCCCGTAGAACCGTTGCGGCATCGCATTCAACAACGGCCAGTCAAGATTGATCGTCCCGCCGGAATAGCCCGACAGTTCAACGCCGATGACGAAGAACAAAAGACCGTTGGCCGCGAGCGCGAAGGCCGCAGGATAGCCGATCAGCAGGAAGACGATCAGCGAGATGAACATGATCGGGGCCATGTTCTGAGCAATAAGCTCGAGCATTACAGACCCTCCTCTTCGGCGATGGGATCATGGCCGTGATGGCCCGCGCTGTCGGCATGGGGATCCGCGATCAACCCACGCATCACGCCAATCTTCTTGATGATCTCGGACACGCCCTGGAAGAACAGCTGCCAGAAGCCGATCAGCAGCAGGAGCTTGGCCGGCCACAGGATCAGACCGCCCGAATTCGTCGACATCTCGCCCGAGCGGATCGAGATCATCACGAAGGGAGTCAGCTTGAACAGCATCAGCACGACGAACGGCATCAGGAAGAAGATATGCCCGAGCAGATCAATCCAGTGCTGCACTTTCCGCGAGAACGCACCATAGATGATGTCGATGCGGATATGCTCGTTTTGCTTGAGCGTGTAAGCGGCAGCGCCCAGAAACGCCGCGCCGAAAAGATACCATTGCAATTCCAGCCAAGCGTTCGACGACATGTCGAAGGCTTTGCGTACAATGGCGTTGGTCGCACTCACGAGGACCGACACCAGAATAAGCCACGACACCGCCTTGCCGATGGTCTCGTTTATCCGGTCGATCGCGCGTGAAAGGGCCAGCAAAGCGCCCATCTCACTTCCTCCCTAATTTTGTCCCGAAAGCCTGCCCGAGGCTTTGCCCGTGATTGGCCGAGTGGAGGCGAAAGGTCAAGCAATTAAGGCCCTATCTGGTCTGTTCACTTGACCAGATCGACCTAAAAACATCGCTCGCCAGCGCCGACCTGGCGACTGACGAAGCGTCAACGGGATCACTTTGATGCGACTGACCTAGCGGCACCCGCGTCGCACGCCGCTTATGATTTCTCAAAGTTGCGACTCGCAGGTCGCGATGCGCAACAATCGGGAAGAAATTTCCTCCCTTCGCGACATTTTATTCAGCGTTTGGGCATTGACGCCTCCTGCACCCGCTCATAATGTCCGCGCAAAGCAGTCCGAAAGGGATCCGCAATGGATGCGATTCTTCTTGTCGTCGTAGGAGCCAAGCGCATGGGCCGGTAACGGTTAGACCATGAAGGTTCCCATGCGCCCCCGCCTCAAAGCCGGGGGCTTTTTATTGGACGATTGGACGCTTGAGAGGTAGCGGCGGGCGGCGTGGCCCTCGCGCAAGGATGGAGTGAGCATATGGCACGGCAGATGACCGGCGCGAAGATGGTGGTTCAGGCGCTGAAGGATCACGGGGTCGAGGTAATTTTCGGCTATCCCGGCGGCGCGGTCCTTCCGATCTATGACGAGATTTTCCAGCAAAACGACATCCGTCACATTCTCGTCCGCCACGAGCAGGCCGCGATCCACATGGCCGAAGGCTATGCGCGTTCGACCGGCAAGCCGGGCGTGGCGCTGGTGACCTCGGGCCCGGGCGCGACCAATGCGGTGACGGGTCTGACCGACGCGCTGATGGACTCGATCCCGCTGATCGTGCTGTCGGGTCAGGTGCCGACCTTCCTCGTGGGCACCGATGGTTTCCAGGAGGCCGACACGGTGGGCATCACCCGCCCCTGCACCAAACATAACTGGCTGGTGAAAGACCCCGCGAAACTCTCCGAGACGATCCATCAGGCTTTCCACGTGGCGACCTCGGGCCGCCCCGGCCCGGTGCTGATCGACATGCCCAAGGACGTGCAATTCGCGGTGGCCACTTACTGCGAGCCGAAAGCCGCGAAGGTCGACCATTACCAGCCGCAGGTGAAAGGCGATCTGGACGCGATCACCAAGCTGGTCGAGCTGATCGAAACCGCCGAGAAGCCGGTCTTCTATACCGGTGGTGGCGTGATCAATTCGGGCCCTGCCGCGAGCCAGCTGATGCGCGAACTTGTCGACGCGACCGGCTTCCCGATCACCTCGACGCTGATGGGTCTGGGCGCCTACCCTGCCTCGGGCAAGAACTGGCTCGGCATGCTCGGGATGCACGGCCTCTATGAAGCCAACCTTGCGATGCATGGCTGCGACCTGATGATCAACCTCGGCGCGCGCTTCGACGACCGGATCACCGGCCGCGTGGCGGACTTCTCGCCGAAATCGACCAAGGTGCATGTCGATATCGACGCCTCCTCGATCAACAAGATCATCGCCGTCGACCTGCCGATCCTCGGCGACATCGGCCATGTGCTCGAAGACGTGCTCAAGGTCTGGAAGTCGCGCGGGCGCAAGGTGAACAAGCCCGCGATCGAGAAATGGTGGAAGAAGATCGACGAGTGGAAGAAGGTGAACTGCCTCGCCTACACCAACTCGGAAAAGACGATCAAACCGCAATATGCGCTGCAGCGGCTCGAAGAGCTGACCAAGGGCATGGATCGCTACATCACCACCGAAGTGGGTCAGCACCAGATGTGGGCCGCGCAGTTCCTCGGCTTCGAGAATCCGAACCGCTGGATGACCTCCGGGGGCTTGGGCACGATGGGCTACGGCTTCCCGGCCTCGATCGGCGTGCAGATCGCCCATCCCGAGAGCCTCGTGATCAACGTGGCAGGCGAGGCGAGCTGGCTGATGAACATGCAGGAGATGGGCACCGCGACCCAGTTCCGCGTACCGGTGAAGCAGTTCATCCTCAATAACGAGCGTCTGGGCATGGTCCGCCAGTGGCAGGAACTGCTGCATGGCGAGCGCTACTCGCATAGCTGGTCCGAAAGCCTGCCCGATTTCGTGAAGCTCGCCGAGAGCTTCGGCTGGAAGGGGATGCAGGTCTCCGACCCCGCCGATCTCGACGATGCGATCATGGAGATGATCAAGCATGACGGCCCGGTGCTGTTCGACTGCCTCGTGGAGAAGCACGAGAACTGCTTCCCGATGATCCCGTCCGGCAAGCCGCATAACGAGATGCTGCTGGCGGCCGATGCCGATGTCTTCAAGGAAGGCGCGGCGCTGGTGTGAGCGACGCCGGGGGCTCTGCCCCCGGACCCCCGGGATATTTGGACCAAGCCGAAGATCGGGTCCGAACTAGGAAAAGGAGAGAGGCAATGGCCGCTCTGAAAATCAAGAAAGGCTCCTCGAGCCATTCCGCTTACGACCTGCGCGACAGCCACGATCAGATTGAGCGCAGCCATACGCTCGCCGTGATCGTGGATAACGAGGCCGGGGTTCTGGCCCGTGTGATCGGGCTGTTCTCGGGCCGCGGCTACAACATCGACAGCCTGACCGTGGCCGAGGTGGACCATAAGGGCCATCGCAGCCGGATCACCGTCGTCACCCGCGGAACCGAGAACGTGATCGACCAGATCAAGGCGCAGCTGGGCCGCATCGTGCCGGTTCACGAAGTGAAGGACCTGACCGTCGAGGGATATCCGGTCGAGCGCGAACTGGCGCTGATCAAGGTTGCGGGGACCGGCGACAAGCGTATCGAAGCGCTGCGTCTGGCCGAGATCTTTCGCGCCAATGTGGTCGACTCGACGCTGGAGAGCTTTGTCTTCGAGATCACCGGCACGCCCGAGAAGATCGACGCTTTCGCCGATCTGATGCGCCCGCTGGGTCTGGCCGAAGTGGCCCGCACCGGGGTCGCAGCGCTGTCGCGCGGGGCCTGAGCCCGAGCGACATGGCCGAGCCGCGTCCCGCCACCGATCCTGCTCTGGGTGTCGTCATCGTCACCTATCGGTCCTCGGACGTGATCGCGGCCTGCATCGCCTCGCTGCGGGCGGCGACCGGCGTGGCGCTGCATGTGGTGGTAGTCGACAATGCCTCGCCCGATGACACGGTCGAGGTGATCCGTGCAGCCGTCCCCGATCTGATGGGGGCCGCGGAGGCGGGTCAGGACGGCATCGCGCTGATCGAGGCGGGGGCCAACAGCGGGTTTGCTGCGGGCGTCAATCTGGGGCTGGCGCGGCTCGCGGCCAATCCCGCGCTCGACCGGTTCTGGCTGCTCAACCCCGATTGCGTGGTGCCGCCCGAGACGCCTGCCGCCCTCGCCTCGCATGATCCCGGACCGCGAGGCGCCGCGATGATCGCGCATCGGGTGGTCTATGGTGACGCGCCCGATACGATCCAGATCGACGGCGGAGTGATCGACCGGCGCACCGGGATCACCCATAACCTGAACCAGTTTGCCCCCGCGGCCAGCCCTGCCCCGGACCCGGAGCACATCGACTTCGTCACCGGCGCGAGCCTAGTCGCCACCCGCGCCCATCTCGAGCGTGCAGGGCCGATGGCGGAGGACTATTTCCTTTACTACGAAGAGGTCGACTGGGCGCTGCGCCGGGGCAATCTGCCGATCTCCTATTGCGAAGGCGCAATCGTTCATCACGTTGCGGGCACGGCGATCGGCTCGCAGCGGATGGGCTCGGTCGCCTCGCCGTTCTCGCAATATTTCAAGCATCGGGCGCGGGCGATGTTCCTGCGCCGCCATTTCCCCGCCGGGCTGATCGGCGGCGCGGCGTGGTCGCTTGCGAAAGCCGCGCAATTGCGGGCGCAGGGGCATGGAGCGGAAGCCGCGGCCCTGTTGCGGGGTTTCTTCGGGATGGCACCGCCCGATCCGGTTCTGGCCGCGCTCAGCCCGGAGGCACGGGCAAAGATCGGCCGTTAATCCCGCCGATGACTCTGTGCAAACCGCGTGTAGCTGGTGGCGCGCGCCTCAGGCCGCGCCGCGTCCTCGGGGGCGTCGGCCCGCTCTTTCACCGCTTCGGTCAGCATCCACATGCCGGCGCCGAACAGGAAGAAGGTGAAGGCGTAGATCGACTCCCAGACATAGACGGTGCAGAGCGTGAAGGTCATCCCCGCGAAGGTGAACACCCAGGAGCGACGGAAATTCTGCATCCGCGTATCGCCGCTGAAATCCCGGAACATCACCTTGAACAGCCCCCAGACATAGCCGCTCGTGACCAGCAGGAAGCCGGGGATGCCATAGCGCACCGCGATCACCAGCCAGAAATTATCCATCGAGCCGGAATACATGTACCACGGTCGCACCCAGTCGTTCAGGCCGATCCCGAAGACCGGGTTGGCCCAGACATTCTTCAGCCCCCACTCGAAGATGATCGTGCGCCAATAGGCGGTATGGGCCGAGAAGGTCGCGTAGCTGAGAAACACCATGATCGGCGAGCGGTTCGACAGCAGGTCAACCGTGACATAGGCGAAAGCGAAGAGCCCCGTCAGCAGCCACCAGCGCCATTCGATCCGCACGAAGGTGATATACCAGCCGATCAGCCCCAGTTGCAGCAGCAGCGACAGAAGCGCGCCCGAAGACAGCGCAAGAAAGCCGTTGAGCAGGATCATCCCGCTCGCCACCACCCGCCACCCGAGCGATTTGATCCCGTCGAAGGCCACGAAGGCGAAGGCGAAGACGACCGAGCAATAGAGCCCGAAATGGATCGGATGGGCGAAGGGGCCCTGCACACGCTCCAGCCCCAAGCGCGGCTCCTGAAAGTTGTAGGTGATCGTGCTCATTCCCGGCAGCTTGTCGATCAGCGTCGGGATCAGGGTCGTGCCGGTCTTGGTCTCGTAAAGCGAAAATGGCGTCAGGATCAGCACCGACCAGATCAGCACCTTGCCCAGCGCCGCGAAATCCTCGCGCGAGCGGATATAGGCGCGCCCGATCAGGTAGCCTCCCAGCACCTCGAGCCCCACCGAGCCCGCTTGCTGAATGACGCGATCCGGGTTGTTGACCGCGAGCGCGACCGACAGCCACAGCGCATGGAACAGGAACAGCCAGTCCACCGGCAATATCCGCCCCGCGCGCCCGCTGAAGACCCGCGCGAAGGCGGGCAGGATGAAGAACATCAGCACGAGACGGCTTCCGGTGATCGCAAGCGGGCCGAGGTTGAACTTGAAGGGCAGCAGGATCGACAGCACGAACAACAGCACCGGCCACGGCAGTTTCGCGGTCGCGAGCGCGGCGGTCTCGGCAATGCGGTTTCGCCCACCAGCACGGCGTGTCGGGCGCGCATGCTCCGGCATGGTGCCACCGATCGCCCCGGCGCGCATCAGCGCATCGCCCCGCTCACCGCCGGGCGGCTCGCGGTCAGATCAAGGGCTTCAAGCTCGCCGTGGAAGCTGCCCTTGCCGAAGGGATTGCCCAGCGCAAGGCCCCAATATTCCATCGGCTTGAGCCGCCCCGAGACGGTGCCTTTGCCGATCACCTCCTCGCCCGCCAGCACCTCGAAAAGACTATCCTCCGAGGCGTAGCGGAAGGTGATGTCGTGCCATTTTCCGTCATAGATCGGCACGCGTTTGGTGCGAAGGAACAGCCGCTGCCCACTCTCGGGCCAGAACTCGACCTCGAAGGTACCGCGCCCGGTAACCCGCACGATCAGCGATTGATGCAGGCGCAACAGTTCTCCCGCGGATTTGTAATCGCCCATCGCTCGCAGGCTCATATGCAGCGAGAAGCGATCTGCTCCGAAGAGAGGGGCGACCATCTCGCGCGGGATCACCACTGCGCCCCCGCCGAGCCCGAATTCCAACGCGCCGGGGCTGAGCGGGATCGAGTCGAGCACTTTCGGCTGCGACCCGGCATGCGAGATCACCCGGCCCAGTTGCGGATCGTAGCTGAGGATACGGTCGTCGCGGACCATAACGTAGCCGGTGCTCTGCGCGCTCCGCCCATCGGGCAGCGTGAGCGAGAGGGTCACTTTGTGCCGACCCGGCATTCGGAAGCCCACCGGCACCTGCGAACCTTCGAGACTGGCCTGCCCGTCGATCTGCCATTCATAGGCGACCTCGGCGGGGTCCACGCCTTCGGGAAGCACACTCGCGCGCGCATCGAATTGCAGCGTCGTGCCGCCTCCCTCGCCGCGGGCAAACCGCATGACCGGCTGGAACGCATCCGGACCGCCGAGGATATCCAGCATCGGCGCACCGATCCCGCTCCCGGCCAATGGACCACTCGGCAGATAGGCGTAATTCGCGATCTCACGCGGCGCACCGGTGCGCGCGGCGACGAAAATATCGTCGTAATAGCCCGCCCGCTGCGGCGTGACGTCCTGGATCAGCAGGTTGTCCCGTACCCTCCAGTCGGGCTGCCCCGCAGGCCCTGCGATCTCGCTCACCACATTGCGGGCGATCTCGACGGCGCGGGCGTCGCGCGCCACACGGATCTGCGGGATCCAGAGAACCGGGTCGCGTTTCTCGCCCTCGGAATAGACATCATGGATGAGCGTGTTGTTGGCGATCTTCACGCCATCCGCCTCCCCCAAAGTGATCCCGTGCAGGTGCGCGTTGATGATGACGTTCCCGCTGATCTCGACGTTGCGGTAGAACATCTCCACCCCGGCCTTGCCGCGATCGACCAGCTCGTTGCGCATCAGGATCGACTGGGTGAAGCCGCCCTCCCCGGAATTGAGCAGATTGCCCCGGATCGCGATGTCGCGGCTGGGGCGTTCGGTGCCTGCGGTCCAGAACTGGATCATGTCGGCATGATCGCCGGACGCGACCGCGCGACGGAAATCGTGAATGTGGTTGCCCGCGATCTCTGCGCGCTCGATCTGGGCGAAGTTCAGCCCGTCCATCCGCATGTCGTGGATGTCGTTGCCGACCACATTCAGATCGGTGCAATCGGTGAAGATCGCGCCGCGATAGAAGCGGCGGAACTCGGAGCTCTCGACCGTGATCCCGGTCGAGGCGCGCACGGCGAGGCCGAAAGCAGTCGGCAGCGGGCCCTGCTCGATCAACTCGGGATCGGGCGGCGCGAGGTCACCGTCGAACACCACATTGCGGATTGTCAGATTGCGCGTGGTAAAGACCTGAAACGGGCGCGTGTTGGACCGGTCGCCCTCTGCGTAACGATAGTCGAAAATCACCGCCTCGATCACGACATGACTGACCTCCTGCAGTTCCATTCGCGCGATCACCGCCGGGTTGCCCGGATCGGCAGAGCGAAAGGTGATCGGCGCATCCTCGCGCCCCGCCATACCCCGCAGCTCGAGAGCGTCATAGTCGCCCGGCGCGATCAGGACCGTATCGCCCGGCTCCAGCTTCGCCCCGATCCGCGCGAGTGCTTCCGTATCCGAGACCTGCCAATCGCGCGCCATTGCGGGCCATGCGCCGAGCATGACAAATCCGACGGCCAAAAGCCCACGCCATCCGACGCGGGCCGCATGCCTCGTGGTGAATGCGATCTGCTCCATCGCTGCCTGCCTGTCCCGGGCCGCTTCTTGCGGCTCTGATGTCTTGACGTCACGCTAGCGTGAGGGCGATCAACGCAGCAAGCGCTTTAACCCAGATTTAACTTTTCACGTCACCTTTGTGGCCTTCGCGCCGCTAAAGCCGCCCGAAAATCGCCTGCCGCAGCATCCAGCCCATCCGCGCAAGCCGCAGCCTTGCGAGCGTGCACACCGCGCGGCGACGCTCGGTCGCACCGTTCAGCTCGGGATGGCGCAGGACCTTCGGCAGATGGGCGAGTATCGACACCGGCATCAACAGCGCCTTCGCGCCCCAACGCAGCCGCGCGGGCAGGCTCGCGCCATTCACACCGAAGCCTTCCTCGGTCAGGCGCCGCCATTTGCGCGACAGCGCCGCCCAATCCTGCCGCGACGGATGGCCCACGCGCAGCCTTTCTGCATAAACCAGAGAATACCCCTTCGCGGTCGCCCGACGGCACCAGTCCAGATCTTCCGACAGCCCGGCGATGAAGGGGCCGGTGGCCTCATAAACATCGCGCCGGGTCAGCAGGTTGCCGGTGCCGGAGAACCCCTTTTCCTCGATATAGCGGCGGAAATCGAATGCGAAGACGGTCTCGAACGCCTCCGCGCCGGAACGCGGCGGCGGAGTCTCTTCGAAGACGAAGACATGCCCGCCGACCAGATCGCCCTGCCCGGCCACGGCGAAAGCGGTCGCGATCCAGTCCGGGTCGGCCACGCAATCGCTGTCGATGAAGAACAGCCGCTCCGCCGTCGTCTCCGCCACGCCGCGATTGCGGGCCTCTGCCGCGCCCTTCTTGGTCTCGGTGACGATCCGAAGGTCGGGATAGGCCGCGCGGACGGGGCCAAGATCATCGGTCGAGCCATTGTCGACCACCAGCAGCTCGCAACGCGCATCCAGCTGCGGCGAAAGCGTTTCCAGGCAGCGCATCAGCCGCGAGACGTCATTGTAATGCGGGATGATGATCGCGGCCTCGGCCATCACAGCGCCTTCATCAGGTTTAACAGCGCCGCGTCATAGGCGGCGAGCCGGTCGATCCCCCGCGCCAGCGCCGATTGCGCCTCTGCGGCCAGCGTCTCGCGATTGGCGAACCCTCGCTCCAGCGCCGCCATCACCGTATCCGCATCCGCCGTGGTCGCGTCGACCGTGTGATCGTAGCCAAGCGCGCCGAAAAGCCCCGCGAACTTTCGGCTATAGGCAAGCGGCACCACCGCGACACCCGCCGAAAATGCCGCGATACAGGCATGCATCCGCGCCCCGGTGAAGAAATCGAGCCCGGCGATATAGCTCTTGGCCTCGGAGGGGCTTGCGAAGGCAGGCGCGCAGATCGCGTCATGCTCGGCCGCCAGCGTCTCACAGGCGCGCAGGTCATCCTCGATCACCATCGGGCCTTCGGGCACGATCACATGCGGGACCAGATGGACCTCCGCTCCCTGCCCCTTGAACCAGTCGATCGCGCGCGCGATCAGCGCGGGATAATCCAGCGCCATCCCGAAATCATTGCTCCCGTGATAGCCCCCCGCCATCAACAGCCCCGAGACATTGAGACCGACGCGCACCGGCCCACCATCACCCGGCGCGGGCGGATCAAAAGGCAGCCGCAGCGCCAGATCGGAGGCCAGAACCGGCGCGCCGCGATAGCCCAGATCGTCCAGCGCCGCGCGCGAGCGTTCGTCGCGCACCGCCACCAAAGCCGAACGGTTGAGGCTCATGCGCGCCAGCCGCTTCGACCAGCCCTTGGTGAACGGCCCCACGGTCTGCGGCGCGACCACCAAAGGCGTGCCCGCGAGATGGGCGGCGAACTTCATCCAGAACATCTTCACCAGCCGCGAGGTGCCGTAGATGTCCGCGAAACTGTCGCCGCCGCCAATGTCGATCACCAGATCGGCTGCCTTAACTTCGGCCCACAACCCTTTGGGAGATTTCAGAAACGCGCCATCCACCTCGATCAGCCGCAGGTCATCGCCCGCGACATAGGGCGCGCGCCGGTCCTTCCAGTCGAGCACGGTAATCGCGATCTCGCGCCCCGCTTTCGTGGCCAGATCGCGCAGCAGGGCGATCTCCGACACGGTCAGCGCGCCGACACCCAGATTGTCCGAGCGCGTCGAGTGGAAGATCAGGCAGACGCGCAGCGTGCGGCTCATATCCGTCCTCGCCAGACGCGGCGCATCGTGCCTGCGAAGTTGCGCAGGTTCCGCGTGACCGGGTTCTGCAATGCACAGGCGCGCAGGTTCATCCCCTCATAGCGCGGTATCGGGCGGGCCATCAGCTTGAGCGCCGCGAGACGCGCGAAAAGGGCCCGGCGGCGTTCGCGCTGACCGGGTTGGATCGCGGCGAGTTCCGCCACATCGAACGGCGCGGTCTCGACCGCCTCTGCCGCCTCGGCCTCCCTCAGAATGTCCGCGCCGAGCCGCGTGCGCGCCACGATCAGGCTGCGCCCCGGCGCCTCCTCGAACAGCGGATAGCCTTCGTCATCGGCTTCCCACGCATCGGCGCAGACCAGATCGGCGGCAACCCCGGTGCCATCGGCGCAAATCTTGCAGCGATGCTGGACATGGCGCGAGAGCACCCCGCCCCAGGCCGCGTGATAGCTCGTCTCGCGGGTGGAGCCATCATGTAGCGTGGCCACCGTCTTGCCCGGCCAGCCATTGCCGCGATAGCGCAGGCCTGTCAGTTGATCCTCGGGCGCGCCCATTTCCGCCAGCAACTCCCGCGCGCCCTCCGCGCTGGAAACGCCCGCGCAGAAAAAGGACAGGATCACCGGGAAAGTCCGCGCGAGTTTCGGATCGCGCGCCACAAGCGCCCGCAGTGCGACCGCATCGCAAGGCTTCCCGATCACCGCGAAGCGCCGTCCATCGTCAATGAGCTTCGACAATTCCGCCAGTGGGGCCGAGGGCGCATAACGCGAGCCCGCAGCCCCCAGAACCTCGTCGCGCGTGGTGCTCAGCCGCATCCGGTTGCCGATCGGCTTCTCGGGGTCGGGTTCGATCTGGGCGATGGCATCGACACGACCCGATTGCAGTAGATGCAGCGCCAGCGCCGAGAGCGCCCCGCCCGAGGCCCCTGCATGGCGCAGGTTTGGGTCGGTTGCGTGGCCGCTCTTCATCTCCATGAACCGCCCCCAGAGCGGCTCCTCTCCGGGCGCGACGCGCTGCGCGCTCTGGCCCAAGCCGGGGCAACAGGCGGCGATGGCGGCCTCGGCGCGGGCAGAAATCTCGGCGCTCTGCACCGGGCGCAGGAAGCCCCGCGCATCAGACGCCATCGCGATCTCATCCGGTGCGACCCCGGCGCAAAGCCCGCAGCCTGCACAGAGATCACCCGCCGCGACATGCGCGAGCGCATCGCTCGAAGGCGTCGAAATGGGGTTGTGATGGGTCATGCTCGGCCGCCCTGCTTTTTCACGAAGTTGAACAGCAAAGCCGGGAATCTGGCAAGGCGGCACACCGCCGGAGACCTCGGTTGACGTGGCCGTCAGGCCACAGCCGTAATGCCGCGCTTGACCAAGCGGTACCCGGGGCGGGATTATGGCCGCAAAACATGCGCGGGCGGCCAAACCCCGCCCCATATCGGACAGTACATGCTTCGCACCGCGATCCTCATCCTCAGCGGGAACGCCGCCACCTCGGCACTGATGCTCGCGCGCAACCTCGTAATCGCGCGGCTGATCCCGGTCGCCGATTACGGCGTGGCCGCGACCTTCGCGATGGTGATGGCGGTGATCGAGATGAGCTCGACGCTGGGGCTGCAGCAGCAGATCGTGCAGTCGAAGCGCGGCGACGACCCGGCGTTTCAGGCCGCACTGCAAGGTTTTCAACTGCTGCGCGGCGTGATCGCGGCGGCGGCGCTGTTCGTGCTGGCGGGGCCGATCGCCGACTTCCTCGCGATCCCAGAGGCCGCCTCTGCCTATCGCTGGCTCGCGCTGGTGCCGCTCCTGACGGCGGCGCAGCATTTCGACATCCACCGCGCCCAGCGCAGGGGCCACTATCGCCCGATGCTGCTGACAGGCGCCCTGCCCGCACTGGCCGCGCTGATCGCAATCTGGCCGCTCTTGCGTCTCTTCGACGACTGGCAGGTGGCGCTTTGGGCGATCCTGCTGCACGCAGCCCTCGGGGTTCTGGTCTCGCACCTGATGGCCGAGCGCCGCTACCGCCTGCGCCTCGACCGCGCCGAGATGCGCGCGAACCTGCGTTTCGGCGCGCCGCTTCTGGCCAATGCGGCCCTGATGTATCTCGTCTTTCAGGGCGACAAGATCATCGTCGGGCGACTGGCAGGAATGCAGGCGCTGGCGGTCTTCGCGATGGGCATGACACTGACGCTGACACCCACGCTGATCGGCGCGAAGTCGGTGCAGAACCTCTTTTTACCGAAACTCTCGGCCGCACATGGCCGTGCGGACGCCTCCGCACATCGCCAGCTTGCCGGGGCGACATTCGAGGGGATGTTCCTCACCGGATCGACCCTCCTGCTGGGCACGGTCCTGATCGGACCGTTCGTCGTCACCGCCCTTCTGGGGACGAAATATGCAAGCCTCCTGCCGCTCCTGATCCCCTTCGCGCTTATGAACGCGCTCCGCGCGATCAAGAACGGGCCGAGCACGGTCGCGCTCTCGGCGGGGCAGACCGATAACGGCTTTTGGGGGAACCTGCCCCGGATCGCGGTTCTCCCGCTGAGCTATTGGGCGCTTGCCCAGACCGGCTCGGTCGTGCCGGTGATCTGGCTCGGGGTCACGGGCGAGGCGATCGGTCTCGGCGTGGCGCTCTGGCGGCTGTCGCGGGTCATGGCGCTGCCACAGGTTGGCCGCGCTGCGCTGACGACCGCACTCGTGCTGGTCGCGATCCCGCTGATTACACTTGCCGCGCCCGGCACGCTGCTGATCTGGCCGATCGCGCTGATCCTGATGACGGTGCAACTTGCCGCCCTGTCCCATCTGCGGGCCTATTTCGGACACCCGCAGATCGGCACTGCCTGACGCCGCGCCTCTTTACGATTTTCGTGCTACACTCTCCGATGACGCGCGCCATAAACCAAAGAGGGAGGATCGGTATGAACCGGTTTCTGGGTTATGTCTTCGTCGCGGCGCTCTCACTCGCAACGCCTGCCCTCGCGGAGGAGATGCTCGAGGTTCCGGTGTATTTCTCAGCCGGAGCGGATAACGCGGTTCTGAGCGATCGCATCAAGGGCTATGACAGCGTGATCTACACGATCGGCGCCGAGGCCGGTCAGACGATCGATATCAAGCTGTCCACGAAACACACCGCCACGTATTTCAACCTCTACGGTCCCGGGAGCGGGCCCGGCGATCAGGCGATCATGAACAGCCAGTTGACGCCCGAGCTAAACCACTACACCGGCACGCTGCCGAGTTCGGGGACATACAAGATCTCGGTCTACATGATGCGCTCGGCGGCGCGGCGCGACGAGATCGCGAATTTCGACATCCGGATCGGGATCACCGGCGAGACCGGCGCGATCGTGCAGGGCGATTATGCCGACGGGCTGCAGGGCGGGCCGGATTTCTGGCAGGTCCAGACCGGCGATATCAACGATCCGCTGAACCTGCGCGCGAGGCCCTCGACCGGGGCTACGATCCTCGGCCGGTTCCCCGAGGGGGCGATCCTGCGCAACATGGGCTGCCGAATGGCCGAGGGTCAGCGCTGGTGCCAGGTCGCGGCCACCGAGGGCTATCTGACCGGCTGGGTCGCAGGACGCTATCTGCGAGAAGGCTCTGCCCCGCCACCGCGCGTGGCCGAACCCGAGACCCGCGATCAGCAGGTCCAGTTCGCCCCCGGCACGAGCGGCGCGGTGCTGAGATCAACCCTCGCCCCCGGCGCTGCGGTCAACTACCGGCTCGGCGCGCGGGCCAAGCAGTTCCTGACGGCACAGCTCCAGACAGTCTCGCCTGCGGTGCATTTCAACATCTTCACCCCGGACGGCCAGCTTCTCTACGAGAGCCGCGGCGGTAGGCGCGACTATCGCGGACAGCTCTGGCTCAACGGCGAAAACCGGATCACGGTGTACAATATCGGCGACGCCCCTGCCCCCTTCACGATGATCGTCGGGATCGAGTGAGCGCGGGCGCAAAGCCGGGAGGACAATCCAATGACCAAGAGGACGACACTCTCACGCAGGGCCGCCACCGCGGCCCTGGCGGGCGTGACCCTGAGCGCGTTCGCAGCCTGCGTTCCAGAGCCACCCGACGGACGGCCAAGCCCGCTCGACGGGCACTGGGTCGGTAGGTACACCCCTCAGAGCATGCGTGTGATGGATCGGCCCTGCACGCCGGGCTACGGCGGGATATTCATCCGGGACGGCCGGGTTTCGGGCCAGGCCACCAACACCTACGGAGCTTCCTACAGGGTAACCGGGCAAGTCGTCGGAGCCAACCGGATCGTCGGGAATTTCTACTTCCGAACGCGCTCTGTCGGCTCACTCAAGGGGCACCTCGTCAAAGGGCGCCTCGTGGGGGATTATCAAAACGTCGACGGGTGCAGCGGCACCTGGGTCGCGACGCGACAATGAGGAGGCTTACTCGGAAACTTTTTTCACGAATTGGGACTTCAGCCCCATCTGGCCGATGCCGGGCACCTTGCAGTCGATATCGTGATCGCCGTCGACGAGGCGGATGCCGCGCACCTTGGTGCCGACCTTCACCACCGAGGAGGAGCCCTTCACCTTGAGGTCCTTGATCACGGTCACCGTGTCGCCGTCGTTCAGCACGTTGCCCACCGCGTCGCGCACCTCCGCGGGCGCATCCGCGTCACCCGAGGCCGACCATTCATGGCCGCATTCGGGACAGATCAGCAGGGCGTCCATCTCGTAGGTGAAGGACGAGTTGCATTCGGGGCACGGGGGCAAGGTATCGCTCATGGGTCATGCCCTTAGTCTCGCGCGCCTGTTATCGCCAGAAAAATCTTTCTCCTGCGACAAAAAGCGGGAAGCGATCTGTGCGGCTCCGGCCCGCTCAGGCTGGATCGGGCAAGCCGTGAACTTCGCCAGCGCGCAGGACCTCTGGCGCATAGGCCTTGCGGGAAAACACCTCGCGGACGTCCTCGACGAAGCTCTCCAGCGGGTCCATCGGATAGGCCGGGTCGAAGCTCGACTGATCCCAGCGCTCGCAGAATTGCTCGCAGCTGCGATAACAGGGGTGGTCCTTGAATTTCTGGCGCTCCTCCGGGTCCCAACCGTAGTGATGGCCGTAATAGGCGATCTGGAAAATGCCGTGATGTTCGACCACCCACGAGACCTCCTCGCGGACATAGGGCCGCAGAATTTCCGCCGCCATCCGGTCGTGGTTCTGGGGCGCGAGCCGGTCGCCGATGTCGTGCAGCAGTGCCGCCACGATCCAGTCAAGATCCGCCCCGTCCCGCCGCGCCCGGGTCGCCGCCTGCAGCCCGTGTTCGAGCCGCGTGATCTGGTAGCCCGACAGCGTCTCCTCCGCCTGCGCGGCGAGTTCGCGCAACAACCGATCCGCCGTTCCCGCAAGGAAAGGCTTCTCCAGCTCTTCGAGCAGTTCGTAATCTTCGCGGGTGCCGTCTTTCATCTGGGTGAAGGAGACTGTCGGTCCGGATGCGGTCATCTGCGGTCCTTCCGGTTGCGGGTTTCATTCCTCGGCCGCCTCGGGCCACACCGGACATCGTGACGCGGGATGGCGAAAATGGCCAGAGCGCGGCCGCACCTTCCAGTTTCACCCCGAACGGAAAGAGGCCCTCTCCGGGGGGCGGAGAGGGCCAGTTTCGCCGATCAGGCTCATTAGTTTACCGCCCGAGCTGTTTTTAGTCTCGCCTGGGCCTTCTCGGCGTCTGGGACGAGCGCACCCGCCCCGGATCTCTGTCTTCAAGAAACCGCTTATCCCTTGGGGGGATAAGGATCCTTACCGTAAGTGTTGCGCTCACGAATCTGGCCGTTGCGACCGCGGAGGTACGCTTCTCCGCCTGATGTGCGAGCGAGGTCGCGGGTTCGTTCCCACGCCTGTTCCTGGGTGGGAGCGATATGGCTTGCGCGCTCGCCCCCCTCACGACGCGATTCCCAATTCCCATCTGGGCGTCTCTGGGTCCAATAGTTCTTACCATCTGACATGGCAGCTTCCTTACTTTTCCACAGGCTGCGAGCAGAAGTTGTTGGCAAACCTGTGGGTTTCTCAGCACGCTATTGATCGCCTTACTCGGTCGTGGTCTTTCCTTGTCTATCGACCCAAGCGGGCCGAGTTTGGGTTGTTCCGCAGCGTGCTAGGCTCTTGCGGAATGGCCATGGCGGGGGAAGGTCAGAGCTCCCCCGCCACACCCTCAATCTCAGTGCAGCGCCATCTCGCGCGCGGTCATCAGGGTGACGGTGGTCGCACCGCCGCCCATCCGGATATCGGTCACGTCGAGCGCGTGGTGATCGAGGTCGCCGCCGAGGCAGGCGATCTCGGTGCCCGTGAAAGTCGCGTCGATCAGCGAGGTCAGCCCCTCGCCCACCAGCTCGGCCTCGATGCCACCAGGGATGCGGCGCGTCGTTTTGGGGGTCACCCGCTTATTGCCGACGATCAGGTCCAATTTCCGCTCCTTGCCGCCTTTGGCGGTCGTTTCTGTCCCTCGGGCCGCGCCCGTCTTCCCTCGGCCCGGACAGACCGGACCGCGCCGTCGTCGTCGGGGCCCCGGCCGCCAGACCGAGACCCCTGTCCCTCAAGAGCAACCGCTGGTCGCCCCGCAGGTGTTGCACTTCATGCAGGTGCCGTTGCGCACCAGCGTGTAGTTGCCGCAATCTCCGCAAGCTTCGCCCTCGTAGCCCTGCATCTTCGCCTTGGCGCGGGCATCCATCTGGACCGAGCCCGAGGAGACCGCGGTGGAGCTGGAGGCACGGGCCTGCGCGCTTTGCGCGGGCATCTGCGAAGTCACCACTTCCACGCCGCCCTGCAGAGCCATCAGCTCTTGCGGCAGGCGCTTGCGCAGATAGCCGGTCGAGGAAATCTGGCGCAGCACTTCGAGCGACTTCGAAGCGTTCTCGGACATCGGCTCGACATTGCCGTCGGCGCGCTTGCCCTCGTTCTCGCCACCGCCCAGATCGTCGAAGCTGGTGCCCTGCGGCTTGATATGCGCAAGGTCGGTGCGGTCGAGATAGGACACGGCCAGTTCGCGGAACACGTAGTCGAGGATCGAGGTCGCGTTCTTGATCGAGTCGTTGCCCTGCACCATCCCGGCCGGTTCGAACTTGGTGAAGGTGAAGGCGTCCACGAACTCCTCCAGCGGCACGCCGTATTGCAGGCCCACCGACACGGCGATCGCGAAGTTGTTCATCATCGCCCGGAAGCCAGCGCCTTCCTTGTGCATGTCGATGAAGATCTCGCCCAGCGTGCCGTCGTGGTATTCGCCGGTGCGCAGATAGACCTTGTGACCGCCCACGACCGCCTTCTGGGTGTAGCCCTTGCGACGTTCGGGGAGCTTCTCGCGGTGGCTGCGGACGATCTCCTTGACCAGCACCTTCTCGACGATCTTCTCGGCGAGCACGGCGGCCTTTTCCTGGGTCGAGCCGGTGGCGAGGATTTCCTCGGCCTCCTCGTCATCCTCGACCAGCGCGGCGGCCAGCGGCTGCGACAGTTTCGATCCGTCACGGTAGAGCGCGTTGGCCTTGATCCCGAGCGACCAGCTGAGCTCGTAAGCCGCTTTCACGTCTTCGATCGAGGCATGGTTCGCCATGTTGATCGTCTTCGAGATCGCGCCCGAGATGAAGCTCTGCGCGGCAGCCATCATGTGGATGTGGCTCTCGACGCTGAGGTAGCGCTTGCCCTTCTTGCCGCAGGGGTTGGCGCAGTCGAACACGCTCAGGTGCTCGTCCTTCAGGTGCGGTGCGCCTTCCAGCGTCATCGTCCCGCAGACATGGTCGTTCGCGGCGTCGATCTGCTTCTTGGTGAAGCCGAGGTGACGCAGCATGTCGAAGGTCGGATCGTTCAGCTTCTCGGCCGGGATGCCCAGCGTCTGGGTGCAGAACTCCTCGCCCAGCGTCCACTGATTGAAGACGAAGCGGATATCGAAGGCGGTCGGCAGCGCGGCCTCGACCTTCTCGATCTCGCGCGGGCCGAAGCCGTGGCCGATCAGCGCGGTGGTGTTGATGTCGGGGCAGTTGCCAAGGCTGGCGTGGCCCACGGCATAGGCGATGATCTCTTCGATCTGCGCCGAGCTATAGCCCAGCGTTTCGAGCGCGCCCGGCACCGAGCGGTTGATGATCTTGAAGTAGCCGCCGCCTGCAAGCTTCTTGAATTTCACCAGCGCGAAGTCCGGCTCGATCCCGGTGGTGTCGCAATCCATTACCAGACCGATCGTCCCGGTTGGCGCGATCACCGACACCTGCGCGTTGCGGTAGCCGTGCTGCTCGCCCAGGGCCAGCGCCTCGTCCCAGGATTGTTTGGCCAGCGCGATCAGTTCCGGATCGGGGCAGCCCTTGTGATCGAGCGCGACCGGCTTGATCTCGAGGCTCTCGTAGCCATCGGTCTTGCCGTAAGCGGCGTTGCGGTGGTTGCGGATGACGCGGAGCATATGCTTCGAGTTCTTCTCGTAGCCCGGGAACGCGCCCAACTCGCCCGCCATCTCGGCCGAAGTGGCGTAGGAGACACCGGTCATCACGGCGGTCAGCGCGCCACACAGCGCCCGGCCCTCTTTCGAGTCGTAGCCCAGACCCATGTTCATCAGCAGGCCGCCGATATTGGCATAGCCGAGGCCCAGCGTGCGGAAGTCGTAGCTGCGCTGCGCGATTTCCTTCGAGGGGAACTGCGCCATCAGCACCGAGATTTCCAGCGTCACGGTCCACAGGCGGGTGGCGTGCATGTAGCTTTCGGCGTCGAACTTGCCGTCCTTGTAGAAGGTCAGCAGGTTCATCGAGGCAAGGTTACAGGCCGTGTCGTCGAGGAACATGTATTCCGAGCACGGGTTCGAGCCGCGGATCGGGCCGTCCTCGGGGCAGGTGTGCCATTCGTTGACGGTGTCGTGGAACTGGATGCCCGGATCGGCGCAGGCCCATGCGGCGTGGCCAACCTGCTCCCACAGCTCGCGCGCCTTCACGGTCTTCGCGACCTTGCCGTCGGTGCGGCGGATCAGTTCCCAATCGGCATCGTCCTTCACCGCTTTCAGGAAGGCGTTGGTGACGCGCACCGAGTTGTTCGAGTTCTGGCCCGAAACCGAAACATAGGCTTCCGAGTCCCAATCGGTGTCGTAGGTCGGGAATTCGATCGAGCTGTAGCCCTGCCGTGCATATTGCAGCACGCGGTTGATGTAGGTCTCCGGGATCATCACGCGCTTGGCGGATTTGATCGCGGCTTTCAGCGCCTCGTTCTGAGTCGGATCGACCGAGGTCTCGTCGGAGCCGTCGAATTCGCGGATCGCGGCGAAGATGCCGTTCAGCTCGCGCTCATGCAGTTTGGAGCCCGCGACCAGCGAGGCCACTTTCTGCTCTTCGATGACCTTCCAGTTGACGAATTCCTCGATATCCGGGTGATCCATGTCGCAGATCACCATCTTCGCTGCGCGGCGCGTGGTGCCGCCCGACTTGATCGCGCCCGCCGCGCGGTCGCCGATCTTGAGGAAGCCCATCAGGCCGGAGGATTTACCACCGCCCGAGAGGCTCTCGCCTTCGGCGCGCAGGCTCGAGAAGTTGGTGCCCGTGCCCGAGCCGTATTTGAACAGGCGCGCCTCGCGGACCCAGAGGTCCATGATCCCGCCCTCTTTCACCAGATCGTCCGAGACCGACTGGATGAAGCAGGCATGGGGCTGGGGATGCTCGTAGGCCGAGGTCGAGGAGGTCAGCTTGCCGGTCTTGTGATCGACATAGAAGTGGCCCTGACCGGGACCGTCGATGCCGTAGGCCCAGTGCAGGCCGGTGTTGAACCATTGCGGCGAGTTCGGCGCGGCCATCTGTTCGGCCAGCATGAAGCGCATCTCGTCATAGTAAGCCTGCGCATCAGCTTCCGTGGTGAAGTAGCCGCCCTTCCAGCCCCAATAGCACCAGGCACCGGCGAGACGGTCGAACACTTGCTTGGCCGAGCTTTCGCCCGTGAAGCGCGCCTCTTCGGGGAGTTGGGCCAGCGCCTCTTCATCGGGAACCGAGCGCCACAGGAATTCCGGCACGCCCTTTTCCTTGACCTTCTTCAGCGCCGCCGGGACGCCGGCCTTGCGGAAGTATTTCTGCGCCAGAACGTCCGAGGCGACCTGGCTCCAACCGCTGGGCACTTCGACCGACTCGTTGCGGAACACCACCTTGCCGTCGGGATTGCGAATCTCGGATGCGGTCGTCGTGAACTCCAGCGCGCCGTAGGCGCCGGTTTCGTCGGTGGTGAACTTGCGTTCGATCTTCATTGCCCTGTCCCCGTTTGCAGTCAGTCAAATCCGGTGTCGGCGGGAGCCGCAGAGAACAGAAAGCCCGGGCCTCGCAGTCGACACCGCGAGGGCTGCGCGCCCCGGATTCGGGGGTGCAATGTCCGAAATCTGTCCCTTGGCCCTAGGCTCCACTACATCTGGTGGGTTGGCCTCCGACACCACACAACCTGCCGTAGGCGCACCGAGCCGTCAACGAAACTTTCACCTTGAGTCAGTCCATTTTTCAGTTGACCGGCCCCAAGGGAAGCGGACTGCACGATTCCTCCACATTTGGTTAACGCTAGGACGCCGCGCTGCGGCACCAATAAGGGCCAAATTTCATTGAGGATTCCCGCGCGTTTGCGGCTCATCTGGGAATTTCAATCCACAGCACGCAATATCTTGTGGATAGCCGCGCCGGCTTTGCGCAAAAAATGGGCAAATTCGCGGATCGTGTCGCTAGTGCCACAATCAAGACCTGCCACTAGATGTAGTCAGGGCCGAAATCGGCAATTTGGAGGGATGGTCGGGGCGGCGAGATTCGAACTCACGACCTTCTGTACCCAAAACAGACGCGCTACCAGGCTGCGCTACGCCCCGACGCCCTCTCCTTACAAAGAGGTTTGGCACAAGGAAAGGGTCATTCGCAGGGAAATGCGGCTTGTGCCGGATCGACGCTGGGATGCGCAAGCTCCGCACCCGGCGCGATCCCGTAGCGCGCGGCCATCCCGGCATTGATCTCGAGCACGTAGCGTACCGGCGCGCCGGAGGGAATCGGCGTGTCGTCATTGGGAGTGGTGTTCGCCGCGACCTTCACCACGCGCCCTGCCGGATCGATGAAAACCATATCGAGCGGCAGCGGCGTGTCGTGCATCCAGAAGGCGACCTCGCGCGGGCGGTCGTAGATGAAGAGCATCCCTGCCCCCGCGTCCATCTCGCGCCGACCCATCAGGCCCTGCGCACGCTCTGCACTGTCATCGGCAATCTCGATGGTGAAATTCACCAACTGGCCATCTGTGCGCAGAATCGCGAGATCGTCCCGGCATTGCGCTCCGTACGCCGCGGCGATGCCCGGCGCCAAACTCAGAAGAAGGGCGGCGCTCAGCGCCCGGATTTCAAACCAGCATCCCATGCGAGCACCTGTGCCGCCATCCGCCCCCTCTTGCCTTCGATCACCCGCAGGCACACCGCTTCGCCGGGGCTGAGATCGGCGAAGCCCGACCGACGCAGAACTTCCATGTGAATGAAAATATCCTCTTCGTTTTCGAAGATGTTGGCAAAGCCGAATCCCTTGGCCTTTTCAAACCACTTCACCCGCGCCGGTTCCAGCGGCAGGGCCGCGATATCGTCGAAACTGTTGTCACCCAAATCTTCGATCGGCGCGACGGGCTCGCCTTCCGGGGGTAAAATCTCCAAGACCTCGACCGCCTGTGCGCCGCGCGGGGTCAGCTGCATCTGGACACGAATCCGTGCGCGGTCAGCAATCGAGCCCTGGCCGAAATTGCGAAGCACATTCGCGTGTAGAAGGATATCCGGCCCCCCTTCGCCATCGACGATGAAGCCGAACCCTTTGACTGGGTCAAACCATTTAACGGTGCCGGTGACTTCGCGAGGCTCGGCCTCCGACTCCCCCAGCATCTTCCATCCCGTTTGCATACTTCGGGCTTTCCTGTTCGCATTTCCGCCCGCACCTCACTCAGGAGATGCGGTATTCACGCGACACTTCAAGAGAATTCTCAAAGTTTCAAGACCCTATGCAATTCACGAAGCGCGAGTTTCAGGGGTTTAGGCGGGTCACTTCCCACGCATCGGCAAGGGTTTGCCGGCTCCAACGGAAACGATCGTGAAGGCGAAATGCGCCGTCCGCCCAAAATTCCAACTCCAAGGGCTTGATTCTGAACCCTCCCCAGAAAGGCGGTCGTTCCGGATTTGTGCCATGACCCGCGGTCACCTTCGCGACCTCCGCCATCAGCGCGCTGCGCGAGCTCAGCGGCTCACTTTGTCGCGAGGCCCACGCCCCGAGACGCGATTTCAAGGAGCGTGACTTGTAATAGACATCGGCCTGCGGCCCTTCCTCGCGTTCAACCATACCGCGAACCCGAATCTGGCGGCGCAATGACTTCCAATGCATCACGAAAGCAGCTTTTCCGGCGCTCTCGATCTCCTGCGCCTTCACCGATCCGTAGTTGGTGTAGAAGACGAACGCCCCGCCCGAGGGCATGTCGCGCCCCTCTATTTCCTTGAGGAGAACCATGCGCGCATTGGGCATCCCGTCCGGATCGACCGTCGCCAGCGCTATCGCATTGGGATCGTTGATCTCGGTCTCTTCGGCTTCGCTCAGCCAAGCCTGCGCGATCGCGAATGGATCGTCGCCCGCGAAAATTCCGGTTCTGTCACTCATACTCGCCTCCAGTCTGGCCCGTCGCATGGCACACCGTGCCCAACGCTCCGATCGGCAACACGATCCACACGATCATGCTTGACCGGAGGTCAGTAGCCTTGATGCGTCTTCACCTTTCGCCTAAAGCATTCGGACTTACCAGAGCGAAGCGGGGGACAACCTGACATGTCGAACAACCTGATGGCGGGCAAACGCGGGCTGATCATGGGCCTTGCGAATGACAAATCCATCGCCTGGGGCATCGCCAAGGCCCTCGCGGATGCGGGAGCGGAACTCGCCTTCTCGTTCCAGGGCGAGGCGCTCAAGAAGCGCGTGGGTCCGCTGGCCGAACAGCTCGGCTCCGAGATCCTCGTCGAATGCGACGTCGCCAACGGTGACTCGATCAAGAGCCTTTTCGAGACGCTGCGCACGCATTGGGACAGCATCGATTTCGTCGTCCACGCGATCGGTTTCTCCGACAAGTCGGAGCTGCGCGGGCGCTATGTCGACACCTCGCGCGACAACTTCAAAACCACGATGGACATCTCGGTCTATTCCTTCACCGCAGTGTGCAAGGAAGCTGCTGCGATGATGAACGAGGGCGGCTCGCTGCTCACGCTGACCTATTACGGTGCCGAGCAGGTCATGCCGCATTACAACGTGATGGGCGTGGCGAAAGCGGCGCTGGAAGCCAGTGTGATGTATATCGCAGAGGACCTCGGCAAGGACGGAATCCGCTGCAACGCGATCTCCGCCGGTCCGATCAAGACGCTCGCGGCTTCGGGCATCGGCGATTTCCGCTACATCATGAAGTGGAACGAGCTGAACTCGCCGCTGCGCCGCAACGTGACGCAGGAAGAGGTCGGCAAGGCCGCGCTCTACCTGCTCTCCGATCTCGGCTCCGGCACCACCGGCGAGACGCTGCATGTCGACGCGGGCTATCACGTCGTGGGCATGAAAGCGGTCGACGCGCCCGATATCGACGTGGTCACCAAGCGGAAGGAATGAGATGACCCTCGCGGCCCTCACCGCGATCTATTTCGTGCATCTGGCCGCGGCGATGTCGCCGGGGCCAGCTGTGCTGCTGGCCGCGCGCACGGGTCTGCGCGACGGGTTCCAGCGCGGCATCTGGCTCGCACTCGGGATCGGCTTGGGCGCGGTTATCTGGGCGGCAGCGGCGCTGTTCGGTCTCGCCCTCGTCTTCAAGATCGCCCCTGCCCTGCTTACCACGCTGAAAATCGCCGGCGCGGCCTATCTGCTGTGGCTCGCATACAAGATGTGGCGCCATGCGGACGATCCGATGGACGATGAGATTCCCGACCTGCCCCGCACCCGCTCGGCTCCGCGTCTGATCTGGCTCGGCATCTCGACCCAGCTCGCCAACCCGAAACCCGCCGTGTTCTTCGGCACCGTCTTCCTGACCTTCATCCCGCCCTCGGCGCCCGCATGGGCCTATGCCGCGATCCTCGGCATCGTGATGTTCAACGATGCGGGATGGAACGTCATCGTCGCGCGGATCTTCTCGCTCGAGAAGACGCGCGCGGCCTATCTGAACCTGAAAACCGTGATCGAGCGCTGCTTCGGCGGCCTGCTGGCGCTGCTCGGTCTGAAACTCGCTCTGAGCTGAGGAGACCCCCGATGTCCGATCGTCTGCCGCATGAAAAAGGCTTCCACGTCAGCTGGGACCAAATCCACCGGGATGCCCGTGCGCTGGCATGGCGTCTCGACGGCAAGGGGCCGGGCGACGGCAGCTGGCGCGCCGTGGTAGGCATCACCCGTGGCGGCCTCGTTCCGGCGGCGATCGTCGCGCGCGAACTGGACATCCGCACGGTCGATACGATCTCGGTCAAAAGCTACAACCATCAGGAACAACGCGAAGCGCAGGTCATCAAGCCCACGCAGGAGAGCCTGATGGAAAACGGCGGCGAAGGCGTGCTGATCGTCGACGACCTCGTCGATACCGGCAACACGCTGAAGCTGGTGCGCGACCTCTTCCCGAAGGCGCAATTCGCGACCGTCTACGCCAAGCCGATGGGCGCACCGCTGGTCGACACCTTCATCACCGAAGTCAGCCAGGACACTTGGATCTTCTTCCCCTGGGACATGGCGCTGCAATATGTGCAACCCTATCGCGGCACGGACTGATCAGTGCGGTTCGGCGCACCCGGAACCCCTCTCGGGCGGTTCCTGCACTGGCTTTTCGAGGTCAGCCTGATCATCAAGGCGATCTTCGAGATTGCGGAAACGCTGTCCGGCCTCGCGCTTCTCGGGCTGCCGAAGAATGCGGTCTTCGACGCCGCGCATTGGCTGACCGCGCGAGAGCTGCGCGAGGATCCCAATGACCGCATCGCCAATGCGTTCCTCAACGCGGCCCACCACTTCTCGATCCAGACTCAGGATTTCTACGGTTTCTATTTCACCAGCCACGGCTTGCTGAAGCTGGTCGTGGTGATCCTGCTGATCCGCGGACTGATCTGGGCCTACCCGATGGCGATCGTGATGATGACCGGCTTCGTGGCCTACCAGATGTATCTCTACAGTCTGAACCATGGCGCGGGCATGCTGGCGCTGACGGTGCTGGATCTCGTGGTCATCGCGCTGACCCTACGCGAGTGGTATGTGCGGCACAGCTTCGCATGGCGCAACCACCATGAGGGACGCAGCTAGGGCGCGCTGCCCCCTTCTCTGCCTCCGTTTGCGCCTCACCCCCGAGATATTCCCGACAAGAGGAAGCGCAGCCCCCTTCTTCTCGATCCAAATATCCCCACCGGAGGCTCCCGCCTCTTGCCAAGCGCGCGGCGCTCTGCTGATCTCGCGCCGATCAGCCAAGAGGACCTTCATGCCCCATCCGCTCAACCCCGCCCTCGCCGCCACCTTCCCGCCCCCGGTCATGGAGGCGCGGCGCTGGCTCGACGGGGTCGAGTTCACCGCCGATCGCCCGCTGATCAATGTCTCGCAGGCAGCCCCCGTCGATCCGCCGCCCGAGGCGCTGCGCCAAGCCATCGCCGAGGCCGCGCTGAACGATCCGCAGGCGCATCTCTACGGCCCCGTTCTGGGCCTTCCCGATCTGCGCGCGGAACTCGCGCATCAATGGTCGCTGGCCTATGGCGGCGAGGTCGCGGCGCGTCAGGTCGCGATCACCCAAGGCTGCAATCAGGCGTTCTGCGCGACGCTGGCCACGCTCGCAGGCCCGGGCGACGAGGTGATCCTGCCGACGCCTTGGTATTTCAATCACAAGATGTGGCTCGACATGGCGGGCGTGCACACGGTGCCGCTCGCCCCCGGCGCGGGGCTACTGCCCGATCCCGAGGAGGCCGCCGCGAAGATCACCGGCAAGACCCGGGCGATCGTGCTCGTCTCGCCCAACAACCCGGGCGGGGCGGAATATCCGGCCGAGCTGCTGCGCGCCTTCGCCGATCTGGCCAAGCGTCACAAGCTCGCGCTGATCGTGGACGAGACCTATCGCGACTTCGACTCGCGCAATGGAGCTCCGCATGACCTGTTCTCCGATCCCGACTGGCCGGACTATTTCATCCATCTCTATTCCTTCTCGAAAGCCTATCGCCTGACTGGGCATCGCGTCGGCGCCATCGTCGCAGGCGAGGCGCGCCTTGCAGAGGTCGAGAAATTCCTCGACACGGTGGCCATCTGCCCCTCGCAGCTTGGTCAGATGGCAGCGCTGTGGGGGATGGTCCACCTGTCGCAATGGGTCGCGGGCGAGCGCGAGGAAATCCTGCGCCGCCGCACCGCGATGGAGGCGGCCTTCGCCGATCTGGAAGGCTGGAAGATGCTGGGCTGCGGCGCCTATTTCGCCTATGTCACCCATCCCGATCCGCGCCCCTCTCCTGATTTCGCGCAGGCTCTGGTGCGCGAGGCGGGCGTGTTGATGCTGCCCGGCACGATGTTCATGCCGCAGGGCGCAAACGGAGCCGCGCAGCAGATGCGGATCGCCTTCGCCAATGTCGACAGTGACGGGATCGCGGCGCTGCGCGACCGGCTGGCGAGCCTCGCGCGCAGCTAGCCTTGCAGGCCAGTAATCAAAGCCCTAAACAGCGCCAAAAGACAATTCCCGAGGAGGACCCCCGATGAAGATGCGCAGCCACGGCAAGAGTGTCGTCGTCTGGATCTTGCTGGCCATGCTGATCCTTGGTCTCGGCGGTTTCGGGCTACGCAGCTTCTCCGGTTCGGCCAAGTCGGTCGGCGCGGTCGGCGAGACCAAGATCACCGTGGACGATTACGCTCGCGCGCTGCGTCAGGAAATGCAGCAGCGCTCGCAGCAGCTTGGCCAGGCGGTGACGATGGCGCAGATGAAGGCGTCGGGCGCGGACCAGCGGGTGCTGGGCAAGCTGATCGGTCAGGCCGCGATCGGTGAGGGCGCGCGGCGTCTTGGCGTCTCGGTCGGTGACAAGCAGCTGCAACAGAAGATCTACGACATCCCGGCCTTCCAGAACGCCTCGGGCAAGTTCGACCGCGAGACCTACAAGTTCGCGCTGCGCCAGCAAGGCTATTCCGAGCAGCAATTCGAAGCGCAGCTGCGCGACGATCTCGCCCGCTCGATCATTCAGGGCGCAGTCGCGGGCGGCGTGGATGCCCCCAAGCCCGTCGTGGATGCCTATACGCAATATGTCGGCGAGAAGCGCGGCTTCACTTGGGCGGAAGTGACGGAGAGCGATCTGACCAAGGCGATCCCGGATCCGACGGACGAGCAGCTCAAAACCTATTACAACGACCATATCGACCAGTTCACCGCGCCCGAGACGCGTGACATCACCTATGCCTGGCTGACGCCTGAGATGCTGGCCGACAAGGTGAAGATCGACGACGCCACGCTGAAGGCCGAATACGAGCGTCGGATCGACGAGTTCAAGCAGCCCGAAAAGCGCCTCGTGGAGCGTCTCGTCTATTCCGACATGGATGCCGCGAAAGCCGCTAAAGCCAAGCTGGACGGCGGCGCGACCTTTGCCGATCTTGCGAAGGATCGCGGCCTGACGCTGGACGATGCCGATCTGGGCGACGTGACTCGCGACGATCTGGGCAAGGCCGCCGACGCGGTCTTCTCGGCCGAAAACAACACCGTGGTCGGCCCCGTCGAGACCGATCTGGGCCCGGCGCTGTTCAAGGTGAACGGCATCATCGATGCACAGGAGACCTCGTTCGCCGACGCGCGCGACGAACTGGCGGGCGATGCCGAGGCCGAGAAGGCGCGCAACGAGATCGGCAAGATGAGTGAAAACCTGCAGGACCGTCTGGCCGGAGGCGCGACTCTGGAGGAGATGGCCAAGGAAACCGACATGGAGCTTGGCCAGATCGGTTTCACCGCCGACAGCACCGACGGCATCGCGGGCTATGACGAATTCCGCAAGGCGGCGAACGAGGCGACGACCGACGCCTATCCCGAGCTGCAAACCCTGTCGGATGGCGGCGTCTTCGCGTTGCGCCTGAACAAGATCGTGCCGCCCCAGCCCAAGCCCTTCGACGAGGTGAAGAGCGACGTGGCCGATGCGTGGCGCGCCGATCAGGTCGTGCAGGCGGAAGAGGCCCGCGCCAAGGAGATCGTCTCTGCGGTCGAGGGCGGCAAGTCGCTGGGCGAGACCGGCGTGCTGACCACCAAGGTGGCGAGCATCGGGCGCGGCGGCTATTCCGACGAACTGCCGCCGCCCGTGGTCTCGAAGGTCTTCAAGACCGAACCGGGCAAGCCGGCGCAGATCACCGCCAGCGGCAAGGTCTATGTCTTCGTCACCGACAAGGTCATCCCGGCGGATATGGAAGATGCTGACACCAAGCTGATCTCGGGTCAGATCGGCAAACAGCTGTCGAACTCGCTGGCCAATGACCTGCTCAATTTCTACGCGACCGCCGTGGAGTCGGAGGCCGGGCTCGATCTCGACAGCCAGACCGTGACCGCGGTGCAGTCGCAGATGCAGTAAGGAGGCCCGTCGTGGTCGCTCTCTCCCCCTCTTTCGAGGCGTTCGAGGAACGCTGGGCCAAGGGTGAAAATCAGTTGGTCTACGCCCGGCTCGCGGCCGATCTGGACACGCCCGTCTCGCTGATGCTCAAGCTCGCCGAGGCGCAGCCGAATTCCTTCATGCTGGAATCGGTGACCGGTGGCGAGGTGCGCGGACGCTACTCGATCGTCGGCATGAAGCCTGACGTGATCTGGGAGTGCCGGGGCGAGCAGGCGCGGATCAACCGCTCGGCGCGCTTCGACGAGGCATGGGAAGATCTTCCGGGCCACCCGTTCGATAGCCTGCGGGCGCTGATCGCGGAGAGTCGCATCGACATGCCCGACGATCTGCCTGCTGCGGCGGCGGGACTGTTCGGCTATCTCGGCTATGACACGATCCGGCTGGTGGAGAAGCTGCCGAACGTGAACCCCGATCCGTTGGGCGTACCCGACGCGATGCTGCTGCGCCCGTCGGTCGTCGCGGTGCTCGACGGGGTGAAGGGCGACGTGATCATCTGCGCACCGGCCTTCCAGTCGGCCGGTCTGTCGGCGCGCGCCGCGTATGCGCAGGCCGCCGAGCGCGTCTCGGATGCGCTGCGCGATCTCGACCGCACGCCGGTCGAGAGCCGGGATCTGGGCGAGAGCCTGCAGGTCGGCGAGATGCGCTCGAACTTCACCAAGGAGGGCTACATGTCCGCCGTGGAGACCGCGAAGGATTACATCCGCGCGGGAGACATCTTCCAGGTGGTTCCGGCGCAGCGCTGGTCGGCGCATTTTCCGCTGCCGCCCTTCGCGCTTTACCGCAGCTTGCGACGCACGAACCCCTCCCCCTTCATGTTCTTCCTGAACTTCGGAGGCTTCCAGATCGTGGGCGCGTCGCCTGAAATCCTCGTGCGGGTCCGCGAGGGCGAGGTGACGATCCGCCCGATCGCGGGCACCCGCCCGCGCGGGGCCACCCCTGCCGAGGACAAGGCGCTGGAAGAGGATCTGCTGGCCGACAAGAAGGAGTTGGCCGAGCACCTGATGCTGCTCGATCTCGGTCGCAACGATGTCGGCCGTGTCTCGAAGATCGGCTCTGTGCACCCGACCGAGAAGTTCATCATCGAGCGATACAGCCACGTCATGCATATCGTCTCGAACGTGGTGGGCGAGCTCAGCGACGATCAGGACGCGCTCTCGGCGCTGCTGGCCGGTCTGCCCGCGGGCACTGTCTCGGGCGCGCCCAAGGTTCGCGCAATGGAAATCATCGACGAGCTGGAGCCCGAGAAGCGCGGCATTTATGGCGGTGGCGTGGGCTATTTCGCGGCCAATGGCGAGATGGACATGTGCATCGCGCTGCGCACGGCGGTGGTGAAGGACAAGACGCTATACATTCAGGCGGGCGGCGGCGTGGTCTATGACAGCGACCCCGAGGCGGAATGGCAGGAGACGGTCAATAAGTCCAAAGCGCTGCGCAAGGCCGCCGAGGATGCGGGGCTGTTCGTGGCGACACGCGGCAACGGCTGAGCACCGTCACCACAGGCGAAAAGAGAGAAACGCGGGCTTACTGGCCCGCGTTTTCCATTTTCGGCTCGGTCTCCGGGGCGAGCGCAGCTTGCGTCACGGTATCAAGTGCGAGCGCCGAGACCGGGGTGAGCGTCACCTTGTCCTGCGCGTCTACATACCAATCCTCGATCCCCTGGAACGACTCCGGCCAAGCGGACAGCATTACCACCACCGAGCCATTGCGCTCTGCTTCGAAATCGGCGCGCGCCAGCATCCGCGAGATCACGGCAGCCTTCTCGCGCCCGTCATCGATCACGCGCCAGACCTGCGCACGTGGCAGATCGGCGGAGATCGCGATCTGGTTGGCGCTGTCGAACCCCTTCTTCTGCGTGACCACGCCCAGCCCGCTGCGCCCGAGCGCCGAGACCATCTGACGCGCGAGCGGACGGTTGTTCTGGAACTGCGGCTCCGGCGGCTCCACGACGGCGACGGCCTCGGGGATCACGTGACGCCACGCCTCGAGCGCCACCTCGACATCCTCGGGGGCGGCATTGGCGGGCAGACCCGACGCAAGGATCGCGACCTCGAACCCCGCCGCGCGGAAGACTTTGGCATCTTCGGCAGCGCCGTCCCGGGTTGGATCGATCGCGATGGTCATCGGCAGATCGCTCGCCGTGATCGTCGCCGGATCGAGCCCGCCCTTCGCCACGCCCGGATCGATCAGAACCAGCGAAATCTCCGGCTTGTCGCCGGCTGGCGCGGGGGCTGCGAATTTCTCGATCGGGCTCAGGTCAGCCGCATCGACCTGCGCGGTCCCCGGCGCATCCTGCGCGCCGCCGCCGTCAGGTCCGTCCCCGAGGGAGGGCGGCGCCGAAGGCGTCACCTGCGGCAAGCGATCCACCACGACGCCGGGCGCTGATTTGAACCCGCTCGCGGGCTTGCCCGGCATCGAGGGCGCATCCTGCAACGAGAAGATGCGCGGCTTGGTCGGCACCGCATCCCCGCCTTGCGGGAGGGCGCGCCCGGCGGGCAGGTCCGGGCTTGCCGATGGGTCGGTCGAAATCTCGGGTTTATCCGCCTGCGCGGTGTCGATCCCCTCCCCTTCGGACGGCAACCGATCAGGTGCGGGGATGTCCGCCAAGGACGGAGCCGTTTGGGGCTCCGCTTTGGGGGGCGTCAGTTTGGCCGCGGGCAGTGCGGGCATATCGGTCGCGACGACAGCCGTATTCCCCTGATCGGTGGGCGCCGTTGCTTTCTCGGGCGCTTTCGGCGGCTGCAAGCTCACCTCCGGCAAGGCGGGCATCTCGGCTGCGGGCGCATTTTCTGCAGTCATATCCGGCTGCGCCTCGCGGGCGGCGGGCGTCGTCGCAGGTGTGTCCACTGTCGGCGCGCTCATCGCCGACGCGACATTCGGGGCTTCCGGCGATGTCTCGCGCGCAGGCGCGGGCTCGATCACCGGCGCAACCTCGGGTGCGGTGTCGGGCGCAGGCGCACCTTGCAGAGCGGAAGGCGGGGCGCTGTCCGGTTGCGCGCCCGCCTCCGGCGCGACCGGCGCGGCGAGCGCGACCGTCTCGCCTTGCGCTTCGGGACGCGGCTCGGCCATGTCGGTCGACATCTCGGGGCGCGCGGCGCTTTGGATTTCGTCGGCACTGGGCGGCGTGAGGCTTGGCTGCGGCTCGGACACGCGGGGCGCCCGGGTCGGTGCCGAGAGCGGCGCCCCGTCCGGGGTCGGCATCGCGGGCGTTCGATCGGTCGCCGGGCGCGAGAAATCGGAGCCCGCGGGCAAGTCCACATTCGCGGGTTCTTCAGGCGTCGGGCTTCCGGCGAGCTTGATCTCCGCGCCGGGCTCTTTCGGGGCCGGGAAGATCAACGACATCACCGCCGTGCCGAAAACCGCGACCAGCAGACCGGCCAGCCCGCCCTTCATCACAGATCGCATCATTGCCTGCCTCCATCTTCACCGCTCTTGATACGCGGCTTTTCCCGGGGACTGCCCTTGACCCCGGCCCTTCGCTGATAGCATCTATAGCCCGACCCGATCCCCGGTTCACCCCCCTTGATAGGCGCATCCGCGCCTGACCGCATCGGGGACGCCGGGGGCCAACAAACGAAAGGGCCCGGCCATGCTGCTGCTCATCGATAATTATGACAGCTTCACCTACAATTTGGTGCACTATTTTGGCGAGCTGGGCGCCGATGTGAAGGTCTGGCGTAACGACGCGCTGAACGTTCAGGACGCGATGGGCATGGGTGCCGAGGCGATCGTACTCTCGCCCGGGCCTTGCGATCCCGATCAAGCCGGCATCTGCCTGCCGCTGGTGATGGCCGCGGCCGAGGCCAAGCTACCGCTGTTCGGCGTCTGTCTGGGGCATCAGACCATCGGTCAGGCCTTCGGCGGGAAAGTCGTGCGCGCCTCCGAGATCGTGCATGGCAAGATGGGCGAGATTCGCCACGAGGGCAAAGGCTGCTTCAAGGGCCTGCCCTCTCCGCTGAAAGCCACGCGCTACCACTCGCTGATCGTGGAGCGCGAGAGCCTGCCCGACTGCCTCGAGATCACCGCCGAGCTGGATGACGGCACGATCATGGGGCTGCGCCATCGCGAGTTGCCGATCGAGGGCGTGCAGTTCCACCCGGAATCTATCGCCTCCGAGCATGGCCACGCGATGCTGAAGAATTTCCTGACAGAGGCAGGCGTCAGCCTGAAGGTGCCCGCATGAGCCAGCCCATGAGCGAAGCGATGAAGCCGCTGATCTACTCGGCCTCCGAAGGGCCGCTGAGCCGCGCGCAGGCGGAGATGGCCTTCGAAATCCTGTTCAACGGCGAAGCTTCTCCCGCGCAGGTCGGCGGCTTGTTGATGGCGCTGAGGGCGCGCGGGGAATCCGTGTCGGAATATGCCGCTGCCGCCGCAGCGATGCGCGCGAAATGCGTGCCGGTCAAAGCCCCCGAAGGCGCAATCGACATCGTCGGGACCGGCGGCGACGGGATGCACACGCTCAACATCTCGACGGCTGCGGCCTTCGTCGTGGCGGGCGCGGGCGTTCCGGTCGCAAAGCATGGCAACCGCGCGGCCTCGTCGAAATCGGGCACGGCGGATGTGCAGTCCGAGCTCGGCATTGACGTGATGGCGGGGCCGGAGGCGACAGAGCGCGGTCTGGCCGAGGCGAATATCGGCTTCATGATGGCGCAGATCCACCACCCCGCGATGCGTCATGTCGGGTCGGTGCGTCAGGAGTTGGGCTGCAAGACGATCTTCAACATCCTCGGCCCGCTGACCAACCCCGCAGGCGTGAAGCGACAGCTGACCGGGGCCTTCGCGCCCGACCTGATCTTCCCGATGGCCGAGACGTTGCAGATGCTCGGCTCCGAGAAGGCATGGCTTGTCCATGGCTCGGACGGCACCGACGAGATCACCATCTGCGGCACGACCGAAGTCGCCGCGCTGGAAAACGGCCGGATCGAGTCGATCCAGATCCACCCCGAGGATGCCGGGTTGCCCGTCCATCGCTTCCGCGATCTGATCGGCGGCACCGCAGCCGAGAACGCCGCCGCCCTGCGCGCACTGCTCGAGGGTGAGCCCTCGGCCTATCGCGACGCGGTGATCTTCAACGCCGCCGCCGCGCTCGTCGTGGCCGACAAGGTCTCGGACCTGAAATCCGGGGCGGAAATGGCGGCCGAGAGCATCGACAGCGGAAAGGCCAAGACCGCTCTGGAAACGCTGGCCCGCATCACGCAGGAGGTCGCCGGATGAGCACGATCCTCGACAAGATCAAGGCCTACAAGCTTGAAGAGATCAAAGCGGCCAAAGCCGCCCGCCCGCTGAGCGAGGTTGAAGCTCAGGCCAAGGCGCAGGCGCCCACGCGCGGTTTTGCCAACGCCCTGACCGCGAAGGCGGAAACGGGCTACGGGCTGATCGCCGAGATCAAGAAGGCCTCGCCCTCGAAAGGGCTGATCCGCCCCGATTTCGACCCGCCCGCGCTGGCCAAAGCCTATGAGCAAGGCGGTGCTGCCTGCCTATCGGTGCTGACCGATACGCCGTCTTTTCAGGGCGCGCCGGAATTCCTGTCGGCGGCGCGCGCGGCCTGCTCGCTGCCCGCGCTGCGCAAGGATTTCCTCTATGACACCTATCAGGTCGCGGAGGCCCGCGCCTGGGGCGCCGATTGCATCCTGATCATCATGGCTTCGGTCGAGGATGATCTGGCGGCTGAGCTGGAAGACGCAGCCTTTGGTTGGGGCATGGATGTGCTGGTCGAAGTGCATGACATGGAAGAGACCGAGCGCGCGCTCAAACACTTGAAGTCGCCGCTTCTGGGCGTGAACAACCGCAACCTGAAGACCTTCGAGGTCACGCTCGACGTGACCCGCGAACTTGCACCGAGCATCCTCGCCGAGGGCCGCGATCTGGTCTGCGAAAGCGGCATCTTCACCCGCGACGACATGGCCGCGATGGCCGAGGTCGGCGCGCGCCGCTTCCTGATCGGTGAAAGCCTGATGCGGCAGGACGATGTCGCGGGCGCCACCCGGACGCTTCTGGAGGTCGCATGAGCCTGTCGCATTTCGACAAGGACGGTCAGGCCCATATGGTCGACGTCTCCGACAAGGACGTGACCGACCGCATCGCCGTGGCCGAGGGGCGCGTGGTAATGCTGCCCGAGACGCTGGATTATGTCCTGAAGGGCACCGCGAAGAAGGGCGACGTTCTGGGCATCGCGCGGATCGCGGGCATCATGGCCGCGAAGAAGACCTCCGATCTGATCCCGCTCTGTCACCCGCTGCCGATCACCAAGGTCACGCTCGATCTGGAACCCGACGAGGCGCTGCCTGGTGTGCGCATCCGCGCCACCGTGAAAACCTCGGGGCAGACCGGCGTCGAGATGGAGGCGCTGACCGCCGTGTCGGCGGCGGCGCTGACGGTCTATGACATGCTCAAGGCGGTCGAGAAATCCATGCAGATCGAGGGTATCCGCGTCGTGCTGAAAGACGGCGGGAAGTCCGGCAAATACGAGGCTGAAGGGAGCGCAACATGAGCCTGTTGCCCGTCGAAGAAGCGCTTGAAAAGGTTCTGACGCTGGTCGAACCGCTGGGTACCGAACGCGTGAGCCTGCGTCATGCGCTTGGTCGTGTGATGGCGGAGCCCGCGACCGCGCAATTGACCCAGCCGCCCTTCTCGGGCTCGGCGATGGATGGCTACTGGCTCGACGTGGCCGACCACCTGCCCGGCGCGACGCTCACCGTCGAGGGCGAGGCCGCCGCGGGTCGCGGCTATGAGGGTCAGCCAAAGCCCGGCCAGGCGGTACGCATTTTCACCGGCGCGCCAGTGCCGGGGCCGAATGGCGTGGTCGTGCTGCAGGAGAACGTGACGCGCGAAGGCGACACGATCACGCTGCCGCAAGAGCTTGATAGCAATACCAATATCCGGCCGAAGGGTCAGGATTTCGCGCAAGGCGAGAGCTTCTGCCCCGACCGCCCGCTGACCGCGCGCGACCTCGGGCTGCTGGCGGCGATGAACGTGCCCGCCGTCACCGTGCGCCGCCGCCCCATCGTCGCGATCATCGCGACTGGCGACGAGTTGGTGATGCCGGGCGAAGAGCCGGGGCCGGACCAGATCATCTGCTCCAACAGCTTCATCGTCGCGGCATTGGCCGAGCGCATGGGCGCAGAAGCGCGCATGCTGCCGATCGCTCGCGACGACCGCGACAGTCTGCGCACCGTGTTCGACCTCGCGAAGGGCGCCGATATGGTGGTGACCTCCGGTGGCGCCTCGGTCGGCGCGCATGATCTTGTGGGCGACGTGGCCGAGGAACTGGGGCTCGAACGCAGCTTCTGGAAGATCGCGATGCGCCCGGGCAAGCCCTTGATGGCGGGCCGGATGGGCGAGGCCGCGATGCTGGGCCTTCCGGGCAACCCGGTCTCGGCAACGGTCTGTGCCGAACTGTTCCTGCGCCCGATGCTGCGCAAGCTTTCGGGCCTGTCGCCCGAAACTCGCGTGAAACAGGCAATCCTCGCGACCGATACCGGCCCCACCGGTCCGCGCACGCATTACATGCGCGCCACGCTCGTGCCCGGCGATCCCCTGCCCCGCGTCACGCCCTTCGACAACCAGGACTCCGCGATGCTGAGCCTCCTGTCGCAGGCCGATTGCCTGCTGATCCGCCCCATCGGCGACGGGCCGCGCAAGGCGGGCGAGACGGTCGAGATCCTGCCGCTCGACTGAGCCGCGCCCGCCTCGGCCGTTGACAGCCCCCGTGAACAAGGGTAGAACAATCCTTGAACATGTGCCTTGACCGGGGAACGGAGGGTCGCGGATGCTGACGCGCAAGCAACTGGAATTGCTGGAATTCATTCAGAAACGGATGATGAAGGACGGTGTTCCGCCCTCTTTCGACGAGATGAAGGACGCGCTGGACCTGCGCTCCAAGTCCGGTATCCACCGGCTGATCACCGCATTGGAAGAACGCGGCTTCATCCGCCGTCTCGCTCACCGGGCCCGCGCGATCGAGATCGTGAAACTGCCCGAGGCGCTCGAGAAGAAATTCGGCGCGCCCGCGACCGAGGATACAAGAAGCTTCGCGCCCAAAGTGATCGAGGGGGACAAGGCCGATCCGCCGCGCGGCGCGATGCCGGTTGACGTGATCCACGCGCTGGAACTGCCGGTGATGGGCCGGATCGCCGCCGGTGTCCCGATAGAGGCGATTTCGGAGGTTTCGCATCACGTTGCCGTTCCGGGCTCGATGCTGAGCGGACGCGGAGAGCATTACGCGCTCGAGGTCAAAGGCGACTCGATGATCGAGGCCGGGATCAACGATGGCGACGTCGTGGTGATCCGAGAACAGGGCACGGCGGATAACGGCGATATCGTGGTCGCCTTGGTCGAAGGCCATGAGGCCACGCTGAAGCGTTTCTACCGTCGCAGCGGAATGATCGCGCTGGAGGCCGCTAACCCGGCCTATGAGACGCGGCTGCTGCGCGACGATCAGGTGAAGGTGCAGGGTCGGCTCGTCGGGCTGATCCGCAGCTACTGACATCCATTGAGTTTCTGGAAAAGGGCGTCCTGCGGGGCGCTCTTTTTCATTTGCTGCGCCGGTGGCAGAGGGCGGAGCCTCCGGCGGGCATTTTTGCGAAGAGCGAAGGTCAGGGGCGCGTCCAGAGACGGCGACCCTTGACTTGCGCGGTCGTCGTGATTTCCCCGGCTGCACTGATCGCGACCGCGCCGGTTCCGCGCTGGCGCTGCGCGTCCCACAGATCGCAAGGGCCTATGGCGCTGTCGAATTTGGCGGAAGTTACGACAATTCCGCCTTTGGCGCAGACCGCAGGCAGCGCGTCTTGCACGGCTTTTCCCGTGAAATGGGCAAGCTGCGCCCCGCGAAACCGCGCAATCCGCGCGCCGCGCGGCCCGGAGAATGCAGGCCGCGCGGCCGCCACCTCCAGCGTCGCCGCGTCGCCATCCGCCGCAAGCCAGCGGTCCGAGATGAACCCCGCGCCGGGTTTCGACAGAGCCCGGCCTAGCGGCGTCATCACCCCGACCTGCCGGCCCTCGGGTGCGATCAGAAGTGCAGGTCGCTCGTCGTCGGCGCGCAGCCAAAACACGCAAGCCGTGGCAATCAGGCCGATGCTCGCTGTCCGTCCCGCGCCGCGGGTCAGGATCAGCCCCAAGGCTCCAAGCGCGATCAGCGGCAGCACGCAAGGCCCCGGTTGAACGATGGCGAGAACGGAGCCATCGAGGTCGCTGACCCATCGCGCGACGCGCAATATCCACGCCGTACCCTGCCCCACCGCCCAAAGCGCGGGGCCGCTCAGACCGAAGGGGGCCAGCAGCGCCGCGAGGACCCCCATCGGCATGATCACCAGCCCCATTGCCGGCACCGCGAACAGGTTCGCCAGAACCCCGTATTCCGACAGCCGGTGGAACTGCGCGGCCACGATCGGCGCCGTAGCAGCGCCAGCGATGAGCGAGGTCGCGACCAGCATCAGCGCGGGCCGCAGAAGCCGCGGCAGGTAGCGCGCGGCGCGGGTCCACGGCCCGAGCATCACGATCAGCGCGGTCGTCGCCGCGAAGGACATCTGGAAGCCGGGCGCGGTCAGGCTCTCTGGTTGCCAGATCAGCAAGAGCGTGGCGGCGAGTGCAACGGTGCGCAGGCTCAGCGCACGACGGTCGGCGAGCACGGCGAGGAGCATGATCGACACCATGATCCAGGCGCGCTGGGTCGAGACCGCAGGCCCCGCGAGCCACAGATAGGCGCTGGCCGCGATCAGCGCAGCAATGGCGGCCAATTTCTTCGTGGGCCAGATCAGCGCGGGTCGGCCTGCCAGCGCCAGCCCGTAGCGCACGAGTCCAAAGACGAAACCCGCGAGGATTCCCATATGCAGCCCCGAGATCGCGATCAGATGCGCGAGGCCGGAGCGGCGCATAGCCTCGCGCGTGGCCTCGCTCAGACCCGAGCGGTCGCCGGTCATCAGCGCCGCCGCGACCGCGCCGGGCTGGCCCGCGATCCGCGACTGGATCGCCGTAGAGAGCCGCATCCGCGCGCGATGCGCCGCCATCGCCCAATCACCGGGATCGGGCGGCGCGACCCGCATCACCGGCGCGCGGGTATAGCCGATCGCGCCGAGGCGATCGAACCAGGCGGTGCGGCGGAAATCGTAGTCCCGGGGCGCGGCTGGCGGCGGCGGGGGCGAGAGATTCGCCGTGAGCATGACCTGCGCGCCGGGTTCCGGGGTGAACTCGCTCTGATCGCCATGCAGCGTGACCCGGACCCGCGCGGGCGTATTTCCGGGGGCGACCCGGTCGATCCGCACCTGATCCAGCGTCAGCCGGATCAGGTCCGAGCGCGCGCGGTCGATCTTAACGATCCGCCCGGCGACGGGGCCGTAATAGCGGAATTGCAGCACCGGCGCTGCGACGAGATGGGCGCGTAGCCCCGCCAGCAGCAGGCCCAGAGCCGCGAGGGCAATGAGTGCCGCCGGCAGCCGAAACCATACCGCGCCGCGCAGCCAAAGCGTCAGAGAGATCGCGCAGATCGCGAGCGCGGTCAGGTAGATAAGCCAGCCCGGCTCCACCTTGAGCGTGAAATACGCACCGACCCCGCCCCCGAGCGCCACCGGCATCCACAGGAAAAGCTGCGCCCGCGCCCGCGCCAAGGCACCAAGCGGATCGGAGAGACCAGCGAAAAGCGCCGCGATCAGACGAGAGCTGCGGCCCGCGCCCTTTGCGCCCTCCGGCAGCGCCCAGTCGCCCGGTTCCGCATTGATCGCCATGCTTGTCCTCGGCCCCGTCCCTGCTTATGCATCGAGCCGAGAAAGCCTATGCGCTTGATGGTTTCCGAAAGGTAAAGGCGGGCCGGTGAGAGCCCGCGAAGAAAGGCTCCGACATGTCCGACCAGATTGTCACCCGTTTCGCCCCCTCGCCCACCGGCTATCTGCATATCGGCGGTGCGCGCACGGCGCTGTTCAACTGGCTCTATGCACGCGGGCGCGGCGGTAAATTCCTGCTGCGTATCGAGGATACCGACCGTGAACGCTCGACCCCGGAGGCGACGGCGGCGATCCTGCAGGGGCTCGAATGGCTGGGGCTCGACTATGACGGCGAGGTGGTGAGCCAAGCCGCGGGCGCGGCCCGCCACGCCGAGGTCGCCCATAAGATGCTGGAGAAAGGCCACGCCTACAAATGTTTCTCCACGCAGGAAGAGATCGCGGCCTTCCGCGAGGACCCGGCGAACAAGGGCCAGATGTTCCCCTCGCCGTGGCGCGACGCCGATCCCGCGACCCATCCGGACGCGCCCTACGTGATCCGGTTGAAAGCCCCTCGCGAGGGCACGACCGTGATCCAGGACGCGGTGCAGGGCGAAGTGACGATCCGCAACGATCAGCTCGATGACATGATTTGTTTACGTTCGGATGGCACACCGACCTACATGCTGGCCGTTGTCGTCGATGACCATGATATGGGCGTGACCCATGTGATCCGCGGGGACGACCATCTCGTCAATGCCGCGCGGCAGATGCTGGTCTATCGCGCGATGGATTGGGACGTGCCGACCTTCGCGCATATCCCGCTGATTCACGGCCCCGACGGCAAGAAGCTGTCGAAGCGCCACGGCGCGGTGGGCCTCGAGCAGTATCAGGCGATGGGCTACCCGGCGACGGGCATGCGCAACTACCTCGCGCGGCTCGGCTGGAGCCATGGCGACGACGAATTCTTCACCGACGAACAGGCGAAGGAATGGTTCGACATCACCGGCATCAACAAGGCGCCGGCGCGGCTCGATTTCAAGAAGCTCGAGAATATCTGCGGCCAGCATATCGCGGTCACCGACGAGGCCGAATTGCTGCGCGAAATCGAAGGTTATCTCGCAGCTGCAGAAAAACCGTCGCTGGATGACGCACAGAAATCTGCGCTTATGCGCACGCTTCCCGTGGTAAAGGGATCAGCGAAACTTCTGTCGCAACTCCTTGAAAAGGCGCATTTCTCTCTGACGCAGCGCCCGATCGAGATCGAAGAGAAAGCGGCCAAGGCACTGGATGATGTATCCCGTGGTATACTGAGTGAATTGACCTTTGCGCTGCAACGCGCTAATTGGTCGCGGGAAGACCTGGAAGCCGCTGTCGGACAGGTTGCCGAAGCGCATGGGCTTGGCCTTGGGAAGGTCGCAGCTCCGATGCGGGCGGCCTTGGCGGGACGTGCGGCAACCCCCAGCGTATTCGATATGATGCTCGTTTTGGGCCGGGAGGAGACTCTGGCTCGACTCGACGATCAGGCGGCCTGAGGCCTGGCCGCCCTCTCCGGACGACTGTCCGGACGCGATAGACCGGCGCGGCCCAGCCGGAGGATGAAAGGGAATTTACATGGCAGACAACTCGAAGACCGCCACGCTCTCGCTTGACGGACAAACCTATGAGCTTCCCGTGCTCTCGCCCTCGGCTGGTCCCGACGTGCTCGATATCCGCAAGCTCTATGGCCAAGCCGACGTCTTCACCTACGATCCGGGCTTCACCTCGACCGCAGCCTGCGAATCCAAGATCACCTTCATCGACGGTGCCAAGGGTGAGCTGCTGTATCGTGGCTATCCGATCGACCAACTCGCGTCGAAGTCGCATTACCTCGAAGTGTGCTACCTGCTGCTCTACGGGGAACTGCCGACCAAGGCGCAGATGGAAGATTTCGAGTTCCGCGTGACGCGTCACACGATGATCCACGAGCAGATGAAGCAGTTCTTCCAGGGCTTCCGCCGTGACAGCCACCCGATGGCGACCATGGTCGGCGTCGTGGGCGCGCTGTCTGCCTTCTATCACGACAGCCTCGACATCTCGGACCCGTGGCAACGCGAAGTCGCCTCGATCCGCCTGATCGCGAAACTGCCGACGATCGCCGCGATGGCCTACAAGTATTCGATCGGTCAGCCCTTCGTCTATCCGAAGAACGAGCTGAGCTACGCCGAGAACTTCCTGCACATGTGCTTCTCGGTCCCGGCCGAAGACTACAAGATCGAGCCTGCGCTGGCCCGTGCGATGGACCGGATTTTCACGCTCCATGCCGATCACGAGCAGAACGCCTCGACCTCGACCGTGCGTCTGGCGGGCTCCTCGGGCGCGAACCCGTTCGCCTGTATCGCGGCCGGCATCGCCTGCCTCTGGGGCCCCGCCCACGGCGGCGCCAACCAAGCCTGCCTCGAGATGCTGCGCGAAATCGGCACCGTCGACCAGATCCCGGAATACATCAAGCGCGCCAAGGACAAGGACGATCCCTTCCGCCTGATGGGCTTCGGTCACCGCGTCTACAAGAACTTCGACCCGCGCGCGAAGGTCATGAAGGAATCGGCGGACGAGGTGCTAGACCTGCTCGGCATCCACGACAACGAGACGCTTCAGGTCGCCAAGGAACTGGAGAAGATCGCTCTGGAGGACGAATATTTCGTCTCCAAGAAGCTCTATCCGAACGTCGACTTCTACTCGGGCATCATCCTCGAGGCGATGGGCTTCCCGACCTCGATGTTCACCCCGATCTTCGCGCTGTCGCGCACCGTCGGCTGGATCTCGCAGTGGAAAGAGATGATCGAGGATCCGACCGGCAAGATCGGTCGCCCGCGTCAGCTCTATACCGGCGCGACCTACCGCGATTACGTCGATCTCGAGAAGCGCTGAGCATAGACCAGATCATTGCGGGCCGGAGGGGAAACCTTCCGGCCCGTTTTCCATTCTGCTACCCCGGTGACAGGGGACGGCGCCCCGCTTGGCTGCGCCGGCCTCCCCCGGGATAATTACGAAAGAGCGAAGACATAGCTGACCGTCTGACATACCGCCCGCATCATTTCCTCTGCTCGCTCGGGTTCGTGGGGAAGGGATATTCGGATGCCTTCACTGCGAACATGACCGATATCGTCGAGGGGCGACTGCGGCGTGCGGAAGGCGCGGCGGTGGAGATCGAAGTGGTGGGCGCGGCCGATGACATCTGCGGTCCCTGCCCGTCGCGGCGCGGGTCCGGTTGCACCGGGCAGGCGAAGATCGACCGGTTGGATGCAGCCCATGCGGAGGCATTGGGAATTGCGCCGGGCGATGTGCTCAGCTGGGGCGAGGCGCTGGAGCGGATGGCCGCCCTGCCCGCCGATGTCCACCAGACGATCTGCGCCGACTGCCAATGGCTGAGCGAGGGCATGTGCGAAGCCGCTCTCGCTCGGCTTCAGGGCAAAGCGTAACGCCATTCCCAGCCGGGGGGCAGCGCTTCGATTTCGAGGCAGGGTCCCGCCGCGTCTGCGCGGCGCCGACCAGCTACCCGCGACGGCGAGTGGCGCAGCCGCCATTGCGCAGCATTGCTAAGCGGGCCGACTCGCCCGCGCGCAAATTCGCAAATCATCGGGAGAGGCTCGGATCGTGCATCTGACGCTTGCGCGAAGGCGGGCGTGGTGGCAAGAAACGCGCCATGAGCACGGATCAGACCCAAGACCCTTCGCAGGGCAAGAAACTGGCGCTAGTCACCGGCGCTTCGCGTGGCCTCGGCGGGGCGATTGCAGAGGCCTTGGCCGAAGACGGCTGGCATATCATGGCCGTCGCGCGGACCACCGGCGCGCTGGAAGAACTCGACGACCGGATTCAGGCGAAGGGCGGGACCGCTTCGCTCGGCCCGCTGGACGTGACCGACCCCGATCAGATGGCGCATCTCGCGCAGTCGATCGGCGCGCGCTGGGGCGGGCTCGATCTCTGGGTGCATACCGCGATCCATGCCGCGCCGCTCTCGCCGACGGGGCATATCGACGCCAAGGAACTGGCCAATTCGGTCAAGGTGAACGTGACCGCGACCGCGCAGCTGATCGGGCTGATCGAGCCGCTGCTGCTCGCCCGCCAAGGCACCGCGCTGGCCTTCGACGATCCGCGTGCGGGCCAGAAATTCTTCGGCATCTACGGGGCGACGAAAGCGGCACAGATGGCGATGCTGCGCTCGTGGCAGGCGGAGACCGTCAAGATCGGGCCGCGCGTGGTCATCGCCGAGCCTGCGCCGATGGCGACCGCCTTGCGCGGGCGGTTCTTCCCCGGCGAGGATCGCGACGCTCTCGCCGATCGCCATGCCGAAGCACGGCGTATCCTCGACACGCTCTGACGCCCCGGCCAAACGCCGCGGACCGCTTGGCCTGCGGCGCTTTGGCGACACATCCAGGCTGTTGCCTGCCCCCGCTTTACCCTTCATCCACTGCAAGGTAAGCATCGGGTGACGCGACGGGGAACTGGGGGCAACATGCGTATTCTCATCACCAATGACGACGGCATCGACGCGCCGGGTCTGGCCGTTCTTCTCGAGATCGCCGAAGAACTCGCAGGTCCCGATGGCGAGGTCTGGACGGTCGCGCCCGCCTTCGAGCAATCGGGCGTGGGCCATTGCATCTCCTACACCCGGCCGATGATGATCTCGAAGCTGGCCGAGCGCCGTTTCGCAGCCGAAGGCAGCCCCGCCGACTGCGTGATGGCCGGGCTTTACGACGTGCTGGAAGGGCAGCGGCCCGATCTGGTACTCTCGGGCGTGAACCGGGGCAACAACTCCGCCGACAACGCGCTCTATTCCGGCACGTTGGGCGGCGCGATGGAGGCGGCGCTGCAAGGGGTGCCCGCGATTGCCCTGTCTCAATTCATCGGCCCCGAGGTCTTCAATGCCCCCGACATGTTCGAGGCGGCGCGGGTGCATGGCGCGGGGCTCGTGCGCAAGCTCCTCGATCAGGGCATCTGGGACGATGGCGATTACCGGGTGTTCTACAATGTCAATTTCCCGCCGGTGCTGGCAGCCGACGTCAAGGGCCACAAGGTCGCCGCCCAAGGCTTCCGCAAGGATTGCTTCTTCTCGACCGAGGCGCACCACGCGCCCTCGGGGCGGCGCTTCCTGTGGATCAAGGGTGGCCCGCAGCATACGCCGACGCAGCCGGGCACCGATGCCGCCGTCAACCTCGACGGCTATATCTCGGTCACGCCGATGCGCGCCGATCTGACGGCGCATGACGTGATCGCCGATCTGGAGGCCCGTCTGGGATGAGCGAGGATGCGGAAGAGGATCTGGCCGAGCGCAAGATGCGGTTCCTCTTCGCACTGCGCTCCAAGGGCGTGACCGACGCGCGCACGCTGCACGCGATGGAGGGGATCGACCGCGGCCAGTTTGTGCGCGGTATCTTCGCCGATCGTGCCTATGAGGACATGCCCCTGCCGATCGCCTGCGGACAGACCATCTCGCAACCTTCGATCGTGGGGCTGATGACCCAGGCTGCGGATGTCGGCTCGCGCGATACCGTGCTCGAGATCGGCACCGGATCGGGTTATCAGGCAGCCATCCTGAGTCAGCTCGCCCGACGGGTCTACACGGTGGATCGCCACAAGCGCCTCGTGCGCGAGGCCGAGGGCGTCTTCACGGCGCTGCGGCTCACCAATATCGTTGCGATTTCCGGCGACGGCTCGCATGGGCTGCCCGATCAGGCGCCCTTTGATCGAATCATCGTGACTGCCGCCGCGGAAGACCCTCCCGGGCCGCTCTTGGCCCAGCTGAAGATCGGGGGTATCATGGTTCTGCCCGTGGGCCAGTCGGACACGGTGCAAAGCCTGATACGGGTGCGCCGGCTCGAGACGGGCTTCGATTACGAAGAATTGCGTCCGGTGCGCTTCGTCCCCCTTGTAGAGGGCGTGGCAAACGACTGAGTGGCAGGCAAGAACGGACCCCGTAGAGGTCTGAGAGACAGTGAGGACGAGCGGATGGCAACGAAGAATTCCCGGCTGCGGCTGATCCTGGCAGGTGGAGTCGCGCTGACGGCGCTGGCCGCCTGTAACCCGAACGGGTTCGATCTGGACATGCGCGGCTACGGCAATGGCGGGCTCGACACGAGCGCGGCTGCCCGGCAGGCCGTACAGGATCGCCCGCGCCCGAATGCGCAGGGCATCATCACCTACCCGAATTATCAGGTCGTCGTGGCGCGCCGCGGCGATACGGTCAACTCCGTCGCACAACGCATCGGCACCGATCCCGGCGCGCTAGCCCGCTATAACGCGGTCGCGCCCGACGCGGTGCTGAACGCGGGCGAAGTGCTGGCCCTGCCCAACAAGGTCGCGACGACAGCCGGCACCGCGGCGCCGGGCAATTCCAGTGCACTGACCTCGGAGACGATCGACATCACCTCGCTCGCGTCGAACGCGATCGACAAGGCGCAGGCGAACCAGCCCGCGAAGGCGACCCCGGCTTCGGCCCCGGTCTCCACAACCAGCCCCGAGCCGATCCGCCACAAGGTCGCGCGTGGCGAGACCGCCTACTCCATCGCGCGCTACTATTCGGTGCCGGTGAAGGCACTGGCCGAATGGAACGGGCTACCCAACGATCTGCGCGTGCGTGAAGGTCAGATGCTGATCATCCCGGTCGCCTCCGGCCGCCAACCTCCGAAGGTCGAGACCGCTACGGCTACGACGGCGCCCGGCACCGGCTCGCCGACCCCGGTGCCGCCCTCCGCGGCAGAGCCCCTGCCCGACAAGACGCCGCCGAAAGCCTCCGAGCCGGTCAAGACGCAGACCCCGGACATGAGCACCGATCGCACCAAGGCGTCGGACACGTCGAAGATGATGATGCCGGTTCCCGGCTCGATCATCCGCCCCTACAAGAAGGGCAAGAACGACGGTGTCGATATCTCCGCGTCGGCCGGAACTGCGGTCAAAGCCGCCGAGAGCGGCACCGTACTGCTGATCAGCCAGGACACCGACGATGTCGCCTTCCTCGCGATCAAGCATCCCGACAATCTGGTGACGGTCTATTACAACGTGACCGGCATCACGGTGAAGAAAGGCGCGAGCGTCAAGCGCGGCCAGACCATCGCGAAGGTCGCGTCCGGCGATCAGGGCTATCTGCATTTCGAGGTCCGCAAGGGCATCGATTCCGTCGATCCGATGCCGTACCTCAACTGATCTTGCGCGGCGGGCCGGAGATATTCCGGTCTGCCCGCGCCCCTTCCCTCCTAGCCCGCAACAGGCGCGAGCAGCAGACAGCTCTCGCTGTTGAGCACCCCCGGAATTTCCCGAATATCGCGCAAGGCCCGGTCGAACTCGCCCAGAGTCTCGGCCCGGATTTCCGCCACCAGATCCCAGTTTCCATTGGTCGCGAAAACCGTCGTGACCTCCGGGATCCGGTGCAGCGCCCGGATCACAGCGCGCGACATCTTGCCCTGTAACTCGACCAGCGTGATCGCACGCACCTGCCCCTCGACATCGGTCTCGGTCTCGATGGTAAAGCGCCGGATCTGCCCCGAAGCCACCAGCGCCTCCAGCCGGGCGCGTGCTGTGGTGCGCGACACCCCCACCTGCAGCGCAAGATCAGTCACCGAGAGCCGCGCGTCCGCCCGCAATGCGGTCAGGATCGCGCGGTCCGTATCGTCGAGCTGCATCGCCCCTCCGTTTTGATCAATCAATTAGCCAAACTGATCAAATTTAGTTCCGATTTGCGCAAATTGACAAGCGAAACCTCTGCGCCATTTCGTCAGACTGAGTCCAACAAGGGAGATCACGATGACACGCACAGTATCGATTCTGGGCGCGCCTATTCAAACTGGCGCTTCGCAACCCGGCTGCATCATGGGACCGGCCAGCCTGCGCATCGCCGGGCTGGGCGACATCCTGACCGAGCTGGGCTGGGAGGTGAACGATCTGGGCGACCTGTCGATCCCGGCGCAAGACCCTGTGCCGCACAAGAACCCCGCGATCCACGATCTGGCCGAGACCCGCGCCTGGATCGAGGCGTTGTCGGACGCAGCCTTCGACGCCGCGCAGAAGCACGACCGCCCGATCTTCATCGGTGGCGACCACGCGCTGGCTGCCGGCACGCTGAGCGGGCTGGCGCGTCATGCGAAAACCCAGGATCGCCCGCTTTTCGTTCTGTGGCTCGACGCCCACCCGGACCTGCACACGCTGGAAACCACGACCAGCGGCAACCTGCATGGCACGCCCGTGGCCTACGTCACGGGACAGCCGGATTTCGAGGCCTTCCCGCCGCTGGAAGCCAGCATCGATCCCAAGAACTTCTGCATGATGGGCATCCGCTCTGTCGATCCGGCAGAGCGCGAGCGCATCAAGCAGATCGGCTTGGAAGTCCATGACATGCGCGCCATCGACGAGACCGGCGTGCTGGCTCCGCTGCGCGCCTTCCTTGACCGCGTGCGCGAAGCCAACGGCCTTCTGCATGTCAGCTTCGACGTCGATTTCCTGGACCCCGGGATCGCGCCCGCCGTGGGCACGACCGTGCCGGGCGGCGCCACGTTCCGCGAGGCGCATCTGATCATGGAAGAGGTCGGCGACAGCGACCTCGTCACTTCGCTCGACATTGTCGAGCTTAACCCCTTCCTCGACGAACGCGGCCGCACGGCGAAACTGCTTTGCGACCTCGCGGCCAGCCTCTTCGGCCGCCGCGTTCTTGACCGCATGACACGGAGTTTTTGATGGACAAGTCCCCGCTCGCCCCCTCCGAACTGGCCTTCGTGCCCTTCGTTTCCGTCGCCAACATGATGAAGCTGGTGAACGAGATCGGCCCCGAACAGGTGATGCGCGACCTCGCCGCCTATATCGAAGAGGATTTCCGCCGCTGGCCGGATTTCGACAAGACGCCGCGCGTCGCGAGCCATTCTGCGGAGGGCGTGATCGAGTTGATGCCGACCGCGGATAGCGAAAATTACGGTTTCAAATACGTCAACGGGCACCCCAAGAACGGCCGCACCGGGCACCAGACCGTGACGGCGTTTGGCGTGCTGTCCTCGGTCGCTACGGGCTATCCGCTGCTGATGACCGAGATGACGATACTGACCGCACTGCGCACCGCCGCCACCTCGGCGCTGGTGGGCAAATACCTCGCCCCGAAAGGCGCGACGGTGATGGGCATGATCGGCAATGGCGCGCAATGCGAGTTTCAGGCGCTGGCCTTCCGCGCGATCTGCGGTATCGACACATTGCGGCTTTACGACATCGACCCGAGCGCGACCGAGAAAGCCGCGAAGAACCTGATCGCGCAGGGGTTCAACGTCACCAAATGCCGCTCCGGCGAGGAAGCGGTCGAAGGCGCGCAGGTCATCACGACCTGCACCGCCGACAAGCAATATGCGACGATCTTGACCGACAACATGGTCGGCTCGGGCATCCACATCAACGCGATCGGCGGCGACTGCCCCGGCAAGACCGAACTGCATCGCGACATCCTCACCCGCTCGGAGATCTTTGTCGAATACCCGCCGCAGACCCGCATCGAGGGCGAGATTCAGGCGCTCGACGAGGATCACCCGGTGACCGAGTTGTGGAAGGTCATGCGCGGTGAGGCCGAGGGCCGCCGCGACGCGAAACAGATCACGCTGTTCGATAGCGTGGGCTTCGCGATCGAGGATTTCAGCGCGCTGCGCTACATCCATGACCGCGTAAAGGGTGGCGATTATGCGCAGATGCTCGATCTTATGGCAGACCCCGACGATCCGCGCGATTTGTTCGGGATGCTGACGCGGGCGGGCTGAGCCCGCTTGCGCTTGACGCGCGCGCGTGGCACCGAAAGCGAAACGCCCCTTTCAGACGAGAGCGCGACATGACCGACAAGACCCATCCCTATGCGGGCGACGGCAGACACACCGACAGCTACTACGCGGCTTCGGCCAACCCGGCCCCGCTCCGTCCGGAACTGGAAGGCGCGGTGGAGGCCGATATCTGCGTCGTGGGCGCGGGCTTTTCGGGCCTCGCGACCGCGCTGCATCTGGCCGAAAAGGGCTATAGCGTCACCGTCGTGGAAGGCGCACGCATCGGCTGGGGCGCTTCGGGCCGCAATGGCGGTCAGGTCGTCAACGGGCTGAACGCGAGCCTCGACGTGATCGAGAGCCGCTACGGACAGGACACCGCGAATTTCGTCGCCGGTCTGGTGATGGAAGGCGGCGACATCATCCGCGAGCGCGTCGCGACCTACGACATCCAATGCGACCTGAAGCCCGGCAACGTCTTCGCGGGGCTCACCGGCAAGCATATGCAGGAGCTGGAAGCGCGCTGGAAACTCTGGCGCAGCTACGGCATCGAAAGCCAGGAGATGCTGAGCCGCGAGCAGATGCGCGAGCACGCGGCTTCCGACCTCTATGCGGGCGGCATGATCGACCACAAGGGCGGCCATCTGCATCCGCTGAACCTCGCGCTTGGCGAGGCGGCAGCGGTCGAGAAAATGGGCGGCACGATCTACGAGATGTCCCCCGTCAATTTCGTCGACACCGAAGCCACGCGCCCGGTGATCAGGACCGCGAAGGGGCAGATCACCGCGAAGACGCTGGTTCTGTGCGGCAACGCCTATCTCGGCCATGTCGTGCCCACGCTGGAGCGCCGTGTGATGCCCGTCTCGACGCAGGTGATGGCGACCGAGCCGCTGGGCGAGGCCAAGGCACGCGAATTGATGCCGTCAGATGTCTGCATCGAGGACGTTCGCTACATCCTCGACTATTACCGCATGTCCGCCGACAACCGCCTGCTGTTTGGCGGCGGCACGGTCTATGGCGGGGCAGACCCGAAAGACATCAAGGCGAAGCTCTGGAAGAACCTCGAGAAAGTCTTCCCGCAGCTCAAAGGCACCAAGATCGACTACGCGTGGTCGGGCAATTTCGCGCTCTCGTTCAGCCGCGTGCCGCAGATGGGCCGGATCGGGCAGAACACCTATTTCGCGCATGGCTATTCCGGCCACGGCGTGACCGGCTCGCATACTTTCGGGCGCATCCTGTCGGAGGCGATCAACGGCGATCTGACCCGGTTCGATACGTTCGCGAAACTGCCGTGGATTCCGTTTCCCGGCGGGCGCACTTTCCGCGTGCCCTACTCCGTCGCGGGGTCGTGGTGGTATGCGCTGCGCGATCGGCTGGGGGTGTAAGCCCCCTACCCGCGCCTTGGACGATGCGGAGGGACGCGCTTACAGCGCGATCCCGCGCCGTCCGGCCAGATCGGTGAAATACTGCCATGCCACGCGGCCCGAACGCGCCCCGCGCGTGGCCTGCCATTCGATGGCCTCGGCGCGCAACTCCTCGTCGGAGATCTCTACGCCATAGCTGTCGCAATAGCCGCGGATCATCGTGAGATACTCGTCTTGGCTGCAGGGATGGAAGCCCAGCCACAGCCCGAACCGATCGGACAGCGAGACTTTCTCTTCCACCGCTTCGGAGGGGCTGATCGCAGTCGAACGCTCGTTCTCGATCATGTCGCGCGGCATCAGGTGACGCCGGTTCGACGTGGCATAGAGGATCACGTTCGCGGGCCGCCCCTCGATCCCGCCATCCAGCACCGCCTTGAGCGATTTGTAATGCTGGTCGTCATGACTGAACGACAGGTCGTCGCAGAACAGGATGAAGCGCATTTCCGGCGCGTCGCGCAGATGCGCGAGCAGACGCCCGACGGACGGCAGATCCTCGCGCGCAAGCTCCACCAGTTTGAGCGGCAGCCCCTCGGCCACTGCCGCCGCATGGGCCGCCTTCACGAGCGAGGATTTCCCCATCCCGCGCGCGCCCCAGAGAAGCGCATTATTCGCCGCCGCACCGCGCGCAAACTGCAGCGTGTTGGCCAGCAGCGTATCGCGCGAGCGGTCGATGCCGTGCAGCAGGCTCAGGTCGACGCGGTTCACCTGAGGCACGGGCTCCAGCCGATCCGGCGCGGTGTGCCAGATGAAGGCGCTGGCCGAGGCGAAATCCGGCGCGGGCTGTGGCGCGGGCGAGAGCCGCTCCAGTGCCGTGGCGATCCGGGTCAGCGTCGCGTCATTCATCCCTTGGTATCCTCGTCGTCTTCGTCTTCATCCCATTCGTCGGGATCGATCCAGGTGCCTTCGGCGCGCATTCGAGCTTCACGGGTCTTCTCGATCCGCTTCACGAGCTGGATGGATATCTCGTAGAGACCGTAGACCACCGAGAACAGGATGACCTGGGAAATCACGTCCGGAGGCGTCGCGATCGCGGCCACGACAAGGATCGCGACTACTGCGTATTTGCGCATATTCGCGAGGCCTTGCGAGGAGACCAGACCCGCCTTGCCCATCAGCGACAGAAGGACGGGCAGCTGGAAGCAGATCCCGAAGGCCATGACGAACTTGATCGTCAGGTTGAGATATTCCTGCACCGAGCCCTGGAAGCCGATGGCGGCCATCTCGTTCGCGCCGGACGTCGCGCCGATCTCGCCCTGCTGGAAGCCGAGGAAGAAGTTAAAGGCCAGCGGCAGGATGATGTAATAAGCGAACGCCGCGCCAAGAAAGAACATCACCGGCGAGGCGATCAGGAACGGCAGGAACGCGTTCTTCTCGTTGCGGTAAAGGCCCGGCGCCACGAAACGCCACATCTGGTAGGCGATAATCGGGAATGCCAGGGCGAAACCGCCGAGGAAGGAAATATTGATCGCGACGAAGAAACCTTCCTGCAGCTTGATCAGATAGAGGCCGCATTGCTCGCCGCGCGATTCCAGCGCCGAACAGACCGGCCGGGTCAGGAAGTTGAAGATCGGGTTCCAGACCGTGTAGCAGACCACCATCGCCGCGATGAATGCCCCCAGCGAATAGAGGATGCGCGTGCGCAGTTCCGCGAGGTGTTCGATCAGCGGGGCGGCGCTGTCCTCGATTTCGTCATGGTCGCTCATGCGTCACCCTTCTTCGCGGCGGGTTTCTTCGCCGCCGTCTTCTTGGCCGCCGGTTTGGCACCGGTTTTCGCGGCAGGTTTACTGCTCGACTTGGTCGCCGGCTTGGCGCTGGATTTCGCTGCGGTCGAAGCGCCCGTCTTCGCGCCAGTCTTGGCTGCGGTCTTCGACGCGGCTTTCTTCGCAGCGGGCTTGGCCGCCGGCTTGCTTGCCGTCTTGGAAGTCTCGGGTTTGGCCGTCTCGGCCGGGGTCGCCTCGGGTTGGGCAGCCTCGGGCTTGGGCGGCTCCGCCTCGGGATCGGGCTTGAGCGAGGTCCGCTCGGACCGGCCCGGCTCCCATTTCTCGAAAGCGTCGGTCGCCTTTTCCAGCGCGTCGAGCCCGAGCGACTTCTTCGAGGCCAGCGATTTCAGGTCGCGCACGGAGCCCGCGGCCTCGTCGAGCCCGGTATCCTTCGCCGCATCTTCCATCGCCCGCGAGAATTCGCGCGCCATCGACTTGGCCTTCGCGGTGATGCGGCCAAGCTGGTGGAACATCTTGGGCAGATCCTTCGGCCCCACGACGATCAGCGCCACGACGCCGATCAGCAGTAGCTCGCTCCAACCGATGTCTAACATGAGTGCTCAGGCCTCCGGCCAAATGAGGACGCAAAGGCAAACGGGCATCAGCCCGCAACCCCTAAAAGCGATCAGGCTCAGGCCTTGTCTTTTTCTTTCTGAACTTCGTCAGCCGGGGTCACGTCGCGTGCCTCGTCGACGGAGCCGTCTTCGATTTCCTTCGTGCCGTCGCTCACGCCTTTCTTGAAGGCGGTGATGCCTTTGCCGACTTCACCCATGAGCGAGGAAATCTTGCCGCGGCCGAAAAGAACCAGAACCACGACGGCGATCAGAAGCAGACCGGGAAGGCCGATATTGTTGAGCATTGTTGTCTCTCCTCTGGTCACGGGCCCGCCGCCCGCGCCTTATGTCGGTCCCGAGTTTTAGGATCATGCGGGCCTCAATCCTAGACCGATTCCGCCCAAACGGCGCTGTGAGGCGCAGATTACTGACAGTTCATTGTCAGTTGCCCCGCCCCGCGCTACCCTTCGCTTGACCTGACGGGAGAGACCCATGACCCGCGACGAGCGGCTGCAACAGATCATCGCCATCCTGCGCGACGGCAAGATGCACCGTGCCAGCGATCTGGCTGAGCGGCTGGGAGTCTCGGTCCGCACGATCTGGCGCGACATGGCGGAAATCTCGGCCTATGGCGTGCCGGTCGAGGGCGAACGCGGCGTCGGTTATATCCTGCGCCGGGCGGTTGGTTTGCCGCCTCTCGTGCTGACCCGCGAGGAGTTGGCCGCGCTCGATCATCTGCTCGATCTCGCCGAAGCGATGGAGGATCCGCGCCTTGCCGGAGGCGCCGCGAGCCTGGCCGCGAAAATCCGCGCCGCCCTGCCCTCCGCGCCGCCCGAGCCGTCTGCCGAAGACGCCGGGGAAGGGCTGGCGGGCGGTCGGGGATGAGGCTAGGCTCGACTGCGAAACTTGGAAGGGATGCCCCTGCGTGATCGGTGCCGAATACATCACTGCTTTCGTGACACTTTTCGTCATCATCGATCCGATCGGGCTGGCCCCGGTCTTCATCGCACTGACCTTGGGCGAAAGCCATCGCGCGCGACTGCGCATCGCCCTGCGTGCCCTCATCATAGCCGCCGTGCTGCTGACCTTGTTCGGCATCTTCGGCGACAAGATCCTCGCCGGGATCGGCATCTCCATGCCCGCATTCCGCATCGCGGGCGGGGTGCTGCTGTTCCTCACCGCGCTCGACATGCTGTTCGAACGCCGCACCAAACGCCGCGAGGCGCAGGGCGAGGAGCACGAGGCCGACCCCGAAACAGACCCTTCCGTATTCCCTCTGGCGACGCCGCTTCTCGCCGGGCCCGGCGCGATGGCGACGATGATCCTGCTGGCCGGCCGCGAGGGCGGCGACTGGCTGCATGTCGTGGTCATCATCGCGATGATGCTGCTGGTGCTTTGCTGCGTCTTCGTGATGTTCCTGCTCGCCACGCCGATCGAGCGCGCGCTAGGGCGCACCGGCACGATGGTCGTCACCCGGCTTCTGGGGATGCTGTTGGCGGCGCTGGCGATCCAGTTCATCCTCGACGGGCTGCATGGCGCGGGGCTGATGGGCGGGAGTCCGGTAAGCTGAGGCAATCCGCCCTCTGGGAAAGCCGCGCAGGCGATCCTATCTGAATTAGGTTGGTAGGGGTAACGAGGATCATGGTCGAGACGATCATCAGCGAGAATTGGGGACGGCTCGTCTATCTGGGCCTCCTGCTCGTCGCCGTGGGCGGGTATTTCCTGCTGGAAATCCGTCGCCGTCCGGGTCGTACGCTGCAACAGGCCGCGATCTGGGGGCTGATCTTTCTGGGTACGCTCGCCGCGGTCGGGCTTTGGACCGACATCCAGCGGCAGGTCTCGATCCCCGATCAGGCCGTGATGCGCGATGGCCGGATCGAAGTGCCGCAAGCACCCGACGGGCATTACTACCTCACCGCCGAGGTCAACGGCACGCCGGTCCGCTTCGTCGTCGATACCGGCGCGAGCCAGATCGTCCTGACCCAGCGCGCCGCCGAACGCGCGGGCATCAAGACCGCCGATCTCGCCTATATCGGGCAGGCGCGCACAGCCAACGGCATCGTCGCGACCGCGCCGGTGCGGCTGGAGCGCTTCGATTTGGGCCCGATCCACGACAGCAACCTGCGCGCCGTGGTCAATCGCGGATCGATGGACACGTCATTGCTGGGGATGACCTACCTCACCCGCTTCGCGAAAGTGGAATTCGCGCGGGGCACGCTGATCCTCGAACGCTAAGCGGACCCGGCCCTCAATCGCCGTGATCGTGCCTTTTTTGCGCCTCAATCTTTGTCGAGGGTCCCAAGGTGGCCGCCGTTCAGGCTCGGCTATCCAGGCTTCGTTACGAGGAAAACGCCCATGGTTGCCTTCGACACCTTCGCGCTTGCGATCATCACCGTCGCCGTCATCCGCGAAGCCTATCTCCGTCTGCGCCCGATGATGCGCTCTGCCGAAGCAGAGCGCGGCTAAGCTAGCCTTTCACCAGAACCGCGAGATCGGCCACATTCGTGCCGGTCGCCCCCGTCATCAGCAGCGCATCCGCCGCCTGCAGGACGTGATAGCTGTCATTGCGGGCGAGCGCCGCATCGCAATCGACGCCAGCCGCCCGCGCCGCCGCGCAGGTCCCCGGCCCCACCAGACCGCCCGCCGCATCCGTCGGCCCATCGCGGCCATCGGTACCGCCCGACAGGAAGCGCCAATCACCCTCGAGACCCGCCGCCTCCGCGGCACAAGCCACCCGCAGCGCGAGTTCCTGATTGCGACCGCCCAGCCCGTCACCCTTGATCGTCACGGTGGTCTCCCCGCCCATGACCAAAGCGCCTGAGGGCATATCGCGCAGCAGAGCCACGATCTGCGGCGCGAGATCGGCCACGTCCCCGTCGAGCGCGAAGGGCGCGGCCTCGGCCCCTGCCGCGACCATCGCCGCGACCGACAGCCCGTTCGCCCCGATCAGACGGTTACGGGCAGCGGGCAGAGCGGGCTCCGGGCCGGAGGCTTCCAGATGCGCCCGCACAGGCGCGGGCAAAGCGTCCCAGATCCCGAGATCACGGCACAGCTGCGCTGCCTCGGCCCGCGTGCCGATCGGCTCGACAGTGGGCCCCGAGGCGATGACGCGCAGATCATCGCCCGGCACATCTGAAAGGATCAGCCCCGTCACGGGGGCCGCGCAAGCCAACAGCCAGCCGCCGCCCTTGAGCTGGGACAGTTGCTGGCGGATCAGGTTCATCTGCGTGATATCGGCCCCGCAACCGAGGAGAAGTCGGCTGACCTCGGCTTTGTCCGACAGGCTCAGCCCCTCTGCTGGTGCGACCGCGAGCGCGGAGCCGCCACCGGAAATCAGCGCCAGAACGCGATCCTCCGGGCCACAGGCTTGCAGGCACTCCAGGATCGCGCGCCCGGCCCGTTCACTGCCCTCCCCCGGCACAGGGTGATCGCCCGCGATCAGCGTGACACCCGCACGAGGCGCGGCCGCTTCGGCATTCTCGGGATTGGTCACGACGAGCGCTTGCGCATCTTCGGGCAAAGCCTCCAGCGCCGCAGCACTCATCGCCAGCGCCGCCTTGCCGAGCGCGACCACCTGCCAGCGCCCGCCCGGCCCCGGCGGGTTGTCCATCGCCCATCCCATCGCGCGGGACACACCCCCCGCCGGATCGGCCGCCTTCACTCCGATATCGAACAGCTCGCGTGCGCGTGCATCCAGATCCATGCCCTCTCCCTTCGCTTTTGCCCAACTATGCCCGGGGGGCGCCGGGGTGCAAGTGCGCCAGGCGAAGGCAGTCCTCGCGGTGGCGCAGAAACGAAAAGACGCCCGCGGGGAGCGCGGGCGTCGAAACACGATCAGGCGGAAGGGCCCTGTCGGTTTAAGTGAGCGGGAGCCGAGGCCCCCGCCCGGGGAGGGTCTTAGCCACCTTGGCTTTCGATATAGGCGAGCACCGCCTTGACGTCTTCGGGGTCCTTCAGGCCGGCGAAGGACATCCGGTTCTTCGGAATGTAGCCCTTCGGGTCGGCGAGATATTCCTCGACCGTCTGTTCGGTCCAGATCAGACCGTCTTCACCGTGCTGCTTCATCGCGCTCGAGTATTTGAACCCATCAGCCGTCCCGGCCTGACGACCGATCAGGTTGTTGAGCACCGGGCCGACGCGGTTCTTCGCATCTTCGCCGACTTGGTGGCAGGCCTTGCACTTCTTGAAGACCTTCTCGCCAGCCTCGACCAGCGCCGGATCGGCAGAGAGCGTCTCCTTCGGCTCGGAGGTGGTTTTCTCCACCTGCGCCGCCGCCGGAGCGTCCTGCGCCATCGCCTCGGCCGCGTCGCTCTGGGTAGCGTCGCCTGCGACGACGACGTCGGCCGGAGCGCTATCGTCCGCAGCCGCCGTATCTTCGCCGCCGCCCTGGTTGGGCGTCACGTCGAGCACGGTGGCTTTCTTGGTGATGTGCACGTCGGTCTTACAGTCGCTCATGCAAGCGGCTTCCGAAAACTTCGGCACTTCGACCTCGTCGCGGTTGTCCACGATGAACCCGTCCGCGTTCGGCATCTCCACGTCGAGGAAGTTATCCTTCGTGAGGACGAAATCGTCTTCCACGAGGTAGTTCGAGTAGAGAATGTAGGCGACGATGGCATAGGTCTCGTCGACGGTCAGCGTCTGCGCGTTGCCGAACGGCATCGAGCGGTGCGCATAGTCCCAGACGGTGGACAGGTAGGGCCAGTAGGAACCGACGGTTTTCACCGGATCCTTGTTGGCCAGCGTCCCTTCGCCCCCGGCCAGTTTCGGCCAGTTGTCGACGCCCTCGGCGAAGTCGCCATGGCAGACCGCGCAGTTGTCGGCGAAGATCTTTTCACCGTCGGCGACCGAACCCGAGCCTTCGGGAAGGTTCTTGCCATCGGGGAAGACCTCGACGGTCCAGGCGTTGATTTCCTCGGGCAGCGCTTCGCGTCCCAGACCGAATTTCTCGGCCAGGGCGGGCGTCGCGACGAGCGGAGCGGCCAGAAGCGTGGCCAGCAGCAGATTACGACGACACTTCGACATTCTCGGACTCCCCGTTTTCCTTGACCCACCAGGTCTGGATACCGTTGTTGTGATAGACCGAATTCTCCCCGCGGATCGCGCGCAGCGCGTCCTTGGTCGGCTGAACGTAGCCGGTGGAATCGGTAGCGCGGGACTGCAGGAGCATTTCCGAACCGTCCCAGTCGATCTCGAGATAGAAGCGCGAGACCGCCTTGTCGGCGCCCGGCTCGGCCAGACGGGCCTCTTGCCAGTTCGCGCCGCCGTCGAGCGAAACGTCGACCTTGGTGATGTGACCGCGACCCGACCAGGCCATGCCGGTGATGACCAGCGGACCCTTGCCGTGCTTGATCGGCATCTGCGGGCTGGGCGAGGTGACGACCGATTTGGCGTCCATGACCCAGGTCCACTTGCGCGACGTTCCGTCGGCGAGCGTGTCGGTGTATTTCGAGGTTTCTTCGCGCGACTGCACGGCCTCGTCGGTGACTTCGAGACGACGCAGCCACTTCACCCACATGTTGCCTTCGAAACCCGGTACCACGAGGCGCACCGGATAACCGTGCTCCTTGCGCAGCGCCTCGCCATTCGCCTTGATGGCTACGAGACAGTCGTCGAGCGCTTTCTCCAGCGGGATCGAGCGGCCGTTCGAGGACGCGTCGGCGCCTTCGGCATAGACCCACTTGTCCTTGATCTGGTCGCCGAGATTGGTGATCCCCGCTTCTTCGAGCAGCGTCCGCAGCGGGATGCCCGAATATTGCATGTTGTGGATCATGCCCTGGGTGAACTGCGCGCCGTTGAGCTGGGCACCGGCCCATTCCATGCCGGAGTTCGCGGCGCATTCGAGGAAGTAGGTGCGGTTCACACGCGGGAAACGCTCCAGATCCTCGTAGGTGAATACCAGCGGCTTGTCGACGAGGCCGTTGATCATCAGGCGGTAGTCTTCCTTCTTCAGTTCGATCGCGCCCGAATGGTGACGCTCGAAGGCGCAGCCGGTGGGGGTGATCGTGCCGTCGAGGGCGTGGATCGGCGTAAAGTTGATCGACGAGATCACGTCCGCGGTCAGCCAGCCGACATTGCGGCGGATGACGTCATCTTCGAATTCGATCGGCAGGCCGTAGGGGGTGGCATCGACGCCGTCGCCCCAGCCCGAAGCCCAAGGCTGAACTTCGGTGATCAACGGATCGGGTTGCTGTTCTGCGCGCGCGGCACCAGCCCCTGCGGCCATCGCACCGACCGCAGCCCCTGCGCGGAGGAATCCGCGGCGGCTGAGGGCGGCATTGGTGGCCGGGTTGCCCTGGCGTTCCTTGTCGTCCATGTGTTTTCCTCCAGTCTCTAACCCCCTGCGGGGCGTAATCATCGACGGGCGGGACCGGCTCAGATGCCGGTCACGACCACCGAGTCATTCGGTTTCAAGTCAACGGTTTTGATCTTGCGCAGGTGATCGGCGATCACGTCCCAGATCTGCGGCCCTTCGGTACCTTCGTTGACCGAGGCCCAGCCCGTCACGACATAGTTGCGTGCCGGGTCGATATCGGAGCCGTCCTTCAGCAGCGTCATATTGGAAATCCGCTCGCCGATCGGCTTCGAAACGTCGATGTGGTAGCCCATGCCACCCACTCGAACCATGTCCCCGCCCTGCTGGTAGTAGGGGTCGGAGTTGAAGATGTTGTCGGCCACGTCCTCGAGGATGGTCTTGATCATCTCGCCCGACATTTCGGAGCGATAGTTCTCGCCATAGGTCATCGAAGTGGCGTTGAGCACGTCTTCCATGGTGATTTTCTGCCCGGGGATCAGCGACGGTCCCCAGCGCACGCCCGGGCTCATCGCGATCTCGGCGTCACGCTCTTCGAGCATCGCCTCGCAGATCAGGTCGTCCCAGGTGCCGTTGAAGTTGCCGCGGCGATAGAGCAGCGAGTTGGTCTCGCCCACGACTTCCTCGAGTTCGGCCTTGTAGGGCTCGCGATGGCCCATGATGACGTCGGTCATCTCCTTGTCGGGCTCGATCACGTCGGAGAAGATCGGGATCAGCTTGTGGCGGAAGCCCATCATCTTGCCGTCGCGCACGTCGAGATCGACGCGGGAGACGAATTTGCCGTTCGAGCCCGAGGCGATCAGGATCGTCTCGCCTACGAGGATCGGCTCCGGAACGGCGTCATGGGTGTGACCGGTGAGGATCACGTCGATGCCCTTCACGCGGCTCGCCATCTTGTGGTCCACGTCGAAGCCGTTATGCGACAGGCAGACGACCAGATCGACGCCCTTCGCACGAACCTCGTCGACCATCGCCTGCATACGCTCTTCGCGGATGCCGAAGGAGTAGTCGGGGAACATCCAGCCGGGGTTCGCGATCGGCATGTAGGGGAAGGCCTGACCGATGACCGCGATCTGCGTGCCGTTGCGCTCGAAGATCTTGTAGGGTTCGTAAGCGGGTTCGTCCCATTCGGCGTCGAAGATATTCGCACCGAGGAAGGGGAAGGGAAGGCCGTCGACGATCTCGTTCACCCGGTCCTGGCCATAGGTCCATTCCCAGTGCGAGGTCATCGCTTCGACGCCGAGCTTGTTCATGATGTCGACCATGTTCTGGCCCTTGGTCTTCAGCGCGACCATCGAACCGTGCCAGGTGTCGCCGCCATCGAGGATCAGCGCGTCGGGGCGTTCGGCCTTGATCGCCTTCACGACGGTCGCCACACGGTCCATCCCACCCATCTTGCCGTAGCTCTTGGCGAGATCGGTGAAGTTCTCGTAGGTCAGCGCATATGCGTCGGGGGTATTCGGCTCGATGTTGAACATCTTGAGGAAATCCGCGCCGGTGACGTGCGGCGGACGTCCCTTCGCCTCACCCACGCCGAGGTTGATTTCCGGCTCGCGGAAATAGATCGGCATCGCTTGCGCGTGGATGTCGGTGATGTGGATCAGCGTGACATTGCCCAGCGGCTCGAACTGCAGGAGCTGGTCTTGGGTAATCGACTGCTGCGCCATGGCGCGCGACCAGCGCGACAGGCCCGAAGCACCGAGGATGGTCGAGGCGGCCAAGCTCGCCTGAAGAAATTCCCGCCGGGATATCATGCGATGTGTCTCCTTCTTCTCACCGGGCCAGTGCGCCCGGCGGTCGTTTCATTCGGGTAAATAGACAAACGAATTCAGACAGATATGAAATTTTGAATATGTTGAAACGAAACGCGCGGGACAGGGAGGCCCTGCCCCGCGCATCAATTCACAGGTCAGGGACGGACGCCGCCACCCTCGATGTCGAGACCCAGGCCGCGCGAAGCGACGTAGAGCTCGAGATTACGGAACTCGTCCGAACCGGGGCTGTAGGTTTCCGCGCGCGTGTCGCGGATGCAGCCCTTGAAGCGGTTGTGGATCGACACGACGCCCGCGTTCTTCAGACGGTAGGTCGGGAAGCCCTGGATCTGGCCCTGGCTAAGATGGTCAGCGCGGATGTAGTTGCCGTAGTTCTCTTCGTGGCACGACGCGCAGGAAAGCTCGAGCTGGCCATAGCGGGTGTAGTACATCTCCTTGCCCTTCTCCCAGAAAGGCTTGGCCTCGCCGTCGATCTTGACCGCGACCGGCATTCCACGCGACTCGACCGCGATCGCGGTGGTCATGTTGTGCATCGGAGCGCTGTCCCAACCCCAGGCTTCGGCGCCCATGCGGTTGGTGCGGCAATCGTTGATGTAATCCTCGACCGACCACAGCTTGCCGGCTTCGTTCACCTTAGGCATCGAGGCGCGCACGCCCTTCATGCCTTCGCTGATGTCGCCGTGGCAATCCGCGCAGGATTTGCCCTCGGAGCCGTCGGCGGTCGACCAGGTTTCCTGGCCCTGCTCGGCAAAGATCATGATCGGGTTGTCGAAGTCGTCCTGTTCCATCGCGCGGGTCTCGTCCGTGCGGAAGAGCCAGCCGGAATAGACCTCGTCGAGATGCCCTTTGAGGTGATCGGCGGCGGGCGCCTTCACCGTGATCGGGGTGTCGCCGTTGATGACGAGCTCGTCATCCGCCATTTCGGCGTGCAGCGCCGCGGTGCTGAGCGCGAAGGCTGCAGTGGCGGCAAGGATGGTGCGGCTGGTGCGCAACGTCATATTCTGTGTCCTCCCTGGGTGTGCCCCGCGCCCATCGATCTCCCCAAACAGGCGCGGTTCTCTGTTCTTGGTGAGGCGGCGCGCTCCCTCACGCGCCGCTGGCCGTTCGGCCGATCAGCTCACGTCGATCTTCTGGCTGTCTTCGTAGGTCGAACCGTCATCATCGTACCAGGTGAACTTGAACTCACCCGATTCCGGGACTTTCGCCTCGAATTCGATGTAGGGATTCGTCGAGATCGCCGGCTCGAGGGTGACGTCGATGACGTTCTCGCCGTTGAAGTCGCAGGTGAAGCGATTGATGATCTCGCGCGGGATGACGTTGCCGTCCTTGTCCTTGCGCTGACCCGATTCCATCGGGTGCGAGATCAGAGTCTTGATGGTGATCGTGTCACCGGCCGAAGCTTTTTTCGGCACTTTTACGCGGGGTCTCACGCCTTTCATGGTCTTGTCTCCTCAGATACCGAAAAAATTAGCCGCCGCAGCCGCCGATGGTGACCTTCACGGTCGATTTCGCCTGGACGTAGCTGCCGTCGGCCATCTTGGCGACAGCGATGACGTCCTGGGTCTTCGAGAGGCGAATCCGGGTCGAGGCCATCTGCGAGCCGGCCAGCGGACCGAACTTGAAGGTCACGACGTCGGGCGTCGGGTTGCCGGGCGCAAAGACCGCGATCTCGGTTGCGCCGGGCGCATCGACGGAGATCGGAACGGTATTCCCGTTCTCGGCGATTTCCGGCGCGGTCAGGGTGACGCCGTCACCCATTGCGGCATCTGCGCCGCCGGTGAACTTGGCGATGGCGTCAGCACCGGCATCGGCCAGCGCGGGCAGCGGCAGCATGGAAGCGGCAACGCCGCCCATCGCCAGCGCCAGCGCGTCACGTCTGGTCATGGTCATGTTGTATCTTCTCCTCTCGGGTTTGTCGTTCAGAGGGTCACTCGTCCTTGAGGGTCATCAAGAAAGCGACCACATCCTCAACCTGTTGTGCATTCAAGATCGGCGGCAGATCGGCAGGCGCAGCCTTGCCGGTATACCCGTCGCCGGGGCGAATGAAGGGACCGGTTTTGTACATCGCCGGCATTACCGTGCCTTCGAAGGTGTGCTTGGCGTCGACGACGATGCCGCGCAGCTGCGACTCGTCCCAACGGTCGCCCGCGCCGTTCAGCTCCGGGCCGACATTACCTTGGAACGACGCGTCGAGCGCCGAGACCTTATGGCAGGCCACGCAGTTGCCCAGCGACTTGGTCGCCGCGACTTCTGCGCCCTTTGCGGGATCGCCCGGCTGACCGGTCAGCGACTCGGTCACCGCGCCCACATCGGTGAATTTGACATCCATCGGCGCGGTTTCTGCGATCGCGGCGCTGGCTGCGAAGGTGGCGGCCATTGCGGCCCACGCAACGTGGCGTTTCATAGAAGTCCTCCCAAATTCTCTCCCTGACTCACTTTTAAGCGAGCGCGTCACAGCGGCGCAATGGATAAATTCAAAAATCCGCATATTTTCCAATATGTTCTACGGAACATATCGGCGCATACCGCAGCATACCCAAGATTTCTTAAGCGAAATCAGAAACATTCGCGGGCGCAGCACGAATGCTGCGCCCGCGAGCAAGAGATCACGACTCTGTCAGATTCGCGAAACTCGCGATCACTTCGCCATAACTTTGTCGGCAACGTACTTCTGAAAATTCACGCCACTCTCGTAGCCGTGAGTCTTTACCCACTCGAGCAAGGCCATCGTCGTACCCTTGCCGAAAGCGCCCGGCATCTGTGCAACGGCCTGCTTGTTGGCGGGCTGATCGGAGGCCTCTTCGGGGAAGAACATCATGGTCGGCGTGAACATCACGCCCCACTTCATCGCCATCTCTTTTTCGGGCAGAGCCTCGCCGTCGAAATCGGTCACTTCGACATCTCCGAAGAGGTTCATCTGCACGACATAGTAGTTGTCGGTGATGTATTGCGCGATTTCGGGATCGGAGAAGACTTCCTCGTGCATCTTCTTGCAGTAGAGGCAGCCGCGCTGCTCCCAGATGACCATGAAGCGCTTGCCCTCGTCATTGGCCGTCGCGAGATCGTCCGACATGTCCTTGAACGTGTCGTGGAACCACGGCTCCTTGTGCAGCCCGTCATCGCCCATCTCGGCGGCGTGACCCGGCAGGGCCAGCATCGCCGCGGTGAAAGCGGCAGTCAGAAAATGACGCATGATCGTCCTCCCTTGAAACAGATCCTCAGCCAAGACTCCCGCTCGGCATGACGTCGATCAGAAACTCACCAATGTAGCGCAGCCCCCCGGTCACGATGAGAACCGCGAACAGGATCAGCATAACCCCCATCGCCTTCTCGACATAGCCGAGCTTGGCGCGGTGCTTTGCCATGAGCGCGAGGAAGGGCCGCGTGAAGAAGGCCGCGATGATGAAGGGCAAGGTCATCCCGATCCCGTAGGCAAAAAGCAGCAGCCCGCCCTTCGATATATCCCCCATCCCCGACGCCACCATAAGGATGGCGGCGAGCGCCGGGCCCACACAGGGCGTCCAGCCGAAGCCGAAGGCGAGCCCCATCACATAGGCGCCAAGGAAGGTCGTGGGATCGGTTTTCGCCTCCATTCGCGCCTCGCGATAGAGGAATGGGATCCGGATCACGCCGAGGAAATGCAGACCGAAGACGAGAAGGATCGCGGCTGCCACCCAGCTCAGCGGTCCCATCCATTCGCGGAACGCGGCCCCGAGCGCAGTGGCTCCCATCCCCATCAGCACGAAGATCGTGGTCACGCCCAACGCGAAAGCGACCGAAGAGGCGACCATCCGCGCCTGCGCACCGGGGGCGATCTTGCCGTCACCGCGCAGCTCCGACATCGACAGCCCGGCCATGTAGGACAGGTAGAACGGCACCATCGGCAAGATGCACGGCGTCAGAAAAGACAGCAGGCCGGCAAAAAACGCCCCGCCATAGGTAATATCGATCGGCACTGTTTCCTCCCTCGTGACGCGCCCTAGCCTATATGGCCTCGGTCTCCCAACCGTCCTTGAAGGGGCCCGTCAAACACATTACGATCTTTATATGTAAAAAGGGGTCCGTCAATGTTCCGCATTGTTTGGCATACGATTTCCATGGCTGCGGCGCTGGCGATTTCGCTGAGCGCGACGGGCCACGCCTCATGGGCCGACGCCGCGGGGGCCGACGCCACGTCGCAATCCGCCGAGACGACGACCGATGTCGGCTCCGCGACCGAAGAAGCCAAGGCCGAGAGCGAGTTTCGCCTCCTGATGGTCGAGCAGGTCGGCTGCGTCTATTGCCGCATGTGGAACAACGACCTCGCGCCGATCTACCCCAAGACCCCCGAGGGCAAGACCGCGCCCCTGCAGCGGGTCGATCTGCACAAGCCCTTCCCTGACGACATCACGATCACCGGGGGCAAACCGCTCTTCACACCGACCTTCATCCTGCTGCAGGACGGGGTCGAAGTCGCCCGCATCGAAGGCTATGCGAGCGAGGACTTCTTCTGGGGGCTGCTGGATCAGGCCCTGAAAAAGAATGGCGCGGACTATCAGCCCCCCTCAAACTGAGGTTTGATGTGCGTGCTTTTGGCCCGCCCCGTGCGGGTTTTTGTTCTCTCGGGCTTTGTTCCGGCGAATCGTCATGCTAAAGCCTGAAACATTCGATTAATACGGTCGCGCTGCGCGCGGCTCCAAGGAAGGACGATGCGGTGCGGCATCTGGTGCCTGACGGTCATGCCGAAAAGCTTGCCTCTGCCACGGCCGAGTCGAGATGTGCCCGCATGGATGCAGAAGAGCTACTCGATCGCGCACAAGACGCCTCCAACCTCATGAAGGCGCTCGCCCATGAGGGACGGCTGATGATCCTGTGCCATCTCAGTTCGGGCGAGAAATCGGTGACCGAGCTGGAAAACCTGCTGGAATCGCGCCAGGCCGCGGTCAGCCAGCAATTGGCGCGGCTGCGTCTCGAGGGACTCGTCAGCGCGCGCCGCGAAGGCAAGGCGATCTACTACACGCTCTCGGACCCGCGCGCGCGCCGCCTTGTCGAAACGATTTACGATATGTTCTGCGCCACCGACGGAACGCGGTGAGCCATGAGACCGGACGCTGAGTGATCCGGGGGGGAGAAGGGCAATGGAACAGATTCCGATGGGCGCCATGGCGGCCTTGGTCGGGGCGCTCGGCGGTGTGATTCTCGGCCTCGCCGCGCGCCTGGGCGATTTCTGCACCCTCGGCGCACTGGAAAGCGCCGCCTATGGCGATGACCAGAGGCGCCTGCGCCTTTGGGGCGTGGTGCTGGGTGTCGCGATCTCCGGCGCCTTCCTAGCCGAGGCTCTGGGTTATGCCGACATCACCCACAGCTTCTATCAAACGATCAAGTGGTCGCCCTTGGCCTCGATCGTGGGCGGGCTGGTCTTCGGCTACGGCATGGCGCTCGCCGGAAATTGCGGTTTCGGGGCGCTGGTGCGTTTCGGCGGCGGCGACCTGCGCGCGATGGTGATCGTCGTCGTGATGGGGATTTTCGCCTTCGTGACGCTGTCCGGCCCCCTCGCGCATCTGCGCCTGCTGATCTTCGACCAGCAGGCCGCCACCTCCCCTCAAGGCATCGCGCATTGGCTCTCGGCGCGGACCGGGCTGCCGCCGCTGACCTTCGCCCTGCCCGTCGCCGCAGGCTTCCTCGCATGGGCGCTGAACTATCAGCCGCTGCGCGCAGACAAACGCAGGCTCGCCTGGGGCGTGGCTGCGGGCCTTGCCGTGGTCTGGTGCTTCGTCGGCACCTCCTACCTCTTCAGAGAGAGCATGGGCGCGACCGGCGTCGAGGCCCCCTCCTTCACCGCCCCGCTTGGGCGCACGATCCTGTATTTCATGACCTCCACCGCGGGAGGGCTCACCTTCTCCGTCGGGCTCGTCGCGGGCGTTCTCGGCGGGGCCTTCCTCGGCTCGGCCATTCGCGGCCTCTTCAAATGGGAAGCCTGCGAAGATCCGCGCGAACTGGGCCGTCAGGTCAGCGGCGCCGCCCTGATGGGCATCGGCGGCACGATCGCCGTCGGATGCTCCATCGGCCAGGGGGTAAGCGCGATGGCCGTGCTCGCCTTCTCCGCGCCCGTCACGCTGGCCTCCATCGTGATCGGCGGGTTGATCGGCCTGCGCCAGTTGATCCACGGCTTCCAGCCCGAATAGGCCGGAGCCGCACGTCCCCCTCCCGTTTTTGGCTTGGCCGAAATATCCCGGGGGTGAGGCGCGGACGCGTCGAGGGGGCAGCGCCCCCTCTCCCCGCGAAGTCTTGCCGCACAACGCTTGCGAATCTGATCCGGGTTTCCTATATCGCCCCTCGAGAGGTTGGCGCGGGCGAGCGCCTCGCCAACCCGGTCAGGTCCGGAAGGAAGCAGCCGCAACGAGCCCCGCTTGGGTCGCTGTCCAGCCTCTCACCCCCTCCTTCTCCACGAAACGCACCAAACTTGTCGGCGCGTCACCATGCCCGATTGTGGGCTGATGTCGCCGCGTTAAGCTTCCCGTCAAAGGGGAGGTTTCACCATGTTTCGTTTTGCTCTGGCCGCTCTGGCCGTTCTGCCTGTGCCGCTCTTGGCCGGGACGCTTACCGCCGTCGAAGTCGCACCGGACACCTATGCGATCGAGGGTCCCTTCGGGCAGCGCGATGCCGAGAACCTCGGCAATAACGCGACCTTCGGGCTGATCGTCACGGATGAGGGCGCGGTGCTGGTGGATGCGGGCGGCACCTACAAGGGGGCGGCGGCGCTCGACGAGGTGATCGGCACGCTGACCGATCAGCCGGTGAAATTCGTGATCGACACCGGTGGGCAGGATCACCGCTGGCTCGGCAATGGCTACTGGAAAGAGCATGGCGCCGAGATCATCACCTCGACGGATGCGCTCGCCGACCAGAAGGCCCGCGCCTCGCTGGAACTGACGATGCTCGACGCGCTGGTCGGCAAGGACGCGCTCGCCGGCACGGAGCCGGTCTACGCGGACACCACCTTCGACGAACGCTACACGCTCACCCTCGGCGGGCGCGAGATCGAGATCACCCATCCCGGCCCGGCCCACACTCCTGGCGACAGCTTCGTCTGGCTGCCTGCGGAAAAAGTGATGTTCACCGGCGATATCGTCTTCGTGGGCCGCATCCTCGGCGTGCTCGACATGTCGTCCTCGAAAGGCTGGGTCGAAGCCTTCGAGGCGATGGCCGCCTATGAGCCCACCCATGTCGTTCCCGGCCACGGCCCCGCCACCGATCTCGCGACGGCGACTCGCGACACCTATGATTACCTGACCAATCTGCGCAGCCGGATGGCCGATTATATCGATGACAGCGGCGACATCATCGGCTCGGTCGACGTGGACCAGTCGCAATTCGAATATCTCGCGGACTTCGACACGCTCGCCAAACGCAACGCGCAGGCGGTATTCAGCCAGATGGAGTGGGAATGAGCCGGGTGGACGTCGACGCCCGGGGGGCCTAGTCTGGCGGCTGCTTATGATACCGGAGCTTCGATGACCGACACCCAATATCAGGTTCTCGCCCGCAAGTACCGCCCCGAGACCTTTGCCGATCTGATCGGACAGGCACCGATGGTGCGCACGCTCAAGAACGCCTTCGCGGCCGACCGGATCGCGCAGGCCTTCATCATGACCGGGATTCGCGGCACCGGGAAAACCACCACGGCGCGGATCATCGCCAAAGGGCTGAACTGCATCGGCCCCGACGGCAACGGCACCCCCACGACCGATCCCTGCGGCGTGTGCGAACATTGCCGCGCGATCATGGAGGGCCGCCATGTCGACGTGATGGAGATGGACGCCGCCTCGCGCACCGGTGTGGGCGACATCCGCGAGATCATCGAGAGCGTGCATTACCGGGCGGCCTCGGCGCGCTACAAAGTCTATATCATCGATGAGGTTCACATGCTGTCGACGAGCGCGTTCAACGCGCTCCTGAAGACGCTCGAGGAACCGCCCGCCCATGTGAAGTTCATCTTTGCCACCACCGAGATCCGCAAGGTGCCCGTCACCGTGCTCTCGCGCTGCCAGCGCTTCGACCTGCGCCGGATCGAGCCCGAGGAGATGATCGCGCTGCTGCGCCGGATCGCCGATGCGGAAGGTGCCGAGATCGCCGATGACGCGCTCGCGCTGATCACCCGCGCCGCCGAAGGCTCCGCGCGGGATGCGACCTCGCTGCTCGATCAGGCGATCGCGCATGGCGCAGGCGAGACTACGGCGGAACAGGTCCGCGCGATGCTGGGTCTGGCCGACCGTGCCCGCGTCCTCGATCTCTTCGACATGATCCTGCACGGTCAGGCCGCCGAGGCGCTGACCGAGCTTGCCGCGCAATATGCCGACGGCGCCGATCCGATGGCGATCATGCGCGATCTGGCCGAGATCACCCATTGGGTCTCCGTCATCAAGGTCACGCCCGAAGCCGCCGAAGACCCGACCGTTCCGCCCGAGGAACGCAATCGCGGTCAGGAGATGGCGGCCGCGCTTCCGATGCGTGTGCTGTCGCGGCTCTGGCAAATGCTGCTCAAGGCGCTCGAAGAAGTCGCAGGCGCGCCCAATGCGATGATGGCGACCGAAATGGCCGTGATCCGCATGACCCATGTGGCTGACCTGCCCGACCCGGAAACGCTGATCAAGAAGATCCAGCAGGGCAACACCCAGACCCAAGCGGCAGGCCGGGGCCCCGCGCCTTCGACCGGGCCGGTGCATGGCGCGACGCTGCGCGCCCGGCGTGCCGGTGGCGGCGCTGTTGCCGCCGCCGCCCCTGCCCAACAGCACGATCCGATGGCCGACGCGCTTGCCCGTTTCGCCAGTTTCGACGACGTGGTCGACCTGATCGCCCGGATGCGCGACATGACCCTGCTGCTGGAGGTCGAGAGCAACCTGCGCCTCGTGAATTACCGCCCCGGCCGGATCGAGTTCGAACCGACCCCACAGGCCTCGCGCGACCTCGCCGCGACGCTTTCGGCAAGGCTGCAGGGCTGGACCGGCGCGCGCTGGGGCGTCTCGGTCGTCTCCGAAGGCGGCGCGCCGACCATAGCCGAGGTGAAGGCGGAAGAGCTCGCGAAGGCCGAGGCCGAGGCGATGAAGAACCCGCTGGTCGCAGAGATTTTCGCCCGCTTCCCCGGCGCGAAGATCGAAATCCTGCCCGAGGAAGACACCACCGCGATCGAGGCCGAGGCCCTGGCCGAGGTCGAAGACGAATGGGATCCCTTCGAGGAAGGCTGAGCCGCGCCGGGGGCGGTCCCGCGCGATCGCACGCGCCGTCCCTGCCGCGCCGTTTTCCCAGCTTGTCCCTTGTTCCTCCGCGCAGCGATGCGTATCTCTCACTCAAGCCAAACGTGACGGAGAAAGCGATGTTCAAGGGATTGGGCGCCATGGGCGACATGGCCAAGATGATGAAGGCCGCCAAGGAAATGCAGGAGAAGATGGGTCAGCTCCAGGAAGAGCTCAAATCCATCGTCGTCACCGGCGAGGCCGGGGCCGGTCTCGTACAGGCCCGCGCCACCGCGAAGGGCGAATTGACCGGGCTCTCCATCGATCCCTCGATCCTGCAGGCCTCCGAGAAGGAAGTCGTCGAAGACCTGATCCTCGCTGCGATCAAGGACACGCAGGAAAAGGCAAAGTTCCGCGAGCAGGAAGAGCAGAAACGCCTTCTGCGCGAATTGGGCCTGCCCGAGAACATGGACCTGCCGGTCTGATCCGATGAGCGGCGCGCGCGACGAGATAGAGGCGCTGATCGCCCTGATGGCGCGGCTGCCGGGGCTCGGCCCCCGCTCCGCCCGGCGCGCGGTGCTGCATCTGATCTCGAAACGCGCGCAGCTGATGGGCCCCTTGGCCGAGGCGATGGCGCAGGTGGCCCGCACCGCGCGCGAGTGCCAACGCTGCGGCAATATCTCCACCGCGCCGATCTGCGGCATCTGCGAAGACCCGAAACGCGCCACCGGCGAGATCTGCGTGATCGAGGATGTGGCCGATCTCTGGGCGATGGAGCGCGGCCACGCCTTCAAGGGCCGCTATCACGTCCTTGGCGGCACGCTCTCCGCGCTCGATGCGATCGGCCCGGAAGACCTTCGCATCCCCGACCTGCTCGAACGCGCCACGGAGGAAGGCATCACCGAGGTGATCCTCGCCCTCAACGCCACCGTCGAGGGTCAGACGACCGCCCATTACATCGCCGAGGCGCTCGAAGGGCGCGGCATCGCGGTCACCAGCCTCGCCCAGGGCGTGCCGATCGGGGGCGAGCTGGACTATCTCGACGACGGCACGATCCAAGCGGCGCTGCGCGCGCGTAAAAGTTTCTGACGCCCCCCCCTACCCGCCCCGAAACCGAAGTCCAAACCGATATCCCAGCGCTGAGCGCTCCTTTCGGCTTGGGAAAAATATCCCCGCCGGAGGCATCCGCCCCATGCGGCCCGCGCGCCCTCCCGGCAAGGGAGCGCCCATCGGCGGGCTCGTCGCCATTGAACCCGCCCGCGCCCGCCGTTATCACTTCCCCCAAATCCCCAACGAGAATTGCGAGCGTCGCCCCGATGATCCGCCTCTACCATGTCGCCCTCTCCCCGTTCTGCCGCAAGGTCCGCCTCACGCTCGCCGAGAAGAAGCTGGAGGTGGAACTGGTCGAGGAACGATACTGGGAGCAGCAGGCCGATTTCCTCCGTCGCAACCCGGCGGGCAAGGTGCCGGTGCTGAAGATGGACGGCATGATGATGGCCGAGAGTCAGGCGATCTGCGAATATATCGACGAGACGCATGCTGACGCGCCGCTGATGCCGCGCGATCCCGCCGCACGCTACGAGGTGCGCCGCCTGTGCTCGTGGTTCGACGACAAGTTCAACACCGAAGTCACGCAGCGGATCATGGGCGAGCGGGTCTGGAAGAAGGTCCGCAAGGAAGGATATCCGGATAGCAAGACGGTCAAGGCGGGCCTGTCCGCGATCAAGTATCACCTCGATTACATGGGCTGGCTGCTGGAGCAGCGGCGCTGGCTTGCTGGCGACGTGATGACGCTTGCGGATTTCTCTGCGGCCGCGCATCTGAGCTGCCTCGATTATATCTCCGACGTGGACTGGAACCGACAAGAGGCCGTGAAGGACTGGTATGCGAAGATCAAGTCGCGCCCGGCCTTCCGCTCGCTTCTCGCCGATCAGCTGCCCGGCATGCCGCCCGCACCGCAATATGCGGAGTTGGATTTCTGAGGGCTTCGCGCGCGCCGAGGGGGCTCTGCCCCCGCCGGCCTGCGGCGCGGCCCCCCGGGATATTTGCACCAAGGCGAAGCCATGAATGCGGAGTTGAAAGCGCGGTTGATCGAGACGGCCCTTGCCGAGGGTTTCTCGAAGGCGCGCATCACCACGCCGGACGCGATCCCGCAGGCGGCCGAGCGGCTCGCCGCCTTTGTGGGTGCGGGCATGCATGGCCAGATGGGCTGGATGGAAGAGCGGATGGGCTGGCGCGGCGATCCGGCGGCGCTGTGGTCCGAGGCGCGCTCGGTCGTGATGCTGGCCGAGACCTACACGCCCGATTACGACCCGCTGGACCTGCTGGAGGCGCGCGATCGCGGGGTGATCTCTGCCTATGCGCAAGGCAAGGATTACCATGATCTGGTGAAGAAGCGGCTCAAGCGCGTCGGGCGCTGGTTGCTCGATCAGGCACCAGAGGGCGCGGAGATCAAGGTCTTCGTCGACACCGCCCCGGTGATGGAAAAGCCCTTGGGCGAGGCGTCGGGTCTCGGCTGGCAGGGCAAGCACACCAATCTTCTCGCGCGCGATCTGGGCAGCTGGTTCTTCCTCGGCGCGATCTTCACCACGGTGGAGCTGCCGCCCGACGCGCCGGAGATCAGCCATTGCGGGTCCTGCACGGCCTGTCTCGACATCTGCCCGACCGAGGCTTTTCCTGCGCCCTACCAGCTCGACGCACGGCGCTGCATCTCCTATCTGACGATCGAGCATAAGGGCCCGATCGACGAAGAGCTGCGCGCCAAGATGGGCAATCGCATCTATGGCTGCGACGATTGTCTGGCCGTCTGCCCATGGAACAAGTTCGCCGCAGAGGCGCGGGAGGCGCGCTATCACGGCGGCGTCGGCGCGCCGCCCCTGGCAGAACTGGCCGCACTCGACGATGCCGGGTTCCGGGCGCGGTTCTCGGGCTCGCCGATCAAGCGGATCGGGCGCGACCGTTTCTTGCGCAACGTTCTTTACGCGATCGGAAATTCCGGCGATCCGGCGCTGGCCGAGGCCGCGCGCCCGCACCTGAGCGATCCCGATCCGGTGGTGGCCGAGGCCGCGCGATGGGCTCTTGATCGGCTCGAGCGCGTCGCATGACGAAACCGATTGCCCCGGTCCCGTCGCGGCCTATCTCATCGCGGTCATGATGCCCGTCACCACCCAGACCCCTCGCCCGCTCCTTGGAATCGCGCTGAAGCTCGGCACGGTTACGGGTTTCGTCATCATGCAGGCACTGATCAAATCGGTCTCCGACCGAGTGCCACCGGGCGAGGCAGTGTTCTTCCGCTCTTTCTTCGGCATTGTGCCGATAATGTTGTGGCTTCTGTGGCGCAAGGAATTGCAGGGCGGGCTGCGGGTCGAGAGGCCGGTAAACCATGTCCTGCGCGGGGTGGTGGGAACCACCGCGATGGCGCTGAGCTTCGCCGCGCTGGCCTTCCTGCCGTTGCCCGAGGCGACCGCTCTGGGCTATGCAGCGCCGCTGCTGACGGTCGTCTTCGCGGCGCTCTTGCTGGGCGAGACGGTGCGGATCTTCCGCTTCTCGGCGGTCGGGCTGGGGATGGTCGGTGTTCTGATCGTGCTGTGGCCCCGGCTGGGCGGCAGCGGACCCGAAGGCGGGGCGGAGGCGCTTGGCGCGGGGCTGGCGCTTGCGGGGGCCACCTGCGCGGCGCTGGCGCAGATCCAGATCCGCCGCATGGTCGGCTCCGAGCGCACCTCGGCGATCGTGTTCTGGTTCTCCTGCACCGCCTCGGTGCTCTCACTGGCCTCGCTGCCCTTCGGCTGGGTGATGCCGACAGCGTGGGAAGCGACACTCCTGATCCTCGCGGGGCTGATCGGCGGCACCGGGCAGATCATGCTGACCTCGGCCTATCGCTTCGCCGATGCCTCGCTGGTGGCCCCCTTCGATTACGCCTCGATGTTGCTGGCGCTGGTGATCGGCTATACGGTCTTCTCGGAAGTGCCGAGCCATGCCACCTTGGCGGGGGCTGCGCTGATCATCGTCGCTGGCATCGCGATCATTCTGCGCGAGCACTGGCTTGGGCTGGAGCGCAAGCGCGCCCGCAAGGCCGCGACGCCGCAGGGCTGAGCGCCGATCCGCCCGCGACAAAAAATCTCCTGTCATTGAAACACGACTCGGTCGAACCGTGTTATACTTAAAGGATCAGAGGCGATGACGAGAGGAGGAAGACATGTCCCGTCACATCATCGACCGCGCCGAACTCAAGGCCGAAGGGCCGCGCGTGAAGCGGTTTCTCGAACTGCAGCGGCGCGAAGGTATCCACCCGGCAATCAAGGAGCTCAGCAAGCGTGGGCGGCCGGATAACGGCGCGCGCATGAAACAGTTCCTGCGCATCGAACGGAACGAAGTCACCTGACCGTCCTGTCAGCGCTCGAGAGCATCGAAAACGCCAAAGGGCGTGCCGTCAAGCACGCCCTTCTGTTTTCTCAAAGCGTTACGTGGATCAGGTGCGCACGAGCTTTTCGTAGGTTTCTGCGATGTCGCGGGTCAGCGCGCCGACCTCGAAGTTGAACTCGCGGATCTGGCTGACCGGGGTCACCTCGGCGGCGGTTCCGGTGAGCCAGCACTGCTCGAACTCGGCCAGTTCAGTCGGCTCGATCAGGCGCTCGTGCACCTTGATACCCTTCTCTTCCAGCAGCCCGATCACCGTACGCCGCGTGATCCCGTTGAGGAAGACGTCAGCCTTGGGCGTGTGCACCTCGCCGTCCTTCACGAAGAAGATGTTCGCGCCGGTCGCCTCGGCGACGTAGCCACGCCAATCCATGAACAGCGCATCCGAGAAGCCGCGATCTTCGGCGGCGTGCTTCGACATGGTGCAGATCATGTAGAGACCGGCGGCCTTGGCCTCGGCCGGGATCGTGCGCGGGTCGGGGCGACGCCATTTCGCGATGTCGAGCTTGGCGCCCTTCATCTTCGCGTCCCCGTAATAGTTGCCCCATTCCCAGCCGGCGATCGCCAGACGCACGGGGTTCTTGCGCGCCGAGACGCCCATATCCTCGCCCGCGCCACGCCATGCGACCGCGCGCACATAGGCGTCGGTCCAGCCATTGGCCTTCAGCATGTCGTATTTCGCCTTCTCGATCTCTTCGACCGAATAGGGGATTTCCATATCGAGCAGCTGCGCCGACTTCCGCAGGCGGGCGGAATGCTCTTCGCCTTTGAAAATCTTGCCGTTGTAGCAACGTTCGCCTTCAAAGACGGAGGACGCGTAATGCAGCGCGTGGGTCAGGATGTGGACATTGGCGTCGCGCCAATCCACAAGCTGTCCATCCATCCAGATCTTGCCGTCACGATCCTCATACGAGCCCGACATCTTACTCTCCTTGCAGCCACGCCAATTTACGATTATTGCGCAATCTACGTCCGAAGTGGACATTTTCTTGCGCGAAAACTGCTTTGCGGTAACAGTTGAGTCTTGGAAAGTCAACAAGGCTGACATAAAGTCACGCAAAAGAGAGGGACGATATGGCAGATAGCGGCAGCCCCGGGGGCGAGACACTTCTTTTCCTGACGGACGAGCAATTGCGCAAGGGCATCGAAGCGATGTTCTTCGCCTATCGCGCCTTTACCGCCGACCCTGACCGACTGCTCGAAGAATACGGCTACGGACGCGCGCATCACCGTGCGCTGCATTTCATCAACCGCCAGCCGGGGCTGACGGTGACGACGCTGCTCGCAGTTCTGGGCGTAACCAAGCAATCACTGAACCGGGTGCTGCGCACGCTGATCGAGGACGGGCTGGTGGAAAGCCGCGTCGGTGTCCGCGACAAGCGCGAGCGGCGATTGCATCTGACGGCCGAGGGCGAGACGCTGGAACGTGCACTGTCCGAGGCGCAGCGGGGGCGAATGCGCTCTGCCTATCGCGCGGCGGGGCCGCAGGCGGTGGCGGGTTTCCGGCAGGTGCTCGAGGCGATGATGGGCCCCGATCTGCACAAGCTCTATCAAATGATGAAAGACGACTGATGCCCTACTCGGCCGAACCTCATCTGCTTATCGTCGACGATGACGAACGCATCCGGACGCTGCTGAAAAGCTTTTTGCAGCGACACGGCTTTCTCGTCACCGCGGCGCGCGACGCGGGCCATGCGCGCTCGTTGCTGGCGGGGCTGGAGTTCAATCTGATCGTGATGGATGTGATGATGCCGGGCGAAGACGGGCTCAGCCTGACCCGTGACCTGCGCGGCAGATCGGTAAGCACGCCGATCCTGCTGCTGACCGCACGGGGCGAGACGCGCGAGCGGATCGAGGGGCTCGAAGCCGGCGCCGACGACTATCTCGCAAAGCCGTTCGAGCCGAAGGAACTGCTGCTGCGGATCAACGCGATCCTGCGCCGGGTTCCGCAGGAAACCGAGAGCGGCCCGAAATACCTCTCGCTGGGGCCGCTGAAATACGATCAGGACCGGGGCGAGCTGTGGGATGGCGACAGGCCGGTGAAGCTGACCGCGACAGAGGTGCAGTTGATGCGCATCTTCGCGACTCATGCGGGCGACGTGGTCAGCCGCACGGAATTGATCGAGGAACTGGGCCGCGAGCGGGGCAATGGCGAAGAAGGCGGAGGCGACCGGGCGGTCGATGTGCAGATCACACGCCTGCGCCGCAAGATAGAGCGCGACCCGCGCGAACCCCGCTACCTGCAGACGGTGCGCGGTCTGGGCTACATGCTCGCGCCCGACTGAGCGGAGGCGGACACTACATCTTGATTGCGCCTCGCAGTGGCATGGCAGGCGGCGGTTCTGGTCAGTTCACGCTAAAGCATGTGAAACTTTTCCATGTTCAAAACGCCACGAATCGCTTTTCCTCAATCGGGAGCGGCATTTGTGCATTGAACTTGCCGGGCGGCCCCCTTCCCCGGCACGCACGGCCATTGACCCGGGGTGATCTGTTGCAAGAGCGACATTTAACTGCCCCTCAGCACAAATTCAGTTGATTGTGTTCTGGACTGACAAATTCGTGATTGGTATGAGAGCGGCCATGTTTGGCGGCACCGCGCGACGTGCCCCGGCACGTCACTATCGGCCCCCTCGCGGGCCCGGGAAGGAGAGACAACGTGTCCCACGCAGATAATAACGCAGGCACCCGGAGGGATTTCCTCTACTACGCCACCGCCGGCACCGGCGCGGTGGTGACCGGCGCGGCCGTCTGGCCGCTGGTGAACCAGATGAATGCATCGGCCGACGTCAAGGCGCTCTCGTCGATCTTCGTCGACGTTTCCGGCGTCGAGCTCGGCACGCAGCTCACGGTGAAATGGCGCGGCAAGCCGGTCTTCATCCGCCGCCGCACCGAAGAGGAAATTCAATACGCCCGCGAGGTTCCGCTGTCCGAGCTGGTCGACACCTCGGCCGAGAACGCGAACAAACCGGGCGCCGAGGCGACCGACCAGAACCGCACCCTCGACGAGGCAGGCGAATGGCTGGTGATGATCGGCGTGTGCACCCACCTGGGCTGCGTGCCGATCGGCAACGAGTCGGGCGATTACCACGGCTGGTTCTGCCCCTGCCACGGGTCGCATTACGACTCCGCCGGCCGGATCCGCAAAGGTCCTGCCCCGCGCAACCTGAACATCCCGGTGGCCCAGTTCACCGATGACACCACGATCAAACTGGGCTGAGGAGGCAGTTAGATGTCGGGCATTCCCCACGACCATTACGAGCCCAAGACGGGCTTCGAAAAGTGGACGCACAAGCGTCTTCCCATCATCGGGCTGATCTACGACACGATCATGATCCCCACCCCCAAGAACCTGAACTGGTGGTGGATCTGGGGCATCGTGCTGGCGTTCTGCCTCGTGCTGCAGATCGTCACCGGCATCGTTCTGGTGATGCATTACACCCCGCATGTCGACCTGGCCTTCGCCTCGGTCGAGCACATCATGCGCGACGTGAATGGCGGCTACATGCTGCGCTACATCCACGCGAACGGCGCCTCGCTGTTCTTCCTCGCCGTCTATATCCACATTTTCCGCGGCCTTTATTACGGCTCCTACAAGGCGCCCCGCGAGATCACCTGGATCATCGGCATGATCATCTATCTGTGCATGATGGGCACGGCGTTCATGGGTTACGTTCTGCCCTGGGGCCAGATGTCCTTCTGGGGCGCGACCGTGATCACCGGCCTGTTCGGCGCGATCCCGGGCATCGGCGAGTCGATCCAGGCCTGGCTGCTCGGCGGCCCGGCGGTGGACAACGCGACGCTGAACCGCTTCTTCTCGCTGCACTACCTGCTGCCCTTCGTGATCGCAGCCCTGGTGATCGTGCATATCTGGGCCTTCCACACCACGGGCAACAACAACCCGACGGGCGTTCCGGTCCGCACCGGCTCGAAAGCGGAAGCGGAGAAGGACACCCTGCCCTTCTGGCCCTATTTCGTGATCAAGGACCTGTTCGCGCTCGCCGTGATCCTGCTGGTCTTCTCGGCTGTCGTGGGCTTCATGCCGAACTACCTCGGCCACCCCGACAACTACATCGAGGCGAACCCGCTGGCGACGCCCGCACACATCGTGCCCGAATGGTACTTCCTGCCGTTTTACGCGATCCTGCGCGCCTTCACCTCGGACGTCTGGGCCGTGATGTTCGTCAACTGGATCACCTTCGGTATCGTCGACGCCAAGTTCTTCGGCGTGCTCGCGATGTTCGGCGCGATCCTCGTGATGGCGCTGGCCCCGTGGCTCGACACCTCGAAGGTGCGTTCGGGCTCGTACCGCCCGATGTTCAAATGGTGGTTCTGGCTGCTGGCGATCGACTTCATGGTGCTGATGTGGGTGGGCGCGATGCCGACCGACGGGATTTATCCCTACATCTCGCTGATCGGCGCGACCTACTGGTTCGTCTATTTCCTCGTGATCCTGCCGCTCTTGGGCCTGATCGAGAAGCCGCAAGCGATGCCGGCGACGATCGAGGAAGACTTCAACCACCACTACAATATCAAACCGGCTGAATGAGTAAGGAAGAGGGACACAAAATGAAACATCTTCTGATCTCTGCCCTCTCGGCGCTGGTGATCGGGGCGAGCACCCTGGTGAACCCGGCGGTGGCGGCCGAAGGCGGCCATATCGAGGATATCAGCTTCTCCTTCGAGGGCCCCTTCGGGACCTTCGACCAGCAGCAGCTGCGTCGCGGCTTCCAGGTCTACCGGGAGGTCTGCTCGGCCTGCCACGGGCTGCGCTACGTCGCGTTCCGCACGCTGGCGGATCAGGGCGGCCCGATGATGGACCCGGCTTGGGTGCGTGCCTACGCGGCCGAGTTCACCGTGATGGACAAGGAAACCGGCGAAGAGCGCCCCGGCAAGGAGACGGACCACTTCCCGTTCATCTCCGGCATGGGCATGGGTCCGGACCTGTCGCTGATGGCGAAAGCGCGCGCGGGCTTCCACGGCCCCTACGGCCTCGGCATCAACCAGTTCTTCCGCGGCATCGGTGGCCCCGAATACATCCACGCGGTGCTCACCGGCTTCACCGGCGAGGAAAAGGAAGAAGCGGGCTCGATCTTCTACGAGAACCACGCCTTCCCGGGTGGCTGGATCGCGATGCCCCCTCCGCTCTCGGAAGACCTCATCGAGTATGAGGACGGCACGCCCGCAACCGTCGACCAGATGGCCCGGGACGTCTCCGCATTCCTGATGTGGACGGCCGAACCGAAGCTGGAATCGCGCAAGCGCTGGGGCTTCGTGGCGGTGATGATGCTGATCGTGCTGAGCACGCTGCTTTACCTGACCAACAAGAAGCTCTGGGCGCCCCACAAGGGTAAGCAGTTCGATCTGTAAGCCTGGGTCCGACCTGCTAGACTGATGAACGCCCCCTCGCCCGCGAGGGGGCGTTTTCCATTTCCCGGAGCCGCCCGATGTCTATCCCGCCGCCAGGCTTTGCGCCGCTGCCCGACCCGCCCTATTACGCGGTGATCTTCGCCTCTCTCCGCGGTGCACCCGACGACGCATATGGCGCGATGGCCGCGGAGATGGCCGCGCTTGCCGCCCAGCAGCCCGGCTATCTCGGGGTGGAAAGCGCACGCGACGGGACAGGCTTCGGCCTCACCGTCAGCTACTGGGCCGACGAGACCGCTCTGATTGCGTGGAAGGCGGTGGCGAAGCACCAGCTCGCCCAACGCCTCGGCAAGGATCGCTGGTATCTCCACTACGCGCTGCGCGTCGCCAAGGTCGAACGCCAGTATGACGGTCCGGAGGGGCGCTGAACCGCGCCTGCCGCTGACGCCGCGCAATGCGGTTGCGCTCTTGGATGTCGGGGGCAAGCGGGCTATCTGGAAGGGGACACGAGGAGTAACAATGCCCGACATTTCCGACCTGCCGCATATCAGCCCCGCCTCCCGCGCCCCGCGTCTGTGCGTGCTGATCGACGCCGATAACGTGCCCGCCGGATATGCCGAAGCGATCTTCGAAGAGATCGCCTCGCTCGGCGAAGCCTCGGTGCGCCGGATCTACGGCGACTGGTCGGCGCAGCGCCTCGCGGGCTGGGCCAAGCGCGTCGCCGAACTCGGCCTCGTCGCGGATCAGCAATTTGCCAATACCAAGGGGAAGAACGCCTCCGATATCGGCCTCGTCATCGCGGCGATGGATTTCCTGCATTCCGACCTGTTCGATGGTTTCGTGCTGGTCTCCTCGGACAGCGACTTCACCCGCCTCGCCGCTCGCATCCGCGAACAGGGGCTCGATGTCTACGGCATCGGCGAGCAGAAGACCCCCGAAGCCTTCCGCAAGGCCTGTAAACGCTTCATCTATGTCGAGAACCTCGGCAATGGCGAGAGCACCGCGGAGACCGCGACCAAGCCCGCCTCGGACAAGACCAGTGCCGCCGCCCCGAAATCCTCGAGTGGCAAGCAGGAGCCGAAGGCCGCGATCCCGATCATCGTCAACGCGATGAAGGCGATCGGTCTGGAAGAGGAATGGTATTCGCTGGGCCAGCTCGGTCAGTTCATCACGCAGGCAAACCCGGATTTCGACACCCGCACCTATGGCAGCGCGAAACTTTCCGACCTGCTGATCAAGACGGGCCGTTTCCAGCTGCAGCGCGGCGAAGGCAATCAGTGGATGGTGCGCGATCTGGCCTGATCGGGCCAGATCGGTCCGCGCTCAGGTGGGGACGCCGTAGCGCGCAAGGAACATCGCGACCGCGCCGCGGATCACGCGCTCTTTCTCTTCACGGCTGAAGCTGTCGCAAATCCCGAACAGCAGCTTCGGATGCAGTTCCGACTTGCACAGCTCGATGAACAGATAAGCGGCGAGGTCGATATCGTCGATCACCAGCTCGCCCCGCTCCACCGCGCAGCGCAGGTAATCCATCAGCAATTCGTGCACCAGCGCCGGCCCCGCCGCGTAAAAGGCGCGGCCAAGCTCGGGGAACCGCTCGGATTCGGAAACGCAGAGCCGATAGAGCCCTTCGTTCATCTTGCAGCTCATCGACTCGACGATCTGCGACGCGGCAAGCGAAAGCACCACTTCGGGGGCTGCGCCGAAATCGATCGTGGCGACGGCGCTGTCCGTCTGCTCTTTCAGTTGCGAGCGCACGACTTCGACGAACATCAGCCGTTTGTCCGGGAAATAGCTGTAGAGCGTGGCTTTCGACACGCCCGCTTCCTTGGCGATATCGTCGACCGAGGCCCCGTCGAACCCGTCGCGCAGAAAGATCGTGCGCGCGCCTTCGAGCACCTGGTCGAATTTGCGTCCGCGATTGATCTGATCTGCCTGCGACATCTGTCCTCCGGTTCCGGGAAACGACCCCCCGGGGTCCGCAGAATAAACCGCGCGGTTTATATCCCGCAAGGTCGCACAACGTCACGTCATGGCGGCACGCGCGCGGCAATCCGCTAAAGCTCCCGCCCTGTTTCGGCTTGGCACCAAATATCCCGGGGGGCTCCGCAGGAGCGGGGGCAGAGCCCCCTCTTTCCTCGGTCATCTCGCCTTCCATCGACGGGGGCGGCGCCCTTCAGCCGATCGTGCCGCGAATACCGCCGGTCTGCGCCCGGTCCATCAGGAACTGGTCAAGGATCACGCAAGCCATCATCGCCTCGGCCACCGGTACCGCGCGGATGCCGACGCAGGGATCGTGGCGGCCCTTGGTGATCACCTCCACCTCTTCGCCCGCGACATTGACCGAGCGACGCGGCGTCAGGATCGACGAGGTCGGCTTGACCGCGAAGCGCACCGTGATCGGCTGGCCGGTGGTGATCCCGCCCAAGATACCGCCCGCGCGGTTCGACAGATATTCGACGCCCTCGGGGCCCATCACCATCTCGTCGGCATTCTCCACGCCGGTCAGCGCCGCCGCGGCCATGCCCTCGCCGATCTCGACGCCCTTGACCGCGTTGATCGACATCATCGCGGCGGCCAGCTCGGTATCCATCTTGGCGTAGATCGGCGCGCCCAGCCCCGCAGGGCAGCCCTCGGCCACCACCTCGATCGCAGCGCCCACCGAATTCTGGCCCTTGCGGATCGCCGCGAGGTAATCGGCCCATTCGTCCACTGCTTCGGCGTCGGGCAGGAAGAACGGGTTCTGCAGGATCGCGTTGCGGTCGAACTTCGCGCGATCGAGATGTTTCGCGCCCATCTGCACCATGTAGCCGTAGATCTGCAGATCCGGGACCAACTGGCGAAGCGCGGCCTGCGCCACACCGCCAGCCGCCACCCGCGCCGCCGTCTCGCGCGCGCTCGAGCGCCCGCCGCCGCGATAGTCGCGGATACCGTATTTCTGGTGATAGGTGATATCGGCATGGCCGGGGCGGAACTGCCGCGCGATCTCGCCGTAATCCTTCGAGCGCTGATCGGTATTCTCGATCATCAGCTGGATCGTCGTGCCGGTCGTCTTGCCCTCGAACACGCCCGAGAGGATACGCACCGCGTCAGGCTCCTTGCGCTGGGTCGTCTCCTTCGACTGGCCCGGACGGCGACGGTCGAGGAATTGCTGGATGAACGCCTCGTCAATCTCGATGCCGGGCGGGCAGCCATCCACCGTCGCGCCAAGCGCAGGCCCGTGGCTTTCGCCCCAGGTGGTGACGCGGAACTGATGACCGAAAGTGTTGAACGACATGGGACGCGCGCCTCGCAGGTTTCCTTCGGCGCTGGCTTAGCAAGTCGGGGGCTGCGAGGCAACGTGCATGGCAGCGGGGCGACACTCTCTCAAAGCGCGTAGCGCCCCTACTCCACCGCGCGGATCAGCTTGCGCTCGAGCACGCGCAGCACCTGGCGCAGATCATGGCCGCGCCGCAGCACCTGCCCCTGCTGACCGATCACCGCATATTGCCCCTGTTTCGCACGCAGCGCGGGCCGCTTCTCGATCCGGTAGATCGGCACTTCGGCGGCGCGGCGAAAGATCGAAAACACCGCGACATCGCGCAAGAAGCTCATCCCGTAATCGCGCCACTCCCCGGCCGCGACGGCGCGCCCGTAAAGTGACAGGATCACGCCAAGCTCGGAGCGGTCGAAAGCGATCTGCTCCGGTGCGCCGGAAGGGTTCGGATAGGGGGAAGGCGTTTGAACCGTCATTTACAAAGGGTACATCGCGCGCGGCGCAAATCAAGCCCACCCGCGCTAAGGTTGAACGCGCCTTCGCCGCGCCGGATTATGACCTAGAAAAAGCCTGATTTCCTGCGCCTTCCTGCCGGGTTTCATCGACATCCTGTAGTCAGCGGAAAACGCTAAAGCCCGACGGTGCGGTTAACAGCCCCCACCCAGTACGTATCGTCGGGCGCTTTTCCCTCCTGCAGAAGAAGCCCCGCGTCCTGGTCAGACACGGGGCTCTTTCATGTGCAGAGCATCAGCGCCCCCCCTGCCTAGTAGCAGCGCACCGCGTCGATCGTGCCGTTCTCGTCGATCTCGAAATTCACCCGGCCGGGGGCGTAATCCATCGTCACCGCGTCGCCCGGATGAATGATGCGATGCGGCCGCGCGAGATCGAGCGCCGCCAGCACGGTTTCAGGCCGCCCTTGGAGCGCCGCGAGCCCGGGCGGCGGACAGGTTCCCGCGCCGGGCGGGCCCGACCGAGGCGGCGAAACGCGGGGTTGGCAGGCCGCCAACCCGAACGCTGCGACCCCTAACGTGACAATGAGCCCGATCCGCGCCCTGCCGCGCTCCATCAGGCTCACCCGCAATCGATGTTGTAGACGTTCCCGCGCGAGTCGAGACGAAACACGACGCGCTGCGGGTTGTAGACCTGATCCTCGACGCCGCGCCATTCGACGATGCGATAGGGTTTGGTAATCCCGAGCGTCCGGATCTGCGCCGCCGGCTGACCTAGAACCGAGGTATATTTCACCGCCCCGCAAGTGTCGGGCTCACGCTCCTGCAAACCGCCCTTCGTGACGCTCACCGGGGGGGTGACATAGGGCGCGGGCGCATAGGGCTGGGGCGCGGGGTATGCCCCATCGGTGGGTGTCTCGCTCATCGGACCGGCGGGGTCGCAGGCCGCAAGCGCCAGCATCGACCCCATGACGAAAAATCGTTTCAACATGTCGCACCCTTCATTGCATTGGCCGCGCCGATAACGCAGGCTCTCTCCGAATTTATACAAGGAGTATGCGCTTATGAGAACCCGTGCCGCAGTCGCGCTCGAAGCGGGAAAACCGCTCGAAATCATGGAAGTGGAACTGGACGGCCCGAAAGCGGGCGAAGTGCTCGTCGAAATCAAGGCAACCGGTATCTGCCACACGGACGAATTCACCCGCTCTGGCGCCGATCCCGAAGGCATCTTCCCGACCATCCTCGGCCATGAGGGCGCGGGCGTCGTGCTCGAAGTCGGCGAAGGTGTCACCACGCTGAAGCCGGGCGACCACGTGATCCCGCTCTACACGCCGGAATGTCGCGAGTGTCCGTCCTGCCTGTCGGGCAAGACGAACCTCTGCACCGCGATCCGCAACACGCAAGGTCAGGGCCTGATGCCGGACGGCACGACGCGCTTCAAGATGCTCGATGGCACGCCGATCTATCACTACATGGGCTGCTCGACCTTCGCGAACCACACCGTGATGCCCGAGATCGCGCTCGCCAAGGTCCGCGACGATGCGCCGTTCGACAAGATTTGCTATATCGGCTGCGGCGTCACCACCGGCATCGGCGCGGTGATCAACACTGCAGGCGTCGAGATCGGCTCGACCGCCGCCGTCTTCGGCCTCGGCGGGATCGGTCTGAACGTGATCCAGGGCCTGCGCATGGCGGGTGCCGATATGATCATCGGCGTCGATCTGAACGACGCGAAAGAGGACATGGCGCGCAAGTTCGGCATGACCCATTTCGTGAATCCCTCGAAACTCGACCACTCGGTCACGCAGGAAATCATCAACCTGACCAAGACCGAGCGCGACCAGATCGGCGGCGTGGATTACTCCTTCGACGCAACCGGCAACGTGAACGTGATGCGCGACGCGCTCGAGTGCTCGCATCGCGGCTGGGGCGTTTCGGTCATCATCGGCGTCGCACCCGCGGGCGCGGAAATCTCCACCCGCCCGTTCCAGCTCGTCACGGGCCGGACATGGAAAGGCACCGCTTTCGGCGGCGCCAAGGGCCGCACCGATGTGCCGAAATTCGTCGAATGGTACATGAACGACAAGATCGAGATCGACTCGATGATCACCCATACGATGCCGCTCGAAGACATCAACAAGGCCTTCGATCTGATGCATGCCGGCGAGTCGATCCGCTCGGTCGTGATCTACTGACCCAAAGGCCGGGGGCGCTGCCCCCGGCTCCCCGGGTGAATTCGCGCCAGCGAAGAGGGGCAGAGCCCCTACTCTCCTAGATAGTCCCGTAGCGCGGGCGGCGGATCGTCGAGAAGCGGCCCGGTCGCTTGCGGCGCATGGGCGCGGCCCTCGGCCACCAGAACCGTCTGCGGGCAGAGCGCACGCGCATCCTCGGGATCGTGGCTGACCATCAGGACCGTCGTGCCCTGTTCGCGGGCGATCTCGGCCACCAGAGCCAGCATCTCGGATTTCAGCGCCGGACCAAGGGCTGCGAAGGGCTCATCCAGCAGCAGGATCGGGCGACCGCGGAGCAACGTCCGTGCCAGGCCCGCGCGGCTTTGCTGCCCGCCCGACAGTGCGCCGGGTTTGCGCCTCTCCATCCCCTCAAGGCCCACACGCGCCAGCGCGGTCTCGATCCGGGCGCGGTCGGTTGCGTCGATCTTGCCTTTCGGGTTCAGGCCAAGCGCGAGGTTGGTCTCCAGCCGCAGATGCGGGAAGAGGTTCTGATCCTGAAACAGGATCGAGAGCGGACGCTCGCCGGGCGGCGCCTCGGTGATGTCCTCGCCGCACCAGAGCACCCGCCCCCGGGTCGGCCCAAGAAACCCCGCAAGTACCGAGAGCAGCGTCGACTTGCCCGCCCCCGAGGGGCCAATCAGCGCGACCCGCGCGCCGGCCGGGATCGTGAAATCGGCTTCGAGGCGGAAATCGCCCTGTTCGATCAGAAGCTTATCGAGGGTCAGCATAATGCCCCGCGCGGTCGAGCGCCCAGAAGAGCGCGAAAGTGAGGATCAGCAGCAGGCTCGCAGCGCCCGCCGCCTGATCCATGCGATAAGAGCCCATGAGCTGGAAAAGCGCCAGCGGAAGGGTGCGGGTCTGGCCATCCGAGAACAGCGTGATGACGCCCAGATCGCCCATCGAGAAGGCCGCGGCCAGCCCCGCCGAGAACCCCAGCGGCCGGGCAAGGCGCGGAACCGTCAGCAGACGAAGCCGGGCAATGCCGCGCAGCCCGAGCGAGGCGGCGAGCCGGTCGTAATCGGCCTGCAGCGTGCGGATCTCGGGCATCAGGATGCGGGTCGCGAAAGGCACCGAAAGCGCGGCGTTGGTGAGCAGCACCATTGGCAGCGCGAGGCTCGTCGGGTTCACGAAGGGCCGCGCGATCAGGAAGGCGCCGGTGCCCATCACGAGGCTCGACGCTGTCATCGGCAGCATCGCCGCGATCTCCGCCCAGCGCTGCCGGGTCGCCACCAGTGCGAGCGGCAGGGCGATGGCGAGCGTCACAACCGTGGAGAGCAGCGCGATCACCAAAGAGGTCAGCGTCGCGGGCCAGACCATCTCGGGCAGGTTGGCCACCGCCGGAATGCCCCGGGCGAAAACGGTGCCGATGGGAAGCAGAAGGAAGGCGCTTGCGAGCCCGATCGCGAGCGCGTCGAAGAGCGCACGCCCCATCCCGCCGGACAGCTGCGGGATCGGCGCGGCGCGGCGATCATGCCCCGCGCCGAAACTCGACGGCAGGGTGGCGCGCGCCGCGATCAGCAGCGCCACGACCGAGATCGCGACCTGCACCAGCGCAAGGCTCGCCGCGCGGCCCATGTCGAAATCGAAGCGGAAGGCCTGATAGATCGCCAGCTCCACCGTGGTCGCGCGCGGCCCGCCGCCAAGGGTCAGGGCCACCGCGAAGGACGTCAGGCAGACGAGGAAGATCGCAAGGAACGCCCCGGGCAGCACGCTGCGCAGCATCGGACGTTCGAGGTGACGCGTGACCTCCGCAGGGCCGAAGCCGAGGGTCGCGGCAAGGCGAAACCGCTCGGCCGGGATCGCCTCCCAGCCGTGCAGGATCATCCGGGTCGCAAGCGGCAGGTTGAAGAAAACATGGGCCACGATGACGCCCTGCGCGCCGTAGATCGAAATCGGATCCATGCCGAGCGGGGCGAGGGCCGCATTGACCAGCCCGCGCCGCCCGAAGACCGCGATCAGCCCGAAGACCGCGACGATCACCGGCAGGATGAAGGGAGCCCCCAGGAGCGAAATCAGCAGTCCGCGCCCGGCGAAGCGGCGGCGATGCAGCGCACGGGCGACAGGCACCGCCAGCGCGCAGGAGATCAGCGCCGAGGCCGCCGCCTGCCAGAGCGTGAAGCGGATTGCGGCGAGATCGGTTTCGCGCAAGCCGGTCAGCCCGCCTGCCCGGAGCGCCACTGCCGCCAAAGTGCCAAGGACAAGCGCGGCCAAAGCCGCACCCGCCAGCACCGCCCAGATGGGCGTGCCTCTTATCTGGAGAAGGCGCGTTGCCATTCTTCCAGCGCCGGACCGCGCAGTTTCTCGGCCTCGGCCTCACCCAGGTAGAGCGTCTTGTCGGGCATCGGGAGTTTCTGGAACACCTCAGGCAGCTGATCGTGGGGCAGTTTCGCCGGGAAGGACCAGTTCGCCGTCGCGATCATGCCTTGGAAATCGGGGCTCAGCACGTAATCCATGAATTTCTGCGCCAGCTCGGGATGTTTCGAAGTCTTGAGCTGCGCGACCAGTTCGGGGGTGAAGTAATGCCCCTCGGGGAAGATCGCGGCGGCCTTGGAGTCGTCGTCCTCGGCCATGATGTGATAGGCGGGCGAGGTGACATAGCTCAGTACCATATCCGCCTCGCCGTCGGTGAACATGCCGTAGGCCTCCGACCAGCCCGGCGTCACGGTCAGTACCTTGGGCGCGATCTTCGTCCACGCCTCTTCGGCCTTGTCGCCGTAGATGTCCTTCACCCAGAGCAGCAACGACAGACCCGCGACCGAACTGCGCGGATCCTCGATGACGATCTTGTAGGCGTCGTCGGGCGCATCCAGCAGGTCCTGGAAGCTCGTGGGCGGGTTCTTCAGCTTGGTCTTGTCATAGACGAAGGCCAGTTCAGACCAGTCGAAGGGCAGAAAGATCGGATCGTCCCACTTGACCGGCATGGTCAGGTCGGAGGTGTCTTCGTTATGCGGGGCGAACAGGCCGATGGCGCGCGCCTTCGCGGTCACGTCGGTGTTCAGACCGATCGCGACATCGGCGGAGGTCTTGTCTCCTTCGAGCAGGATGCGCGGCAGCACATCGCCCGCCACGAATTTCAGATCGCAATCGCAGGTCGCCTCGAACCCCTTCTCGATCGCGGGACCGGGGCCCCATTCGCTCGTGAAATAATCAGGCGCATAGACGGTGAGCACGGGCTTGTCCTCGGCCGCCGCCATCGTGGCGATCAGGCTCAGGGCTCCCGCAAGCATCAGGTGGGTTTTCATGCCTCACTCCTTGGGCTTGCCGGGCGGAGTGGGGCCGGACTATCCGGCTACCTTCCCTCCGCCGGTCTTAACCGGTTCAGGTTCAACGGGTTCGCGCGGATCGCATCTCAGCCAGCTTTGCGCTGGCACCCCGAGGTAGGGCGCAACCTAAGCGCGCGCGGCCGCGGGCGCAAGGGTAAGTAGGCACCGCGCCCCTGATCCGCGCCCGGATGCTCTGGCGAGTTCCCGCCAGTGACGACCGGCGCCGGATTTCAATGGCTTGCAACTGCGCGCGGGGCGACGCAGGCTCGATCCGGAACGGATTTGGGAGGAACCGATGCGCATCACCCTGACGGCGGCCCTTATGGCCGCGACCGCCCTGCCCGCCTTGGCCGACACGATCGAGGTGCCGGGCAAGATCACGGCCGTGACGCTCTTTCCGCAGGGCGCGCAGGTGGTGCGGCAGGTGGAGGTGAAGGCGCCCGAGGGCAGCCATGACCTGCTGGTTCCGGGGTTTCCCGAAGGCACCGACATCTCGACGCTGCGGGTGTCGGGTGACGGTGTGCAGATCGGCGCGATGAGCCTGATCTCAGGGCGCGCGCCGGCGACCAGCGGAACCGAAAGCGCAGCGGTGAAGGCTGCGCGTGACCGGCTGGCCTCTGCAAAGGAAGCCCTTGCGGAAAAGGAAGACGCGGTGGCCGTGATCCGCGCCAAGGCGCAGGCCGCACGCGACCAGATCACATATCTCAAGAACACCGACTCGCAGGTCACCGCGCCCGAACAGCTGCGCGCGCTGGCGCAGATGGTGGAGGATCAGATTCTCTCGGCCACCGAACGCGCAATCGCCGCCGAAGCGGAAGCGCGCCGCGCGGAAGCCGCGCTCGACCCCGCGAAAGAGGCGGTGAAGCAGGCGCGAGCGGCGCTCGATGCGCTGCTGAACCCGGCGAAAGATCGAGAGATGCTCAGCGCGAAGGTGCAGGGCTCGGGCACGCTGACGATCACCTCTTACGTTAACAATGCCGGGTGGCAGCCCTCCTATGATCTGCGGCTGGACCGCGACAAGGGCGCGGTGGATATGGAGCGCTTCGTCTCGGTCCATCAGGCCACCGGCGAGGACTGGCGTAACGTCGACCTGACGCTCTCGACCGCTCGCCCCGGCGGGCGCGCAGAGCCGGGCGAAGTCTATCCGCGCCTCGCGCACATCGGCGACCCGGATGCGCCGCCCGCACCGGTGCCGATGAAGCGCTCCCTCGCGGCATCGGATGGCGCCGCCGCGCCGATGGCGGAGGCAGCGATCAGCGACCGCGCCGATCTTCAGATGCAGGGCGAAACGGTGACCTACCATTACCCGAGCGCGGTCGATCTGCGCGACGGGGTCGACGATCTCCGCCTGAGCCTCGATTCCAAGACCCTCCCGATGGAGGTCTTCGCCGAAGCCGCCCCGCTGACCGATCCGCAGGCCTATCGCGTGGCCGAGGGCAAGAACGGGACCGGCGAGATCCTGTTGCCCGGCCCCGCGAACCTCTATGCCGATGGCGCGCTGGTCGGCCAGTCGCATCTCCCGATGGTCGCGGCGGGTGACGATCTGACGCTTGGCTTCGGGCCGATCGAGGGCATTCGCGTGGACCGCCGCATGCCCGACACGATGGAGGGCGACAGCGGCTTCATCTCGAAATCCAATGAGCGCCGCGAAGTCGTCGAGATCGAGGTGAAGAACCTGACGGACAAAGGCTGGCCGATGCGGGTGATCGACCGGGTACCCTATTCCGAACAGGAAGACCTGAAAATCACCACCAAGGCGACCCCGCCCGCGAGCGAGACCGATTACGACCATCGCCGCGGCGTGCTCGCATGGCGCTTCGATCTGGGCGCGGACGAGACCAAGACGATCCGCACCGAGACCACGCTGAGTTGGCCCACCGACAAGGTGCTGCGCTAGGTCAGCGTAACGCAAAGGCCTCCGCGCGCGATCAGGCTGCGTTTCGCGGGTTCGCCGCAGCCCGCAGTTTCGCGAGCAACGCTGGCGACAGGCGCAGGAACCCGCGCGCGGGCGGTTCGGCCTTCGCCGCCTCGGGGGGATGTGTCTCTGCACCGCCGGTCTTTTCGGTCGCCTTGGACGCCTTCTCCTCCGGCACGGCTTGCGCCCCCGCCGCCTGCGCCGCGGCATACTCGGCGGCGGCAGCCTGTGCCGTCACCGTTTCCGCCGCGCCCTGCCCAGACCTCGCGCCGACGATCTTGGTGCGCCCGCCATCGTCCCCCGGAAACGGCGCGGCGAAGCGCAGCACCAACTCCGTCAGGCTCGGCCCGATCTCGTCGAGCAGCAACAGGAAGCGGTTCGTCGGCCAGGCATGCAGACCCAGCGCGCCCCCGCCCGCAAGCCGCAGCACGAAGCCCGCATCCCGCAGCCGATGTTGCAGATCGAACCAATCGCGCGCCTGATCCAGCGCCGCTTGCACCGCCGCCATTTCCGGCAGCGGCTCTTTCGTGGTGGGGAGGGCGGAGGCTGGCTCCTCCGCCAGCCCCTCCTGCAGGACGCGTCGGATCAGCTCTGCCGGAGGCAGGCCGAACGCGCGCGCCTCCGCCGCAATGCGATCGATCATATCGAGCGGCAGCCGCAGGGAGACGAGACGATGCTGGGAATGCGGTCGGGATGCAGGTGACATGTCGGGTCAAAGCTCGTTGGCGTGGGCGGGGTACCCGCAGCCTCGCGCATCAAGCTTAACAGCCCGTGAATGCCAATTGGTTTTCCCCAAGGCGGAGCAATCGGCCTCGCGAAGGGGGTCAACGAATTTGCAAAGCCTCAGAGCTTCTCGAACCGATCCGAGCCGGAGACGTATTGCTCGAGCGTACCCTCGCCGATGTCGTGGCGCAGCCCGTGCAGCGTCATCCGATCGGCGTCGAGCGCCTCGCGCACGAAGGGGAAAGTCATCAGGTTCTCGAGGCTGACTTTCACGGCCTCACGTTCGAGCGCCAGCACCTGCTGATCCTCGGGGAGGTCGGTGACGCGCTCGTAGCCCGGACGCAGAAGGTTCAGCCAGGTGCCGACGAAAGAGCTTTTCTCCTCCAGTTCCGGCGCATGACCCGAACACATCGCGTGGCAGCCCGCGATGCCGCCGCAATTGCTGTGGCCCAACACGATCAGATGCGCGACCTTCAGGCTGGTCACGGCATATTCGACCGCCGCCGACGTGCCATGGTGATCGCCATCGGGCGTGAATTCCGGCACGAGGTTCGCGATATTGCGGTGGATGAAGAACTCACCCTGATCGGCACCGAACATCGAGGTGACGTGCACGCGACTGTCGCAGCAGGCGATGATCATCGAGCGCGGACGCTGCCCTTCGGAGGCGAGACGGCGATACCAGGCGCGGTTCTCGTCATACGCAGTCGCGTGCCATCCCTGGTAACGGTTCACAAGGTAGCTCGGCAGCGGCTTCACATGCTCTCTCATCGGTCCCCCGGTGTTTTTGGGTCTGGTGTCTCGCGTCTTATCGCAGCGTCAAATACCGCGATGCAGGCCGGGTTACGAGAGGTTTCTCCGCGTCGCTCAATGAAATCTTGAGACCTGTCGGCCATATTGCCGCCCGGGTGATGGCGAAATCAAAGGGGGGTGTCGTGGTGACACAGGTGTCTCGTTTGCGTTGCAAGGAACGGATGTCGCTGGATACGACGCGGCTATCGGTGCTCTACGTGGAGCTGGGACAGGTCGATGCGGAGCGGGTCATCTGCGCCACGGTCGAGGATCTCGCCGTGCAACTCGCCGCCTTGGAAGAAGCCGCGAAATGGCGCCAACGCGCCAAGATGCGGTGCGCAATCGTCAAGGTGATCGACCTCTCGGAACATGTGGGTCTGGTGTCGATGGTGCGCACCGCGCGCGACCTGTCCGAGTGTATCGCGACCGGCGATGCGGTGGCGCAGGCGGCGGTAATGGCGCGGCTGGGCCGGATCGCGGAACGATCTCTTACCGAGGTCTGGGACATCGGCGACCTGTCCTCCTGAAGTGCGCGCAATCGGGCCTTGCGGGCAGGCGCCGCGGCGCTAGGCTCTGGGGCGAAGAAACCACCAGAGCCAAGGAGCCGCCCCCATGAGCGCAGACGCACCCGCAGATTTTTCCTTTCTCGCCCCGCGCCCGGCAATGCGCTTCGCCGAAGCCGACGCGCCTGCCCGCGCCCTGATCGCCGTCGCGCCCGAGGATATGGAGCAGGCTCTGGCCGATCTGCCGCCCGCGCAGCGCGCCTTCGTCGAGGCAACGGGGTTCAAGGCGAAGGCGGGCCAGGTCGCACTTCTGCCGGGGGCGGACGGCGCGGAGGCGGCGCTGCTGGGCCTCGGGACCGCGGCGGCACGGGCAAGAGAGCGGTTCTCGCTGGCGCGCGCGGCGTCGACCCTTCCCGAAGGCGCGTGGCGGATCGAGGGCGATTTGCCGGAATCTTTGAAGGCAGAGACGGCGCTCGGCTGGCTGCTCGCAGGTTATCGGTTCGACCGCTACGCCGAAGCCGCAGCGCCGAAAGCGCGGCTGGTTTGCCCGGACGGGATGGATGCTGCGCAGATCGAGGCCGTCGCCGAGGGCGAGGCTTTTACGCGTGACCTGATCAACACCCCCGCCTCCGACATGGGACCGGAGGAACTGGAGGGCGCGGCGCGCCTGCTGGCCGACCGCCACGGCGCTGAGGTCAAGGTCGTGAAGGGCGACGACCTTCTGACGCAGAACTTCCCTATGATCCACGCCGTCGGTCGCGCCTCGCCGCGCACGCCGCGGCTGATCGAGTTGAGTTGGGGCAGCGAAGGGCCGGCGTTGACGCTGGTCGGCAAAGGCGTCTGTTTCGACACCGGGGGGCTGAACCTGAAGCCCGGCGCCTCGATGGGGCTGATGAAGAAGGATATGGGCGGCTCGGCCACCGTACTGGGGCTCGCGCATATGATCATGGCGACCGGCGCGAAGATGCGCCTGCGGGTGCTGGTCCCGGCGGTCGAGAACTCGGTCGGCGGCGACAGTTTCCGCCCCGGCGACATCCTGACCAGCCGCAAGGGGCTGACCGTCGAGATCAACAATACCGATGCCGAGGGACGGCTGGTGCTGGCCGATGCGCTGGCCTATGCCGATGAAACCCCACCCGACCTGATGGTCTGCATGGCAACGTTGACGGGGGCTGCGCGGGTCGCACTTGGGCCGGACATTCACCCGTTCTACACCGATGACGAGGGCGTCGCGCAGGCTTTGGCGAAGGCTTCGGGGGCGGTGGCCGATCCGCTCTGGCGGATGCCGTTCTGGGCGCCCTACGAGGCGAAGATCGAACCCGGCATCGCCGATCTGGATAACGCGCCCTCGGGCGGCATGGCGGGCTCGATCACCGCGGCACTCTTCCTGCGCCGCTTCGTGACCGAGACCAAGCGCTTCGCCCATTTCGACATCTACGGCTGGCAGCCCGCGGCCGCCCCCGCCCGGCCGAAAGGCGGCGTCGGTCAGGGCGCGCGGGCGATCTTCGCGGCTCTGCCCGAGGTGCTGAAATGACCGACCGTCGCCGCCTGCCCTTTTCAGGTGCTTTCGCGCTGGAGGCGCTGCGAGGACAGGTCGAGGCCGAGGGTTTCACCCACGGGATGCCCGCGCGGATCATCGTACCCGTGACCGATCTCTGCCCCGAGCCCGGCAGCCTGCGCGACCGACAGCTTCTTTTCGGAGCCGAGGTGACGGTGATCGATCAGCGCGACGGCTTCGCCTTCGTGCAGGCGGCGTGGGACGGCTATTGTGGTTGGATTGCCTCTGACGCCTTCGCCACGCCCGAGCCCGCCACGCATGTCGTCACCGCGCCCGCCACGCATGTCTATCGCGAGGCGGCGATCAAGCGCGGCGAAGTGATGCAGCTCTCGATGGGCGCGCGGCTGTCCGTGACGGGGGAAACCGGCATGTTCGCGGTGACCGCCGAGGGCTTCGTTCCGCTGCAGCATCTGCGCGCGCTCGATCGGCCCGGGGACGATCCCGTCGCAGTGGCCAAGCGACTGCTGGGCACGCCCTATCTCTGGGGCGGCAACAGCCGTGCGGGGATCGACTGTTCGGGGCTGGTGCAGATCGGTTTCGCGCTGTGCGGGCAATCCGTGCCGGGCGACAGCGATCTTCAATGGGCGGAGATGGGCGAGACCGTGCCCGAAGGTGTGCCTCTGCGACGTGGTGACCTGCTGTTCTGGAAAGGCCATGTCGCGCTCGCCTGCGATGGCGAGACGATGATCCATGCCAACGGCAAAACGATGAGCGTAGCCTATGAGAGCATCGAGGCCGCTAAGGCACGTATCGCGGCAGCGGGCGAAGGGCCGTATCTTGGGGTTAAGCGGGTCGCGCGGTAAGGCTTTGTAGCGCGGGGCGACCAGCCCGGGCCGCGCCGCCCCTCCCCCCGGGAGGGCGCATTGGCGATGGCCTCGCGGGCACAAGCGACATTCGGGCTTGCGAGATAAAGCGCCCAGCCACAGACGGAGCAAAGCGCGCGCCCGAGGCTCGGGCGCGTCCCTCATCGCTTTGCCCGAAAAGAAAAACGCCCGATCTTCCGACCGGGCGTTTCCCAATTCAAATAAGGCCGAACGCTCAGCCCTTCTTGAGCACGCGCTTGCCCAGCGTCTCGGCGATCTGCACCGCGTTAAGCGCCGCGCCCTTGCGCAGGTTGTCCGACACGCACCAGATGTTCAGGCCGTTCTCGATGGTCGAGTCCTGACGGATGCGCGAGATGAAGGTGGCGAAATCGCCGACGCATTCGACGGGGGTGATGTAGCCGCCATCTTCGCGCTTGTCGACGACCATGATGCCGGGCGCCTCACGCAGGATGTCACGTGCTTCGTCCTCGTCGAGGAACTCCTCGAACTCGATGTTGATCGCCTCCGAGTGGCCTACGAAGACCGGCACGCGCACGCAGGTCGCGGTCAGCTTGATCGCAGGATCGACGATCTTCTTCGTCTCGGCGACCATCTTCCACTCTTCCTTGGTGGACCCGTCATCGAGGAACACGTCGATATGCGGGATCACGTTGAACGCGATCTGCTTGGGGTAGACCTTCGGCTCCACTTCCTGACCCGGCACATACATGCCTTTGGTCTGGTCCCAAAGCTCGTCGATCGCCTCTTTGCCCGAGCCCGACACCGACTGGTAGGTCGAGACCACGACGCGCTTGATCTTGGCGCGGTCATGCAGCGGCTTGAGCGCCACGACCATCTGCGCGGTCGAACAGTTCGGGTTCGCGATGATGTTCTTCTTCGCGTAACCGTCCACGGCTTCCGGGTTCACCTCCGGCACGACCAGCGGCACGTCCGGGTCGTAGCGGTAGAGCGACGAGTTATCGATCACGATACAGCCCTGCTTGGCGGCGATCGGCGCGTATTTCTTCGTGGCGTCCGAGCCGATCGCGAAGAGCGCGATGTCATAGCCGGTGAAGTCGAACCCTTCGATGTCTTTGGTCTTCAGGGTCTGATCGCCAAAGCTGACCTCTGTGCCGAGGCTCCGGCGCGACGCGAGCGGCACCAGTTCATCGACCGGGAACTGACGCTCGGCCAGGATGTTCAGCATTTCGCGGCCCACGTTCCCCGTGGCGCCCGCAACGACGACTTTATAGCCCATGAGGACCTCCTTGCTCCAATAGAACGCGGCTTACTACCGCTTTACGTCAGGAAATGAAAGGGGCTCGACGCGCAGTCAGTTCCGAATGATGCGCGGATCGGAGGCAAGAAGCCCGCCGACCATCTCCGCTTCCGCGACGAAATCATGGGGCACCTTGTCGGCCGAGCGCCGCCCCGACAGAGATAGCGAGGCGAAGAAATCGAACCCGTATAGATCGAGCCGCGCCAGATCAGAGCGCGCGAGCATGTCGATCAGCATCGCTCCGGTCGTGGGCTGCGCGCCAAGCTTGGCTTTCAGCCCCTCGTAATCGTTGAGCGGATGCAGGTAGAAACCGGGGCCGGTCGCCGTTTTCCAGTCCAGCCGCTTGCGCTTGTGGCTCATCCAAAGGATGCGTGACGGCGCGATGCGGGCGCGCTCGGCTTCGGGCAGCGAGGTCGCGAGCGCCAGCCAGTCGGTGCGCTTGCCGTGGCTCTGCGCCGACGGCATCGGGGCGCGGTTGATCCGGATCACCACGTCATGCGCGTCGATCTCCGCCCCCGCCTGTCCCTCGGCCAGCGCGCGGGCATTGCCGACAAGCGCGACGGTTTTGCCGGCAAGGTCGTCCAGCAACGCCTTTTGCGAGACGGAGAGCACGGCAAGCGGGGCCTCGCGCCGCAACGTTCGACTAATCAGAAATCCGAGCCGGGTCATGCGATGGGTTTAGCTCAAGCCGTCGCCGCTGTCGCGGGCGAAAACGTAGAACACCAGCCCGATCACCAGCGGTGCAAGGAAGAACGCGAACAGCAGCCCATAGGCCACGGCAGGAGTGTGCCCCACCGATACCGCATCGAAAACGGGCCGCGAGGCGAATTGCATCCCAGCCACGCCCATGATCGAGAACATGTTGTGCAGCGTCACGCCGCGGCCGGTCAGATGCGGCGGATAGAAGGTGCGGCCATGCGCCATGATCACCGGGAAGGACGCGCCGAAGAAGCCGATCGCGGCCAGCAGAACCGTCGCCAGCCACAGCGACTGTCCCGGCAACACGAAGAGCATCGCCAAGGCCACGGCCAGCACCGCATTACCGTAAAGCGCGACGCGCTTGTGGCTGCCGAAAATCTTGTCCGCCGGCCCGTAGGCGAAATTGCCCGCGATCATCGCGAGGCCCATCACCAGCGTCACCCGGCCGATCAGATTCGCATCCGCTCCGAAGACATCAGCCAGATAGGAGCCCGCCCAGACGCCACGAATCCCGGCAGCGGCGGTGTAATTCGCGACCGTCAGCGGAAGCAGCACCCAGAAGCCCGGCAGACGCAGCACATCGAGCGCGGTACCCCGGCGGCCTGCAGGCTGCTCCACCCGCTCGGGATCGCGCGCGAGCCACAGGATCAGCGCCGCCACCAGCAGCGTCAGCGCCGAGAGCGCCCAAAGCGTCGGACGCCAGCCGAAGGCCTCGATGGAGGCCGCCAGCGGGGCCGCGCCCGCGAGATTGCCAAGGCTCCCCGCCCCGATCATCGAGGCCGCGAGCGTGCCGAACAGCGCCGGCTTGAAGCTGCGCGCGAAGATGAAATAGCTGCCCACGAGCACAGGCGCGCAGCCCGCCCCGATCAGGATCATCGCGAGGTGGATGCCCATCGGCCCCTGCGCCATCGCGAAGACGGCGGCGCCCCCGCCCCCGCCAAGCGCCATCAGCACGCCGACGGTGCGGCGCGGCCCGATCCGGTCCAGCGCCTCGCCGATCGGAATCTGGATCAGCGCGAAGGCCCCGTACCAAAGCCCCAGAGACACGGCGAGATCGCCCGGCGTCACGCCGATCTCCTTGCCCAGAACGGGCGTAAGAACGGCCAAGCAGGTGCGGTAGAACTGGCTCAGAAGATAGGCGCCCACAAGCGAGGCGATCGAAATATACATGCGGGGGCTCCTTCGCGCGCACGCTCGCCCAAGGCGCGGGCAATGGCAAGAGCGCACCCGGCCCATTCGTCCTCTTGTCTTGGCCCGGGCACAGGCTCAGGATAAACGCCGCACGACGTGACGAGCCCGAGAGATGCCAGAATGGAACTGACCCGCCTGATGATGCGCCTCTATTTCGACAAGGCGATGCTGGGCCCCGGCAAGGTCCGGCTGCTCGAAGAGATCGCCGAACACGGCTCGATCTCGGCGGCGGGCCGCGCGATGAAGATGAGCTACAAACGCGCTTGGTCGCTCGTCGAAGAGATGAACGCCGGATTCAAGGAACCGCTGGTGGATCGCTCGCGCGGCGGCGCGAAGGGCGGTGGCGCCTCGCTCACCCCCGAGGGCGAAGCGGTCCTCGCAGCCTACCGCCGGTTGGAACAGAAAGCCCGCGACGCTGGCGCCGAGGAGATCGCGCTGATCGGCGCAATGGTCGCTGATTGAGGCCGCGGCGGGCCTTGCGCCGGATCAATGCGGATGGGTCCTCAGTCCGCGCATCCTGCTGAGAGCTGCCGGAAACGGCCCAGTCACGGACCAGAACCATGAGCGATTTTTCGACGAAGACCGCCGCGCGCGTTACCGCCCTTGGTCTCGCAGCCGCGCTCGCGGCCTGTATGCCGGGCGGTGTCTCGGACGCCCAGACGCTTGCCGCCAAGGTGGAGACCCGGCGCGCCTATGACCTCGCGACGGTGGACGGCAAGGCACCCACCCGCGCGATCCGCTTCTATATCGGGGAGAATTCGCGCTTCGCCGTCTGCGGGCATTGCCTTTGCGTGACCGGGGTGATGTTCGCCCCCTACCCCGCATTGGGCATCCGACCGACCTCGGCCTCGCCCACGTTCGCCTGCGAGCAGGAGACGCCGGAGTTCAAGGCCGATGCGGGCCTCGCGCAGCTGTTCTTCGACATGAAGCAGGCGCAGGTTGATGGTTCGGCCGTTACTTTCACCGGCAGCGGCGACCATGTGATGGTGTTCAGGCGCGGTGGCGAGGACCTCACTCCACCCTGACGATCCCGGACAGCAAAAAGCGCGGGAGTTTCCCCCCGCGCCCGTCATTTTTCAACGATGGCAGATGCCTCAGGCGTCGACCGTCTCGACCTGCTTGGCCTCGGACTTGGTCGGGCCCGCAATCTCGATCCGGCGCGGTTTCAGCGCCTCGGGCACTTCACGGACGAGATCGAGGTGGAGCATCCCATCCTCATGGGTGGCTCCGGTGACCTTGACATGATCGGCCAGCGCGAAGCGGCGCTCGAAGGCACGGGTCGCGATGCCACGATGCAGATAGGTGCGACCGGAATCGTCCTCGGCCTTGCGACCGGTCACGATCAGCGCGCCCTCTCTGAGTTCGACACTCAGCTCATCCGAACCGAAGCCCGCGACGGCGATCGAGATGCGATAGGCATTCTCGTCGGTCTTCTCGATATTGTAGGGCGGATAGGTCGGCTGCGCGAGATCGCTGGTCAGCGCACGGTCCATCAGATCAGCCACGCGGTCGAAGCCCACCGTGGCGCGGTAAAGGGGCGAAAGATCAAAGCTTCGCATATCATCATCCTCTCTTGAGCGATGGTTATGAAACCCGCCCCTTGCGGGGCCGGGCAGTTAGGCGCCAGAACCCTCATCAGGCATTCCGGCACTCATAAATTTGGGAAATCTCTCGCGACGTTTCAAGAGGGGCGCCGCTTCGCGCCAAGCCCTTAGGGACGCAGGAATTTCGCGCCGGTTGTGCGCCCGCCAGACAGTATACGCGGCTGGCCCTGCCCGGGCTCCGTGCGACGGATCTGCGGCGCGGCGGAGACGCTGGGGGATGCGGCGCGGATCACGCCGCGCCCGCTGCGCAGCGCGGATTTCAACTGCGCGACGATCGCGGGCAATTCCATCCCATAGGCGCGCGAGACGCCATTCCTGCGCGAGCCCGAGGAAACCAGCGACACGATCTGCGCCCGCCCGCCAGCAGCAAGCCCCGAGCGGTCGAAAACCGGCGCACCCGAGGAGCCGTGATCGACATCGCAATCGAAGCCGATCAGCCCCTTGGCCCGCCCGAACACGCGGCAGGCCTTTTGCCACGACAGCGCATCGGCCCGGCCCTGCGCATAAGACACCACCGATACTTCCGCCCCTGCGGCGGGCACGTCGCCGACACGAAAAGGCGCGGCGATCGACGTCGGGATCGGCGCGGAGAGCTGTAAAAGCGCGACGTCGTGGCGCACGGTGTCGATCGAGAGCGGCACGAACGGGTTATAGTCCGGATCGGCGACCATCGCGACGACCGGGCGCGCGGCCACCTCCGCCCCGTCGGTTTGCGCGGCTGCAAAACCCAGCGTCGCGGGATCGCGCGGCCCCTGCGCGCGTCGGTCGAAGATGCAATGGCCAGCGGTCAGCACCAGATCGGGTGCGATCAGCACGCCGGTGCAATAGCCCTCGGCCCCGATGGTGACCTTGCCCACCGCCTCCCAGCCGAAGAGATCCGCGCGTTGCGACAGGCGATCGAGCGCGGAGTTGCGCGCCTCCTGCGCCTCGCCCATGCCACCAAGAAGTGCCAGAGCGATCACGCCGAAGATGACCCGCTTCACGCCCATCGCGCTCAGTTCGCCTTGATGAACTTGGCCCCGCCCGCGCGAATTTCGCGGGTAGTGGCGACGTTGTCGCGGCTCTCGATGGCCTGCCGCAGATCGGCGACCCCATTGGCCAGCGCCCCGATCGAGACCGGGCGCGTGCCCATCTCGGCCTTGGCTGAGACCACCGAGACGATCTCGGGGCGGCCGTTGGCGAAGCTGAAGACCGGCGAGCCCGAGGCCCCGAAATCGGCCGAGCAACTCATCACGACCGTCGCGCCTGCGCGCTCCAGCACCGAGCAGTTTCGTTGCAGCGACGGTGCCTCCGAGCGGCCCTGCGCATAGGAGAGCACGCCGACTTCCTCGCCACGATAAGGCGCGCTGCGCGACACTTCGAAGGGCTGAAGCTGTGGCAGGCGGATCGGCTGGGCGAGCTTGATCAGCGCCAGATCGAATTCCGAACGCTTCACGCCGACCGGCCCGCCATAGTGATAGGAGGGATGCAGCACCGCGCGCGACACCTTGCGATAGGCTTCGGCGCGGCCGTTGCGCCAACCCGCGAGGAACTCGATCTCCCGCGCGTCTATCAGCGCACCGCTGCGCTTGTCATAGAGGCAATGCCCCGCCGTCAGCACCAGATCAGGCGCGATCAGCGTGCCGGTGCAAAAGCTGCCATGACCCAGATCGAGCCGCCCGACCGCCTGCCAGCCGCGCGTATCGTCGCCGGTTTCCAGCGCGCGCAAGGGCGTCGCATGGGTGATCGTCTCGGCCCGCGCAAGCACAGGAACGGCCGTCAGACAGGCAAGAGCGAGAGCAAGAAGGCGCATCGGGGCTCCGAAGATTGCGGGGCGTTTCGTCCTGCTTAGCGCCCCGATGCGGCCAGATTGTGGCGTGGATCACGCTTGCGCAAGCGCGGGTGGCTTCGGCCCGCCCGTGGCCCAATCCAAAAGTTCGACAGTGTGGACAACGGGCACCTCCGTGCCGCCGCCGATCTGCACCATGCAACCGATATTGCCCGCCGCGATCACCTCCGGCTGCTTCGCCTCGAGCGTCGCCACCTTGCGCTTCTTAAGCTCGTCGGAAATCTCCGGCTGCAGCAGGTTGTAGGTGCCCGCCGAGCCGCAGCACAGATGGCTATCGGCAGGCTCGACCACCTCGAAGCCGGCGCGTTTCAGAAGATCCTTCGGCGCGGATTTGATCTGCTGACCGTGCTGGAGCGAACAGGCCGCGTGATAGGCGACTCGCATCCCGCCCTTGCCCTCGGGCAGACCGATCTTCACGAGGAATTCCGAGATGTCGCAGGCGAGCCCAGCCACCTTCGCCGCATCCTCGGCGATCGGATCGTTGCGGAAGATATGCCCGTAATCCTTCACGGTCGTGCCGCAGCCCGACGTATTGATGATCACCGCATCCAGATCGCCCTCGCTCAGATAGGCACGGATATTGTGCGCGGCCTGCGCATGGCTCTCTTTCTCGCGGCCCATGTGATGCGACAGCGCCCCACAGCAGCCAAGGTTCTTCGGTATCACCACCTCGCAGCCCAACCGCCGCAGCAGCCGGATCGTCGCGTCGTTGATATCGGTGTTGAGCGCCCGCTGCGCGCAGCCGATCTGCAGCGCCACGCGGTATTTCTTCTCGCCCATAGGCGCGAAAACCTGAGCGTCATCGTTGCGGCTGACCGGCGGGATGGTTTTCGGCGCCATGCCCACCATCGCGCGCAGGCGCTTGTCGGGCAGCAGCCCCGCGAAGGGCTTCGCCAACTTCGCGCCGCCCATCGCAAGACGGAAGCGGCCCGGATAGGGCACGATCTTCGCCAGCGTCCAGCGCAGCAGCCGGTCCATCATCGGGCGCTTGTAGGTCTTCTCCACATGGGCACGCGCATGGTCGATCAGATGCATGTAATGCACGCCCGAGGGGCAAGTCGTCATGCAGGCCAGGCAGCTCAGGCAACGATCGAGATGCTTGACCGTCTTCTCATCCGCGGGCCGGTCATTCTCCAGCATGTCCTTGATCAGGTAGATGCGCCCGCGCGGACTGTCCAACTCGTCGCCCAACACCTGATAGGAGGGGCAGGTCGCAGTGCAGAACCCGCAATGGACGCAGGCGCGCAGGATCTCGTTGGAGCGCGCGACGCCGGGATCTTTCAGCTGTTCGGGCGAAAAATTCGTCTGCATCAGCCCATCCTTCCGGGGTTCAGAATACCTTTGGGGTCGAATTGCGCCCGCAGCGCGGTGGTGAGCGTTGCGATCGGCGCGGGTTCGGGCTCGAAGGTCACGCCCGCCACGCCGCGCATGCAGGTCGCATGGCCGGTATAGGGCGAGGCCAAGGCGCGGACATCGCTGCCTTCCGGCAGAAGCGCCCAGATCAGCCCGCCGCCCCAGTCGAGCAGCACCTCGCCGCCGAGCCTTGCCACGATGTCAGACGCCTCCGAAGGCTTCACCGAGAGCCGCCACAGATCGCCGTCCTTGCCGATAAACGGCTCCAGATCGCGCAGGCTTTGCCAGATCGCGGCCGAGCCCTCTTCCTCGACCCGAACCGGGCCGAACGGCTCCATCAGTCTGCGCAACTGTTCCGCCCGGTAGGCGACGGATTCGGCGAGACCTTCGACCCGGACCACCGCGCCGGTGCCGGGCAACCAGCCCGCACCGGACACGTCGAAGGGCGAACCAAGCGCCGCCGCCAGCGCAACTTGCGCGGCCCCTGCCGGAAGGTCGATCACCACCGTCGCCTGAGACGGCGCGGCGGGCAGCAGCTTGAAAGCCACCTCGCTCATCACGCCGAGCGTGCCCCAGCTTCCCGCCATCAGCTTCACCAGATCGTAGCCGGTGACGTTCTTCATCACCCGGCCACCATTTTTCACGATCTGCCCGCGCCCGTCGACGAAACGCGTGCCGATCAGACTGTCGCGACAGGCCCCGGCCTGCACCCGGCGCGGCCCCGAGACGTTCGCCGCCACGACACCGCCTACGGTGCTCTGACCGCGCACGCCCAGGACCGGGCCCCAATTCGCTGGTTCGAAGGGCAGACGTTGACCCTCGGCGGCAATCGCGGCCTCCACCTCGGCGAGGGGCGTTCCGGCGCCGACGACCAGCGTCAGCGCGCCCGGCTCATAGAGCGTGATGCCCGAAATCCCGACTTCCAGCGGCTCGCCCAGACAACGTCCAACCGGCCGCGTGCCGCCTCCACGCACCGCCAGCGCGCCACCCGCATCCCGGACGGCCTCGGCCAGCTGCGCCTCGCTTTCAACTCTCATGAAATCTGCCTTCCTCTTGGCAAAAATATCCCGGGGGCTCGCGTCAGCGAGCGGGGCAGCGCCCCTCTCCTTTTTCAGCTCGCACGGCGGCTCGCGCTCGCACCGAGCGGGAACACCTTCGCCGGGTTCAAAAGCCATTTCGGATCGAACACGTCCTTCACCCGCATCTGCGCTTCCAGGTCGGCGGGTTCGAACTGCACATCCATCAGGTCACGCTTCTCGATGCCCACGCCATGCTCGCCGGTCAGGCAGCCGCCCGCCTCGACGCAGAGCTTCAGGATCTCCGCGCCCAGCTTTTCGCATTGCTCCTGCTGGCCCGGCTCGTTGGCGTTATACAGGATCAGCGGGTGCATATTGCCGTCGCCCGCGTGGAAGACGTTTGCGACGTCGAGCCCGAAATCCTTCGACAACTCGCCGATCCGGCGCAGCACGAAGGGCAGTTCCGAGACCGGGATCGTCCCGTCGAGGCACATGTAATCGTTAATCTGCCCCATCGCGCCGAAGGCCGACTTCCGGCCCAGCCAGATCCGCGCGGCCTCGTCGGCCGATTGCGCCTCGCGGAACTCGACCGGCTCGTGACGGGTCGCGATCTGGCGGATCATGCCGATCTGCTCGTCGATCTCGGCTTCCGAGCCCTCGCATTCGACGATCAGCAGCGCCTCGCAATCGGGATAGCCCGCATGGCAGAAGGCCTCGGTCGCGCGGATGCAGGGGCGGTCCATGAACTCGATCGCGACGGGCAGGATGCCCGCCTTGATGATATCGGCGACGCAGGCGCCCGCGACCTCGTTCGAGTTAAATCCGATCAGCACGGGGCGTGCGCCTTCAGGTTTCGGCAGGATCTTAAGCGTGGCTTCGGTCACGACGCCCAATTGCCCCTCCGAGCCGCAGATCAGCCCCAGCAGATCGAGCCCGCCCGCATCCAGATACGGTCCGCCGATCTCGACCACCTCGCCTTCCATCGTGACCAGCGTCACACCGAGGAGGTTATTCGTCGTCACCCCGTATTTCAGGCAATGCGCGCCGCCGGAATTCATCGCGATATTGCCCGAGATCGCGCAGGCGAGCTGCGAGGACGGATCGGGCGCGTAGAACCAGCCATCGCTTTCCACCGCCCCGGTCACCGAGAGGTTCGTCCGTCCCGCCTCGACCCGGATGAAGCGGTTGGTGTAATCGGTCTCCAGCACGGCATTCATCCGCGCGAGGCCCAGCACCACCGAATCCGCCTGCGGCATCGACCCGCCCGCAAGCGAGGTGCCCGCGCCGCGCGGCACCACCGGCACGCCCAGTTCGTGACAGGCCTTCAGCGCCGCCGCGACCTCCGCCGTCGAGCGCGGCAGCACCACGCCCAGCGGCTGGCAGCGATAGGCCGAAAGCGCATCGCATTCATAGGCGCGCGTCTCGCTCGGATCGTCGATCACCGCATCCGCGGGCAGAACCTCGCGCAGGCGGGCGATGATCTGCGGCTTGCGCGCCAGCAGATCCTCCTTCGGCTTGGGCATTTCCATGGCAAACTCCTCCCGGTTGGTCAGAAAATATAACCAATAAGCCCCGGTGACAAGGGAAGCCGCATCGCGCTAACTGTCGATATGACGACGATGTTTCATATCGGCCCGCTCGGGCCTCTCGATCTCGCGGCGCTTGCGCTTCTCGTCACCTGCTGGCTCGTGATCGGCTGGACGACCGAACATCCGAGCACCGCCCGCCCTTCGATGGGCAAGCTGATGGAAAATTACCGTCGCGAATGGATGCGCCAGCTGGTGACGCGCCAGCCGCGGATCTTCGATTCGGCCATGGTGGACGGGCTGCGGCAATCGACGACCTTCTTCGCCTCTTCTTCGCTGATCGCTATCGGTGCCGGGCTGGCGCTGATCGCGAATCCGCAGCCGCTGACGAATCTCGCTGATGATTTCGACATCGCGCGCGGCCCGGACCTGCTGTGGGAGGCGCGCATCCTGACGGCCGTGCTCTTCGGTGCGAATGCGTTTCTGAAATTCGTCTGGTCGCACCGGCTGTTCTCCTATGCCGCGATCGCAATGGCGGCGGTGCCCAACGAGCCCGAGGACCCGCTGGCCTATCCGCGCGCCGAACAGGCGGCGCAGGTGAACATCAACGCGGCGAAGAGCTTCAATCGCGGGCTGCGTTCCGTCTATTTCGCGCTGGCGACGCTGGCATGGCTGCTCGGGCCCTATGCGCTCATTGCGGCGACGCTGTTCACCACGGCGATGCTCTGGCGGCGTGAATTCGCCTCGGACTCGCGCCAGGCGCTGCTGGAGAACATCCCCGACTAGGCGCGGCGCGCTCGCCTCTGGCAGCCTCCGCATGATTTGGCTAAACCCGACGCCATGAGCAGTTTCCTTTCCGTCGAGCAATCCCTGACAGGCCGCCGCTGGATCGGCCCCACACCCGAGGCCGACCGGCTGGCCGAGGCGATGGCGCAGCAGACGCGCTTGCCCCTGCCCCTCGCCCGCATCCTCGTCGCGCGCGGTGTGACGCCGGAGGAGAGCGAGGGCTTCCTCGAACCCACGATCCGCGAACTTCTCCCCGACCCCCGATCCTTGCGCGACATGGAGCAGGCGGCGGAGCGGTTCCTGAAAGCGGTGAAGTCGGGTGAGAAGATCGCCGTTTTCGCGGATTATGACGTCGATGGCGGCGCCTCGGCGGCGCTGCTGATCAACTGGCTGCGCGCGATGGGGCGCGAGGCGACGCTCTATATTCCCGACCGGATCGACGAGGGCTACGGGCCGAACGTGCCCGCGATGGAAAGCCTCGGGGCCGAGCATCCGCTGATCGTTTGCGTCGATTGCGGCACGCTGAGCCACGAGCCCGTAGCCGCCGCGAAGCCCGCCGATGTCGTCATCCTCGATCACCACCTTGGCGGCGAGACCCTGCCCCCCGCGCTGGCCGTGGTGAACCCGAACCGGCAGGACGAGACCGGCGAGCTGGGTCATCTCTGCGCGGCTTCAGTCGTCTTCCTGATGTTGGTGGAGGCGAACCGGCAGCTGCGCGACGAAGGTGTGCAGGGCCCGCCCTTGATGACGCTTCTCGATCTGGTGGCACTTGCGACGGTGGCCGATGTCGCGCCACTCACGGGCTGCAACCGGGCGCTGGTGCGGCAGGGGCTCAAGATCATGGCGCGGCGCGAGCGGCCCGGCCTCGTGGCGCTGTCGGACGTGGCGCGGCTCGACCGTGCGCCCGCCGCCTATCACTTGGGCTTCGTGCTGGGACCGAGGATCAATGCAGGCGGGCGGATCGGCGCGGCCGATCTGGGCGCGCGTCTGCTGTCGACAACCGACCCGCACGAGGCGCAATCCATCGCGGAACGGCTCGATCAGCTCAACACCGAGCGCCGAGAGGTCGAGAACGCCGTGCGGGAGGCGGCGCTGACGCAGGCCGAGGAACGCGGGCTCAACGCACCGCTGGTCTGGGCGGCGGGCGCTGGCTGGCACCCGGGCGTCGTCGGCATCGTGGCCGCGCGGCTGAAAGAGGCGACGAACCGCCCCTCGGTCGTGATCGGGGTGGAGAACGGGATCGGCAAGGGCTCGGCCCGCTCGGTCGCCGGCGTCGATATCGGGGCCGCGATCCAGCGCGTCGCCGCCGAGGGGCTGCTGCTGAAAGGCGGCGGGCACAAGATGGCGGCGGGCCTCACGGTGGAGGAAAACAAGCTGGAGCCTGCGATGGCGCGCCTGTCGGAGCTTCTGGCCAAACAGGGTGCGGGAGAGATCGGCCCGCGCGACCTGCGTCTCGACGGGATGCTGATGCCGGGCGCGGCGACCGCGCAACTGATTGAAGACCTCGACCGCGCCGGCCCCTTCGGCCAAGGCGCTCCTGCCCCGCGTTTCGCCTTTGCGGATATGGAAGTCGTGGGCGCGCGCCGGATCGGCGAGAGCCATCTGCGCTTCATGTTCGGCGACGGTATGGGCGCGCGGATCGAGACGGTCTGCTTCGGCGCGTTCGACTGCCCGCTCGGCCCCGCGCTGAGCCAGCCGGGCGCGAAGCGTTTCCACCTCGCCGGACGGTTGGAGATCAACACATGGGGCGGGCGCAACAAGGTGCAGCTGCGGCTCGAGGACGCGTCCGAAGCGTAAGCGACACCCCACGATTGCACACAGAAAAGGGCTGTAATTCCAAGGCTTCGAGACTGCCGTAACGGAGGGACAAAAACTTTCCAAAAATCCGCAAATACCCTCTTGCGAGTCACGGTTCTCTGGCCTAAACACCGCTCCACCCGAGGCAGGTATGCCCGGAAGGTTCAGAGTGGTCCGTTCGTCTATCGGTTAGGACGCCAGGTTTTCAACCTGGAAAGAGGGGTTCGATTCCCCTACGGACTGCCACTACTCCCCCCATTTCAAAGCGATTTCACCACGCGCGCCGCTTGGTCGCGTGTGTTTTCATTCGTGGTACAGCGCGGCTCTGCGCGCGCCGATCCCTCATCAAAAAAAGCGGCCCTTCCGGGGCCGCTTTCTCGTTTCCCTGTCAGGGGCCTGAAGCCTCACGCGCCGTAGGGCACCCAGATGTTCTTCACCTGCGTCGCGCGGTCGAGGAACAGACGCCCCTGCCCCGCACGGGCTCCCCAGTCGCGTGCGTCGTCGGCTTCGACCCAGGTCTGTTTGAGGTTCCCGGCGCTTTGCGCCTCGACCATCCGGCAGCCCTCGGCATTGCCGAAATACCACATCGCATCGACGCCATCATGCGCCGCCAGCGTCTTCGCCAGCTCGTCGCGCGGGCCGGTGACGATATTGACCACGCCCCCCGGCACGTCGGAGGTATCGAGCACCTGATAGAGGTCGGTCGCGGCCAGCGGATGTGTCTGGCTCGGGACCAGCACCACGCAGTTGCCCATCGCAATCGCAGGCAGCACCAGCGAAATCGCCCCCAGAAGCGGCTGCGCGGTCGGAGCCACAAGTCCCATCACCCCGATCGGCTCATTCATCGCGAGGGTCACGAATTCGGACTTCGTCGCGTGCACCGCGCCGTCGAACTTGTCGGCTTGGGCGGCATACCAGAAGCAACGCTCCACCGCCGTCTCGACTTCGGCCTCGGCGGCTTTGCGCGAGGCGCCGAAGCTTTCCAGACGGGCGGCGAATTCCGCGCCGCGCGCCGAGAGGTTCTCGCCGATGTAATAGAGCACCTGCGCCCGGTTATGGCCCGTGGCCTTGCCCCAGCCCTTCGCCTTATGCGCCGCCTCGACCGCGTTGCGGATGTCCTTGCGGTTGCCGAGCCCTGCGAGCCCCACGACCGCCTTGCCGCCCTTCACCTGATAGCTGTAGCCGCTATCGGGCCGCGCCTGCTTGCCGCCGACATAGAGCTTCGCGGTGCGGTCGATCTCGCCACCCTTGATCGTGTCGGCAGGACCGGTCTCCAGCTCGGAGGGCGTCGTGCCCTTGCCCTTGCCGGTGGCCGCCGCCGGGTTGCGCAGATAGGCACGCATGCCCTCGCGACCGCCCTCGCGACCGAAGCCGCTCTCGCGATAGCCGCCGAAGCCCGCGCCTGCGTCGAAAATGTTGGTCGAGTTGATCCAGACGATCCCGGCCTTCACCTGCCCCGCGATGTCGAGGCACAGGTTCACGTTCTCCGACCAGATGCTGGCCGCGAGCCCATAGCGCGTATTGTTGGCGAGCGCCACGGCGTCAGACGGCGTGCGGAAGGTGGTGAGCGTGACCACGGGGCCGAAGATTTCCTCGGTCGCGAGAACGCTCGCAGGCTCCACATCCGTCACCAGCGTCGGCGGGAAGAAGCAGCCCTGCGGCGCGGAGCCTTGGGTCAGCGTCGCCCCCTCGCTTGCGCCCTTCTCTACCAGATCGCGGATACGCGCGAGCTGCGAGGGATGCACGATCGCGCCGATATCGGTGCTCTTGTCCATCGGATCGCCGGTGCGCAGCGTCTTCATCCGGGCGCGCAGCAGCGTCTCGAACCGTTCGGCCACCGCCTCGGCCACGAGGATGCGCGAGCCAGCGCAGCAGACCTGACCCTGGTTGAACCAGATTGCGTCCACCACGCCCTCGACGGCGGCGTCCAGATCGGCATCTTCGAAGACGATGAAAGGGGATTTGCCGCCCAGCTCCAGCGTCAGCGCCTTGCCCGAACCAGCCGTGCGCTCGCGCAGGATGCGGCCCACATCGGTCGAACCGGTGAAGGCCAGCTTGTCGATGCCCTCATGGCCGACGATCGCAGCCCCAGTTTCGCCGTCGCCGGTGACGATGTTGATCACCCCCTTCGGGATGCCGCATTCCTGCGCGATCTCGGCGAAGGCCAGCGCGGTGAGCGGCGTGTATTCGGCGGGCTTCAGCACGACCGTATTGCCAGCCGCCAGTGCCGGTGCGACCTTCCACGCCAGCATCAGAAGCGGGAAGTTCCACGGGATGATCTGGCCGCAGACGCCCTGCGCCGTGTGGCCCGGCAGCTCGTCCTCGAGGATCTCCGCCCAGCCCGCATGGTGATAGAAATGGCGCGCGACCAGCGGGATGTCGATGTCGCGGCTCTCGCGGATCGGCTTGCCGCTGTCGAGTGTCTCGAGCACCGCGAGCAGGCGCGAATGCTGCTGGATGTGACGGGCGAGCGCGTAGAGGTGCTTCGCGCGTTGATGGCCCGACAGCTTCGCCCAACCGCTTTGCGCCCTGCGCGCGGCCGAGACGGCGGCATCCACATCCGACGCCGAACCCTGCGTGACGCGCGCCAGCACCGTGTCGCTTGCCGGATCGCGGACTTCGAACAGATCGCCCGGCTTGGTCATCGCGCCGTCGATGAAATGGCCGAAGCCGCCCTCATGCTTGGCGAGCCACTTGCGCGCCTGGCTGTCGTCTTCGGGGGCCACGCCGTACTCCATGGTTTCGAGGATGCTCTGAATGCTCATTTCTGTCTCTCCTCAGGCCAGCGCGTGACGGCTGCTATCGGCGTAACGGCCAGTGACGTAGTGCTCCAGCTGGCGCTCGATATCACCCAGCATCGAGCTTGCGCCGAAGCGGAACAGGTCGGGGTTGAGCCAGTCGCGGCCCAGCTCTTCTTTCATCAGGATCTGCCAGGCCAGCGCCTCTTTCGCCTGCTTCATCCCGCCTGCGGGTTTGAAGCCGATGCGGTGGCCGGTCGCCATCCCGTAATCGCGTAGCGCACGCAGCATGGTCAGGCTGACAGGCAGCGTCGCGTTGACGCTTTCCTTGCCGGTGGAGGTCTTGATGAAATCGGCGCCTGCCTGCATCGCCACCATCGAGGCGGAATAGACGTTGTTCAGCGTCTCCAGCTCGCCGGTGGCCAGGATCGCCTTCATATGGGCGTCACCGCAGGCCTCGCGCATCGCCGCAATCTCGTCATGCAGGCCCTGCCAGTTCCGGGTCAGCGCCAGTTCGCGGTTGATCACGATGTCGATCTCGGCCGCGCCCTGCGCCACCGCCCAGCGGATTTCCTCGAGCCGCAGATGCAGCGGCATCAGACCCGTCGGGAAGCCCGTCGCGACCGAGGCCACGGGAATCCCCGTGCCCTCCAGTGCCTTGACCGCATGCGGCACCATCGTCGGGTAGACGCAGACCGCGCCCACAGTCAGCTCGCCCGGGCTGAGTCCGAGGCCCGCTTCGATATGCGAGGCCAAGGGCTTGCGCGCCTTCGCACAGAGCCGCTTCACCCGGCCTTCGGTATCGTCGCCCGCAAGCGTCGTCAGGTCGATGCAACGCACCGCGTTGACCAGCCATGCCGCCTGATGCGCCTTCTTCACGCTGCGCCGGGCAGTGAGCGTCGCACAGCGGCGTTCGGCGGCGGCGCGGTTCACCCGGTGCCCCTCGAACATCCCCACATCGAGCGCCATGCCGGGGTTGCGCACATGCTCCCCCGCCGCGTTGGCGGTGGGCACCAAAGCGCCTTCCGCCTGCGTCTCGGTTTTCATTTCGGTCTTCATTGCGTGTCTCCTAAATCGGGACTCGTCACAGCCTCGCCATCACGTCCGGGGACATCTCCGGGGCGCGCGATCGGGACAAGATCAGCATACTTCAGCCGAGCCCATGCTCGGAAAGAAAGTCGTCGAATTCGGCGGGCGTCGCGTAGCTGGTTTGCGTACCGCGACGGGTGATCGAGAGGGCTGCATAACGCGCGGCCCGGGTCAGCGCCGCGGTGGGCTCCGTCCCTTGTCCGAGGAAATGCGCGAAACTGCCGATGAAGGCGTCGCCCGCGCCGGTCGTGTCCACGGGGGTCACGGAGACGGGCGCGATCTCTTCGACGGTGTCCGCCGTGATCCGACGCGCACCGCGACCGCCGAGCGTCACGACGACGTTGTGGATGCCGCGCTCGATCAGGCTGCGCGCGGCGGCGATCACTTCATCCTCGGTGCCTGTCGGCAGCCCCGAGAGCATTGCCAGCTCGCTCTCGTTCGGACAGAACCAGTCGAGCCCGTCGAGCCGCGCGATATCCAGGTCGGGATGCGCGGGCGCCGGATTGAGGATCGTCGTCACGCCTTCGCGCGCCCCGAAGGCCACGGTGTGATAGACCGTCTCCAGATCGACCTCGAGCTGCATCAGGATCGCGGAGGCGGCGCGCAGCGTCTCGGCTGCCGCATCCACATCAGCCGGGGCGAGCGCCGCGTTGGCACCTTTCACGATGAGGATCGCGTTCTCGCCATCGCGCTCGACGAAGATCGGCGCCACTCCCGAGGCTGCCCCTTCCACCGTCCGCACATGGGTCGTGTCGATCCCGTTCGCTTCCAAATTGGCACGGACCTGCGGGCCGAAGCCGTCATCGCCAACGCAAGTGACCATCGCCACCTCCGAGCCCAGCCGCGCGGCGGCCACCGCCTGGTTCGCGCCCTTGCCCCCGAAGCCCATCACGAAATCGGGGGCCTCCAAGGTTTCGCCGCGACCCGGCATCCGGTCGATATAGGTCACCAAATCCATCATGTTCGAGCCGACGACGGCAATCTTCTCAGGCATTCTCTTTCTCCGTCAGTTCGAAAATTCTCGCGGCTCCGCCCGATAATGTTACGATCGCAACATAACTCGGACCTTCTCGCGCGACGCAGCGAGTGTCAACTACAACGTGAAGCTCATCCCGGCGAGAAGGCCGGCCTCGGTCACGACGCCCGAAATCTCGTCGAGCGTCGCAAAAACGATCGGCTTGCGCTGGCCGATCTTGCTGGCGTCCACCACCACAAAACACTGTTTCGAAATCTCGATCGCCGCGCGTTTCAACGGGACTTCGTACTCGTGCGAACAGCTGAGCGCACCGTCAGAACCGACGCCACCAGCCGAGAGGAACGCCACGTCGATTCCGAGTGGCGCCAATCTCTCCTGCGGATTTCCGGCATGACAGGAGCGTGTGCTCGACTTGATCTCCCCGCCGAGAAACTCGACCGGGACGCTGCTGCGCCCCTGAAGGATCTCCGCCGTGGTCAGACAATGGGTGATGATTCGCCGCGCTTTGCCCTGCGCCAGGAGCCGCGCGAGATGGGGCAACGTGGTGCCGGTATCGAGGAACACGACCGCGCCTTCGGGCACCAGGTCGAGCGCATGGCCCGCCGCCGCGCGCTTGGCGTCGATGGCGCGGTTCATCTGCGCGTCGAAGTCGTAATGCTCGGTCGTGCGGGTGGTGACGATATAGCCACCCCGGCAGGCAAACCCCGCCTCGGGCTGGGCCGCGTCGCGTCGCAGCGTCATCTCTGTTACGCCCATCTGCTCGGACAAATCCCGCAAACGCAGGGCGGGCGAGACATCTAGCAAGGCGGTTATCTGGTCGATCCGCTCTTGCTGGCGGCTGGGTCTGGTCACGATTTGGCTTTCAAGATCAGGATTTCGAAACGCGTTCCATAATCCGCAGAGTGTCCGTATCCGGCCCCACGAAAGCAAGACCTGCGTTCCAGACCGCGCTGCGCCGCTGCGTCACGCCTCGTCAGCCAGTCGCGTCACCCGACCGCATTGGCCATGCTCTCGCGCACCGATCGGGCGGTTGATTGCAGCGTCAGGAAGGCGTCGAACCGCGCCGCGTGCAGACGTTCTATCACACCGCCTGCGGGCGCGAACCGGGTCGCAACCTGCGACATCGCCCCCATCGCGGCTTGCAGGTCATCGAACCCGTTCGCCGCGACCGCGCCAAGCATCGCGGCGCCCAGCAGCACCGGTTCTTCGCAGCGCGTGACCACGACATCGCGCCCCGTTGCATCGGCGATGATCTGACGGATGACGGGATGCGCACCCGCCCCGCCCGAGATCGAAATCTCCGAGATCGGCGCGCCGTGTTCGGCCTGCACCTCGATGATCTGGCGCAGGCCATAGGCCAGCCCGCAGACCCCCGCGACATAGAGCGCCACGAGCGAGTCCAGCCCGGTCTCCATCCCCTGCCCCACGATCACCGCCCGTGCGTCCGGATCGGCGAAGGGCGCGCGGTTGCCCAGGAATTCCGGCACCACGTGCAGCGCCTCGGCAAGCGTCGCGACCTCCGAGGGTGACCCCACCTTCTCGAGCGCGAGATCAGCGAGGAATTCGGGCACGGATTTGCCCGCGACCTGCGCCCGCTCTCGTGCCTCCTGGGCGGCCGGATGCAGTTGCACCAGTTGCGCAATCGCAGCGCCCGCGCCGGATTGGCCGCCCTCATTGAGCCACATCCCCGGGATCATTGCCGAGAAATACGGCCCCCAGACGCCGGGCACGAAGGCAGGCTCGCGCGTCGAGGTCATGGTGCAGGAGGACGTGCCGAACACATAGCCCAGACATTGCGCCGGATCGCCCGACCCGCCCTGCGCCGCGACTGTGCCAATCCCGCCGGCATGGGCGTCGATCAACCCGGCGGCGACCGGCGTTCCGGGCGCCAGGCCCATCTGCGCAGCGGCTTCCTCGATCAGCCCCGCCCCAAGCGGCGTGCCCGGGTCGACAATCTGCGCGCCGATCCGTTCGAAGCCGCCCTCGGCCAGATCACCAAGGCCGATCGCATGGAAATACTCCGGGTCCCAGCGGTTCTCATGGGCGAGATAAGTCCATTTGCAGGTGACCGTGCAGGCGGAGCGCTCCAGCGCGCCGCTCGCCTTCCATGTCAGGAAATCTGCGAGATCGAAGAAATGAAGCGCCTGCGCATAGATCTCGGGGCGCTCCTCGCGCAGCCACATCAGTTTCGGCGTCTGCATCTCCGGCGAAATGCGGCCGCCCACATAGCGCAGCACCGCGTGGTCGCCCGCATTGATCCGCACCGCCTGATCGCGGGCTCGGTGATCCATCCAGACGATGACATCGCGCTCGGGCGCATCAGGATCGCCCACGGGCAACCCGCCCTCCGGGCCGATCACGGCGAGCGAACAGGTCGCGTCGAATCCGATCCCCGCGACATCGCGCGGGTCCGCCCTCGACGCGGCGAGGGCTCCCGTCACGGCATCGCAGACCGCCTGCCAGATCTGGGCGCTCGATTGTTCGACATGGCCATGATCGTCCTGCCACATCTCCAACGGATGCTTGCCGACACCGAGAAGCGTGCCCTCCGGGTCGAAAATCCCGGCACGCGCCGAACCGGTTCCAACATCGACACCGACGAAAAGCTTGCTCACGTTGATCCTCCCCAGACGCGCATCTTGCCCAATCCTTAACGGTATCGGGCGGGGACTGCCAACCCGAGCCGGGGCAGACGATTCTCGCAGCACAGAGCCGTCACGCCGCCGAAACCCCGATATCGAGGCCGAAGGGCGTTCCGCTGCGAATAAAAACGCGGTCGCGCGGTTCAGCGTCGCGATGGACCGCGCGTCTACCCCGCCACGAGGAAAGGGACGCATATCTCACGAACGATCACGTATTTGGAACATTGTTCCCACGCGCAATAGAACCAGCGAACCGCCAAAGCTTGCCATCACAAAAATCCTGAACAATTTGGGACAAAATCCCTAACCAGCGAGGTTACCCATGACCCGTCTCGCACGAATTTCCGCAGCCGTCGCCACCGGCGCTGCCCTGTTCGCCGCCAGCGCCGCGATGGCCAGCGATCTCGGCCCGCTCGTCACCCCGAGCGAGCTGAACGCCGAGATCGACACGCTCGATCCGGTGCTGCTCGACATCCGCACCGGCAGCTATGAGAAAGGCCATATCGACGGCGCCGTCTATGCGCCCTATTCGCTCTTCCGTGGCCCGGACAACAACCCCGGCGAGGTGCCGCCGATCGCGAAGCTGCAGGCGTCCTTCGAGCAGATCGGCCTCGAGCCCGATCGTCCGATCGTGATTATCGCACAGGGCGACACGGACACCGATTTCGGCGCCGCTGCGCGCGTCTACTGGACGCTGAAAAGCACCGGCTTCACCGAGCTGTCGATCCTGAATGGCGGCACGACCGCCTGGGCCAATGCCGGGCTGCCGATGTCGGACGTTACCGAGAACCTGATGCCGACCGATCTCGATCTGACGTGGAATGACCGCTGGACGGCGGAAACCCCGGCCGTGAGCGATGTCGTCAATGGCAAGGGCAAGGCGGTGCTCGTCGATGCGCGCCCGCCGGCCTTCTTCGAAGGCAAGAAAGCGCACTCCGCCGCCGCGCGTCCCGGCACCCTGCCCGGCGCCGAAAACCTGCCCTATACCAAGTTCTTCCGCTCCGGCGCGACGGTGATCGACGCGAAAGCCGATGCGGCCGCACTGAAGGAGAAGCTGGGCATCAAGGACGGCGAAGAGGTCGTGTCCTTCTGCAATACCGGGCACTGGGCGGCGACCGACTGGTTCGCCATGTCCGAGCTGGCGGGCATCGACAACGTCAAGCTCTATCCCGGTTCGATGGTGGAATATTCCCAGACCGACGGTAAGATGGCGAACACGCCCGGCCTGTTGCAGAACTTGCTGAACCAACTCACCGGAGGCTAAGAGTGTCCACGGCCATTCTTGAGAAACAGGCAGCGTCGGGCGGGATCGCCCGGCGCAGTGCTTTGATCCTCGCCGCTCTCGTGGCCATCGGCGCGCTCGCGCTGTTCGGCGGCGCGCGCTACGGCTTCATGCTGGCGATCGGCCTCGGCTTCGGCATCGCGCTGGAGGGGCTGCGCTTCGGCTTCGCGGGCCCTTGGCGGGCGATGATCGTGCGCCGCGAACCGGCGGGCATCCTCGCGCAGCTTCTGGCGATCGGTCTCGTCTCCATCGTCGCGATCCCCGCGATCACCAGCCATCCGGGCGAGCTGACCGGCGCGCAGGCCCCGATCGGCTTCGCGATGGTCGGCGGCGCCTTCGTCTTCGGCGCGGCGATGCAGGTTGTGATGGGTTGCGGCTCGGGCACGTTGGTCAATGCGGGCTCTGGCAACCCGATCGGGCTGCTCGCGCTCCCGTTCTTCGCGATCGGCAGCTTCTTCGGCGCTTACGGCCTGATCTGGTGGACCAATCTCGGCGCGCTGCCGATCCTGACCCTGCGCGGCACGAGCGGGCTCGCGGTGACGCTGATCCTGCTGGCGCTGGTAGCCGCCACGGTCTTCTTCCTCGGCAAGCGCGGCTCGCGGAGCCTGCCGCGGCGCTATGTCATCGCAGCGCTCGTCCTCGCAGCGCTCGCCATCGCGAACCTGCTGGTCGCCGGGCAGCCTTGGGGCGTCGTCTACGGGCTGGGTCTCTGGGTCGCGAAAGGCGTGAACGGGATGGGCTTCGATCTGACGCAATCGGCCTTCTATGCAGCCCCCGGCTCGATCACCCGCGTGAACGAGAGCCTGCTGACGGATTACACCTCGCTCACCGATATCGGCCTGATCGCCGGCGCATTCGGTGTGGCGGCATGGCGTCAGGGCGGCTTGTCGCAGAAACTGCCGAGCTATCCGGCGCGCGCCTGGGTCGCGACCGTCGTGGCGGGTTTCCTGCTTGGCTATTCCTCGCGTCTGGCCTTCGGGTGCAACGTCGGCGCCTTCTTCTCGGGCATCTCGACAGGCAGCCTGCACGGCTGGGTCTGGTTCGCGGCCGCCTTCGCGGGCGCCTATCTCGGCATCTGGCTGCGGCCTCGCCTTGGACTGGAGGCGCGCGCATGACCCGGAAAGCGACAGCCTTCACCGCGATGGCGGCACTGCTCCTACTGATCTGCGCGGATCTATTGGGCGCACCGCTCAATCCCTACCAAGCCCCTCCGGCCTTCGCCTTCGGATCCGGTCAGGTCGCAAGCGGCGGGTTCTGCGGAGCGCTGCCGAACTGATCTCCCAAATCCTTGCGATCTGGAACACCGGCCCGCTTCCCTCGGGCCGGTGTTTTCCTGCCCGACCTTGGAACCCCGTGCGCGGCCAGCTAGAGATCACCTGACGCGCCATCCGCGCGAAGGGAGCCCATCATGACCAGACATCCGATGTTCGGCATCTTGCTCGCGCTGTTCGGCGCGCTGGCGATTTCGCCCGACACGCTGCTGATGCGCTGGTCGGAGATGAGCGGCGCGCAGATGGTGATGTGGCGCGGCCTGCTGATGGGCGGCGCGATGTGGCTAATCTCGATCGTCGTGCGCAGGCGTCACCTGAAACACGACCTGAAGGCGCTTGCCAGCGGCGCAGGCTTGGCGCTGGTCGCATGCCATTTCTCGAACATGACGCTGTTCGCGGTGGGGATCGCCGCCGCGCCTGTGTCTATCGTGCTGTTCAGCGTCTCGACGGTGCCGGTATTCGCGGCGCTGCTGTCGCGGCTGATCCTGCGCGAGACGACGCATTGGTCGACATGGCTCGCCATCGCGGCCGTGCTCAGCGGGATCGGGCTTGCGGTCTTCGGCCCCGCCCCGCCGAGCGTTGGCGGCAATCCGATCCTGGGCGCGCTTGCCGGCCTCGGCGTGGCGTTGAGCCTGTCGACGACCTTCGTCACGATCCGGCGCAATCCGCATCTGCCGATCCTGCTCGCCGTGGGCTCCGGGGCCGGGCTGGCCGGGCTCGCGGCGCTGATCTGGACGGGGGGCGCTGCCGTGACCGGCGGTCAGGTCTGGGCGATCGCGCTGGCAGGCGGCGTCGTGCTGCCGGTCTCCTTCATGTCGCTGTCGTTCGCCTCGCGCTACACCTCGGCCTCGAATGTGAGCCTGCTGATGCTTCTCGAGACGATCCTCGGACCGATCTGGGTCTGGTGGGGCACTGGCGAGGCCCCGAGCCGCGCGATGCTGATCGGCGGGGCGATCGTGATCGGAAGCCTTGCGCTCTATCTCTGGCACGCGGGCCATCGTCGGCAAAGCGTCCTCCGGCGCAGCCAGTCAGCCGCGCCGGAGCATCTCTGAACCGCTTACTTCCGGGCTGCCGGCTTGGCAGCCGGTTTCGCGGGCTTCGCGGATTTGGCGGCTTTTTCCGCATCCGACGGCATCTCGATATTGATCTCGAGGCTCGAGATATCGTCGTTGCGCTCCATCCGGATATCGACGCCGTCCTCCTCGATCTCCATGTACTTGCGGATCACGGCGAGGATGTCGCGTTGCAGATCGGGCAGATAGTCGGCCTGCGCCGATCCGCTGCCGCGTTCATGCGCGAGAAGGATCTGCAAACGGTCCTTGGCCGTTTGCGCCGATTTCGCGCGGCGGGGTTTGAGCGAGAAACCGAACAGGCTCATGCGGACCGCCCGAAGAGCCGTCCGATGAAGCCCGGACGCTTCTCGCCCGGAATGCGCATCGGAATATCCTCGCCAAGAAGCCGGCCGACAGCGTCGTCATAGGCGGCGGAGGCGCTCGACGGCTCGTCGAGCACGACCGGCATGCCGGTGTTCGACGCGCGCAGGACGGCGGTGCTTTCGGGCACGATGCCCAGCAGCGGGACTGCCAGAAGCTCCAGCACGTCTTCGACCGTCATCATCTCGCCCTTGTCAATGCGCGACTGATCGTGACGGGTCAGCAGCACCTGCGCCTTGACCGGCTCGCCGTCGGTTTCGGCGCGACGGGTCTTCGACGACAGAAGGCCAAGCACCCGGTCACTGTCGCGCACCGAGGAGACTTCGGGGTTGGTCACGACGACCGCCTCATCGGCGAAGAACATCGCCAGCTGCGCACCGCGCTCGATCCCGGCGGGGCTGTCGCAGATGATGTAGTCGAATTCCTGCCGCAGCTCGTCGAGCACCTTCTCGACACCCTCTTGCGTCAGCGCGTCCTTGTCGCGGGTCTGCGAGGTCGGCAGGATCGAGAGCGTCTCGACCCGCTTGTCCTTGATCAACGCCTGCTTCAGCCGTGCATCGCCCTGAATGACGTTGATGAAATCGAACACGACACGGCGCTCGCAGCCCATGATCATGTCGAGGTTGCGCAGGCCCACGTCGAAATCGATCACGACGGTCTTGTGGCCGCGCTTGGCGAGACCGGCAGAGATTGCGGCGGCCGAGGTAGTCTTGCCCACGCCCCCCTTGCCCGAGGTGATCACGATCACCTTGCCGAGCGGCTTATCATCCTTGAGTTGCGTCATTCGAACGCCTCCACACAAAGTTTGTCATCGTCGAGGTAAACCTGCACGGACTTGTGACGAAGCTCCGCGGGAATGGTTTCGCTCGTTTTGTAAAGGCCCGCGATCGCGAGCAGTTCGGCGTCGAGCTGGCGGCAGAAGATGCGCGCGCTCTCGTCGCCATGTGCGCCTGCCATCGCCCGTCCCCGCAGCGCGCCGTAGACATGGATATTGCCCGCCGCGACCAGTTCCGCGCCCGAGGCGACAGAGCCGACCACCGTCAGATCGCCATGTTCGGCCACGATCATCTGGCCAGACCGCACAGGCGAGCGCACGATCTTGTTACGCGCGACCGGCGGCGCCGTCCGCTTCGCCGCGGGCTGCGGCTTTTGCGGCTTCGGCTCGGGCATCGCGGTCTCGCGGCCCACCTTGATCGGGATAATTCCGTAACCTTTCACGGCGCTTAGCTGCGCGTCGGTGGCGTTCTGCGCCCCGAAGATCTGCAGATCGCGCGCGAAGAGGTTGTCGATCATGTCGCGCACGTCGGCCGGTTTCGAAAACTCCGGCACCTGCGCGAAATCGAGCACCATCGGCGCACCGGCCAACAGATGCGGCGTTTTCGCAAGCTGTGCGTCGAGCGCGGCATAGAACGCACCATCGGGCGCGTCGGTCTCGAGCCGAAGCGCGATAGCGGTCAGGAAAAGACCGCGGAACTGAAAAGGCTGAACCGAGACCGGCGCAGGCTTCTGCCCGGTCTGAGATAGGGAATCGGACACGAGGGTAACTCGCTTCTGCTCAGGTGTGGGGATGCAGGGTGCACCCGCCTTGTTTTTCTTTGTTGTGTCGGATCGCGCACTGCAATTGCCAGCACAAAATCGCGATGGCCTCTCTACTCGGCTAAATCCTGCCGTCAACCGGAAGTGGACGAAGTTTTCGTGTAAAGACGTAGGCTCTGACCGAGATCCTCGGTTGACCCAACGTCGAAAGGCCGGAGTGAAGCCCCGATCAGTTCCGGTCAAGGCCTCCGCGCCCGTCCAAAGCTGATCTGCCCCTGACTCGGCGGGAGGGTCTCCCGCGCGGGCTTGACCTTGCCTATATTCGACTGAAATGAACGGGGCGCGGCGCATGCCGCCCATTCGCCTGCCCCAGCTTGGCCCGAGAGAGGACCCACCTGATGAAATTCCGCTTCCCGATTGTCATCATCGACGAGGATTTTCGCTCCGAAAACACCTCCGGCCTTGGCATCCGGGCACTCGCACAGGCCATCGAGGCCGAAGGTTTCGAAGTGCTGGGCGTCACCAGCTATGGCGACCTGTCGCAATTCGCCCAACAGCAGAGCCGCGCCTCGGCCTTCGTGCTGGCGATCGACGACGAGGAATTCTCCGCCGGTCCCGAACTCGACCCGGCGGTCGAGAAGCTGCGCGCCTTCATCGAGGAAGTGCGCTGGAAAAACGCCGATGTGCCGATCTTCCTGCATGGCGAGACGAAGACCTCGCGCCATCTGCCCAACGACATCCTGCGCGAACTGCACGGCTTCATCCACATGTTCGAGGACACGCCGGATTTCGTGGCCAAACACATCATCCGTGAGGCGAAAAGCTATCTCGAAAGCATCCAGCCGCCTTTCTTCAAGCAGCTTCTCGACTATGCCGAGGACGGCTCCTACTCGTGGCACTGCCCGGGGCACTCGGGGGGCGTGGCCTTCCTGAAATCGCCCATCGGGCAGATGTATCACCAGTTCTACGGTGAGAACATGCTGCGCGCCGATGTCTGCAACGCGGTAGAGGAGCTGGGCCAGCTGCTGGACCATAACGGCGCGATCGGCGCGTCCGAGCGCAACGCCGCGCGGATCTTCAACTCCGATCACTGCTTCTTTGTGACCAACGGCACCTCGACCTCGAACAAGATGGTCTGGCACCACACGGTGGCCCCGGGCGACGTGGTCGTGGTCGACCGCAACTGTCACAAGTCGATCCTGCATGCGATCATCATGACCGGCGCGATCCCGGTCTTCCTGAAACCCACGCGGAACCACTGGGGCATCATCGGCCCGATCCAGCGCTCGGAATTCGAGCCCGAGGCGATCAAGGCGAAGATGCGCGCGAACCCGCTTCTGGCCGATTACGACATCGACGCTGTGCAGCCGCGGATCATGACCCTGACGCAGTCGACCTATGACGGCGTGCTTTACAACACCGAGGTGATCAAGGGGCTCCTCGACGGCTGGGTCGACAACCTGCATTTCGACGAGGCGTGGATCCCCCATGCCGCCTTCCACCCGTTCTACGGCCAGTATCACGCGATGGGCCGCAAGCGTGAGCGCACGGCCAAGTCGATCACCTATGCGACGCAATCGGTGCACAAGCTGCTCGCCGGGATTTCCCAGGCGAGCCACGTGCTGGTGCAGGACAGTCAGGAGGAAAAACTCGACCGGCATCTCTTCAACGAGAGCTACCTGATGCACACCTCGACCAGCCCGCAATATTCGATCATCGCAAGCTGCGACGTGGCGGCGGCGATGATGGAGCCTCCGGGCGGCACCGCGCTGGTGGAGGAAAGCATCGTCGAAGCGCTCGATTTCCGCCGCGCCATGGTGAAGGTCGAAGAGGAATACGGCCCCGAGGACTGGTGGTTTCAGGTATGGGGCCCGACCGATTTCCGCGCGGATGGCGACGGGATGGCCGAGACCCGCGACTGGGTTCTCAAGAAGACCGATGCCGAGGGCGTCGAGACTACCGGGTCGGATAGCTGGCACGGCTTTGGCGACATGGCGCCGGGCTTCAACATGCTCGACCCGATCAAGGCCACGATCATCACCCCCGGCCTCGACATCGAAGGGCATTTCGACGACAGCGGCATCCCGGCCTCGATCGTGTCGAAATACCTCGCCGAGCATGGCGTCGTGGTCGAGAAGACCGGGCTTTACAGCTTCTTCATCCTGTTCACGATCGGCATCACCAAGGGCCGCTGGAACACGCTCCTGGCGGCGCTGCAGCAGTTCAAGGATGATTACGACAAGAACCAGCCGCTGTGGCGCGTGATGCCGGAGTTTTCCGCGAAATTCCCGCGCTACGAGCGCATGGGGCTGAAAGATCTCAGCCAGCACGTCCATTCGCTTTACGCGAAATACGACGTCGCGCGGCTCTCGACCGAGATCTACCTGACCGACCATCACCCCGAGATGACGCCGTCGGAGGCCTTCTCGCATATCGCGCGGCGCAAGACCGAGCGTGTCTCGATCGACGAGTTGGAAGGCCGGATCACGACGAGCCTCGTGACCCCGTACCCGCCGGGCATCCCGCTATTGATCCCAGGCGAGGTCTTCAATTCGAAGATCGTCGAATACCTGCGCTTCAATCGTGAATTCGCGCATGAATGCCCTGGCTTCGAGACCGACATCCACGGCCTCGTGACGGAGACCGGCGAGGACGGCAAGACGCATTACTTCGCGGATTGCGTGGCGCGCTGAGGCGGCACGCCTAAGGTCGAACGAACAAAGGGCGCGGCTCGGTTTATCCCGACCGCGCCCTAACTCATTTCACGGACGGATCGGTTTCGAGAGGAAAGCAGCATGAGCGACATCCCGAAGGGCACGATGATGGCCGTGGTCACGACCGGCACGGGTGGCTACGAGCGGCTCGAATACCGCGAGGTTGCGATGCCGGAGCCGGGGTCCGGCGAGGTGCTGCTGCAGGTGCTGGCGGCGGGCATCAACAACACCGACATCAACACCCGACTGGGCTGGTATTCTTCCGAGGTCAAATCCGGCACGCAGGAGTCGCGCGAGGACGCCGAGCATGCCGATGGCGGCTGGAGCGGGGCCACGCCCTTCCCGCTCATCCAAGGCACCGATTGTTGTGGGCGGGTCATCGCGGTGGGAGAGGGTGGCGATGAAGCCCTGATCGGCACTCGCGTACTGGTGCGGTCCTGCATGCGCCAAAACGGTTTCTCCTCGATGGACACCGTCTGGCTCGGCTCCAATTTCGACGGGGCCTTCGCGCAATACGTCAAAGTGCCCGCAGGCGAGGTCTTCGCCATCGACAGCGACTGGAGCGACGCCGAACTCGCCACCCTGCCCTGCGCCTACGGCACCGCCGAGAACATGATCCACCGCGCGGTCGTCACCGCGGGCGAGCGCGTGCTGGTGCCAGGCGCCTCGGGCGGCGTTGGCTCGGCGCTGATCCAGCTTCTCAAACGGCGCGGCGCGGAGGTGATCGCTGTCACCAGCGCCGCCAAGCGCGAGATGGTGCTGAAGATCGGAGCGGATCGGGTGCTCTGTCGCGAAGACGATCCCGTAGCGGCAATCGGCGAAAGCTGCGTGGATGTCGTGATCGACAACGTCGCCGGGCCGGGTTTCGGGACGATGCTGAAACTGCTCCGGCGCGGCGGGCGCTATCCCTCCTCCGGCGCGATTGCCGGACCAATCGTGGAGCTGGACATGCGCGACATGTATCTCAAGGACATCACCCTGATCGGCTGTACCGCATGGGACGAACCCGTCTTCGGCAACCTGATCTCCTATGTCGAGAAGGCCGAAATCCGCCCCTTGCTGGCGGCCACCTACCCGCTCGATCAGATCGCCGAGGCGCAGAAGGTGTTTCAGCAAAAGCGACACGCCGGGAAGATCGTGCTGATCCCGGGGCCGTAACGCGTCGGAACCGCAGACCCGGGTCGGACTCGGCCGTGCGGATATTACCCGGTATCGGTCGTCACTTGCCGGGATCGGGGGGATCGGTGAACACCCGCACCAGCATCGTGCCGACGATCCACACTCCGAAGGTCAAGACGATGGTGGCGCCGGTGCTCAGGTAACCGCCGACAAAGCCGGCCAGCGCGATCACGACGCCGATGGCGCCGACGAGCCCGACCAACTCATGTCTTTTCTGGCGCAAGCCCATCGGTCTGCCCCCGTCCTCATGCTCTGCCGGGCCGTCCGGTCCGGCCCCTACGCGTTCTTCTGATCGTCCTCATCGGGCTCCTTGACCCGCTCGATCTCCACCTTGACCCGGGTGACGAGCCCCGCGATCACGCCAAGGACGGCCAGCCAAGGCGCGGCGAGCACCACGACCCCGCTGACGGCGAGGCTGAGATTGAGGGGTGCCTCCACGAAGGGATCCCCGTCGGCGGAGCTGATACGCAGCTGGCGCACGCTCCCCTCTTTCGCCAATTCCTTGACGCGATCGACGAGTTGGCTTCCCGCGACCTCGATTTCTTCCCAGGCGGTACGGTCGGACTTGTTGTCGTCTTCCATCGAACTGTTCCTCTTCAAGGGGTAACATAGAGGCGATTGTAGCAGCGCGCTTGCCACAGGTTGATGGGACAGCGCGATCACAGGTGACCGCTTCCCGCTGCGCAGATGGAGAGAAACACGATTTTGCGACTTCCGCCTTGATCTTCGTCAGGCAAGGCCGGAAAGGGCCACTCGCAGATCGGGAGATCGCAGTCACTCTCCCTCCGGAACGGCCCCGCTGCCCGGTCAGATTGCGGGTTTGCATGCAACTGGCGGAGGAGGTGGGATACGATACCTCCGCGACGTAACCCCATAAAACGATTGAAAATCATGAGTTTCGCATGTGAGACGTGTGTGGAAAACGTGTGTGGAGAAGCCCTTGCCCAAGCATCTAGAGCAGCGTCGTCGTCGCTGGTACGCCACCCTCGACATCCCAAAGGACGTTCGGCCCGCCTACAAGGGGAAAGCGAGGTTTGTGCAGAGCCTGAAGACGGAAAGCATCACGGTCGCGGAAAGACGTGCGCCCGTGCTGGTGGCCCGATGGAAAGCCGAAATCCATGCAGTTCGCACTGGAGAGCCAGCGCACACCGACGAACTCCGCGAGACCGCTCAAAGCTGGCGCGAGATGCTCGACGCCGCCCCCGACCAAGATGCAGTCGATACCTACGAGATGATCCTTCAGGACAAGGCGGAAGAGATTGATGCTCGCAATCCCGGTGCGGGACTAGAGGCTTTCAAGCTGGCCACGCGTCAGTGGATCGAGACAGGCGAGAAGATCGAAGAGTGGCTCTCCACCCTCGACAACGAACCCAAGAGCATCGACATGAAGCGGTCCGACCTCCACCGCTTCGCCAAGCGCTTCAACGTGAGCCACAAGGTGGAGAAGAGGAAGGTCCAGAAATGGGTTCTCGACCTCCAAACCAAGGATGGCCTCAAGCTATCTACCATTCGGCGTATCATCTCAGCGTGTCGTGGGTACTGGGACTACCTGCAGCGCAAGGAACTGGTCTCTGACGACCGCGATCCATTCCGTGATGCCGTTCCCAAGCAGAAGAAGAACTCGAAAGCCACGTTCCAAGAGAAGCGCAGGACGTTCTCCCCTGAAGCTGTTGTCTCGCTGCTTCAAGCCGCGCAAGACAAAGGCGACCATGAGCTAGGACGTCTCATCTGGGCTGGGATGTGGACCGGGTGCCGGATCGAGGAACTCTGTGCCTTGCGGGTCGAAGACGTTCAGGAGGACCGCTTCGTGCTGACGGACGCCAAGTCAGAGGCTGGTCTCCGAGAAGTCCCCATTCACTCGCAGCTACGTCCTGCACTCCAACGCATGTGTGCGACAAGCAAGGATGGGTATGTCTTCTCCGGTCTCACGTTCAACAAATACCAAGACAGATCGAACGCTGTTGGGAAACGCTTCGGTCGCCTCAAAACCGCTCTCGGGTTCGACAAGACCTACGTTTACCACTCCCTGCGGAAGACCGTTGCGACACAGCTTGATGCAGCAGGCGTTTCCGAGGCGGTCAGCGCAAGGATCGTCGGACACGACCTCAAGACCATGACCTATGGCCTCTACTCAGGCGGCATCCCTTTCGAGAAAAAGCGTGATGCGCTGGAGGCGCTAAGCTACCCCCTTGAGGGAGATAGTCACACCGCCCTGTGGGAGCAGCTAGGCAACCCCTAGCGCCCCTTCAAGCCTCCCAGCGCTCAAGCGCCTCCTCTGCGCCGATGGGATCACCTTTGATGCGCAACACCGTCTGCCGCGACAGCCCGGTCGCGTTGGAAACAGCAGTAGTCCCTGCCCCCTCCGCGAGCATCGAGCGCACCAGCTCCAGCCCAGCGCGGTCGTAGCTCGGCTTCTTGCCCCGGTAGCGTCGTGGGTCGCTCTTTGCGGCCTCGATGCCTGCCTTCTGGGCTTCCTTAGTCGCCTCAGCTTGCGCTTGTGCCGTAGCAGCCATGAAGCCAATGAGAGCGTCTCTCACGGCCATCTGGGTCGGGTCGGTGGTGGAGCCGTCAAAGGTCATGTTGTTGATCACAGTGCGGATCACAACGCCTCTGCGCATGAACTCACGGATGGTGTCGGTCACGTCTTGGTAGTTGCGTCCGAGGCGGTCCACCCAGCGCACGACGAGGGTGTCCCCACCCCGCAGCTTGTCGTAGAGCCTGTTGCCCTCGGGTCGCTCCGAGAGCTTGGTGCTGACCCCCGACACGCCATGATCGGCCACGACCTCATCCACCTTGAAGCCTGCTGCTTCGGCTTGGGTCCGTTGATGTTCGATGGTCTGGTCTGCGGTGCTGACGCGAGCGTAGAGGATGGTTTGCGACATGCCTGCCTCCTGTTCGTTAGGGTGCTGTCCGCTGGGTTTCATGTCCGTTGATTGAAGTCAACCCTTACGGACTGCCTTACGCTGCGCCACCGGGGTGTCCGCTGCAGTATACCCTTACGGACAAAACGGTAAGCATGATTTCCCGTAAAAGCGGGCTGCGCTGGTGCATTAGGGAGTGATCAAGAGCTATATACTGTGTCGGCACACGGGGCGTACTGGCTGGGTCGCCAAGACAGTGCAGACCTAAGTTGAACTTAGCTCAATCTCTGCGTTGAGCGGGTAGCTCGTTTTCGGACATCTCGCCCGAGGTCACCTTCTTTTCGTCCATGACGTAGCCACACTCCTTGCGGATCGCGGGGAGGACAACCGAGGTAACCCAGCGCTTGAAGTCACGGGCAGAAGCCAGCTTGCTGCCGAGGATCAACGTGTAGAGGCCGCTCTCGTTCACGCATGTCATGCCGCGCGTCGGGAAGGTCTCAACGTAACGCCCTGTTACATTGGAGCGCTTGATGAGCTGCGTATCGCGGTGGTCAACGTGTGCCGAAACAGCGCGGCGCGAGTTGGTGTAGCCCAGCACGTCGCACACGTCTTTGGCGGGGAACCACGGCTCGCCGTCCATGTCGATCACGCGGATGTTGGAGCCGTTGAAGTCGAAGGGTTTCAGCGCTTGGCTTCGCCCCACTTCCTTGCTACACGCTGGGGCAAGGCGACCTATGCAATGTGTCATAGATTCCAGCGCCTTGCGTTGTCACAAGCAGTAGGGACACGCAAACATGACAGACCTCATCTACATCACTCTCCCCTTCCTCGGTCGCATCTACGCCCAGCGCGACACGATCACTCTGCGGCAGTACGCTTGGGAGGTCCTGAGCAGCGCCAATGGGAATGAATACCTGCTCAGCCTAGGCAGCTTGCGGGTCTACCTAGTCCCTGCTCGTGTCGTTGCTGCTGAGCGGCGCCCAGCGCGGCGCTGAGCGCGTCAGGGAGGAACATCGAGTGGGTGGCGCGTACCCCTAAACAACTCCCCTGCACCCAAACATGCAGCGCCACCCCACGGGGGAGAAGAGCGTTTCGCCGAGTATAGGGTAAGTCGCTCAGATTTCTGCGACCAAAATAGGCCGTGCTCTCAGAAAATGGGATTGTCCTCCTCCTCGTCGTCGTCGTTGCGCAGCTCGTCCACGAGATAAGATAGCACTTGCCTATTGAGGCGGCGTTCAAGAACCAGCGCGACAGCCTCCCACTGACGCCGCCCCATACGACCCAGCTCCTTGCCAATCGCGTCATCCAGCGCGTTCGCCCTTGCTTCGATCACTTGTGCCTGCATGTCCTCATCCCACTCCTGTTGCTCGATTCCCTTCACAGCCCGCATGGCCATCCACCACGTCTCAGGCAGACCTAGTTCCTGCTCATCGAGTGTATTGCGGGTTCTGCGCATCTTGGCGACCGTACCGTCGCTCACGCCCGTCGCCTTTACGGTCTGCGCCTTGGACAGCTGATGCTCTGAGCAGACGAGACGCCATGCTGCGTTGTCGCGCTCGGTCTTGGTCATGGGGAGCTTGGTCTTCGTGTTCTCGTTCAGCGCCAACAGCATAGCGTCAGCCTCGCCGCACTCATGGACCACAACGGGAACGGACTTCGCGTAGCCCGCATCCTCGTAGGCGGCGTGGCGGTGGTGGCCATCGACCACAACGAAATCACACTCTCCCCTCTTCCAGACGGTCATCGGGTCCATCTCATTTCCTGCCACAATGGCGGCGGTCAGGTTGCGGACGTGATCTTCGGTGGTCTCAAATTCGCGGAACTGGAAGGTCTCCGGCTCGACCTTGAGCTTACCAAGAGGCAAGCGCATTTGCTTGGGGCGGCTATGCCCCTGTTTTTCCTTGTTCATTCTGGTGATCTCTTCGATTTAACGGGTCCAAGTCGCTGGTCCCAGCCTATGCAAAATGCACAGTCAGTAGCTGCATACCTTCGCTATGGCGAAAGCTCTGCCTCAGGCCCTCGCCAGCGGCACCATGCCCCGGCGAAGAGACCCCGAGGCAGAAGCCAAGGACCAGTTGGAGGGGCAGACATGGGTGGCCTCACGCGTCCCCGTCGGGACAGCAACCACCACACGAATCGCCTTTCTCCGATGGTGGGCCGCAATTGATTGGGCGCTTCACGTAGCATCACAGATTGGCAATCGCCGCAGCGTCGCGCTGCCGGGTTCGATCAAAGGCACTGGCGGTCGAATCAGCCTTAGAATTCACGCCTCTGGACAAGGCGTCTCGAACTGATGTCTCTTGCTTACATTCGGAACGGGAAGAGGGCGGCAATTCGATGAAGATGCGGGCGGAAAAACGGGCGCTAGATAAAATCTACAAACGCAGAGACCGCTATGAAATCCCCGACTGGCAACGCCAAGAAGTCTGGTCACAGGAGAAGAAGCGGAAGTTGATCGACACGATCCTCCGCGGGTGGAAGCTTCCGAAGTTCTACTTCCTCAAGACGCAAAGCGACCCTGCAGAATTTGATGTTGTTGATGGCCAGCAGCGGCTAACTGCAATTTGGGAATTCATGGATGGAGACCTCCAGCTCTCGGCTGAAGCAGGCGAGACATTCGGTGGGCGCTCGTACGCCGAGCTTCCAGACGCACTCGGGGACGCCTTCGACGATTACGAGATCGAGTATGACGAAATCACTGAAGGCCGTGACGAAGACGTTAAGGAGTTTTTCCAGAGACTACAGGAAGGGCTTCCACTGACTGGTAGCGAGCGATTGAACTCCGTTCATAGCGGTCTTCGCGACTACTGCGCTGCAGCTGCCGAACACAAGTTCTTCGAAGAAACGACCGCCATCGCAAACAAGAGGTACGGTTATTTCGATGTTATGGCAAAGGTCGCAACCTTGGAAGTTGAAGGCCTCGAAGCAGGATTGCGTTTTGACGATGTTAAGCCCGTGTTCGAGCGGAATGCAAAGTTCTCGTCAGCGTCGGCTGTAGCGCATCGCATCAATCAAGCGCTCGACTACCTCCATCGCTTGATGCCGCGTCCATGCTCGCTGATGCGCAACCGCACCATCGTCCAGTCCATACTCACGCTCGTTTGTCATCTTGAAGTTGACGCGATCAGCAAAGACCAAGAGAAGAAGCTTGCTGAGTTCATTGTGCATTTTTTCACCGAACTGCGGCGCCAAGTCGAGCTGGGGAGGGATGCGACCAACGAGGACTTCCTAGCATTTCAACGTACGGTGAATGCGAATGTTCGTAGCGGCGCTCGTACGCGACAAGTGATCCTTCTGCGCCAGCTTTTCCTGCGCTACCCTGAATTTTACTCGCCTCTTGCGAACTCTGATCAGATTACGAAAGGCGTTGACGCGAGCAGAGAGCAGCTAGCGGACAGCATCCCCAAGCTGATCTATCGTGCTAACGAGATTTACGCGGCCCAAGAGGGACGAGACCTTTTTAAGGCTACGGCTAAGACAGCGAGCGCTCAGGCCTCGATTCGAAAAAAGATCGGTTCACTCGCTGACTACAAAGAATTTATCGAAGCGCTCTACTTCCTCTTCTGGGAAAGCACTGGTCAACGCCTTGATGCGGAAGAAAAGGCTGCATTCGCGGATGTGAACGATTTGCGCACTATGCTTCAGCATGATGTCGACCACGGCAAGCATGCGGGGAAGAAGCGCAAAAAACACGGCTCAACATTTGAACAGTACGCAGGCGTCCCATCTCCCGAGGCGGCCGACCCGACCGTATTCACGCTTGTACAAATCAACTTGCTCAGCGCTCTCCAAGAGAAGCTCGGAAAGCTGGTGTCCACACTCTCGAAGGGTTGAGAGGTGGTGAGGCCTACCTGCTGCTCCAGCGTGTGTGGAATTTGTGTGTGGAAGCCTCAAACCGCCCCCTCAAAAAATTTCACAAAAACAATGCCTTAAGCAGATCTTCTTGTTTTGGCGGAGGAGGTGGGATTCGAACCCACGGTAGGCTTTCACCTACGTCGGTTTTCAAGACCGGTGCATTAAACCACTCTGCCACTCCTCCGACGGGTCTCGCTTAGACCGCTTCACGCGATTCTGAAAGTCTCGCGCGCCGATTTCCGCGCGTGGGCGTTGGGGCCGCTTTTCACGGGCTCTGCAAATCGCTAGGATCGCGCGCAAGGCATGGCGCAAGCGGTGCATACGCGCAGGCAAGAGGCGGGCGAACCGCGCGAGAAGGGGCACAGGATGAGTGAGCAGACGGGAATGACGCGCAAGCGTGTAACGGGCTTTGCCCTTATGCTGGGCGCGGGGATCGCGCTGGCGGGCTGTCAGGAGAGCGGCGGCTCCCCGTTCGGGCTTTTCAAGAAGAAGCCGACCGATGAGACCGCGGCGCCCGGTGCGGCCGAGGCCGTCACCGAGAACGGCCAGAAGATGATCGAGCGAGATGTCGAAGCGCCGCAGGTCTTCTCGGTCGACGAGAAGGGCCTGTGGGACGGGCGTCCCTCGCTCGGCGGAGTCTGGGTCGCGCATCCGAACGTGAAGGATCCCGAGCGGGTGATCATCCGCAACCCGTCGAACGGCAAATTCGTGATCGGGGCCCTGTTCAAGCGCGAAAACGACAATCCGGGACCGAAACTGCAGGTCAGTTCCGACGCGGCCAATGCGCTGGGACTTCTGGCGGGCGCGCCGACCGAGCTGTCCGTGGTGGCGCTGCGCCGAGAGACGGTTCCGGTCAAGCAAGACAACCCCGCGCCGCTCGTCGACAAGCCGGTGATCGCGGCCCCCGAGGCGGTGGAACAGAAGTCGCTCGACGAGGTAACCTCGACTGCCGCGGCCGGGATCGCCAAGGCGCAGGGCACGCCGAAGCCCACGGCCAAGCCGGTCAAACCCGCGATCGGCGCGCCGCCTGCCCCGGCACCCGCCCCGGCAGCACCGGTGGCCGCAGCGGCTCCACAACCCAGCACGCCGAAGATGAGCACTGGCGCTGGTTATATCCAGATCGGTATCTTTTCCGCCGAGGCGAATGCGAAACGCGCCCAGAGCCAGATGGCGAAGGCCGGCGTGATCGCCGAGATCGTAAAGGAACAAAGCCATTCCAAGACCTTCTGGCGCGTGATCGCGGGCCCTGCGCCCACGAAATCCGACCTCGACGCGCTCAAGACCAAAATTCACGGGCTGGGCTACCCCGACGCCTATCCCGTCTCGAAATAGGACTACGCAGAAGATATGACCTTCATTCGCCTGATCGCCGCCACACTTGCAGCCTGCCTGTTCGCCCTGCCCGCCGCCGCTTTCGACACCAAGGCTCATGCCGCTTGGGTCTATGACCTCTCGACCAAGACCGTCTTGATGGCGAAGAACGCGGATATCCCGCTGCCGCCGGCCTCGATGTCGAAACTGATGACGCTCGATCTGCTGTTCGAGGCGCTGGAAGACGGTCGGGTGACGATGGACACAACCTTCCCGGTGTCCGAGCATGCGCAGTCGATGGGCGGCTCGACGATGTTCCTCAACACGACCGATCGCCCCACCGTGCGCGACCTGATCCAGGGCATCATCATCAACTCGGGCAACGACGCCTGCGTCGTGGTGGCCGAGGGGCTGGCGGGCTCGGAGTCCTCCTTCGCCGATCTGATGACCAAGCGCGCGCATGAACTGGGCATGAAAAACTCGATGTTCGCCAACTCGAATGGCTGGCCCGACCCCGGTCAGCGCATGTCGGTCCACGATCTCGGGATCGTCGCAAGCCGGATCATCACCCATTTCCCGCAATATTATCACTTCTTCAGCGAGACCCATTTCAACTACAAGGATCGCGCCCCGGCCAATGCCGAGAACCGCAATCCGCTTCTGGACATCCGCGCCGCCGACTGGAAGGCCGACGGCATGAAGACCGGTCACACGCAGGAAGCGGGCTACGGCCTCGTGGGCTCCGCCGTGATGGGCGAGCGTCGCATCGTCTTCGTCCTCGCGGGCATGGATTCCGAACAGGCGCGTCGCTCGGAAGGCGAAGCGGTCGCGAACTGGGCCTTCCGTCAGTTCGTGATGAAGGACGTTGCCAAAGCGGGCACCAAGCTCGCAGAAGCGCCGGTATGGCTGGGCGGGAAGTCGACCGTCGGTCTCGCGCCGAAAACCGATCTGTCGCTGCTGATCCCCGCCGGCGCGAAGGACAAGGTCAGCGCCGAGGCCGTGTTCAAAGGCCCGCTGCAGGCGCCGATCAAGCAGGGTCAGGAGGTCGGCAAGCTGGTGATCACCGTGCCCGGCCTCGACAATGCCAACGAAATCCCGCTGGTCGCCACCGAGGACGTCAAGAAGGGCGGCTTCGTCGTGCGCGTGAAAGCGGCTCTGGCGCGGCTCTCGGGCAAGGCGTTCGAAGCGGCGATGGAACGGGTGAACAGCTAAACGCGCATGTTCATCAGCTTCGAGGGGATCGACGGATCGGGTAAATCCACACAGGCGCGGATGCTGGCCGAAACCCTGCGGGCTGCGGGGCGCGAAGTCGTTCTGACCCGCGAACCCGGCGGCTCCCCGGGGGCCGAGGAAATCCGTCGGCTGGTTCTCGAAGGCGATCCCGACCGCTGGTCGGCCGAGACCGAGATCCTTCTGTTCACTGCCGCGCGCCGCGACCATCTGGAGCGCGTGATCGAACCGGCACTGACCGCCGGAAAGGTCGTGATCTGCGACCGCTTCGCAGATTCGACCCGGATGTATCAGGGCCTCTCGCGCGGGGATCTGCGCGCGGTCGTCGATCAGCTGCACGCCCTGATGATCGGGCGCGAGCCGGACCTGACCGTGCTGATCGACATTGACCCCGCCACCGGCCTCGCCCGCGCCAAGGGGCGCCAGGGCACCGAAGAACGGTTCGAGGATTTCGGCGTCGGCTTGCAGAAAAAGATGCGCGCGGGGTTCCTGTCTCTGGCCGAGGAATTCGCGGACCGCTTCCGCGTGATCGACGGTGCGCGAGAGGCGGATGAAATTGCCGCCGATGTGCTGAGCGCCGTGCAGGCGGAACTGCACAACTAGGGGCCGAGAGGGTGCGACCCGGGGCTGCTCGCCCCGCGCCGATAGCCGAGCCCCCGAGCCTTACGCGAAAACCCCGCTGGAAACCGCCCGCGCGCGCATTTAGAGTGCCGCCATGAGCCTCGCCGATCTCCCCGATCCGACCCTTGCGCCCGGTGCGCGACACCCGCGCGACACGCTGCGTCTGGTGGGTCAGGCGCGGGCCGAAGAGGGCTTTCTCGACGCGTACAACATGGGACGGCTGCATCACGGCTGGCTGCTGACCGGACCGCGTGGCGTGGGCAAGGCGACGCTGGCATGGCGGATCACCCGTTTTCTGATGACCCAACCCGAAGAGGATGGGCCGGGCCTGTTCGGCGAACCGGAACGCCCCACCAGCCTCGAGCCCGATCCGAACCACCCGGCGCTCAGTCGTATCCACGCCGGATCGGAGCCCGGTATCTTTGTGCTCAAACGCGGGCCCAACGCCACCGAATCCGCGCTGTCGCAGGACATCCGTGTCGACGAGGTGCGCAAGCTGCGCTCCTTCCTGCATCTGTCTGCCGCCGAGGGCGGGCGACGCGTGGTGATCGTCGATGCTGCCGACGAGATGAACACGCAGGCCGCTAACGCGCTCCTGAAACTACTCGAAGAGCCGCCGCCGCGGGTGACCTTCCTGTTGATCGCGCATCAGCCGGCGCGGCTGCTGCCAACGATCCGCTCCCGCTGTCGCGAATTGCGACTGGGCACGCTCTCGGCCGACCAGATGGAAGCCGCGATTGCCGCCGCCGAGGAAGATGGCGAGCCGCCGGACCTCGACCACCACGCGCTGGCCGCGCTCTCGGGCGGCTCCGTCGGCGCCGCGATCCGGCTGATCAATCAGGACGGCATGACGACCTATGCCAAGCTCGTCGACCTGATGGGCACCCTTCCCCGGCTCGACCGTCTGGGCGCGCTGGCGCTGGCCGAAAGCTGCGTGGGCAAGGCGAACGAGAACCGCTTCATCCTCGTGCTCAACCTGATCGACCTCTTTCTCTCGCGTGCCGCGCGCGCGGGCGTGATGGGACCGCCCCACCCCGAGGCCGCCCCCGGCGAGGCACAGCTTCTCGCACGATTGTCGCCCGACGATCAGGCAGCGATGAAATGGGCCGCCCTTCATCAGAGCATGGGCGCACGCGCCGCCCACGGCCGGGCGGTCAACCTTGACCCTGCCGCGCTCGTGATGGATATCGTCTTGGAGATCACAGCCGCCGCCTCCTGATGCGGCGCGAAAGGAGCCGATTTTGACCCTCCCGCCCGAGATCACAGACAGCCATTGCCATCTCGATTTCCCCGATTTCGACGGTGAGCGCGATGACATCATCGCCCGCGCGAACGCCGCCGGCGTGACCCGGATGGTGACGATCTGCACCAAGCTGAAGAACGAGCCCTCCGTGCGCTCCATCGCCGAGGCGCATAAGGGCGTCTTCTACGCCGCGGGCACCCACCCGATGAGCGTGGCCGAAGAACCGATGGCAACCGTGAACGAGTTGGTGGCGCTGGCGAAGCACCCGAAATTCGTGGGTATCGGCGAGACCGGGCTCGACTATCACTACACCGCCGAGAGTGCCGAGGTGCAGAAAACCTCCCTGCGCCTGCATATCGAAGCCGCGCAGGAAACAGGCCTGCCGCTGATCATCCATTCGCGCGACGCCGATGAGGACATGGAAGCGATCCTGACCGAGGGGATGAAGGCCAAGCCCTATTCCTGTGTCATGCATTGCTATTCGTCGGGGCCGCGCCTCGCGCAGGTCTCTGTCGATCTGGGCTTTTACCTGTCGATGTCCGGCATCGCGACTTTCCCGAAAAGCCAGGAAGTGCGAGACATCTTCGCCGCCGCGCCGCTCGACCGGATCCTCGTGGAAACCGATAGCCCCTATCTCGCGCCGCCGCCCTATCGCGGCAAGCGCAACGAGCCCGCCTATACCGCCCACACCGCCAAGGTCGGCGCCGATGTATTCGGCCTGCCGCTGGAGGAATTCGCCGCCGCGACGCAGGCCAATTTCGACCGTTTGTTCTGGAAAGCCGCCGAACATGGCGAACGCGGGAGCGTCGCTGCATGAGCCGGATGCGCTTCACGATCCTCGGCTGTGGCTCCTCGGGGGGCGTGCCGCGCCTTGGCAACAACTGGGGCGAGTGCGACCCGGCGAACCCGAAGAACCACCGGCTGCGCTGTTCGATGCTGGTGGAGCGCGTGTCGCAATCGGGCACGACACGGGTTCTGATCGACACCACGCCCGACATGCGCCAGCAGCTTCTGACCGCGGGCGTGGGCGAGCTGGACGCGGTGGTCTACACCCATAGCCATGCCGATCACGTCCACGGGCTCGACGATCTGCGCCAGATCGTCTTCAACATGCGCACCCGCCTGCCCGTCTGGGCCGATTCCGATACCGAGACCGCGCTTCTGGACCGCTTCGCCTATGCCTTCGTTCAGCCCTCGGACAGCAATTACAAACCGATCTGCGAGTTGAAATCGATCCATCGCGAGCGGCCTTTCCAAGTCACCGGCGCGGGCGGCTCGATCGAATTTCAGCCCTTCCGGGTCGAGCATGGCAATATCGACGCGCTCGGCTTCCGGATCGGCGGGCTGGCCTATCTGCCCGACGTCTCGAACATCCCCGAAGAGACGTGGAAACATCTCGACGGTCTGGATTGCTGGGTGCTCGACGCGCTGCGCCGCAAGCCGCATCCGACGCACGCCCATCTGGCCCGCGCGCTGGAATGGATCGAACGCGCCCAACCCGCAAGCGCGGTGCTCACCAACATGCATATCGACCTCGACCACGATGCGGTCGCCAACGAGACGCCCGATCACATCCGCCCTGCCCATGACGGAATGGTTCTGGATTTCGGTCTCTAATGAGCGTCCTGATCAACGTCATCCTGCCGGTCTTCCTCGTGATCGGCTTCGGCTATGTCGTGGCCTTGCGCGGGCTGTTTTCCGAGGGCGCGGTCGACGGGCTGATGCGTTTCGCGCAGAATTTCGCGGTGCCCGTGCTTCTGGCGCGCTCGATCGCGAATCTGGACCTGACGCAGAGCTATAACTGGTCGATGATGGCCGCCTTCTACGCGGGGGCGCTGATCTCTTTCGCGATCGGCATCACCGGCGCGCGCGCGATGGGCCGCAACGGCCCCGAAAGCGTCGCCATCGGCTTCGCCTGCCTGTTCTCGAATTCTCTGCTGCTGGGCGTCCCGATCACCGAGCGCGCCTATGGTACCGATGCGCTGTCGGGCAACTTCGCGATCATCTCGGTCCATTCGCCCTTCCTCTACACGATCGGCATCCTCGCCATGGAGATGGTGCGCTCGTCCGGCACCGGCACGTCGCTCGGGCGCGTCGGCCTCAACGCGCTGATCGGGGTGATCCGGACGCCGCTGGTGATCGGCATCCTGACGGGCTTCGTGATCAAGATACTCACCACATTGACCGGTCAGCCCCTGCCCCATCCTCTGATGGAGGCGATGAACATGATGGCCCGCGCGGCCCTGCCAGCGGCCTTGTTCGGGCTGGGCGGCGTGCTCTATCGCTACCGCCCAGAAGGCGACGCGAAAGCCATCGCGATGATCACCGGCCTGTCGCTGGGTCTGCATCCGGCGATCACCTACGGCCTTGCGCATTTCGGCTTCGGCGTCGACACCGCGTCGCTTCGCTCGGCCACGCTGACAGCGGCGATGGCACCCGGTGTGAACGCCTATCTCTTCGCGAATATCTATGGGGTAGCGCGCAGAGTCGCGGCCTCGGCCGTGCTGATCGCGACGGCATTGTCGATCCTGACGATCTGGGGATGGCTCGCGATCCTGCCGTGAGATTTAGGGCGACGCAATACAGGGGCTCTGCCCCTCTGGCCTACGGCCATTCACCCCGGGATATTTTCGCCAAGAAGAAGCGGCAATCAGGCCTTGCGGACGCGGATCACGACGTCGACGCGGGTAATCTCGGCGCCCTCCGGGGCTTGCGGGATCGAGGCGAGTTTCAGTTCCTCGGCCGGCGCATCCGACAGGCGATTGTCGTCTTCCCAGAAGAAATGCGGGTGATCGTCCATGCGCGTATCGAAATAGCTGCGTGCGCCATCGACAGTGATCTCATGCATCAGCCCGGCGTCGCAAAACGCCTTGAGCGTGTTGTAGACGGTCGCGAGCGAGACCTTTTCGCCAGCGTCGCACGCGGCCGCGTAGAGGCTTTCGGCGGTGACGTGACGATTTTCCCCATCGCCCACGAGCAATGTGGCCAGCGCCAGTCGCTGACGGGTGGGACGCAGCCCGCCACGGGTCAGCCATTCCTGTCCGCGGCGCTGTTCGGTCGAATTCGTCACAGCCATGTCATGTCTCCTCGCTACCTATATGAGACTTTTCCACTCAGGTTTCAATGCAACCGCGCGAGCGCGGGCCCGAGCGCGCGACCGACGACCGTCGCCCTTGCGCCGCGCGGCCACGCGGTGATAGAGGGATGCAAAAGCACGCCAAAACCGGGAAGGAGCGCCGATGGCTGGGTTTCCGACGAGCTTCGGGAAAGAAGATCTTCTGAAATGTGCACGCGGGGAGCTGTTCGGCCCCGGCAATGCGCAGCTACCGGCGCCGCCGATGCTGATGATGGATCGCATCACCGATATCTCGGGCGATGGCGGCAAGCACGGCAAGGGTCACGTTGTCGCCGAGTTCGACATCACCCCGGATCTGTGGTTCTTCGAATGCCACTTCCCCGGAAATCCGATCATGCCCGGTTGTCTCGGTCTCGATGGCCTTTGGCAGCTCACCGGTTTCAACCTGGGGTGGCGTGGCTGGCAGGGTCGCGGCTATGCTCTGGGCGTGGGCGAGGTCAAGCTCACCGGCATGGTCCGCCCGGATCGTAAAATGCTGACCTACAAGGTCGACTTCACCAAGGCCATTCAGACCCGTCGCCTGACCATGGGTGTCGCCGACGGGATCGTCGAGGCCGATGGCGATGTGATCTACGAGGTCAAGGACATGAAGGTCGCGCTCTCCGAGAGCTGACCCCCATAGACAGATAAGACAGGAGGCCCGCATGCGCCGCGTCGTCATCACCGGTTTGGGCATCGTCTCGCCCATCGGCAACAATGCCGAAGAAGTCACCGCCAGCCTGAAGGCCGGCAAATCCGGCATCGTATTCGCCGAGGATTATGCCGAGCGTGGCTTCCGCAGCCAGGTCAAAGGCCAGCCGAAGATTACGCTCGAGGACCATATCGACAAGCGCAACCTGCGCTTCATGGGTCCGGGCGCGGCCTACAACTTCATCGCGATGGAGCAGGCTCTGGCCGATAGCGGTCTGGAAGAGAGCGACATCTCGAATCCGCGCAGCGGCCTGATCATGGGCTCGGGCGGTCCGTCCACCTCGAACTTCTTCGAGGCGCATCGCATCGTAATGGAGAAGGGCTCGCCCAAGCGGATGGGGCCGTTCATGGTGACCCGCTGCATGAGCTCCACGAACTCCGCCTGTCTGGCCACGCCGTTCAAGATCAAGGGCGTGAACTACTCGATCACCTCGGCCTGCTCGACCTCGGCGCATTGCATCGGCAACGGCACCGAGCTGATCCAGATGGGCAAGCAGGACATCGTCTTCGCCGGCGGCGGCGAGGAGTTGGACTGGACGCTGAGCTGTCTGTTCGACGCGATGGGTGCGATGTCGTCGAAATATAACGACACGCCCGAGCTGGCCTCGCGCGCCTTCGACGCGACCCGTGACGGCTTCGTCATCGCGGGTGGCGGCGGCGTCGTCGTGCTCGAAGAACTCGAGCACGCCAAGGCGCGCGGCGCGAAGATCTACGCGGAAGTCACCGGCTACGGAGCGACTTCGGACGGCCACGACATGGTGGCCCCCTCGGGCGAAGGCGGCGAACGCTCGATGAAGCTCGCGGTCGGCACCCTGCCCGAAGGCCGCAAGATTTCCTATATCAACGCCCACGGCACCTCGACGCCCGCAGGCGACGTGACCGAAGTGCAGGCCGTGCGCCGCGTCTTCGGCGAGGAAAACGTGCCGAAGATTTCCTCGACCAAATCGCTCACCGGGCACTCGCTCGGCGCGACCGGCGTGCATGAGGCGATCTATTCGCTGCTGATGATGGAAAACAACTTCATCGCGGCCTCGGCCAACATCACCGAACTCGACCCGGCGATCAAAGCCGAAGAGATCGCGATGGAGCGGATCGACAATGTCGAGTTCGACTCGGTCCTGTCGAACAGCTTCGGTTTCGGCGGCACCAACGCGTCGCTCGTGATGAGCAAATATTTGGACTAACGAATTTATAACGGCGGCAGGGACGGGAATGGCGGAACTGATGAAGGGTAAGCGCGGCCTCGTGATGGGGGTCGCCAACGAGCGTTCGATCGCTTGGGGGATCGCGAAGGCACTGGCCGAGCAAGGCGCGGAACTCGCGTTCTCCTACCAAGGAGAGGCTTTCGGCAAACGGGTCGAACCGCTGGCCGAGAGCGTGGGCTCGAAATTCCTGCTGGATGTGGACGTGAATGACGACGCCTCGATGGACGCCGCCTTCGCCAAGCTGAAAGAGGAATGGGGCTCGATCGATTTCGTCGTTCACGCCATCGCCTATTCCGACAAGTCCGAACTCGCGGGCCGGTTCATCAACACTACCCGCGAGAACTTCAAGAATTCGCTGACGATCTCCTGCTACAGTTTCATCGACGTGGCCAAGCGTGCCTCGGAACTGATGAACGAGGGCGGCTCGATGATCACGCTGACCTATATGGGCTCGCAGCGCGTGACCCCCTATTACAACGTGATGGGCGTGGCGAAGGCGGCGCTGGAATCGGCGGTGCGCTATCTGGCAGCCGATCTGGGCCCCGACGGCATCCGCGTGAACGCGATCTCGCCCGGCCCGATGAAGACGCTGGCCGGGGCCGCAATCGGCGGCGCGCGCAAGACCTTCCGCCATACCGAGCACAATTCGCCCCTGCGCCACAACGCGACTCTGGAAGCGATCGGCGGTACGGCTGTCTATCTGCTCTCGGATTATGGTGCCTGCACCTCCGGGGAGATCATCTCGGTCGATAGCGGCTATCACGTCATGGGCATGCCCGCGGCAGAGAACCTGTAAACTCAGCCAATCGCAAGCAGGGCGCGCGCCGGCCCGTGGGGTGGCGCGGCTCACGCTCTGTGCGGCAGCGCTTTATCCAAGCCACATACCTTGAACATGGCTGCGTTTCACGCGGTTGGCCAAGGCGCCAGCCCGCGGGGACGGGCCGGCGCGCGCCCTGCGGCTTCGCCGCGTTCCGGGCGCAGTCTCGTGTTTGAAGCGGACCTCCCTCCCTTCCCCCATCCCCTGCCCCGCGCTAGGCTGCCGCGAACACGCAGGGAGGCGCGCATGGCACTCGATTTCTCCATCGGCATCATCGGTTCGGGCATGCTCGGCGCGGCAATCGCGGAGGCGCTCTGGCGCGCGGAACCCAGGTCGCTTCTGATGGCCAACCGCTCCGGCACCGTGCCTGGCATTGACGGCTTCCCACCCCAGAACGTGCTGACCGACCCGCAGGCACTGGCAGAGGCTTGCGACGTGGTGATCCTCTGCGTGCCGCCCGCCGCCGCCCGAGACCTCAGGATCGATGCGAAAGACAAGCTGGTGATCTCCGTCATGGCGGGCGTGCCTTTGGCCGACCTCACCCGCATCAGCGCCAGCCCCCGCGTGATCCGCGCCATGTCGAGCCCCGCCGCCGCAAAGGGCCTCGCCTATTCGCCGTGGTTCGCGAGCGACGCCGTGACCGAGGAAGACCGCACCCGCACCCGCGCCCTCTTCCAGGCCTGCGGGCAGACGGACGAACTGCACGACGAGGCACAGATCGACTTCTTTACCGCGATGACCGGCCCGGTGCCGGGATTCGTCGCCGCCTGCGCGGCTGCGATGGCGCGTCATGCCAAAGATCAGGGCGTCCCGCCCGAGATCGCTGACCGCGCGGTGCGCCAGCTATTTCTCTCGGCCGGAGAGATAATGGCCGAGGGTCCGCCCCCTCAGGCCCATGTGCAGGAGATGATCGACTACGCGGGCACGACCGCCAAGGGCCTGACCACGCTGCGCGACAATGGCTTTGCCGAGCGTCTCGCCGAAGGGCTCGTCGCCGCGACGCAAGCCTCGCGCGACATCTACTGACCCTTGCACCCGACCCCACCGACGCTAGGGTGAAGCTCGGGAGGAAACATCATGTCCATTCAGCTTTGCGTCTTCGACGCCTACGGCACGCTCTTCGACGTCGACGCCGCCGCGCGCAATCTGGCCGCCGAGGAACCGCGCCTGACCGAGATCTGGCCGCGCCTTGCAGCAGACTGGCGTCGCAAGCAGCTCGAATATAGCTGGCTGCGGGAGGTGATGGGCGATTACGTCGATTTCTGGCAACTGACCCGCGACGGGCTCGATTGGGCGATGGCGGCGCAGGATCTCGACGATCCCGATCTGGCCGAGCGGCTGATGGCACTTTACCGCGAATTGCCCGCTTTCCCGGAAGTGCCCGAGATGCTCGATGCGCTGCACCATCGCGGTGTCGGGCGTGCGATCCTGTCGAATGGCGCGCCCGACATGCTGGGGGCTGCGGTTCATGCGGCGGGCGTGGGGCATCTGCTCGACGAGGTGCTCTCGATCCACGAGATCGGCCATTACAAACCGCGCGCCGCCGTCTACGACATGATCGCGCAGAAAATGGGCGTCGAACCGGAGAATACCTGTTTCATCTCGTCGAATGGCTGGGACGCGGCGGGGGCGGCGAAGGCGGGCTTCCGGGTGCTGTGGGTCAACCGCGCAAACGCTCCGGTCGAACGGCTGCCCTATAAACCCGCTGCGATCCTGACGGACCTGCGCGCGGTGCCCGACCACCTTTGAGCCGCGCTCACTCCTCCATCTCGCGCAGCGCGCGCCGCAGGCGCATCGTCTGCGCCTGAAACCCTTCGGCATCCGTGTATTCCACGAAATCGCGGTAGCGCAGATGCGGCCCCTTCACCCGGTGCGCGTGCTTGATCGGGCACCAGTACTGCTCGGTCCGGCCGGCGATCTCGCGCACATAGCTCAGAAGCCCGTTGCAATAGCCGCAATAGACGCAGTTCAGCTTCTGCAGCGCGTTGAGATAGGCCAGATGCTGACGGTCGACCACGATATGATCGGAGCGCTTCACCTTGGCGATACGGTAGATCGGAAAACAGATTGCCTGATAGAGGCTCACGAAAAGATCGAGCAGCACGAAGGGCACGATCAGCGAATAGATCACCGGAGCCGTCAAAATGACCATCGGGCGCGCGTAGGACAGAAAGCGCAGCAGGCCCACACGCGCCTGCCGGTGCGCATCGCGCACGCCCGCCTCGAACACCACCCGGTTATGATCGAGCCGGAATGCCATCGCCTCGCGGCGACGGTCCCATTCCGCTTCGATCTCGTCTTCGAGCGCGCTCAGTCTTTCGTGTAATCTTTCCAGCGTGTCAGCCATGGCGATCTCCCTCTGACGCACTATGATCGCGGACAGGTCAGCAATCCAGAGAGGAGCGGCGTAATGGATTTCTTTACCGCGGATGATGGTGCGAAGATCGCGTATCGCGACAGCGGCAGCGGCGTGCCGATCCTGGCTTTGTCCGGTCTGACGCGGAACACCCGAGATTTCGACTACGTCGCCCCGCATCTGAAGGACGTGCGGCTGATCTGCATGGATTATCGCGGCCGCGGCGAGAGCGACTGGACCGGACAGGAAACCTACACCGTGCCGCGCGAAGCGGCGGATGCGCTCCAGCTTCTCGATCATCTCGGGATCGAGAAGGCCGCGATCCTCGGCACTTCGCGCGGTGGGCTCGTAGGCATGTATCTCGCGCTGACCGCGAAAGAGCGGATGACCGGGCTTGCGCTGAACGACGTGGGCCCCGTTCTCGACGAGACGGGGCTGAACAAGATCTTCGACTATATCGGGCGCAACCCGGCGGCGAAGAGCTACGCGGAAATGGCCGAGAAGCTGCCCGAGGCGATGACCGGCTTCGCCGACGTCCCACCCAACCGCTGGGCGATGGAGGTCCGTCACCATTACGTCGAGACCGAGACGGGGCTGAAAATCAATTACGACCCCGCCCTGCGCGAGGCTTTCCTCGGCGCCTTCAAGGGCGGCGTGGAGCCCGCCTGGCCGCTCTTCGAGGCGACCGAGGGGCTGCCGCTCGTCCTGATCCACGGCGCGAATTCCGATCTGCTGAGCGACGCCACCGTCGAAGAGATGCAGCGCCGCCGCCCGGACATGATCTATGCCCGCGTCGCCGACCGCGCCCATATCCCCTTCCTCGACGAACCCGAGGCGCTGGCCGCGCTGGAAGCGTGGATCGAGCGGATCAAAGGGTGAGCGAGGCCCGCGTCACCCTCATCGCCAGCGCGATCACGCTGATCACGGGCGCGCTTTGGGGGCTTTACTGGCTGCCGGTGCGCGCGCTGGACGGCCATGGTCTGGCGGGCGCCTGGGGCACGGTCGCGATCACCGTGGTCGCCTGCGCGGCAATGGCGCCGGTCGCATGGGCCAAACGTGCCGAGCTTGCCACTGCGACGCCCGCAGCGCTGGCCTCGGTCGCGCTCGGCGGTGCGGCCTTCGCGCTCTATTCGATCGGTTTCCTCTATGGCCGCGTCGCGCTGGTGATCCTGCTGTGGTTTCTCACCCCGGTCTGGTCGGTGCTGATCGGACGGTTCGTGATGGGCTGGCCGGTCTCGCGGCTGCGGATGGCTGCGATCGTCGTGGGCCTCTCCGGGCTCGGTCTGATGCTGGGCGCGGGCGGCGGCCTGCCCCTGCCGAGCAGCCTCGGCGAATGGATGACCCTCGTCGGCGGCGTGATCTGGTCGGTCGCGACCACCGGGATGCGCACCAGATCGACGCTCTCGCCCGGCCCGGCCACCTTCACCTTCGCGGCTGGCGCGGCCCTCACCGCGCTCTGCCTCGCGCCGTTCCTCGCGCCCCTTCCCGCGAGCGGGGTCGATTGGGCCGCCGCACTCGGGCTGACCATCTCCGCCGGGGTGTTCTGGTGGGGCGCTGCGACGGCAGCTCTGATGTGGGCCACCGTCCGGCTCGAACCGGCGCGGATCGGAATCTTGCTGATGAGCGAGGTCCTGGTCGGCGCGGTCTCCGCCGCGCTGATCGCAGGAGAGCTGCTCTCCGCTATGGAGATCGCAGGCGGCGCGCTCGTACTCGCAGCCGGTCTGCTGGAAGTCTGGCCCGCCCGCCCCGCGCAACGCCCCGCCTGACCTACACTTCCCATCCGTAAATAAAAAAGGCGCCCGGAAGGGCGCCTTTTCTATCAGATCGCTGCGAGGATCAGTCCTTCGCGCGCTCCACATAGGTGGTGTCTTCGGTGTTGATCACGATGCGCGTACCGACTCCGATATGCGGCGGCACCATCACGCGGATCCCGCCGGTGCAGATCGAGGGCTTGTAGCTCGACGAGGCGGTCTGACCCTTCACGACCGGCTCGGTCTCTTCGACCTCGACAGTGACTTTCTGCGGCAGGTCGATCGCGATCGCGTTTTCCTGGAAGGTCTTAAGATGAACGCGGATCCCGTCGCGCAGGAATACTTTCGCATCGCCGATCACGTCTTCCTGAACCGCGAGCTGCTCGTAGGTCTCGGGGTCCATAAAGTGGTAGCCTTCGCCATCCTCATAGAGGAAATCGTATTCACGCTCTTCGACATGGGCGCGCTCGACCTGCTCGGTCGTGCGCCAACGCTCCGACACCTTGGTGCCGTCCGAGATGCGGCGCATGTCGACCTGCGTCACGGGCGTGCCCTTGCCGGGATGGATGTTCTGCGCGGTGATCACGACGTAAAGCTTGTCGTCGATTTCTAGCACGTTGCCCTTGCGGACAGAGGAAGCGATGACTTTCGCCATGAAAGGACCCCTTTGAATTCGGATAAAACAGGCTCTGGCGCCCGGATTGCAGAGCGCCTAAACCATTTGCGCCCCGATTTCCAGCCTGAAAGGCCTTCCATGCCCCCGTTCTGGACGCCTGAGCGCCACGCCGACCGCCGCCCTGCCCTGCTCGCGCGCAACCGCATTCAGGCCGCGATCCGCGGCTGGCTGGCGGCAGAGGATTTCGTCGAAGTCGATCCCTGCGCTCTGCAGGTCTCGCCCGGCAACGAGGCGCATCTGCACGCCTTCGCCACCGACATGATCGGCAATGACGGCGCGGCGCGGCGGATGTATCTGCACACCTCGCCCGAATTCGCGATGAAGAAACTGCTGGCGGCGGGCGAGCCGCGCATCGCCGCCTTCGCCCATGTCTGGCGCAACCGCGAGGCGGGCAAGCGCCATTCGCCCGAATTCACCATGCTCGAATGGTATCGCGCGGGCGAAGACTACTCCGCGCTGATGGCGGATTGCGCGGCGATGCTGCGGCTGGCCGCGGAGGCAGCGGGATCGCCCGTGCTGCGCTATGGCACCGCCGAGTGCGATCCCTTCGCCGAACCTGAGCGGTTGTCGGTGGCCGACGCCTTCGAACGCCATGCCGGGATCGACCTGCTCGGCACCTGCGACGGAGCGGAAACGGACGTGGCGGCCCTGCGCGGGCAATGCGAGGCGATCGGCTTTGCGGTTGCCGATGCGGATAGCTGGTCCGACATCGTCTCGAAACTGCTGGTCGCGAAGGTCGAACCGCATCTGGGCCATGGCCGCGCGACGATTCTGGACCGCTATCCACTGGCCGAGGCCGCGCTGGCCCGCCCTGCCCTGGATGACGCCCGCGTGGCCGAACGGTTCGAGCTTTACGTCTGCGGGATAGAACTCGCCAACGGCTTCGGCGAGCTGACCGACCCGGCCGAGCAGCGCCGCCGCTTCGAGGCCGATATGGACCTGAAGGAACAGCTCTACGGCGAACGTTACCCGATCGACGAAGACTTCCTCGCAGCGCTCGAGATCATGCCCGAAGCGTCGGGCATCGCGCTCGGCTTCGACCGGCTGGTGATGCTCGCGAGCGGCGCGCCGAAGATCGAGGATGTGCTCTGGGTTCCGGTGGGCGGCGCGACGGGTTGAGCCTCAGCCCTTCCCGCCCTTCTTCTCGGCCGCATGATCGGCCAGCACCTTGAACGGCACCACCCGCAGCGCATCGCGATGGGTCGAGGCCAGCATCACCTCGGGCGCGCAGCCCTCCTGCACCGCCTGCAAAAAGCGCGACGCGCACAGGCACCAGCGGTCGCCCGGCTTGAGCCCCGGAAAGTCGTATTCGGGGCGCGGCGTGCTCAGGTCGTTGCCGAGATATTTCGAGAAGGCGAGGAACTCCGACGTCATCACCGCGCAGACCGTATGCGAGCCGCTATCCTCCCAGCAGGTGTTGCAGCTGCCATCACGGAAAAATCCGGTCCGGGGCTCGAGCGAACAGGGTTGCAAGGGGCCGCCCAGAACGTTGATCGCCTCATACATCTGCATCGCGCGGCCCTCCCCTTTCAGGAAACCTCGGCGATGCGGCGCAACATGGCAAGGTTTTCCTCTTCGACGCCCTCCTCCTTGAAACGCCAGTCGGCGGCGTTAATCGCGATCACCGCGTCGGTCGCGGGGCTGACATAGATATGCTGGCCATAGATGCCGCGCGCGAAATAGTCGCCGCCGTGATCCGCCGTGTCGACGGGCACCCACCATTGATAGCCGTAGCCCTCGCCCTTCGGCGCCTGCAGCGCGGTGGACTGCGTAACCCAGTCCTCGGGGACGATCTGGCGCCCGTTCCAGAATCCCTTTTGCAGGAACATCTGGCCGAAACGCGCATAGTCCCGCGTCCGCAGGTTCAGCCCGCCAAGGACGAAGCTGACGCCCAGCCCGTCGGTCAGCATCACGGGCGCGGCCTCCAGCCCCATCGGCACGATCAGCAATTCGCCCATCACCTGCGCCGGGTCGGCCCCGGTCGCGCCCGCAATGACCATGCCCAGAACATGCGTGTCGATCGAGACATAGAGCATCCGCGCCCCCGGCTCCGCCTCGCGGATCTTGAGCGAGGCTGCGAAGGCGTCCATCGACCGCCCCATCGCCAGCACACGACCCATCTTGTTGATATCCGAATGGAAATCCAGATAGTCCTCGTTGAACGCCACGCCCGAGGCCATCACCAGCGCATCTCGAATCGTGACGCCATCATAGCCCGACCCCTTCAGCTGCGGTGCAAAGCGGGTGAGCGGCGCGTCGAGATCGGGGATGACACCCTGATGGTGCAGGATCCCCAGCGTGGCCGAGAGGAAGCTTTTCGCCATCGACCATGAGATCCGCAGATCCTCTGGCGCAGTGCCGCGGAAATAGCGCTCATGCGTGATCTGGCCATGGCGCAGCGTCACCAGCGCGGTGATCCCGCGCCGCTCGATCCAGTCGTCGACACCAGCGGGCAGCGCATCCTCCGCTCCGCGGGGCAGGTCCGACACCGGCCCGTCGCCACGCGCGATCTCACGCGAATGAAACAGCGCGGGCATGTTGGAGAAATTGCCGACGATCCGGTCGGGCTCGAACAGCCGGTTCACCGCGCGCAGCCGCGCGATCTCGTCGCGCTTCCACCAAGCGAGCCCCGCAATCGGCAGCGCCGCCGCCATGCCGACACGGATCGCTCCGCGCATCGTCTTTTGTCCAAGCTGTTTCATCGCACGTCCCCTCACCCCATGTCGTAACGGCAAGCAAGCACGCAGCACGCCGCCGCGGCAAGGAGAACCGGGCGTCATCGCGCAAACGCGACCTGCCCAAGGGTCAGTAGATATAGCGGATCTGGTCGGTCCAGTAGCGCTCCATCCGGCGCAGCGTGTGGTTCATTTCTTCCATCGCTTCGAAGGTGATGACGCCGCGCGTCTCCATCCCGCAGGCATGCCGCTCGAACAGGTCCGCGACATTGTCGCGCAAGCCCCGTCCTTTCGGCGTCAGGCGCACCCGGACCGAGCGGCGATCGATCTCGCTGCGCTGATGGTGCATATAGCCCGCCTCCACCAGTTTCTTGAGATTGTAGGAGACGTTCGAGCCCTGGTAATAGCCTCGGGTCTTCAACTCCCCCGCGGTCACCTCGTTTTCGCCCACGTTGAACAGCAACAGCGCCTGCACCGGGTTGATCTCGAGGATGCCCAGCCGCTCGAACTCGTCCTTGATCACATCGAGCAGCAAGCGGTGCAGCCGCTCCAGCAGCGATAGGCTGTCCAGATATCCCGCCATCAGCCCCGGGCTCGCCGGGACGGACGTCATGTCGCTTGCAGATTTCTGCACGGTCATAGCACTCTCCGCCAGTTGCGCCGCCCCTCAGGCAGGACAGTGGCGGGAAATGGAAAAGATACCGTTAATCGGGCCGAAATCTCTGAAAATTCGCGGAAAACCCGATGAAATCCGGGGTTTCCGCGCGGTCTTCAGCTTTTGGTAATGTGGCGCTCGCGCGCGAATTGGCCGATTTCGGAGAGCAGATCGAGATATTGCGGCGGGCAAGGCTGCGCGCCGGACACCCACGGGTAGAGGTCCTGATCGTTCTCTTCGAGCAGCTGATCGTAGAGTTCGAGAGTGTCGGCATCCAGCTCGGGCAGCCGCGCATCCGCATAAGGCCCGAGGATCAGGTCCATTTCCTTGATCCCGCGCCGCCAGCTGCGCATCTTCATCCGTTTCAGCCGCGCCTCTCGCGTCTCTGCCATCAACTCTCTCCTGCCACCAAACGCTTCTCCAGCCGTGCCAGCCGAACGTCGAGCTCCTCGAGGCCGGACCGCACTTCCCGGATCTCGCGCACAAGGGCGCGTTCCGCCTTTGCGTCTTCTCCCTGTTCGGGCGGGCCGTCAAGCCCTTCGCCCGACCCGGTGAGCAGCCACATCAGCGTGACGTTGAGCATGCCCGACAGCATCTGCAGCCGGTTCGCGCGCGGCTCGAGCACATCCTCTTCCCAAGCCTGCAACGTCTCGAGCCGGACGCCGAGCTGCGTCGCCAGGTCCTCCTGGCTCAACCCGGCCGCTTCGCGCGCCCCCGCGAGCCGGTCGCCGAATGTTGCGCTCGCCTCGCCATACCAATCGTCGACCATGATCTCTCTCCCGCTTTCACTTGAACGCTCTTGGCCCCAAGCCTAGAAGTTTGCCGAACGAGTTACAAATCAAGGGCGACCCGATGGCATTCCTTTCCGACACGCTTGCGCGGGTGAAACCCTCTCCGACAGTCGCGATGACCGGGAAGGTGGCTGAACTGCGCGCTGCGGGCCGCGACGTGATCGGTTTGTCCGCCGGCGAACCCGACTTCGACACGCCCGAGTCGATCAAGGATGCCGCGAAAGCCGCGATCGCGGCGGGCAAGACGAAATACACGGCAGTGGATGGCATCGCCGAGCTGAAACAGGCGATCTGCGCCAAGTTCGCCCGCGAGAACGGGCTTCGCTACACGCCCGAGCAGGTCTCGGTCTCCTCGGGCGGCAAACAGGTGCTGTTCAACGCGCTGATGGCGACGCTCAACCCCGGCGACGAGGTGGTGATCCCGACGCCCTACTGGGTCAGCTACCCGGATATGGTGCTGATCGGCGGCGGCACCCCCGTCTTCGTGCAAGGTGATCCCGCGATGGGCTACAAGATCAGCCCCGAGGCGCTGGACGCCGCGATCACGCCGAACACCAAGTGGTTCCTGTTCAACTCGCCGTCGAACCCCTCGGGGGCTGCCTATTCGCGCGACGAGCTGAAGGCGCTGACCGACGTGCTGCTGCGCCACCCCCATGTCTGGGTGATGACCGACGACATGTATGAGCATCTCACCTTCGACGGGTTCGAGTTCACCACGCCCGCGCAGGTCGAACCCGCGCTCTATGACCGTACTCTGACGGTCAACGGCGTCTCGAAAGCTTATGCGATGACCGGCTGGCGGATCGGCTATGCGGCCGGCCCGAAAGAGCTGATCGCGGCGATGCGCAAGGTGCAGAGCCAATCGACCTCGAACCCCTGCACGATCTCGCAATGGGCGGCAGTCGAGGCGCTCAACGGACCACAGGATTTCATCGACACGTTCCGCGCCGCCTTCAAGCGGCGGCGCGATCTGGTGGTGGCCGGGCTCAACGCCTGCCCCGGCATCTCCTGCCCGACGCCCGAGGGCGCGTTCTACGTCTACCCCTCGATCAAGGATTGCATCGGCAAGACCTCCGCAGGCGGGTGCAAGATCGAGAGCGACGAGGATTTCGCCAACGCGTTGCTGGAGGAAAACGACGTCGCCGTGGTCTTCGGCGCGGCCTTCGGGCTTTCACCGAATTTCCGCATCAGCTACGCTACATCGGACGCGGCCCTGACCGAGGCCTGCGCCCGCATCAAGGCCTTCTGCGAAGGGCTGACATAAGGCGGACTATCCAAGGGAGATTGGCGAATGACTGACTTGCCCGAGTATTTTTTCCGGGTGAAGGAGAATGGCGCGACGGTGTTTCGCGTCGATACCGAGAACCGTCAGCGCCGGATCGAGATGGACCCGATCGCCAATATCAATATCCGCAACGGCGAGATCAAACCGCAGGGCGACCGGGTTCTGACCGAGGAAGACCGTGCCGAGATCGAGGCATGGATGACGCATCGCCGCGAGGTGCTCGCCCAGCGCGATGTCGACGACATCCTGCGCGCGGTCGATCACCTCAATCTCGTCGCGCAATGGGCGCAGTCGAAGGCGACCGATGCTCAGCTCGAAGAGATCACGGATACGCTGTTGCTGACGATGCACGACCTGCGCAGCGTTCTGGTGAGAAAGAAGGCCGAGCGGCTGACGAGCGAGGGCTGAGCCCTGCGGCTCGGGCCCATCGACCTCAGCCTTTCGAGATGAACCCGGTGATCGGATAGACGCGGCCCAGCGCGCCGGGGTTGCTCATGACGCGCACGGCGCTCCAGTCATTCTTCTCGGAGACATCCACCACGACCATGTCGAGCGACACTTTGTTACGCTCCCAGTTCGCGTGATCGACCCGGATCTGACGCGGCGAGTCGACGCCCGAGACGACCGCGATATGGCCCAGCGGATTGCGACGGGTCGCAGAGAAGGCCATCACCGCGCCGACCTTCGGCTGGTGACCGCGCGCATAGAGCCCCTTCGCCTGCGACCACCACGTCTTGGCATTGCCGCGAATGTCGATACCGGAGGCATTGCGCGCGAACGGCACGCACCAGACCCGCTGGCGCTTGGCGCGCATCTGCTTGGCCACCTCGACCGCGTATGCACGGCGTTCGAGATTGACGGCGCCCGCCTCATCCCGTGCGCTTGCGAAGCCCATCCTGTCGCCGGTGGTCGGGGTACAGGCCGAGACGGTCAGCGCTGCGATCAGAACAAGCGAGAGAGGGGCTGCACGGCCCGCAAGGTCAGAGATGGAGAGCATGGGCGATCACTGTCGATGTCGAATTGTTGCGTCTTCGTTACCTCGTTGCATAGCCCTGAATCAGGCTTTGACCGAAGAAGAAATTCGGCGCAGATCAGCGGGTTGGCGAATATCCGCTTACAGAAATGTAATGTAGGGAACTTTTTCGAGCCTCGCGCGGCGCGACTTCAGCGCCGATGGTCCGAGGAACAACGCGCCCGCAGGTAAATCTCGGCCCACGCGAAGCCCGGATCGATCCCCCGTTCGGCGAGCCATGCCTCCTGCAGGCGATAGGCTTCCGGCTCGGCCGCCGCAGGACAGGGCCAGTCCTTGGCTCGAAACTGAGCGCGATGAATGAGCTCATGCAAAAGCGAGGAAAGCAGCATCGGATCGTCCTCCGACCAAGGCGCGACAAGGAAGATCCGGTCCTCGACAAAATCGTAGGCCGCGCGCAGATCGGCATCGACGAGGAGATCTCGCCCTTCATAGGTGATGACCTCTCCGCTCTGGCAAAGGAAAATCGCAGGCGCGCCCTCCGGCGCGGCGTAGCCGCTATGCTCTGCGATCCACGCGGTGAGCGGCGCCATCACCGCCTTTGGCACAGCGATCGGCAGCGGCGCGGGACAGGCCCCGACCGCTGCCGGACATACCAGAGCAAGCCCTATGACGATGGCTCGGATCATCCCGCCTCCTCTGAGCACAGGATAGCAGGCGCCGGATGCCCTCGGAAATGACGCCGGTCATTGGGCCGGATCGTTCGAGCCGGCCCCTAGTTCGGCATCATCGGCGGTGCCATCACGATATAGGGTGTCTTGGGCGCCTCCCCCGGCGGCAAGGCCTCTGGCATCGGATCCCCCGGCTCGCCGAGCGACTTGATATACTGGTAGAGCGAGCGCAGATCGCTCTCGGGCATGGCATGCACGTTGTAGAACGGCATCGGCGGCTTCGCGTCGAAGGTCTTCGCGAATTCCACGAAACCGTCCTCGTCCATATCCTTGATCTCGTCGCGCAAATTGACCGCATAGGTCGTGCCCCACGGACCCTGCCAGCCGAGCGGTACGCCCTTGAGCGCCGCCTCCGGATCGATCTTGCCGCCGGATTCGTTGTAACCGGCCGTGTGGCAGTCGTGACATCCCGAAGTGATCGAGACCAGCCTGCCTCGTTCGACCGAGACCTCCTGCGCGAGCCCTGCCGAAGACCCGGCCAGCGCGGCGAGCGCGGCCAGAGTAATGACGCGTTTCATGGGTATTCCCCCTCTCCCTTTTGACAGACGACCCTCTCCCGGATCGTTTCCCCCTGTGGTCGGGGCTTTTTGCGAAAGCCACCTGACCTAAGGGAAAGGATGCGCCCGGAGGGGCGAGTCGGGCAAGCGATGAAATGACACCCCCCTTCAGCGCCGCCATGGCGACCTGGCATCGACTGCCCCGGGGTCGCGCCCATCCTCCCCACGGGAGCGCGCGATTTAGATGCCGCGCGAGCATGACCAAAATGCAGGCATCAAAGCGAAAGCAGCAAGCTGCGAAGCTGTCAAAACGCCTATCCGACGCTCGGACGCCGCCCGCCGCCTCAGACGCTCACTACCTCGCGCAGCGCCTCGCGGGTGAGCGTCTCCTTCGTGCCCTCCATTGCGACCGCGCCGCGTTTGAGCACGTAGAAACTATCGCCCAGATCATGCGCGAAGTCGAAATACTGCTCGACCAGCACGATCGCCATATCCCCCTTTTCGCGCAGGTAGGAAATCACCCGCCCGATCTGCTGGATGATGTTGGGCTGGATGCCCTCGGTCGGCTCGTCCAGCAGCAGTAGCTTCGGCTTCATCAGCATCGCGCGGGCTATGGCGAGCTGCTGCTGCTGCCCGCCCGAGAGATCCCCGCCCCGGCGATTGAGGAAGTCCTTCAGGATCGGGAACAGCTCGTAAATCTCGTCGGGAATGACATGCTCGGATTTCGGCAGACAGGCGAAAGCCGTCTCCATATTCTCGCGCACCGTCAACAGCGGGAAGATCATCCGGCCCTGCGGCACGTAACCCAGACCCGCCTTCGCCATCGCCTGTGGCGGCACGCGCCCCATCTCCGCGCCATCCAGCGTAACAGACCCGCCCGAGCGCAGATGCGTCCCGGAGATCGCCTTCAGCAGCGAGGTCTTGCCCACCCCGTTGGTACCCATGATGCAGGTCACCTCACCCGCACGCGCCACCATGTCGATCCCGTGCAGGATCTGGCTGCCGCCGTAATGAAGCGTCAGCCCCTCGGTCTTCAGCATCGCGGGTTTTGTCAGATCAGCGGCCAAGATACACCTCGATCACGCGTTTGTCGGCGGTCACATGGTCGAGCGAGCCTTCCGCCAGAACCGACCCCTCATGCAGCACCGTCACCTTGCAGTTCAGACGGCGCACGAATTCCATGTCATGCTCGACCACGACCACCGCATGATCGCGCGCCAGATCGACCAGAAGCGCGGTCGTCTGCTCGCGCTCGGCCAAGGTCATCCCGGCGGCGGGCTCGTCGACCAGCAGCAGCTTCGGCTCCTGCGCCAGGAGCATCCCGATCTCCAACCATTGCTTCTGCCCGTGGCTCAGCTCGCCCGACTTGCGCGGCAGCTGATCGGCGAGGCCCACCTGCGCTGCGATCTCTTCGACGCGCGCCCGATCGGCAGCCCCCGCCTTCCAGCCCAGCACCGCGAAAGGGCTGCGATTGGCCTTGAGCGCCATCATCAGGTTCTCGGTAACGGTCTGATCCTCGAAGACGGTGGGCTTCTGAAACTTCCGCCCGATCCCGATCCGCGCGATCTTCGCCTCATTGAGCCGCAGCAGATTGGTCGAACTTTCGCCCCACAGCACCGAGCCCTCGTCGGGCCGCGTCTTGCCGGTCACGATATCCATGAATGTCGTCTTGCCTGCCCCGTTCGGCCCGATCACCGCGCGCAACTCGGACGGGCCTATATTGAAGCTCAGGTTGTTGATCGCCTTGAACCCGTCGAAGCTGACGGAGATGCCCGAGACCTCCAGCAGGGTCTGCGCTCCCGCCCCCGGTTTGACCGCGACATTCATTCCTGCGCCTCCTCTTCCCGGAACGAGCCCTTGTCGGGGCCAAGCGGCGCGCCATGGCGGTTCGGGCGGCGGATGCCTTCGAAGAGATCGATCAGTCCCGACAGCCCTTTCGGTGCGAACAAGGTCACCAGCACGAAGGCGAGCCCCAACAGCACCTGCCACCAATCGACCCAGTCGATAGTGTAGAAGCCCAGCGGCAGATCGGGGACGCGGCCGCCGGTGAACCAGCTCGAGACGATGGAGACGAAGGCCGCCCCCATTACCGCACCATAAAGCCGCCCGCGCCCGCCAATCGCGACCCAGACCGCGAGGTAGATCGACGCGATGGGTGCCATCTCGCCCGGGTTGATGATCCCCGCCTGCGGGTAATAGAGCGCGCCCGCAATGGCCGCGATCACCGCCGTCAGGGTGAAGACGAACAGCTTGTAGCCTTCGACCGAATAACCAAGAAAGCGCACCCGCGCCTCGTCGTCGCGAATGCCCCGAATGACCGAGCCGAACTTGCCCGAGACGATCAGCGACGCCGCGATATAGCCAAGCGCGAGCGCAATCGCCGACGCCCAGAGGAACCAGATCGACAGATGATCCTGCCCCGCGCTCACGCCGGGAATGTTCTGCAACCCCGAAAGCCCGTTATTGCCGCGCAGCCCGCTCTCGTTCTGGAAGAGGTAAAGCGACAGCGCAAGCGTCATCGCCTGCGTCAGGATCGACAGATACACGCCCGTCACACGTGAGCGAAACGCGAGCCAGCCGAAGATCAGCGCCAAGAGCCCCGGCACCAGCACCACGAACAAAAGCTGCATCGGCAGGTTGCCCGCGAAGGTCCAGATCGCGGGTAGATCGGACCCGCCCACCACGCCGAAGATCTGCGTGCCGATCGCGTCATTCACCTCCTGCGGTGTCATCGGGAACTCGCCCGCCGATTTCAGGACGATGTCGCGGGTGCGCTCGTACATCAGCCACATGCCGATCATGTAGCCGCCCAGTCCGAAGAAGGCGAAATGGCCCAGCGACAGAATGCCTGTATAACCCCAGACCAGATCCATCGCGATGGCGATCAGGCACAGGCAGAGCGTCTTGCCCAGCGTCTTGACCATCGAGGTCGAGATCGCGCCCGGCCCGTAGGCATGTGAGAGGAAGGTGACGCCCAGCGTGAAGACCGCGAGGATCAGCAGGAACCACAAGACGGAGGGGTTCTTGGCGAGAAATCCGGATTTCATGCTCGAACCTCCGATGTTGCGGCGGGGGTTTCGCACCCCCGCGCTCCCGCGGGATATTTGGACCAAGAGGAAGGGAAAGCGGTCTGTCTCATGCTCAATCCCCCGCGGCCCGGCCCTTGAGCGCGATGATGCCGCGCGGGCGGAACTGGATGAAGATGATGATGAAGAGGATCATGTAGGTCTGGGCCGCGAGCGTATTCGACGGGTTCAGCCATTCGATGCCCTTCTGCAGCACGCCGATCAGGGTCGCGCCCGCGAGCGTGCCGAAGATCGAGCCGACGCCGCCGACCACGACCGTCATGAAGCTCTGAACGATATAGTCCTGCCCCATCTCGGAGGTGACTTTCGCGAAAAGCCCGATGGCCACGCCCGCAATCCCGGCAATACCTGACCCAAACCCGAAAGCCAGCATGTTGATCCGGTCCGGGTTTATCCCCATCGAAGCCGCCATCGAGGGGTTCTGCGTGACCGCGCGAACCTCCAGCCCGAGGCGCGTCTTGCGCATCACCCAGAGATAGAGGGCGAGGAACACCAGCGCGAGCACGAAGATCGCGATCCGGATATAGCTGATCGAGACGACATCGTTGAGTGTCCACGCCCCCTCCAGCCACGGCGGCGAAGTCAGAGGACGGGCCTGCGTCCCGAAGATATTCTTGAACAGCTGCTGCAGCGCGATGGAGATGCCGAAGGTGGCCAGCAGCGTCTCCAGCGGGCGTTTGTAAAGATAACGGATCACCAGCCGCTCCATCGCGACGCCCGCGCCGAAGGTGATGGCGAAGGCCAGCGGCAGCGCGATCAGGATCGATAGCGTACAGTCGGGCACGAAGAGCTGCACGACATAGCCGGTATAAGCCCCCATCGTGATGAACTCGCCATGCGCCATGTTGATCACGCCCATCACCCCGAAGGTGATCGCCAACCCGATGGCGGCGAGGAAATAGATCGAGGCGAGCGATAGCGCATCGAGACCGAGATCGACCGTCTGCATCCCAGCCACCGTGCGGCTCACGCGGGTCAGCGCGGCCTCGGCGGCGGCGGTCACTTCCGGGTCAGGCTCGGCATAGATATCGGCGAATTGGTGATCGGCGACCAGTGCCTCGGCCTCGGCATCGGTCAGGCGCTGCGGCACCTCTCCGGCGGCGGCCAGCGTCGCATAGGCTTCTTCACGCTTGGCCGGATCGGCCATCGCGGCAAGCGGCAGCCCGCCCACCTGACCATCCTTCACATGCGCGGCCAGAGCCTGCTGCATCTCGGAGGCCGAAATCCGCGCCGGCGCCATATCGGCCGAGACCAGCATCGCATAGGCCTCGTCTTCGGAAATATCGCGGCCCGGCTTGAGCGTCTTGGCGACATTGCCCTCGGGCGCGCCTTCAAAGACCTTGCGGGTCGTCGCCACCAGAGGGTTCAGCGTGGCACGGAAATCCAGCCCCAGATCGGCCCCGAAACTGTCGATCGCGGCGACGCGCTCCTCGGCATCCTTGCCGAAGCGGATCGTCAGCAAACGCTCCAGACGCTGCTTCTCCGCCTTGATCGAAGGGTCGGGCTCGTCGGGGATCGAGGCGCGCAGGGGCTCCAGATGCGACGCCTCGCCGTTGCGGTCGATCGCGGTCAGCGCCTCGCGGCGTTTCTTCGGATCGGGATCGCTGAGCAGGAACCGCACCAGCGCCACGCCGATCTCGGCGCGCACGCCGGAATTGGGCTTCACCTCGTCGATATCGGATTTCGGCGCGGTGCCCGCAGGCTCTCCGGTGACCGGATCGCTCAGTTGGTATTCGCTGCCGGATTTCTTCACGATGAAGAAGGCGCCGTCGCTTTCGCGCAGCCCGACGCGCTTGTCGGCCCAGGCCTGCAGGAAGCGCGAGGCCCCCTCGCCCGAAGCAGCGATTGCCTCGATCACCGGGCCGATGGTGCGGCGCGACGGCTTGGCGACCTGCTTGGCATAGTCCTGAAGAACGGCGCGCAGCCCGAACGTCTCGCTTTGCGTGGCCTCCGCCTGCGGCGCGCTGCCCGCGTCCTGCGCCAGCCCGGGCACGGCCAGTGCCAGAACAATCCCGAGCGCGATCAAAAACTTGCGCATCCCGTCCCCTTAGGATGAAACGGCCGGGAGAGGCGCAGCCCTCCCGGCCAAGATACGATCAGTAGTTCGATTTCTTCTGAACGCAGGTTTCGGTCTCGGTGTTGTACATGCCGCAATCGAGCCCCGGCCAATCAGACTTGAGTACCGCCGATTCCGGCAGGAAGTCGGTCCACGCGTCGCCCGGCACCGGATCGGTCTGGCTGATGATGTCGAACTGACCGTCTTCCTGAATTTCGCCGATCAGTACCGGCTTGGTCAGGTGGTGGTTCGGCAGCATCTTCGCGGTGGAGCCGGTGAGGTTGGGGAACTCCTGTCCCGGCATCGCAGCGATGACCTTGTCGACATCGGTGGAGCCGACCTGCTCGACTGCCTGCACCCACATGTTGAAGCCGATATAGGTGGCTTCCATCGGGTCGTTGGTCACGCGGCTGTCGTCGCCGGTGAATTCGTGCCACTGCTTGATGAAGGCCGCATTCTCGGGCGTATCGGCGCTCTCGAAGTAGTTCCAGGCGGCCAGCTGACCGACAAGGTTCTTGAGATCGGCGTCGCCGAGACCGGACAGCTCCTCTTCGCCGACCGAGAAGGCCACGACGGGGATATCCTCGGCGGTGATGCCGGAGGCTGCGAGTTCCTTGTAGAAGCCGATATTCGCGTCGCCGTTGATCGTCGAGATCACGCCGACCTTCTTGCCGTCCGCGCCGAGCGCCTTCACGTCGGAGACGATCTTCGACCAGTCCGACTGACCGAAGGGGGTGTAGTTCACGAAGATATCTTCCTTCGCGATGCCCTTGTCCTGCAGGTAGGCTTCGAGAATGTTGTTCGTGGTGCGCGGATAGACATAGTCCGTGCCCAGCAGCGCGAATTTCTCGACGCCAAGCTCTTCGAGGAAGTAATCCACCGCCGGGATCGCCTGCTGGTTCGGGGCAGCGCCGGTATAGAACACGTTGCGCGAGCTTTCCTCGCCCTCGTATTGCACCGGGTAGAACAGCAGGCCGTTGAGTTCCTCAAGGACCGGCAGCACCGATTTCCGCGACACGGACGTCCAGCAGCCGAAGATCACGTCGACCTTGTCCACGGTGATCAGCTCGCGCGCTTTTTCCGCGAACAGCGGCCAGTCCGAGGCCGGGTCGACCACGACCGCCTCGAGCATCTTGCCGTTGATGCCGCCTTTCTTGTTCTGCTCCTCGACCAGCATCAGGACCGTGTCCTTGAGCGTGGTTTCCGAGATCGCCATCGTGCCCGATAGCGAGTGCAGGACGCCCACCTTGATCTTGTCGTCTTCCTGCGCGAAGGCGAGGCCCCCGCTCATCGAGATGGCCCCGGCCAGCGCCGCGGACATCATCAGTTTACGCCGATTGATCATTTCATTTCCCTCGTTCACGTCAGCCCCGCGCGGCCCTTCAAGGGCTCATTCTGCGGGTGCCGAACCTCCACTATTGCCACCGGTCTCGGGACATCCCATCGACCCCGCGCCACACATCAAGGCGCCTCCGACATCCAAACCCTCACGCTGCAGCGCGGCAAAAAATTCCGGCACCGCGCAGCAAAAAACCCGCCGGTTGGGCGGGTCTGCCGAAGTTTTCGCTCAAATTCTGACTTTTCGCCCAATAGATGGGCGAATGTTTCGCGGTCAGGCTGGAATCGGCTTCAACGCCAATCCGCCCTCACGCTCGAGAAACGCGACGACCTCGTCGATGCCCGCGCCTTGGCGCAGCCGCGCCATCACATAGGGTTTGCTTCCCCGCGCGGCCTGCGTATCCGCCTCGAGCTGCGCCAGATCGACGCCCACATGCGGCGCGAGGTCCACCTTGTTCACCACCAGAAGATCGGACTTGGTCAGCCCCGGTCCGCGTTTGCGCGGGATATCCTGCCCCGCCGCCGTGTCGATCACGTAGATCGTCAGATCGGCCAGTTCCGGCGAGAAGGTCGCGGCCAGATTGTCGCCGCCGCTTTCAATCAGCACCAGTTCCAGATCGGGGAGCTTCGCGGTCAGATCGGCGATGGCCGCGAGGTTGATCGACGCATCCTCGCGGATCGCCGTATGCGGGCAGCCGCCCGTCTCGACGCCGCGAATACGCTCGCCCGGCAGCACCTGCGCGCGCATCAGTGCCTCCGCATCCTCGCGCGTATAAATATCGTTCGTCACCACCGCCATCGACACGCGCGCGGCCAAGGCCCGCGCCAGTTGCTCGGTCAGCGTGGTCTTGCCCACGCCCACCGGTCCGCCAATTCCCACGCGCAAAGGTCCGTTGCCCATATCTTCACCTCAAGTCTTGAAGAGACGCACATCGAGCGTCTCGTGTTTCATGGCCGAAACCTCGGCGCGAAAGGCGCTGAAGCTCAGGTCCGTCAGTTCCGCCTGCGCCGCGCGTGCCGCGATCTCGGCAATTTTTCCGTGCAGGTCGCTCAAGACCGTCTGCCCGGCGATTTGTCCCAAAGGGACAAGTCTGACTGCTGCGGAGACCAGGTTCGACGCGAAAGAATGTTGGAAAAGTGAAATCACCTGCTCCGCGGGAAGGTCCAGATCGCGCGCCGCCTCGGCCACGGCGACCGGCAGCACTCGCGGCGGCAGTTTGAGGCCCCGCAACCCCGCCTGCGCCAGCGTGAAGGCGGCGCCCTGCTCCGCCGTCTCGCGCAGCCGCTCGGCCGAGCCCGCCATCGCACGTCCCAGCGCATCCAGCTCGTCAAGATCGCCGCCGCGCAGCCCGCAGGCCAGCAGCACCGCATCCGACCAGCCCGCGCCATGCTCCAGCACATCGCCCAGCCAAATCGCGAACGCCGCCGCATCCCCGATCTCGCCCGCGGCCACTGCCTGCTCAAGCCCATGAGAATAGGCGAACGCCCCGGTCGGAAAGGCCGGGGAGAGCCATTGCATCAGCGACAGGGGCGCGGTCGGATCAGGCATGGTCGTGATGATGGTCGTGGCCGTGCGAATGGTCGTGGTCATGCGAATGGGAATGTCCATGGCCATGCGAATGCCCGTGTTCATGCCCCATCGTGCGCCCCATCCCGTAGGCGCCCCCCTCTGGCTGGAAGGTCTCGACCGCGGACGCGACCTCGGCCCCCAACTGCTTCAGCATCGCCTCCAGCACGTGATCGGCGCGGATCACCAGCCGGTCCGCCTCGATCTGGCACGGCGTGTGACGGTTGCCGATATGCCAGGCCAGCCGCGTCAGATCGCCCGTCACCACCAGCACCGGCTCCAGCGCCGGGCGCACCTCGATGAACCGCCCGTCTTCGAGCACGAAGGCCTCGCCGCCCGTGAGGTTCGTCACCTCCGGCAGGTCCACCAGGAACCCCGCGCCCGAGCCTGCGACCAGCCGCTTGCGGCGCAGGAAACGCCCCTCGTAATCCAGCGCCACATGGTCCACCGCCGCCTGCCACGCACCCTTGGGCGCCACTTTTTCAGCCTTGGGATAATCGCTCATTGTCTTGCACCCTTTAACGATTTCTCAAACCTCCCGCCCCAGCATGCTCGCAGCGAAGGAGATTTCGATGTTCCATCATTGCTTCGACCCACGCGCCCCCGCGGACGAGCTGGCCCAGATCCGCGCCCAGATCGCGCGATTGCGACGCCGCGAGGCCGAACTGCGGGAGGCTTACCTCACCCGGCCCGACATGCCCTGCCTCGGCCGCTGGACGAAGGTCGAGATCGTCACCAGCCGCCGCAAAGTGTTCGAACCGCGCCTCCTGCCCCCCGAAATCCGCAACGATACGGCCTTTCAGCGCGAGAAGGTCACCCGCAGATTGCAAACGTCGCCGCACGAACCGGCGAGTTGCCTGCTCCCGGAACTCGTCGCGGAAACGCCTGCCGACGCCGGGCTGCGCCTCGTATCCAGCCGCTGACCCCATCCTCAGAACAGGAAATACCGCTGCGCCAGCGGCAGAACCTCCGCCGGTTCGCAGGTCAGCAATTCGCCATCCGCACGCACTTCGTAAGTCTCGGGATGGACGTCGATCTCGGGCGTCGCAGCGTTGTGGATCATCTGCGCCTTGCCGATGCCGCGCGTGCCCTCGACGGCCAGCGTCTGTTTCTGGAGCCCAAGTCTCGCAGCCAGCCCGTTGGCTTGCGCCGCCTGACTGATGAAAGTGACCGAGCTTGCGTGCCGCGCCCCGCCAAGCGCCCCGAACATGTTGCGCGTGTAGAAAGGTTGCGCCGGGATCGAGCCGTTCGGGTCGCCCATCTGCGCCGAGACGATCGAGCCGCCAATCAGCACCATGTCGGGCTTCGCGCCGAAGAAGGCCGGGTTCCACAGCACCAGATCGGCGCGCTTGCCGACCTCGACCGAGCCGATATGCTGGCTCATCCCGTGGGTAATCGCCGGGTTGATCGTGTATTTCGCGATGAACCGCTTCACCCGCACGTTGTCATTGTCGCCCTGCTCTTCCGGCAGACGCCCGCGCTGCTTGCGCATCTTGTCGGCGGTCTGCCAGCAGCGGATGATCACCTCGCCCACGCGGCCCATCGCCTGACTGTCCGAGCTGATGATCGACATCGCGCCCATGTCATGAAGGATGTCTTCGGCCGCGATCGTCTCTTTCCGGATACGGCTTTCCGCGAAGGCCACATCCTCCGGCACCTTGTTGTCGAGGTGGTGGCACACCATCAGCATATCGAGGTGCTCTTCGATCGTGTTGCCCGTATAGGGCCGCGTCGGGTTCGTCGACGACGGGATCACGTTCGGCGCGCTCACCACCTTCAGGATGTCCGGCGCATGACCGCCCCCTGCCCCTTCGGTGTGGAAGGCGTGGATCGTCCGGCCCTTGATCGCGGCCAGCGTATTCTCGACGAAGCCGCTCTCGTTGAGCGTGTCGGTGTGGATCATCACCTGCACGTCCATGTCGTCGGCCACCGACAGGCAGCAGTCAATCGCGCCCGGCGTCGTGCCCCAATCCTCGTGCAGCTTCAGCGCCGCAGCACCGCCCTCGACCATCTCGACCAGCGCCTCGGGGCGCGAGGCATTACCTTTGCCTGACAGCGCGAGGTTGACCGGCAGCGCATCAAAGGCCTGCAACATCCGCGCGATATGCCACGGCCCCGGCGTGCAGGTCGTGGCCAGTGTGCCATGCGCAGGCCCCGTGCCACCGCCCAGCATCGTCGTGATTCCGGCGGCCAGCGCATCCTCGATCTGCTGCGGGCAAATGAAGTGAATATGAGCGTCGAACCCGCCCGCAGTCAGGATTTTTCCTTCCCCGGCAATGACTTCCGTGCCCGGCCCGATGATGATGTCGACATTCGGCTGGGTATCCGGATTGCCAGCCTTGCCGATCGCCGCGATCTCCCCATCCTTCAGGCCGACATCCGCTTTGAAGATCCCCGAATGATCCACGATCAGCGCATTGGTGATCACCGTATCGACCGCGCCGCCCGCGCGGGAGACCTGGCTCTGCCCCATGCCGTCGCGGATCACCTTGCCGCCGCCGAACTTGACCTCCTCGCCATAGGTGGTCAGGTCGCGCTCGACCTCGATGATCAGATCGGTGTCGGCGAGCCGCACCCGGTCGCCGGTGGTGGGGCCGAACATATCGGCATAGGTGCTACGCGAGATCGAAGCCGGCATCAGAGCGCCCCCATAACTTTCTGATTGAATCCATAGACTTCGCGCGACCCGCGATAGGGCACCAGCCGCACTTCGCGGCTCTGGCCCGGCTCGAACCGCACCGCCGTTCCGGCCGCGATGTCCAGCCGGTAACCGCGTGCGGCGTCCCGGTCGAACTCCAACCCCGGATTGGTCTCCGCGAAATGGTAATGCGAGCCAACCTGCACCGGGCGGTCGCCGGTATTGGCGACCATCAGCGTGATCGCCTCGCAGCCCTCATTCAGCGTGATCTCGCCCACAGCGGGCAGGGTTTCTCCGGGGATCATCGGCTCACTCCTTGTTGCGGCGCAGCGCGCGCGCCAATTCCGGTCCGACATAGGCGACCACTGCGAGCGCAAGCAGCCCGATCAGCGGACCGTCGTGGAAAAACCATGTGCTTCCCGCGCCGTGGCCGGGATGGGCCAGTGCGGCTGTGGGGGCGAGGACGGCGAGTGCAGCTACAAATTTCATCGGACGGCCTTTCATTAGCAGAACTTATTTTGGATCGGTCTGTATAAGCTGAACTTATCTCAGCGGATCGGATGATGGACGGTGACGAGCTTCGTCCCGTCCGGGAAGGTCGCTTCGACCTGAATGGAATGGATCATCTCGGGGATGCCCTCCATGCATTGATCGGCCGAGATCACCCCTGCCCCCGCCTCCATCAGATCGGCGACGGAGCGGCCCTCGCGGGCTCCCTCGACGACGAAATCCGAAATGATTGCAATAGCTTCCGGGTGATTGAGCTTCACGCCGCGTTCCAGCCGGTTGCGCGCGACCATCGCGGCAACGCTGATCAGCAGCTTGTCCTTTTCCCTCGGTGTCAGGTTCATCGTATTTCCTCAGATCTGCCACACGCGCGGCGCCGCTTGGTCGCGCCGCAACGCATTGAAAAGTCGTAGAATTTGTCGCCGCATCGGCCAGCCGTCCTGCGCGAGCAGACGAATGACGCATTTGCCGTCGAAGCCCGAGGCCGCTCCCTCGACGCCCGGCTCATCGAGCACCGCGCGAAGGGGCTCCACCGCGTCTTCCGCGCCTTGCCGACACAGAACGAGCGTCGCAAAAGCACGGGCCTCTCCCAGAACGGCGCTTCGCCCCCCCTTTGCCAAAATGTCGGAATTCAACAAGAAGGGCTCGAAAAACACTGGCTTTCCGGCGCGTTCGATCCGGCGCATGTCGAAAAACTGTAAGTCCCGCACCTGCTCGCCCATCGCGGCCCGGCCCAGCACCACTGCCTCGAGCATCAGGCAGGACGCATTGGAGGCCAGCGAGATCGTCGTGTCGCGGGCCAGCTTCGCGCGGTCGAAGAGGATCGTCTCCTGCGGCAGCCAATCCAGATGGCAGCCGGAGCCGACACTGTGCCGCACCTCAACCTGCGCAGGCCCATCGTCGGCGCGATAGGCACGCTCGGCGGCTTGTGTCGTCGCGACGAGCATTGCGCCCGCGTCCAGTTGGGTTTCGTAGGACAGCGTATCGCCAGAGGTCAAACCACCGGAAGTATTCAGGAAAACCACCTCCGGCGAACCGGGAACGCGCGGCAGAATGGCCTTGGCAGACCCGCTTTGGTGCAATCCGGTCAGCCGCGCGCCGGAAAAGCCGGCCCGCGCCGCGCCGCGCGAACGCTGCATCCGGACGGCAGGTTTGGTCTGAAGCTTCGCGTCGAACATCGGTCCCTCCGCTTCGATCCAAGACCGCGGCAACGGGGCGGTCCATGCCCTGCACGCGCAGATCCGGCTTTGATCGAAGCGGAACGACGGCCGTGCCCATTTGGCGCGCAGTTCGCCCTTTTTTTAAGCCAGTATGAATCAGCCCAAGGGACCGGGGCGGCGTTCCTCGCTGAGGAGCACATTCGCCTCGACCTGGCCGACCCCGGGCAAGGTCATGATACGACGCCGCAGGACCCGCTCAAAGTCAGGCAGATCACGGGCGGTGACGCGTAGCCGGTAATCAAAAAGCCCGAGGACGTGTTGCACGAGCTGCACCTCTGGGATCGCGGTGACCGCGCGCTCGAAATCCTCGAGGCTGACGCGGCCCTTCGCCGCGAGTTTCACGCCCAGAAACACCGTCACCCCGAAGCCAAGCGCCTCGGGATCGACGATCACGCGCCGGCCGGCGATGACTCCCGCCTCCTGCATGCGACGGATTCGCCGCCATGTCGCGGGCTGCGAGAGGCCAAGCTTGCGGCCCAGAGCGCCCGCACTTTGCGTGGAATCGCGACTCAGCGCGCGCAGCAACTGGCGGTCCAGATCGTCGAGATCGAGGCTCATATCGGCAGCTCCGCGCTGGACTTGATCGTCGCGATGAGCATCAGCGCGTCGAGTTCGGAGATATGCGGCAGGGTCAGGATGCGATTGCGGTAAATCTCCTGATAATGCGCCATGTCGCGGGCGATCACCTGCAGGCGCATATCGGTGGAACCGAGGAAGCTCTGGATTTCAATGACTTCGGGAACCTCGCGCGCGGCGGCGATGAATTCGTCGAAGGCGCGCGGATTGGTTTTGTCCAAGGTGAAGCGCAGAGATACCTCGACCGCCCAGCCGAGAGCGTGCCAGTCGATCAGCGCCTCTTCGCCACGGATCACGCCCCCTTCGCGAAGCTTCTCGATCCGGCGCCAACAGGTCGCGGGCGTCACGCCGGCGCGTTCGGCCAGTTCGGCAGAAGGAAGCCCCGGCTCCGCCATCATCTGACGCAATATCCGGCGGTCCGTATCGTCAATTTGCATGACTTTTCCATTATTTTCTAATAGTGCGAATGAATTTTACCCACTTTAGCGGATATTCTCAACTTCTGAACGCATATTCGCGAAGAACCTCCTATTCTCACACTCAGACAAAAAGGAGGAACGCCATGCGCGTCTATTATGATCGCGATTGCGATGTGAACCTGATCAAGGACAAGAAAGTCGCCATTCTCGGCTACGGCTCGCAGGGCCACGCACACGCGCTGAACCTGCGCGACTCAGGCGCGAAGAACGTGGCCGTTGCGCTGCGTGACGGCTCGCCCTCGAAAGCGAAAGCCGAAGCCGAAGGCCTGCAGGTTATGGGCATCGCCGAAGCGGCTGCCTGGTGCGATGTGATCATGTTCACCATGCCCGACGAACTTCAGGCCGAGACCTACAAGAAGTATGTCCATGAGAACCTGAAAGAAGGCTCGGCGATCGCGTTCGCCCACGGCCTGAACGTTCATTTCGGCCTGATCGAGCCGAAGCCCGGCATCGACGTGATCATGATGGCGCCGAAAGGCCCGGGTCACACCGTGCGCGGCGAATACACCAAGGGCGGCGGCGTGCCCTGCCTCTTCGCGGTTGAAAACGACGCGACCGGCAAGGCGCAGGACATCGCGCTGAGCTACTGCTCGGCCATCGGTGGCGGCCGCTCGGGCATCATCGAGACCAACTTCCGTCAGGAATGCGAAACCGACCTGTTCGGCGAGCAAGCGGTTCTCTGCGGCGGCCTCGTCGAGCTGATCCGCATGGGTTTCGAGACCCTCGTGGAAGCCGGTTACGAGCCGGAGATGGCCTATTTCGAGTGCCTCCACGAAGTGAAGCTGATCGTCGACCTGATCTATGAAGGCGGCATCGCGAACATGAACTACTCGATCTCGAACACGGCCGAATACGGCGAGTATGTCTCGGGTCCGCGCATCCTCCCCTACGAGGAAACCAAGAAGCGCATGAAGGACGTCCTGACCGACATCCAGACCGGCAAGTTCGTGCGTGACTTCATGCAGGAAAACGCGGTCGGCCAGCCCTTCTTCAAGGCGACCCGTCGCATCAACGACGAGCACGAGATCGAGCAAGTCGGCGAGAAGCTTCGCGCCATGATGCCCTGGATCTCCAAGGGCAAGATGGTCGACAAGTCGCGCAACTGATCTGCACGGCTTCCACGAACTCGAACCCCCGGCCTAAGTGCCGGGGGTTCTTTTTTGGTCGGGTTACACCCAGTAGCTCGCGCCATTGGCCATGTTCATCGTCACGCCCCAGGCGAGGTAGAAGAGCCACGCGCCGGTCAGGAGCTGGAACACGCCGCCGGTTTTCTCCGCCGCCTCGCTATTGGTCCAGCGGGCGCCCAGCTCGGCGAGATAGATCAGCATCAGGCCGATGAAGAGAATCGCGGCCGGGATGTCGCCATTGCCCCAGAACGAGATGGTGCCCATCGCGCTCAGCCCGAACAGCGGAATCGCCATCCACGCCTCCGGCCCGGGATCGGAATGGGTGTAGCGTCGCAGGCCGATGACGAACCAGTGGATGCCGTAGAGCGAGAACGCGACGGCCGCCATGTAAAGCGGGGCCGCGTTGGCGAAGACCGGGAACCAGGTCAGGCCGATCATCAGATAGATGCCGGTCAGAAGCTGCCCGAAGCCACCGAGGAAGATGCCCCAGAGGCCCAGGGTTCGTTCCTGCGCCAGCGGGTCACCCGACCAACTCGGCCCGTTGGCGACGGCCGCACCGCCCTGAACGAAATAGTTGATCGAGAGGGACAGGAAGCCGACTGCGAGCGGCCAGAAATCGGATGTGGGAAATAAGGACGATTGGTCCATGACGCGCCTCCATAAATTTCGTCCCTCCACTGCCCCAAGGCGGCGGAAAGCCTTGAAGTTCAGTCACGTTTTGGTCACTTCAGGCGCGACCGCGGCAGCGCGCCGCCTTGCGGGGCCACGGCGTTCTTGTCACAGTTCCGCGAATTGAAAGGGAAGCAGATGGCCGGACCCGACCACGACGAACTCGAAGCGATCTTCGAGGAGCGCGCAAAATTCTTCACCCCGAAATGGTTCGGCGATCTCTTCGCCGGACGGCTCGCGCCGGGAGATACGTTCTGGGCTGGCAATTACGGACCCGCGCTGGTGGTGGTCCCGCTGATCGTAATCCTGGCATTGTTCACCGCACTGATCTCGCCGGGCCATCTTGGCGGGTTCTTCGGAAGCTTCGCCGTGGCGGCCGGGATCTACCGGATCGCGGTGCTGGTCGGGCTCATCCGCTCGGTCTGGCGCGCGGAGGCGGGTCCGACATTCTGGCGATGGGCGGGCGTGCTCTGGACCGTGTTCGAAGCGGTTGCCCTGATCTGGCTGGGGCTGGACCTCTTCGGCCAGTAGGCAAATGGGGGCGCGACGCCCCCTAATTCGCTCTTCCAATATATCCCCGGGGGGCGGTCGCAGGCCGGGGGCAGCCCCCCCTTAGGCGGTTTCGGCCTCGACGGCGGCGACGATGCTGTCGACCGTCGCTTCCAGAAGCGTTTCGTCCTCGCATTCCGCCATCACGCGGATCAGCGGTTCGGTCCCCGACTTCCGGATCAGCAACCGGCCCTGACCGTTCAGGCGGGTCTCCGCATCCAATATCGCTTTTGCAACATTATCGGCGCTCAAAGGCTCCTGCCCCGCCTGATACCTTACGTTTTTCAACATTTGCGGCACGGTCTCGAATTGCCGCACAAGGTCGGAAGCGCGCTGACCGGTCTCGACCATCGCGGCGAGGAATTGCAGTCCAGCCATCAGCCCGTCGCCTGTCGTGGCGTAGTCGGTCATCACGATATGGCCCGACTGCTCGCCGCCCAGGTTGAAGCCGCCCTCACGCATCCGCTCGACCACGTAGCGGTCGCCGACCTTGGTGCGCTCGAGCCGCAGCCCCTCGGCCTCTAGGAAGCGCTCCAGCCCGAGATTGGACATGACGGTCGCCACCAGCGCGCCGCCCGAAAGCTGCCCCGACTGCGCCCAGCGTTTCGCGAAGAGCGCCATGATCTGATCGCCATCCGCGACATGGCCGGTTTCGTCGATGATCATTACCCGGTCGGCATCGCCGTCGAGCGAGATCCCGAGATCGGCGCCATGCGCCACCACGGCCTCGGCGCAGGTGCTGACATGGGTCGAGCCGCATCCGTCATTGATGTTGCGCCCGTCGGGCGAGACGCCCACGGGGATCACCTCGCAACCCAATTCCCAAAGCACGTCCGGCGCCGCACGATAGGCCGCCCCGTTGGCGCAATCGACGACCACTTTGAGGTCGGGTTTGCGCAGTTTCGGGAAGGTCGTCTTGGCATATTCGACATAGCGCCCAAGCCCATCGTCGATCCGCTTGGCGCGACCGATATTCTCGGGGCGCGCGAGCCGGATCTCGGTGTCGAGCATCGCCTCGATCTCGGTCTCGGCCTCGTCGCTGAGCTTGAACCCGTCGGGGCCGAAGAACTTGATCCCGTTATCCTTGGCCGGGTTGTGGCTGGCGGAGATCATGATGCCCATATCCGCGCGCATCGAGCGGGTCAGGTAGCCCACGGCGGGCGTCGGCACCGGGCCGAGCAGCAGCACGTTCATCCCCGTCGAGGTCAGGCCCGCGGTCAGCGCGTTCTCGAACATGTAGCCCGAGAGCCGCGTGTCCTTGCCGATCACGACGCGGTGGCCGCGTGAGTCGTCCTGCCGGAAATAGCGGCCCGCCGCAGCGCCCAGTTTCAGCGCCATCTCCGCGGTCATGTGCCCGGAATTGGCCTCGCCGCGCACACCATCGGTACCGAAAAGCTTCCTGCTCATTCCTCGAATCCTCTCTTGATCGCGTCCCAGAGACGGATGCCTTGGGCGATCTCGGCCACATCGTGGACGCGGTGAATCTGGATGCCTTGATCGAGCCCGGCGAGTGTCACGGCCAGCGTACCGGGGGCGCGCTGGTCGGCCTCTTCCGCGCCGCCCACGGCCCCGATGAAGCGTTTGCGCGACACGCCGAGCAGGACAGGGCAGCCCAGCCCGTGAAACAGGCTGAGGCCACGGATCAGGGCAAGGTTGTGCTGCGCGGTCTTGCCGAAGCCGATGCCGGGATCGGCGATGATCGCCTCGCGTGCGATGCCGTAATCCTCGGCCAGCGCGATGCGGTCCTCGAGATAGTCGTAGACGTCGAGCAGCACATCCGTGTAGCGCGGATCGTCCTGCATCGTCTCGGGCAGGCCCTGCGCGTGCATCAGGCAGATCGGCGCGCCGGAGCCCTGCGCGACCTCGACCATCGCCGGATCGAATTCCATCGCGGAGACGTCGTTGAGCATCGCGGCCCCGGCCTCCAGCGCCTGATCGGCAACCAGCGATTTGCGGGTGTCGATGGATATCGGCGCGTCGAAATCTGCATCGCGCAGCGCGGCGATCACGGGTGCGGTGCGGGCGATCTCTTCGTCCTCCTCCACCTCGGTCGCGCCGGGACGTGTCGACTCGCCGCCGATATCGAGAATGTCCGCGCCCGACTTGCGCAAGTCGAAGGCGCGTCCGATCGCAACGTCCTCGACGTCGAAGCGCCCGCCATCGGAGAAGCTGTCAGGCGTGACGTTCAGGATGCCCATGATCCGCGGCGCATCGAGCGTGATCCCGGCGACCGAGGTGCGCGGATTGCACAGCCGCTCCCTCACCTCTTCGGGCAGATGGGCCGCGGGAATGATCTCGGGCTCGCCGTCGCGGCGCAGAAGCTCCACCTCGTCGAACCAGCACCACCCCCCCGCGAGGGTCAGTGCCGTGTCGGGACGGGCGGAGTCGGTTCGGGCGATCGGGCGATAGTAGAGCTTCTCCATGCGCTCCATTCACCCGATTGCGCGCGAGAGTTCAAGACGTTCAGAGCGGGCGCGTCTCCACCGGCACGCGGCTTCCTGCCGGGGCTGAAACAGTCCCGTGAAGTTCCAGCCGGGTCGCGGCCATCTGCTCGGCCAGCCAGAGCGCCAGCGCCATCGCGTCGCGGGCGGGGCTTTTCGGACCGTCGGTTGCGTCCAGCACGATCTTGGAGGGCGCCCAGACCACCATCTGGCCGTGGCGCATCGCCCAGTCGATCTCGGTGCGCGTCGCCACCACGACGCAGCGCGGATCGCGCGCAGCAAGACGCCAGGCGTTCTGCTCGATCGCGAGAAGGTCGATGCGGCGCTGCGTTGGTCCCTGCCCGCTTTCGGGAACCTCTCCGTCAGGGAGCCCCACCGCGAGGATGACCGGGTGGCCCGCCTCCTGCAGCACGTCGAGCCGCGCCGACAGGTCCGGCGAGTCGATGGCCGCGTTCGAGAGATAGGCGACGATCGGGTGCAGGCTTTCCTCCACCCCGCTCGCGTCGATGCTTTTCACCGGGACGGAGGCGCGGGAGCGCACGATCTCGACGCCGAGCGCGCCGGGGCCGCGGTCGAGCTTCTCGATCCGCACGAAGACGCGCATCGCCTGCGGGCTGGCGAGGATGCGCTCCGCCACGCCGGCGGCGAGCGTCTCCAGCAGGTTCACCCGCTCTTCGGCCAGCTCCGCCGCGATCGCCTCGGTGATACGGTCGTAGGACAGGATGCGGTCCACATCGTCCTCGAGCGGCTCCGGCGTCGGCCGCACCTCCACCACGACATTGAATTGCAGACGTTGCGTATGGCCGCGCTCCTGCTGGAAGGCGCCGATATCGGCCTCCACCACATGGTCGCGCAGCGAGATGCGATCCCGGGGATCGGTGGGCGCAGATGCGGCCGCCCGCGCTTCGGGATGCGAGAAGGCGAGGGAAATGTCGGAACTCATGCGCGCCTCGGGAATTTTTCAGTCATGTCGAGCAAGTCGAGCATAGGAAAAGGGCGGACCGAAGCCCACCCTCAACCGTCGTTTCATCGCCTGCCCGCGACTCGGGCCTCCGAAGACGCGGCCTCAGTTCGAGGCGGTGCGCACCGGGTTGGCGTAGAAGATGTGATGGCCGATCGACGCGGTCTTCGCAAAGCGGCGCGACCAGCTCGGGCGTACGGCGCGGGTATGGAAGTACGTCGCCCCTTCGGTCAGCGAGCGCGGCGCGCCGTCGATCATCGCCCGGGCGACTTTCGCGACCTCGGCGAAGGCCCCCTTGTTGTGGACCGTATCGGCGCGACCGTCGCAGTACCAGCTGAACTGGCACGCGCGCGAGTTGCCCTGATGGACGACGCCGCAAATCGAGCCGGGGAAGCGCGGATCGTCGACACGGTTCAGGATAACCTCGGCGACGGCCTGCTGGCCCTTCACGCTTTCTCCACGCGCCTCGAAGTAAAGCGCCTGCGAGAGACATTCGAATTGTTTGTCGCCCTTCGCAGCGGGTTGCTCGGACAGCCATTTGGCAGAAAGGACATCCGGCAGAGTGGCATGCTTCTTGGACCGGGCCGGCGCCATCGTGAGCGCGGTGACCCGTCGTTTGTCGATCGCGCTCATCGCGGAGCGCTCCGTCCACAGGACCGACATCAGTCCTTGTTCGGCGACCTCAGTGGGGTCGTTCGACTGGCTTACCGTGACTTCGGCACGCAAGCCTCCGGCGAGGGCGAGGAGGATGACAGCACCCCCCGTCCAGCTTTTCAGCAGTGACATGGTTTTCTTCCGATAAGAACAATCGCCGCGCACCCCCCATTGAGCCGCGACGGCGCATCGCTTACCCGAGCGAGCTACCCATGTCTAGGTTTTCACGCAAATATGCGCAGCCCCCTGCGGAGCCACGGCGGATTCTTGCCAAAATGCACGGTGATTTGCGTGCTATGTCCCTCGTCAGTCGCATACCGCGATGAGCGCCGATTTGCCAATGGTATTTGAGAAAAACCGCCGAAATTCCGCCTCTGTGACATTACCTTTACGGAAAGGATCGTCCGCGCGGCGCCAAGAGTGCGAAATGGGCAGCGGCGAGACGGGCGACCGGCACCCGGAAGGGCGAACAGGAGACATAATCGAATCCCGCAGCCCGGCAGAAGGCGATTGATTCGGGGTTTCCTCCATGCTCTCCGCAGACCGAGATCGTGACATCGGGCCGGGCCGAGCGTCCGCGCGCGGCCCCGATCAGCAGCAACTCCCCCACCCCTTCGACGTCGAGAATGTGGAACGGGTCTTCCGCGTAGACCTGCTGGTTGACGTAGGTCGACATGAAGCGCCCCGCGTCGTCGCGTGAGAGGCCGTAGGTCATCTGTGTGAGGTCATTGGTCCCGAAGGACAGGAAAGCCGCGTGCTCGGCGATTTCGCCAGCGCGGAGCGCCGCCCGGGGCGTCTCCACCATCACGCCGAGGCGGTAGGTGAAGTCTGCCTTGGTCTCGGTGCGCACGGCGGCCGCCACGGCGTCGATGCGAGTCTTCACGATCTCCACCTCGCGCGAGGCGGAAACGAGCGGGATCATGATTTCCGGCACCACCTCGGCGCCCCGGCGGAGCGCCTCCACGGTCGCCTCGAAGATGGCGCGAGCCTGCATGTCGTAGATCTCGGGCACGGTCACGCCCAGACGCACGCCGCGCATCCCCAGCATCGGGTTGAACTCGGACAATGCCTCCACCCGGCGCGTGACCTCCGACAGCGGGCGATCCAACGCCTCGGCCAGCTCGCGCATCCCCTCGCGGTCATGCGGCAGGAATTCGTGCAGAGGCGGGTCGAAGAGGCGGATACAGACCGGCTCGCCCTTCATCAACTCGAACAGCGCCCCGAAATCGGCCCGCTGCATCGGTAGCAGCCGTTCGAGAGCGGCGCGGCGATCCTCCGGCCCGTCGGCGAAGATCATCTCGCGCATCACCGTCAGGCGGTCTTCGTCGAAGAACATGTGCTCGGTCCGGCACAGCCCGATCCCGTCGGCCTCGAACATCAGCGCGGTGCGCGCATCCTCGGGCGTGTCGGCATTCGCGCGGATACCGATGTCGCGCACCAGATCGGCCCAACTGAGAAGCGTACGGAACCCGTCGTCGAGCGCCGGCGCCAGCATCTCCGCCGCACCCACCAGCACCTCGCCATTGGTTCCGTCGAGCGTGATCGTGTCGCCCTCGCGGAACAACCGTCCCTTGGGGCCGCGGAACTGGCGCTCGCGGCTGTTGATCTCGATCTCTGCGCCGACGATGCACGGCAGCCCCAGGCCGCGCGCGATCACCGCCGCGTGCGAGGTCATCCCGCCGCGCTCGGTCAGCACGGCGACGGCCGCATGCATCCCGCGAATATCCTCGGGTGAGGTTTCGCGGCGCACGAGGATACAGGGCTCGTCGCGCGCAGCAGAGGCCTGCGCAGCCGCCGCAGAGAACACGATCTTGCCGGTCGCCGCCCCCGGAGAGGCCGCGATCCCGCGCGCGAGCACGTCACGCGGCGCGCGCGGATCGACCTGATAGTGCAGAAGCTCGGTGATGGCGCGCGGCTCGACGCGCAGCAGCGCATCCTCGCGCGAGATCACGTCATCATTGGCCAAGGCCACCGCGATGCGCACGGCGGCGCGCGACGAGCGCGGCACCCGCACCGCGTCGATCACATGGACCTTGCCGCTCTCGATGGTGAACTCGATCTGCATCTCCTCGCGCAGCTTCACCCGGCAGCGCGCGCCGTAATCCTTCAGCGTGTCGAACACGCCGCTATCTGCCTCTTCCAGCGAGGCGCCGCGCGGGTCGCGCGTGAGATAGAGCGTCTCCACCGCGCTGGTACGGCCCTGGCTCTGGCCGCGGAACCGCCCGGTGATCTGCGGCGCGCCGGTCACGCTGTCGACGAATTGCATCGTGCCCGAGCCCGACAGGCCCGGCCCTATCCCCAGCGCCATCTCTTGCACCAGAAGGCCCAGCACGGCGTCGGGCGGCGCGCCCTTGGCCTGCCGCAGGAGCCGCGCCGTCGTGCCTTCCCAGGCCCGCGCCATCGAGCGCAGCACCTCGGCCAGTTGCCGCGCGCCCGATTGCGGAAACCGCTCGTCGGTTTCTTCCTCATAGGCGTCCAGCGCCGCTTCCAGTGCGCCCGGCCCCGGCTCCTGCTGGAACATGTCCGGGTCGAGCCGCGCGACATGGATCGAGTAGAGCTGCACGAAGCGAAGATAGAGCGCGTCGGCGGCCTCGGAGCCGTGCGTATTCGACAGCACCGCATGCATGTCGTCATTCATGCCGACATTGAGCACCGTGCCCGGCCCGCCCCATTCGGGATTTTCGGGGCTCGGTCGGACCGAGACCAGCATCTCCGGCCCGAAGCACTCCGCGATCGCGGTCATGTCGAAAACCTGCCCCGACGCGATCGCGCGCACCGTCTCGGCGGGCAGCGCGACGGTTTTCGGGACGGGAAGATCGAGCCGGATCAGCCGCTGAAGGCATTTCGCGCGCCAGCCGTGGCGTGCCTTATCGACCGACGCCGACGGCGCAAGGGTCACAAAATCAGCGTTTTCAACGGGTTTCTGCATCGCAGCGCGCCTTCTCTCTCGACGCAGGATAGGCTGATTCCCGCCTCTCGCAAGTGTGACATTCGGACAGAGGACGCGGCGTCACAGGACCACCCTGTTTCGGCCTTGCGACAGGAGGCGCCGTGCGGGCGCCTCCGGCGGGGATATTTACATCAAGAGGAAGGATCAGCCTTCGATCTTGGTGAGGTCGGCCACATCGAGACAGATCTGCCGGATGCGCGAAAGCAGGTTGAGACGGTTGCGCCGCAGGATCGGGTTGTCGGCGTTGATCTGCACCGCCTCGAAGAAGGCGTCGATCGGCGCGCGCAAATCGGCCATGGCGGACATCGCAGCGGCGAAATCCTCTGCCTGCATTGCGGGGGCGATCTTGGCTTCGGCGGCGTCGAGCGCGGCGAAGAGGGCTTTTTCCTCGTCGGTTTCCGCGAATTTCGGATCGGCGCCGAAGCTGTATTCCACCCCGTCCTTTTCCTCGGCCTGCGTGAGGATGTTGTTCGCGCGCTTGAAGCCCTGGATCAGGTTCTCGCCGTCGTCGGTCTTGAAGAAGTCCGACAGCGCCTCGGCGCGCTTCACGACGAGGGTGAGATCGTCAGAGCCCGGCATGGCGAGCACGGCGTCGATCACGTCGTGGCGGATGCCCGCATCGCGCAGGTGAACCTTGAGGCGGTCGTGGATAAACGAGAGCAATTCGTTCGTGTCGGCGAACCGTCCATCGCGCTCGCCAATCTGGTCAGCAGCAATAGAGAATGGCGACGGGGAAGTATTGAGCTTAATGCGAAGCCCGTTGCTCAGCACCAACCGGATCACCCCCAGCGCGGCGCGACGCAGCGCGAAGGGATCCTTCGAGCCGGTCGGCTTCTCGTCGATCGCCCAGAAGCCGGTCAGCGTGTCGATCTTGTCGGCGAGCGCCACGGCGACCGAGACGGGCTCAGAGGGCACCGCATCGGACGGGCCCAGCGGCGCGTAGTGGTCGCGGCAGGCATCGGCGACGGCGTCGGACAGCCCCGCCTTTTGCGCGTAGTAGCGGCCCATCACACCCTGCAGTTCCGGGAATTCGTAGACCATTTCCGAGCGCAGATCGGATTTGGCGACGCGGGCGGCCTCGGCGGCGAGGTCGGGCTTCGCGCCGACCAAGGGCGCGATTTCGCGCGCGAGGTTTTCGATCCGGCGGATACGGTCGCCTTGGCTGCCGAGCTTGTTGTGGAAGGTCACGGCGTCGAGCCCCGCGCCCATCCCTTCGAGCCCGTGCGCCTGAACGGTGCGCAGGTCGTTTTCCCAGAAGAACTTGGCGTCCGACAGACGCGCCGAGAGCACCTTCTGGTTGCCCGCGAGGATCGTCGCGCCGTGATCGGCGGTCTCGCGGTTGGCGACGGTCACGAACCCCTCGATCCGACCGGTCTTGGGGTTCTTCACCGAGAAGAATTTCTGATGCTCTTTCATCGAGGTCTGCAGCACCTCGGGCGGCAGGTCGAGGAATTCGCCGTCGATCTCGCCCATCAGGGTGACAGGCCATTCGACGAGGCCCGAGACCTCGGCCAGAAGGCCCTTGTCCGGCACCACTTCCCAGCCCTTGGCGAAGGCCATTTGCGCGGCGTCGTGGTCGATCGCCTCGGCACGCTCATTGGGGTCGAGCATGACCTTGGCGGCTTTCAACTGCTTGGCGTAGCTCTCGTAGCCCGAGACCTGAAGCAAATCGGGCGCCATGAAGCGGTGACCGCGCGTGGTGTCGCCGGCCTTGATGCCGTCCACGTCGAGCGGCACGACGGTCGCGCCGGCCTCGTCGGTCAGGATCGCGAGGATTGAATGCAACGGGCGGACCCAGCGCAGGTTGCCCTCGCCCCAGCGCATTGATTTCGGCCAGGGGAAGTTGCGGATCGTCTTCTCCAGCACCTCGGCCACGATCTCGGTCGCGGGACGGCCGGGCTTTTCGATCACCGCGAAATAGACCTGCCCCTTCTTGTCGTCGCGCGCCTCGAGCTGATCCATCGTCAGCCCGGTCGAGCGCAGGAAGCCCTCGATCGCCTTCTCCGGCGCGTCGGTGCGCGGGCCCTTGCGCTCTTCGCGCAGGGTCGGCGAATTGGCAGTCAGCCCCTCGACGGTCAGCGTCAGGCGGCGCGGGGTCGAGAAAGCGCCGGCGGAGGCATAGGTCAGACCCGCCTCGACGACGCCATCGGTGATCAGTTTCTTCAGATCCTCGCGGGCCTTGGGCTGCATCCGCGCGGGGATTTCTTCGGAGAACAGTTCAATCAGAAGATCGGGCATGTCATTTCTCCGCTTCGTCGTTCAGTTGGTGCCAGACATAGGCCCGGCCATCGGGATAAAGAGCCACGACCCGGTCGACGCCGGGGTGGATGTTGTGTTGCGACAGGAAGGCCACCGCGCGGCCTGCCTCGAGGTCGGCGCCGATGGTTTTCGCATCGTAGCAGTCGAACCATTTCGGGCCGATCAGCGGGGTCGGTCGGTCATAGACCTCATAGGTCTCGGTCGCCGTTGCGATCGACAGATCGGTGTCGAAGCAGGCGCGGTAGCGCAGGGGCGAGCTGTCCGCGTCGATCCCTTTGTAGCCTTCGGCGTCCAGCGGATCCTGCGTCGTGCCGTCCAGCTCCATCAGCGAGACTTTCGCCGCGTCGGAGCCCGGCGCGATCTCATCGTAATAACCGTATTCCTGCGAATAATAGACCACCGCGCCGAAGACGAGCGCGATCACCACGATGCCGCCTCCGATGAGTTTACCATTCACGCGACGGCCTCGCCGGCTTCGGTTTGGGAGGCCCCGCCTGCTTCGGTGAGCACGAAAGCGTCGGCGCAGGCCTTCGCCAGCGCACGGACGCGGCCAATATAGGCCTGACGTTCGGTGACCGAGATCACGCCGCGCGCGTCGAGCAGGTTAAAGAGGTGGGACGCCTTGATGCACTGGTCATAGGCCGGGTGCGCCATGATGATCTTGCGGCCCGCGTCGTCGGTTTCAGGCGAGGCGAGGATGCGTTCGCATTCGGCCTCGGCATCCTCGAAATGGCGCAGCAGCGTCTCGGTATCGGCCACGTCGAAATTCCAGCGCGAATATTCCTGCTCTGTCTGGCGGAACACGTCGCCGTATTTCAGCGCGATCGGCGCGGACGGGTCGTTATAGGGCATGTCCATGACGTGATCGATGCCCAGCACATACATCGCCAGACGCTCGAGCCCGTAGGTCAGCTCGCCCGAGACCGGCTTGCAGTCATGGCCGCCGACCTGCTGGAAATAGGTGAACTGGCTGACTTCCATCCCGTCGCACCAGACTTCCCAGCCAAGCCCCCACGCACCGAGCGTCGGGCTTTCCCAGTCGTCTTCCACGAAGCGGATATCGTGCAATTCGGTGTCGATCCCGATCGCGCGGAGCGAGCCGAGATAGAGCTCCTGCAGGTCCGGCGGGCTCGGCTTGATGAGCACCTGATACTGATAGTAGTGCTGCAGGCGGTTCGGGTTCTCGCCATAGCGGCCATCGGTCGGACGGCGCGAGGGCTGGACATAGGCGGCCGCCCACGGCTTGGAGCCGAGCGCGCGCAGCGTCGTCGCCGGGTGGAAGGTGCCTGCCCCCACTTCCATGTCATAGGGCTGCATCACCGCGCAGCCTTTCGAGGCCCAATAGCTCATCAGGCGCAGGATGATTTCCTGAAAGGATTTCGGGGCGTCCGGGTTTGCCATATTTCGCACCTTCCGTTGAAGCGCCTTCTCTCTAGGCAAGGGGCGCGGGGGCGTCAACGCCCTGCAAGAGTTCGGGCAGGCGATCCGCGACATGCGGCGCGCAAAGCTGCGGCCCCTGCCCCACACCGGCGGATTTCGTGACCCGAACGGGGGCGTTTGGGGGGTGACCTCGGCTCGCGTTGCGCTAAGTTCGGGGGAAAAGCTTATATCATCGGGGAGTGGCAATGCGGGCAATTTCACGGACAGTTTCGATCGTCGTCGGGGCCAGCCTGACCGGCATGGTCTGGACCGGCGCGGCCTGGGCCGAGGCCTGGGTACAGATCGAGGCGAAAAGCTCGCTTGCCCAAGCCGAAGCGCGCGCCCGCGACTGGGCGGGCATGTTCCCCGACACGACCGGGTTCCGGCTTGATTCCGGCTGGTACGCGATCGCGCTTGGCCCCTTTGCCGACGATGCGGAGGCGAATGCGCGGCGCCGGGTTCTGCGCCGCGAGGGTCTGATCCCGCGCGACAGTTTCGTGGCCGATGGCAACAACTTCCGCCAGCAATTCTGGCCGGTGGGCGCGACATTGAACACAGCCCCGCAGGCGACCCAGCCCGCCCCGCAGGCCGACACGCAAAGCGACGTGCGCGGCGCGCCGATGCCTGCGCCGATCGACGTGGAGCCGCTGGACGGTCCGGATGAGACGGCGCAATCGAGCGATCAGACCACGCCACCCGATGCGATGGCGAGCACACCCGATACGTCTGCCCAAGATACCACCACCGCGCCCGAAGCGCTGAACTCCGACACCACCGCGGCGACTGACGCACCGGCCCTGCGGGACGTCACCCCAGCCCCGCAAGAGGCTACGCCCGCGCCCGAGCCTGTGGAGACGCTGGCGGAGTCGCGCCGTCTCGAAGCCGCCCTCGATCCGCAGACCAAGCGCGACATCCAGACCGCGCTGGAATGGGAAGGCAGCTATCAGGGCGCGATCGACGGGATTTTCGGCCGTGGCACGCGCGGCTCCATCGCCGATTGGCAGTCGAAGAATGGCTACCAGCCAACAGGCGTCCTGTCCTCGACCCAGCAGGCCGCACTTCTCGACAAGGTCGCCTCCGAGCGCGCGGCGCTGGGGCTGCAGACCGTCACCGAGCAGGAAGCCGGGATCCGGATCGAGTTGCCGATGGGGCTGGTGAAATTCGCCCGCTACAACGCGCCGTTCGTCAATTACGCACCCAAGGACGACAGCGGCGTGCAGGTACTGCTGATCTCTCAGCCCGGCGACACGGCGCGGCTGCGCGGGCTCTATGACGCGATGCAGACGCTTGAAATCGTGCCGACGGGCGGCGAGCGCAACATCCGCGGCAACAGCTTCACCATCGAGGGCGAGAATACGGCGGTCCATTCCTACACCCATGCGGAGCTCTCGAACGGGCAGATCAAGGGCTTCACGCTGGTTTGGCCCGCCGGGGACGACAAGCGAATGAATCGCGTGCTCGACGCGATGAAGGGAAGCTTCACGCCGATCGGCTCCAAGACGCTCGACTCGACGCTCGGTCAGCCGATGTCGGTAACGCGGGCCGCCCTGATGGCGGGGATCGAGAAACGCGCACCGGTCTTCTCGCGCTCGGGCTTCTTCATCGATGCGGACGGCCATGTGCTGACCGCCGCCGAGGGGCTCGACCAGTGCGGCCGGATCACGATCGAAGACCATGCCGCCTCACTCAGCTTCGACAGCGGCGCCAAGGGTTACGCGGTTCTGACGCCGCAAGACACGCTCGCCCCGAGGGAAGTCGCGAAATTCAATCCCGACGCGCCGCTGGCCGGGGCGAAGGTCGCGGTAGCGGGCTTCTCCTACCCCGAAGCGCTCTCCGCGCCGGTGCTGAATTTCGGTACGCTCTCGGCGCTCAAGGGGCTGGAAGGACAAGACAATCAGGCCCGGATCGAGGCGCAGACCCGCGCGGGCGACGTGGGCGGGCCGGTGCTCGACGGGACGGGCGCGGTCGTGGGGATGTTGCTGCCCGCGAGTGACGACGCGAACCGGGTGCTGCCCGACAATCTGAGCGTCGCGCTGCAAAGCAAGGCAATGACGCCGGGGCTGTCGGACAAGGGATTCACGCCGAAAGAGGCGGGCATCTCGGCCAACCGCGCGCCGGAAGACCTGCAGCAGATGGCCGACGGGATGGTGGTGCAGATTTCCTGCTGGAAGTGATCAGCCCCGCCAGAAGCGCGGCAGCAGCAGCACGAGCACGCTCATCAATTCGAGCCGCCCGAGACACATCGCCGCGCTCATCAGCCACTTCGCGCTGTCGGGGAAATCCGCGACCGAGCCGTTGGCGGTGATCTCGGGCCCCCATGCGGGGCCGATATTGGCGATCGAGGTCCAGGCGGCGGTCATCGCCGTCTCGGTTCCGAGCCCGGTGAAGGTCAGCGCGATGATCAGCATCCCGAAGATCAGGATGAAGAGCGAAAAGAACGCCATCACCGAGTTGACCACGCTATCCTCGACCGGGCGCCCGCCATATTGCACCTTCAGCAGGCGGTGGGGCGAGTAGAGCCGCTGGATCTGCGCCTTGATCGCCTCCAGCAGGATCAGGTAGCGGAACACCTTGACGGAACAGGCGGTGGAGGCCGTGCAGCCCCCGATCAGTCCGGAAATCAGCAGGATCGTGAAGGCCAGATGGCCCCATTGGGTCACGTCCTCAGAGGCATAGCCGGTGCCGGTGAAGGTCGAGACCACGTTGAACGTCACCTCCCGCAGCGTCGGCCAGAAAGAGGCCTCGTGGCGGATCATGCGGTAGAGCACGATGATCGCGATCGCGTAGCCCATCCAGCGCAGGAAGGCGCGCACCTGCGGGTCGCGCCACAGTGGCATCGTATCGCCGCGCATCACCTGAACGAAGCGGATGAACGGCATCGCGGCCAGCGCCATGAAGACCGAGGCCGCGTATTCGGGTGCGCCCTTATAAACGGCGAAGCTGGCGTCGTAATTCGAGAAGCCGCCCGTGCTCATCGTCGTAAGGGCGTGCATGATCGCGTCGAACCCCTTCATGCCGAGACCGATATAGGTCAGCGCGCAGGCAATCGTCAGCCCGACATAGATGCGGATCAGCGCGGTCGAGATATCCATTGCGCGCGGCAGAATTTTCCCAAGCGTGTCAAACCCTTCCGAGCGGAAGAACTGCATCCCGCCGACCTTCATCACCGGAAGGAAGATCATCGCGACGATGATGATCCCCAGACCGCCCAGCCATTGCAGCAGTCCGCGCCACAGGTTCACCCCCGGCGGCAGCGTATCGAGTTGCGGAATCGCGGTGGTACCGGTCGTGGTCAGCCCTGACATCGCCTCGAAATAGGCATCGACCAGAGACAGATGCGGCACACCCAGCATGAAAGGTAGCGCCCCGAAGAACGGCAGCGTCAGCCAGACGAGCGAGGTCAGCAGAAAGCTTTGATGGATCGAGAGCGTCCGCGCCAGCCCGTCGCGGGAGGCCAGCGCCAGCAGCGCGCCTGCCGTCGTCGTCAGCACCGCGCTTTCGACGAAAACCAGCCAATGCGCTGCACCATGGCCCAAATCCACCGCCGCCGGGATAAGCATCGTCAGCCCCAGCACGGATGTCAGCATTCCGATGATATATCCAACCGGGCGCAGATCGATCATGCGCCCCACCTTGCCCAGAGCGTCAGTCTAGTCAATCCCGGACCGGACCGGGACAGGCGCGCATCGGTGCGGATCGACTTTGCAAACTCTCGCACATTGGTCAGTAAATTTGCCCAAGTTTGCAGGTAGGCCCTTGCGCTGCGGCGCGGCAACTGTACCGTAGCGGCCACTTTCGACAACAGGGAGAACGCTATGTTCAACAAGATCCTCGTGGCCAACCGTGGCGAGATCGCCATCCGGGTGATGCGCGCCGCCAACGAGCTGGGCAAGAAGACGGTCGCCGTCTACGCCGAAGAGGACAAGTTGGGCCTGCACCGCTTCAAGGCCGATGAAGCCTATCGCATTGGCGAAGGCCTCTCGCCCGTCGGCGCCTATCTCTCGATCGAAGAAATCATCCGCGTCGCCAAGGAAAGCGGCGCCGACGCGATCCACCCGGGCTATGGCCTGCTGTCGGAGAACCCCGA